>NZ_JAIQXX010000004.1 GCF_021887715.1 Winogradskyella immobilis
CATATGAAAATAATGGATTCTTCTTCAGTTTCGATGTGCCAAACGGATCAGGAAATGGTGTTACAACTGTAGACGGAACAGGGTTTTATCCTCAAACAGGTATAAATGCTTTGTTTGGTGTAACCTTAAAATTTTAATTAGTAATCAAAAATCGATTACTGCCAATAGCTTCAACTCTGTACTCTCTAAGTGTACAGGGTTGAGGATTATCGCCTAAAATCTGCCCGCTAATTAATTCGTATTCATTGGCGTCAGCACAACCACATGTAGCGCTTATACCATTAATTTCTAAGCGAGAACAAGTGTCAAATACATGATTAGGATCTGCGCCATCCCAAGCTCTAATTGTAGAATTATTAACACGTACTAAAATAATACCAGCATTACCTTGTCCTTCTAATCTTACAACACTAGATGGAAATTGTAATTGACTAAATTGAGGAAGGTTTAAATCTATAGTAGCATTAACACCAACATTAATTAAAAAGTTACAATTGTTGTTAGTATCATCACTACTACAACTAAGCAGAAAGCCCGTTAAAACGAGCAAAACATATTTTTTCATTTAAGGCAATTTTTTATTTGCAAGTTACAATATTTAAAAACATCCGATATATATTTAGTATATTTGTATATGTAATCTCGTGAAAACGAGATTTTTTAATGCTGAACCTTTTACATTGAGCTTGTCGAAATGTTGTTCAGCATCTTTTATTTAATTAAACGTAGAGATTATGAGTAAAGTATCTTATTATACAGAAGAAGGTTTAAAAAAATTAAGAGAAGAAGTTAGACAGTTAAAAGATATAGAACGCCCTAAAGCTTCCCAGGCAATTGCAGAGGCAAGAGACAAAGGAGATTTAAGTGAAAATGCCGAGTACGATGCCGCTAAAGAAGCGCAAGGAATGTTAGAAATGAAAATTGCAAAACTTGAAGAAGCATTATCAAATGCTCGTGTAATTGATGAATCTCAATTAGATACATCCAAGGTTTTAGCTTTATCTATCGTTAAGATTAAAAATCAAACTAATGATATGGAGATGACTTATACTTTAGTAGCAGAAAGCGAAGCAGATCTAGCCTCAGGGAAAATTTCTGTAAACTCTCCAATAGGTAAAGGGTTATTAGGTAAATCAGTAGGTGAAGTCGCTGAGATAAAAGTGCCTAATGGAATAATGAAGTTTGATATACTAGAAATATCTCGATAGAATCCGCTTAATCAGAAGTTAAAGAAACGATAAAATGTAACTTTAAGTGTCAAATAAAAGTTGCAATTGATTTAATCAATAAGAATCTTTATATCTTTACAAGATTAAGACATAATTAATGGCATCCCTATTCACCAAAATTGTTAACGGAGATATTCCGTGTTATAAAGTTGCTGAAACCGAAGATTTTTTTGCGTTTTTAGATATCAACCCAAATACTAAAGGCCATACACTTTGTATTCCAAAACAAGAGATCGATAAGATTTTTGATATGGAATCTGATCATTATTTAGGGTTAATGGAATTTTCTCAACGGGTAGCAAAAGCGATTGAAAAAGTAATTCCATGTCAACGTGTAGGAATGACGGTTATTGGTTTAGAAGTTCCGCATGCACATGTCCATTTAATTCCATTACATTCAATGGAAAATGCTCGTTTTATTCAAAAAGAAAAACTAACAGAAGAAGAGTTTATTGCTACAGCTAAGGCTATCGCAGCACATGTTTAAGCTGTTTTTAAAGCAATTTGAATAGTAGTACCTTTATCAATCTCAGAGTGAAGTACTTTTATTTTACCATCGTGATAATCTTCTACTATACGTTTGGCTAAAGACAATCCAAGACCCCAACCACGTTTTTTAGTAGTAAATCCAGGCTCAAATATTTTTGTGAACTGACTCTTAGTAATGCCTTTTCCAGTATCTGAAACTTTAACATAGACTTGTTTATTAGCCTCAAACAATTCAAGTTTTAATTGTCCTTTGCCTTTCATGGCATCGATAGCATTTTTTACTAGGTTTTCAATAGTCCAGCTGTATAATTGTTCGTTGAGGTTAACTTTTATACTATGATCAGGGCAAATAATGTCAAAATCTATAAGTTTAGAAGATCTCGATATTAGATATTGATAAGTGTTTTTTGTAGTGTCCACAATATCTGTAATTTCAAGTTTTGGTACAGAACCGATTTTACTAAAACGATCTGTTATGGTTTGAAGACGATCAATATCTTTTTCAATTTCAGTAATATATTCAGGATTTACTTGTTCAGACTTTAAAATTTCTGTCCAACCAACAAGTGAAGAAAGAGGAGTGCCAATTTGATGAGCTGTCTCTTTAGCCATACCTGTCCATAATTTATTTTGTTCTGCAACTTTAGAACTTTTGTAAAAGAAAAACACTACACCCGCAAACAAAACAATGATTAATAAAAGTGCTAAAGGGTAGTATTTTAATTTGTTTAATAAGGGAGAGTTGCCATAATATAGTGTTTGATTAATGCTTTTTAATACTAGAGGTCGATTCTCTCTTTTAAATCTATTAATTAATCGGTTTTTATTATCATGAACATAGGCTGAATCAACTCTATTATTATATATATTTGCCGGGCCACTATTACCTTTTATTCTATTTTTGCCATAGATGTTTCTATAACTAATGATATCATTATTAGAATCGATAAGAATCATTGGTGTCACAATATAACTTGTGTCAGTAATAATATTATCAACAACTCTATTTGTTTCTACATTTTCATTAAGAGAAGTAGTGTCTGTAAAAGTTAATACATATTCGGTATAAGCTAATGTCCAATTTTTCATCTTTGCGCGTTCTTCAGATTTAAAGTGCTGGAAAAACGAATATGTATTCCAAAGAATTAATAAAACAATAAAGAAAGAGGATATAATAATAATCCAACGGATGATATTCCGGTTTAAAGTAAAGCGCATTAGCTAGTGCAATTTCTAGTTTTAAATATAATGCAATTCTGTTAATAATATTGTTTAAACTAATTACAAATTATTTTACAACACAGACAACTATAATTATATTTGGTAAAAATGTGTTGACAACATGGTATCTTTTAACCCTAAGGATTTAACTACGGCTAAATTACATGCTTATTTATTGAGTGCAGTAGCGCCAAGACCTATTGCTTTTGCAAGTACAATAGATAGTGATGGCAACCCTAATTTATCACCATTTAGTTTTTTTAATGTGTTTAGTGCTAATCCACCAATCTTAGTATTTTCTCCTGCACTTCGTGGAAGAGATGCTACTAAAAAAGACACATTAAATAATCTTGAAGCAACAAAAGAAGTGGTTGTTAATATAGTAAACTATGATATCGTTCAGCAAATGTCTTTAAGCAGTACAGCATATGCAACTGAGGTTAATGAGTTTGAAAAAGCGGGATTAAACATGTTAGATTCTGATATAGTAAAACCATATAGAGTGGCAGAATCTCCAGTTCAGTTTGAATGTAAAGTCAATGAAATTATTGCACTTGGATCTGGTGGTGGAGCAGGAAATTTAGTGATTTGCGAAGTACTAAAATTTCATGTTTCTGAAGACGTTTTAAATGAAGATAAAACAATAAATCAAGAAGCTTTAGACCTCGTAGCAAGAGCAGGAGGCAGTTATTATAGTAGAGCTAAAAAAGGATTTTTTGAAATTCCTAAACCCTTAAGTACTTTAGGTATTGGCGTAGATGGTATGCCAGCTCATGTAAGAGATAGTATGATTTTAACAGGTAATAATTTAGGGATGTTAGGTAATGTAGAAGCTTTACCTGTGCAAGAAGAGATAGATGCTTTTATAGAAGATATTTCTTTGCGTTATCCAGATATTAAAAATGCATCGCATAGAGAAAAGCATAAAATTGCACGAAATTATTTAAGCTATGGAGATGTAGAATCTGCATGGAAGTTATTACTTTCGTAATTTATAAATAGTATACAATAATAACTGAGCATAAATACAATAAAACAAACAAAATGGAAGTACAAGGACGTATAAAAGTGATTGGAGAAACACAAACATTTGGGAGCAATGGGTTTAGAAAGAGAGAAGTGGTTGTAACAACAGAGGAGCAATACCCACAACATATTATGGTAGAATTTGTTCAAGATAAAACAGACTTATTAAACAGCTATCAAGTAGGTCAACAAGTAAAGGTTAATATTAACTTAAGAGGCAGAGAATGGGTAAATCCTCAAGGAGAAACGAAGTACTTTAATTCTATTCAAGGATGGCGAATTGAAGCATTACAAGCAGAAACAGCTTCGCCAGAGATGCCACCAGTACCACCTACAGATGCCTTTGAGCCTGCAGGCGACCTAAACGATGGCGATCATGATGATTTGCCATTTTAAGCAAAGAAATTTTAAAGGTCTGTTATTTAACAGGCCTTTTTTTATGAACTATTAAAAATAATAAATAAACCAATTTATAAACTAGGGATAATACATGCATTTTTTAAATCAAAAAATAGAATTCCCTCATGTGTCTGAAGCTTCAATAGATGGTTTGTTAGCTATTGGAGGAGATTTAAAACCTGAGCGAATACTCTATGCTTATAGTAAAGGCGTTTTTCCATGGTTTGAAAGTGAAGAGCCTATTTTGTGGTGGTCTCCAGATCCTCGATTTGTTTTGTTTCCTGAGGATTTAAAAGTGTCTAAGAGTATGAAAACACTTTTAAAAAAAGAGCTATTTAAAGTAACTATAAATACAAATTTTGAAGCTGTAATTAATAATTGTGCAGCCGCAAAGCGAGAAGGACAAGAAGGGACATGGATCTCTGAATCTATGATTGAAGCTTATATAAAGTTACACCAATTAGGTTATGCTAAATCCGTAGAAGTATGGCAAAATAAAGAACTCGTAGGCGGATTATATGGCATTGATACTGGCAATGGAGTGTTTTGCGGAGAAAGTATGTTTACTAAAGTAAGTAATGCCAGTAAAATTGCGTTTATTACGTTTGTACAAAATTCAAATTATAAATTAATAGATTGCCAGTTGCATACAAAACATCTAGAAAGTTTAGGGGCTAAGGCAATTTCTAGAACTGAATTTTTGAGGTATTTGTAATCTTGTCATTCAGAAGGAATGCAATGACTGAAGAATCTATATAAATAAGCAATAAATTTATTAAAATGAGATTCTTCGCTACACTTTGTTTTGCTCTGAATGACAAACAACACTATTCCTCTTCTCGCAAGCTTTTTAAAATAGCAATAATACCTTTTATAGCATTGTCCATATCTGAAAAAATATTCTTCATATTTTGAAATACTACATATTGATTTTCCAAAGCAGCTTCTCCTAATGGACTTTCTACAATAAATAGATACTCAGCATACGATATTTGCGGTTTTAACTTATTTTTTTCTGGAATTGCAGTGGTTTTTATGAGTATTGAACTAGAACCAAAAGTTTTCCTTAAATCCCACATAGCACCGCTAAAATAATTACTAGTACTTATGTGATTTACCTGATTATATCCTTTATGTGCAAGATTAAAAGCGGTCATTTTATCTGTAAAAGCTTTACTTTGTATAAGGTTAAGATTTCCTGTAGATTTCGCCTCATTATAAGTGGATAAAATAGGTTCAAACGGAACACTTCTAAAAAACGAACGCCCTAATGTTCTTAGAGAATCTACTGTTGTTATTTGAGTCTTTTTAGAAATTAAATCATAAAACGTATTCATATTATTAAAAAGCGAATCGGCTTCAAAAATAACTTGTGATAGTATCTCTTGCGTGCCTTCAAAATCCTCAATTAATGAAGCGACAAGTTCTTTTCTGATTTTTTTTTCTTTGCGTTGCTCGTTCCAGTTATTCACTTGCAATGCTAACAAAATACCAATCATCACTAAGATGATTTCGCCAATGGCGTATTTAAGGTACTTTGACGTTTTATTTTACATAAGTAAGTTTTTACGAATATGTCTAAAGAATTTAATCATGTTTATAGTTTTTAATTCCATCGCCACAAGCTGGCACATCACTAAAAATGTCTACTAGACATTTTCTTAACGTTCTGTCCTCTGTTTCCATAAGAGTATATCGTATTTTTCGGAAGAATTTAAGCATATATGTTAGTTTTCCCTTCCTTGGAAGGGATTAAGGGATGAGTTTGAGTTAATAGTTTGATTTTCAAAAATAAGAAAATTGTAATTTAAATTTTTGAGATATTTATGATTATTGTCATGCTGAATTTATTTCAGCATCTTTTTACAATGCAAAGGGAGACCCTGAAACAAGTTCAGGGTGACAAATCCAGTTTGGAATGACAAGCATAAGTAGGGTTATTACAAGAAGTTTATATAATCTTTTTAATACAAAACAACTGTTATCCTGAACTTGATTCAAGATCACTATTTGATTGAGGTTAGATTCCGAAACGAGTTCAGAATTAAAGTGAGGCTATTTCTAATTTCCAACTACTTTTAGAATCTTTGTTCTAATATCTAATATCTAATATCTAATATCTAATATCTAACAGCGAAGCGATCTCATATCTATGAGCGTATCTATTTAAACCTCACTATACCTAAAACATCCAACTTCGTGATCATTTACCATACCTGTAGCTTGCATTTGGGCGTAAATTACTGTAGACCCTACAGATTTAAAACCACGCTTTTTTAAATCTTTGCTAATAACATCACTTAATGGTGTATTGGCAGGTGCATCTTTATAATGTTTTAATGCATTTTTTATGGGTTTACCATCTACAAACTTCCAAATATAATTACTAAAACTTCCAAACTCGTCTTGCACTTTCATATAAGCTTGTGCATTTGTAATGGTAGCGTTAATTTTAAGTTTGTTGCGAATAATACTGGCATCTTGTAGTAAGGTATCAATCTTTTTCTGATTGTACTTCGCAATTTTCTTATAATCAAAATTGTCAAACGCTTTTCTAAAATTTTCACGCTTACGCAAAATAGTAATCCAACTTAAACCTGCTTGAAACGTTTCTAAGATTAAAAATTCAAAAAGGCGATCATCATCTTTAACAGGAACTCCCCATTCTTTATCATGATAAGCCTCGTATAAATCATCTCCAATGCACCAGCCACATCTATGTTTCTCCATAAGTGTAAGTTTTAAATTTTTGTGCTACTAATGTAACAACTGTTAGGTTAATATTAGTAAAAGAATATTAATTTAGTATTATAAATGTTTTAAAAAGTACAATGGTAAAAGATATAATTTCAGAGAGTATAGAAACAAGCATGTCTTATGAAGACTACAAGAATTTAGTAAAGCAAATGGTTGCTGAAAATTCTACAACAGGTGCTGAAAAAACAGAAGCGTTAGCTAATTATACGGTTCTTAATGATCGACGTATGAAACGTTGGGACAAAACGGTAAAGATTAGTGAAGCTGCTCAAGAAAAGATTAAAGCATTTAACGGTAAAATGACTTGGTTAGTGTTAACTGAGAGTTGGTGTGGTGATGCAGCACATATTATGCCTGTTATTAATAAAGTAGCAGAACTAAATACAAATATTACCTATAGAGTAGTATTAAGAGATGAGCATGACGCTTTAATGAATGCATTTTTAACTAATGGAGGAAAAGCCATTCCTAAGTTAATTATGATAGATGACACTACTGATAAAGTTGCTGACACTTTTGGTCCTCGTCCTTCTGTAGCAACAAAATTGGTTAATGAATATAAAGCTGAACACGGAAAATTGACGCCTGAATTTAAGGAAGATTTACAGGTTTGGTATAATAAAGATAAAGGTCAGGCAATTATTGACGATTTAGTCGCTGTTTTAGACCAAAAATAAAAGTAAGATTGTTAAGTTTAATTAGTGAAGTAGGCCGTTGAGAAATCAGCGGTCTACTTTTTTCCTTTAAATAAAAAGGTTATTGTACCAATTTGGTTACGACGATCCGAAGTATTAAAACGCACAGATTTAGCATAGTCAATAGCATGGTCAATTAAGCATTGATTATCTGAGTTAGATGCGCCGTTTACTGAAGCATCAATGACATCTCCTTTTTCATTAACTTTAATACTCACTACAATTTTACCATTACGCTCGCATAAATACCTAGGAGTATTATAGTTTAAAAGTGTTCTGTCTTTTAAGGAATAAGTCAAAGTACTATTACCTTTTGCATGCTCTTCAGTAAGATCTTTATTGTCGGTACGTTTTTTTAATTTTTCTTTAAGCTTGTTATAAGATTCGGTTTCGCTAGCTTTTAGTGCGTAAGAATTATTACTTGTATACGATGAGTTTGTTGTTAATTCTTCTTCAATATCATTTGCTTTAGGTGCTTCTATGGCTTCAGTAGTTTTTTCAAAATCATTAGAACTTACCATTTTAAAATTCTTCATCAATTCCTTAAACTCTTGGTCTTCGTTAAATGCTTTATTGGTTGAAGGCGCATTTAAATCTTCAATCTTAGCAAGTTCTTCCTTTAATTCTTCTTCAGTTTTAGGCTCTATTTCATAAAGACTCTCTGCAATAAATTCATTCTTTTTAGTAAGATGTACACTGAACATACCAAAAACCACTATTCCTGTGAGTAGAAAAGTAATAATAAAAGCTTTATGTTGTTCTATCAGTTTCAAAGTAGTGGATAATACAATGCTATAAGGTTATGTAGATATACGAAGATAATTTACTAAAAAGATTATATAACATAAACTATCAATAATTATTCCGAAGCTAATGTTTTAATGAAATCTTCAGGAGTTATGGCATTTTCAACATTAAAGTTGCCAATACGTGTTCGCCTTAATTCAGAAAGGTGCGCTCCAGAATGTAAAGCTTTTCCAAAATCGTATGCTAAAGATCGGATATAAGTGCCTTTACTACAAACAACTCTAAATTGAAGATTTAAACCTTCAATCTTTGTAATTTCAAATTCTGAAATATGAACTTCACGCGATTTAATTTCAACAGTTTCACCAGCACGAGCAAATTCGTACAAACGTTTACCATCTTTTTTTATAGCTGAAAAAATTGGAGGATGTTGCTTTATATGTCCTATAAATAATTTTGTAGTGGCATAAATTGTATCTTCTGTAATATGTTCAGTAGAGAACGTTTGATCAATTTCGGTTTCTAAATCGTAAGATGGTGTAGTACTTCCTAAAACAAAAGTACCCGTATATTCTTTTTCTTGCCCTTGAAAGGTATTAATTTGTTTGGTCATTTTACCTGTGCAAATCACCAAAAGACCAGTAGCTAAAGGGTCTAAAGTGCCTGCATGGCCTACTTTTATTTTTTTAATATTAAAGGTTTGTCGAATGACCCAACGTAATTTATTTACAGCTTGGAAAGAAGTCCATTGCAGTGGTTTATCAATCAATAAAACCTGGCCATCTTTATAATCTTCTCCTGTTTTCATTAGAATAAAGACCAGATGATAGCAATGCTTCCAACGATAATACAGTACAAAGCAAAATAAGAAAGCTTACTCTTTTTTACTAATGCAATCATCCAAGTACAAGCAAAAAGACCAGCAATAAAAGCAGCAGCAAAACCAATACTTAATGAGGTGAAATTGGCAGCATTATAAGTAAGTTCTCCTCCTAAAATATCCTTAGCCATTTTGCCAAAAATTAAAGGAACAACCATTAAAAATGAAAAGCGTGCGGCTTTGGTTTTATCATTTCCTAATAATACAGAAGTTGAAATAGTAGCACCAGAGCGCGATATGCCAGGAAGCATAGCAACGGCTTGTGATATACCAATGACAAAGGCATTTTTAAAACTTACTTTCTTTTGTGTGTCTTTTGCTTTGTCAGCTAAAAATAAAAGTATGGCGGTTACGATTAGCATAAAACCAACTAGCATAATGTTACCACCAAAAAGTTGCTCTAGTTGCTCTTCAAAAAACAATCCAACAATAACTGCAGGAATCATGGAAATAGCAATTTTAGAAACGAATTGAAGATCTTCATTCCATTCAAATTTTAAAACACCTTTTATAAGCGACCAAATATCTTTTCTAAACACCACAATGGTGCTTAATGCAGTTGCAAAATGTAAAACGACAGTAAATAATAAGCTTTCTTTAGGAATAGAATGGTCTCCAAGTATAGCTTTGCCGAGTTCTAAATGTCCACTAGAAGACACAGGTAAAAACTCGGTAAGACCTTGTATAATTCCTAATACAATTGCATCGATAATATCCATGACACAAAAATATTAAAATAGAGGACTTAGAAGATTAAAAAGTAAATAGAAATTAATTATTTCTTATTAGGGTTTAAAAGAATAGCATAAACCTCAATGCCAAAACCAATAAGTACTAGTGTTGGTGCTAAACGAATACGTCTCCAATGAAAGATACCTTCATTAAATACATTAGGGTCATCACTACCTCCGCCAGACATTAAAATAAAGCCAACAGCTATAAAAGCAAGACCAATAAATAGCCATTTGTAATTTTTCTTTCCAAATATAAAATCGCCTTTAGCGTTTTCTTTGCGTTTTTGCTCTCCCATTAGTTTTTAAATTCTGTAAAAATGATATTCTCACCTAAAGCCATCTGCGAAATGTGATTCGAAGTGACTCCTCCCATTATTCTTGCTAAATGCAAAGTAACGGTTTTATTTAAAACTTTTCTCTTAAGAGAGTCTAAATTTAAGCCTTGTTCTATGCCTCTGTTAATGTAATAGGAGTTCGATTTATTTGTGCGAAAAACAATATCATAACTAGTACCTTCAGTAATACTAGTAATTGTTGCGTTAACAATTTCGCAATCATTTGGTTTTGTGTTTTGAATAATACACGATTTTAGTAGAAAAAATGAGATCAGAAGGAGTATGATACCAACACTAAATATCGTAAAAGTTGATTTTTTCATGACTGGTGATTTTGAATATTAACGAAAAACGTCATTATTTATTTTTACAAGTATCTAATAATACAACTGATCGGTTTTTAAATTCAAGAAACGTTGAGTGGCAATAAAAGTGCTAATCCAAGTAATAATAACACCTAGTATAAAAACGCTAATAAAGAGTATTGCAATTAAAACAGTATTCTGAAGTAATTGTAACTCAGGGAAAGATATATCTAAATAATATAGAACGATAGCCATACCAATGAGCGCAAGTATAGCACCGATAATTCCTAATTTTACACTTTGCCATACAAACGGTTTTCTAATAAAACGTTTGGTAGCACCAACCATTTGCATTGTTTTAATAATAAAACGTTTAGAATATACAGCTAAGCGAATAGAACTATTGATTAGTAATACGGCAATAAGTGTAAATAACGCACTAATAATTAAAACCCAAAATGTAATTTTTTTAACGTTGTTGTTCATCAGTTCTACGAGGTCATTATCATAGCGGACTTCCTCAATGAACCCTTTTTCAGATAAGTCTTCTGTAATTTCGGTTAAAGTTTCTGTTGTCACAAAATCAGCTTTTAAATACACATCTATAGAGTTCTTAAGCGGATTATAACCTACAAAATCCATAAAATCTTCGCCAGTATCAGCTTTCATAAATTCGGCAGCTTCTTCTTTAGAAACATAAATGGCTTCTTTAGAATAATCGGCCATAATCAAACTCTTTTTAAGCTGATTGACTTCAACATCTTTTGCGGTATCATTCAAATAAATAGTCATTACTACTTGTTCTTTAAAATGATCAGCTACCTTTTTAGAATTAATAACGAGCAAACCCAAACAGCCTAATAAAAATAAAACGAGAGCAATACTAACAACTACAGATATGTATGAAGAAATAAGTTTTCGTTTTTGATACTTGTCAAAAGATGATGCCATACAGGATAATTAATACCGTAAAAATAAAAAAGAAATTGTTTCTGCTGAGTATTACAACGTTTAGTTTTTAAATGTGTTGCAATACCTGTAAATTTGCAGCTTTATTTAGTAAGCAATATATTAAAAAGACACCTGATTTTGCAGGCAATACTATGAGATACGATTTCAATCAAATCGAAAAAAAGTGGCAAGACTATTGGGCGAAAAACAAAACGTTTAAAGCCGTTAACAATAGTGATAAGCCTAAATATTATGTATTAGATATGTTTCCTTATCCAAGTGGAGCAGGTTTACATGTAGGTCATCCGCTAGGTTATATTGCTAGTGATATCTATGCGCGTTACAAACGCCATAAAGGCTTTAATGTATTGCATCCGCAAGGTTACGATAGTTTTGGATTGCCAGCGGAGCAGTATGCTATACAAACAGGTCAGCATCCTGCGGTAACTACTGAAGAAAATATTAAAACTTATCGTAGACAACTAGATCAGATAGGTTTTTCGTTTGATTGGAGTAGAGAAGTCCGTACCAGTAACCCTGAATATTATAAGTGGACACAATGGATTTTCATTCAATTGTTTGAATCTTATTATTGTTATACAGATGATAAAGCAAAACCTATTGAAGATTTAGTAGCTGTTTTTTCTACTGAAGGAAATGCGAATGTTAATGTAGCTTGTGATGATGATATAGATGTATTTAAGGCTGATCAATGGAATGCGTTTTCATCAGAAATACAACAAAAAATACTACTTAAATACAGATTAACGTATTTAGCAGAAACGGAAGTCAACTGGTGCCCAGCATTAGGAACTGTTTTAGCTAATGACGAAATTGTCAATGGTGTTTCCGAACGTGGTGGTCATCCGGTAGTTCGTAAAAAAATGACACAATGGAGCATGCGTATTTCTGCTTATGCCGAACGTTTACTCCAAGGATTAGATACTATTGATTGGACAGATGCCTTAAAAGAAAGTCAACGCAACTGGATTGGCAAATCCGTAGGTGCTTCTGTGACCTTCAATGTCATTCCGACAGAGCAAAGCGACGAGGAATCTCATACTATTTCTGTGTTTACAACACGACCAGATACCATTTATGGTGTAAGTTTTATGACTTTGGCTCCAGAGCACGAGTATGTATCTCAAATAACTACACCAGAACAAAAAGAAGCTGTTGATGCTTATGTTGATGCTACTGCAAAGCGAAGCGAACGCGATCGTATGGCAGATGTAAAAACCATTTCTGGCGTATTTACAGGAGCTTATGCCGAACATCCATTTACAAAAGAACCAATCCCGATTTGGATTGGAGATTATGTATTAGCAAGTTATGGTACAGGAGCTGTAATGGCAGTGCCATGTGGAGATCAGCGCGATTATGATTTTGCAAAGCATTTTAATATTGACATTCCAAATATTTTTGAAGGCGTAGATATTTCTGATGAAGCTTATGGCTCTAAAGACAATGTAAAGATTGCCAATAGCGATTTCTTAAACGGAATGAACTATAAAAAAGCAAGTAAGCGTGCTATTTATGAACTTGAACAATTAGGACAAGGCGAAGGCAAAATCAACTACCGTTTACGTGATGCTGTGTTTTCTAGACAGCGTTATTGGGGAGAACCTTTCCCAGTGTATTATGTCAATGGCATGCCGCAAATGATAGATTTAGAACATTTACCATTGCAATTGCCAGAGGTTGAAAAATATTTACCAACCGAAGAAGGAGAGCCACCATTAGGACGTGCCGATGTTTGGGCTTGGGATACGAATAAGAACGAAGTTGTCTCGTCGAGCGCAGTCGAGACGTCTAAAGGCAACGGGATCTATCCTCTAGAACTCAACACCATGCCAGGTTGGGCAGGAAGCTCTTGGTACTTTTTCCGTTATATGGAAGATGCTATGCGAGACGAAACTTTTGCAAGCGAAGATGCATTAAAGTATTGGGAAAATGTAGACTTATACATTGGAGGTAGCGAGCATGCTACAGGCCATTTGTTATACTCACGTTTTTGGGTAAAGTTTATGCACGATAGAGGTTTTGTTGGTGTAGACGAACCTTTTAAGAAGTTGATAAACCAAGGAATGATACTTGGTACGAGTGCTTTTGTCTACAGGCTTAATTTTCAATTCGGATCTGATAAAAAAGGATTAAAGTATAATTGGGAATCTGTACCCTCAGTTTATATTCCACTTAAATTTCAGAATTTATGTGTGAAATTAAATGATAAAAAGAATCTAAATGGAGATGAACAGATTGTTTATGATAATTACATAGAAAAATTAAAAGGTCTTAATAAACAACTTACGGATATTTATCATGAGAAAAATAAAGATTGTGATCCTTCAATTAAGGTAATATTAAATACTCATATACCAGTAATCTTTCCAATCCATGTAAAAGTAGATTATGTTAATTCTTCTGATGAATTGAATATATCAGGATTAAAATTAGATAAAGAATTTGGAGAAGATTATATCGATGCTATTTTTATTGGAGAAAATGGACAAATAATTAATGGGAATAATGATATTTATAAAGTAGGTCGAGAAGTCGAAAAAATGTCCAAATCTAAATACAATGTGGTCAATCCAGACAATATTGTTGCTGATTATGGAGCAGACAGTTTAAGACTTTATGAAATGTTCCTTGGGCCATTAGAGCAATACAAACCTTGGAATACAGCAGGGATTACAGGTGTACACAGTTTTCTTAAAAAATTATGGAAATTATACCATCAAGGAGAAAATGGAAGTTTTTATATTGACTCTTCCCCTTTGGGGAAGTCGGATGGGGCTAAAGATAATCTTAAGACACTACATAAAACCATTAAAAAAGTAGAAGAAGATATTGAGAATTTCTCTTTCAATACTTCAGTATCTACCTTTATGATTGCGGTTAATGAGTTAACAGCACAGAAATGTACTAGTAAAGAGATACTACAACCTTTATTAGTTTTAATATCTCCGTATGCGCCACATATTGCAGAAGAATTATGGGAGCAATTAGGGAATGCTGATTCAATTTCAACAGCAACATTTCCAAAATTTGATGAAAGTCATTTGGTAGAAAGCAGTAAAAATTATCCGATTTCATTTAATGGTAAAATGCGTTTTACGCTAGAGTTGCCATTAGATATGAGCAAAGAAGAGATTGAAAAAACAGTTTTATCTAATGAAAAAACCATTACGCAATTACAAGGGAGAGCACCAAAAAAAGTAATTGTTGTGCCAGGCAAAATTGTAAATATTGTTGGTTAGTGTCATTGCGAGGACGAAGGACGTGGCAATCTGAGATTAACATCAGATAAATTGATAATGAATTCTAACTACATAGAAATTTTAGGTTTTATTGCTGCAATATTAACCACAGCAGCATTTTTGCCTCAGGTCTATAAAACATGGAAAACCAAAGATGTTTCAGGTTTATCCATGCCAATGCTAATTATCTTTTTTGTGGGGATTGTGTTTTGGTTGATTTATGGCTTTTATAAAGAAAGCCCATCGATGATTTTTGCCAATAGTATAACCACAATAACAAGTTTTATGTTGGTGTATTTTAAGTTTAAGTACGAGAAAAGATAAATCTGAACTGACATTTTTTCTGATTTATAGATTGGTTTAATTTTTGTTATTTTTATAGTATAATTAAAAAATTATAAGTTATGACGGGATATTATGTATTAGCAGGTGCTATTTTTTTACTAAGTTCTTATGTGAGTAATAAGCTAAAGAGCAAGTTTAAGCACTATTCTAAAGTACAATTACAAAACGGAATGTCTGGTAAAGAAATTGCAGAAAAAATGTTAGCAGATAATGGTATATATGATGTTGAGGTCATTTCAGTGCGTGGTCAATTAACAGATCACTACAATCCTAAAAACAAAACAGTAAATTTAAGTGAGGTAGTATACAATCAGCGAAATGCGGCGGCAGCAGCTGTTGCTGCGCATGAAGTTGGACATGCTGTACAACATGCACAAGCATATAGTTGGTTAGAAATGCGTTCTGCAATAGTGCCTGCAGTGAGTATAAGTAGTAAGTTATCTAATATCGTAATTATGGCAGGTTTAGTATTGTCTGTAAGTGGTAGTGCTTTTGGGCTTAATATATTTTTGTTAGGTATAGTATTATTTGCTGTAACTACGGTATTTACGTTTATAACTTTACCGGTAGAATACGATGCGAGTAATAGAGCATTAGCTTGGTTAAAAAACAAAAATATAGTTACACAGCAAGAGTATAAAGGTTCAGAAGATGCTTTAAAATGGGCGGCCAGAACATATTTAGTAGCAGCTTTAGGTTCTTTAGCTACATTATTATATTTTATAATGATGTATATGAATAGACGTTAAAAGAATAAAATAAGAATTATAACCTTGAGAGATTAAGGCTTTTTTTATTTGGTTGCATCAAGAAAATTCTTAAATTGGAGTTTAAACCAACATCAACGTATTATGGAAAATCACATACCTGAAAATCAATTGCCAGAAAAAATAATGTTAAGCAGCCTATCAGAGGTTGACCGTGTTGAATTTTACAAAAAAACGTATTCTCATGTTGCAGGTGGAGTTTTAGTTTTTGTTCTTTTTGAATATCTATTATTACAAAGCGAAACGGTTGTAAATTTTATGCTGTCAATGCTAGACGGTTATAAATGGCTTTTGCTTCTTGGAGGTTTTATGTTAATTACTAATTATGCTGAAAGTACAGCATTAAGAACCGCTGATAAAAACAAGCAATATTTGGCTTATGGTGTTTATATTTTTGCTGAGGCGTTGATTTTTGTGCCAATGATATATTTTGCAGCTTATTATGCAGATTCTGGAATGGAGATACTTAATCAAGCCGCTATAGTAACACTAGCTTTATTTACAGGATTATCAGCAATTGTTTTTGTGACCAAAAAAGATTTTTCATTTATAAGAACAGGTTTAACCATTGGATTTTTTATAGCAATAGGTTTAATAATTGCAGGAACAATTTTTGGTTTTAATCTTGGTTTATGGTTTTCTGTAGGCATGTGCTTATTAGCTGGTGGCGCCATTTTATACCAAACTTCTAACTTAGTTAATAAGTATTCAACAGACGATTACATTCCTGCAGCAATAGGTTTGTTTGCATCATTAATGTTATTGTTCTGGTATATTCTTAGAATTTTTATGTCTAGAGATTAGGCATTATTATAGTATAAAAAAGCTCTGAGAAATCAGAGCTTTTTTTATGAATTAGATTTTTATCTGTCGGTCTATTTGTTGTTGTAGCGAAATAAAAGTTTCCGTACGAGACACACCAGTTATACTTTGTATTTCAGTATTTAAAACGTGCATTAAATGTTCGTTATCCTTAGCTAAGATTTTAATAAAAATACTCCAATTGCCTGTGGTGTAATGACACTCTATAACTTCAGGTACTTTTTTGAGTTGTTTGACAGCTTCAGGGTTACTAACAGCTTTATCTAAATATACGCCAACAAAAGCCATGGTTTTATATCCTAAAATCTTTGGATCTATAACAAATTTTGAACCCGATAGTAATCCAGATTTTTCAAGTTTTTTTAAACGCTGATGAATTGCCGCACCAGAAATACCAACATTACGAGCAATTTCTAAAATGGGTGTTCTAGCGTCAGCCATTAATGCTCTCAATATTTTTTTATCTATGCCGTCTATGTATATGCCTTTGGCGTTTTTTTTCATAATTGCGTATAATTCATACTATAAAAATAACAAAAAGAATGTGGTTATAAATTTAGGGGATTGTAGCCTAAATATTCTACATCATGTTCTTTAAATACAATACCATAAGTTTTTAATTCTTCTAGTATTGGTGTATAAACTTCTTTTGTTATTGGTATTTGTACACCAGGTGTGGCTATTTTTTTATTTAAAATAGAAAGCGTTGCAATAGCTACAGGTAAACCTACAGTTTTAGACATTGCAGTATAGGTTTGGTCTTGCCCAAGTGTAACCATAGTTGCATCTATTTGATGTTTTTTATCATTAAGCAGGTACCCAAATTTGTGATACATTACAATCATATCTTTATCATCTTTGGCTAATGTCCAGCTATCCATTAATATTTTTTGAAGAATTTGAGCAGGAGTCGCTTTAACTAATTCAACACGTTTTTTAGAATTGAAAATATCGAGTTCTTCAAGTTTATCCCAAACAATATCATCTTGATCAATTTTTAAAGCATGCCTTAATTTCAACTCTACAGAATCTGTGTGACTGTACGGTAAAAACGAGTTAACAAAATCACGATAGCTCATGTTTTCACTATCATCTATAGTATAGCCATCATCTGTCATTCCTAATTGCACAAAAATATTCCATGCACGACTATAACCGACACGTCGTATTGTACCTCTATATAAGGTTTCTATAGCCTCTAAACCATATACATTTTGATATTTTAAAGAATCTCTATTGGCATAAGCTTCAAATTTACCGTAACCTTCAATTTCTAAAAATTCCGTACGTCTAAACAATCTATTATAAGGAATGTATTTAAACTTACCTTCTTGTAAAAACTTGGCAGCTCCGCCTTGTCCTGCTGTAACAACATTTCTAGGATTCCAAGTAAATTTGTAATTCCAAAGATTAGTATCACTCTCAGGTGCTACAAGACCACCAGTAAAAGATTCAAATAAAATTAATTCACCACCTTTATCTCTAATGGCATCAATAACTTGCATGGCGCTCATATGGTCAATTCCGGGGTCTACTCCGATTTCGTTCATAAAAACCAAACCTTTTGCTTTAACGTCGTCATTGAGCGCTTGCATGTCTTTACTAACATACGATGCGGTAACCATATTTTTGTTATAGGTAATACAATCTTTTGCAACCTCTATATGAAACCGAGCAGGCAACATTGAAACAATAATGTCAGCATTTTTAACCGCATTAACTCTAGAGGGTTTGTCAAAAACATCTAGATGAATAATAGTAGAATTTTTATGGCCATTGACTAATACCTTTGCATTATTAACATTAAGATCTCCTATGGTAACATGAAGATTCTCTGAATCTGATTTATCTAAAAGGTATTTTATAAGATATGAAGAAGATTTTCCTGCGCCAATAATTAAAATGTTTCGCATAGTGTTTACTTATAACTAATTTTGCAATAGCAATGTAAGAAATAGAATAGGTTAATTAATAACAGAACAATTTTAATTATGAACAAAAAAATATTGATTTTAGGCGCTGCTTTAGGCATATTAGCTATTGTTCTAGGAGCATTTGGTGCTCATGGTTTAGAAAAATTAATAGACCTAGAGGCACAACAAACTTTTGAGACTGGTGTACGTTACCAGATGTATCACGCACTTTTTTTATTGCTTATTGGTAGTATTTCTATAGTAACACCAAAAGCAAAAAAAGTTATTTTTTATCTTGTTTTTTTAGGTGTTATTTTCTTTTCAGGATCTATTTATGGTTTAGCAACAAATAGTTTAACAGGCTTTGATTTTAAGCAAATTGCAATGATTACACCTATTGGTGGATTACTACTTATTTTAGCATGGATTGTATTAATTGTTAATATTGTTAAAACTAAAATTGATTAATTACTTTCTAATGACTTATTTAAAATAAAGTTATAAATTTGCCCCTTAAAACAACACATAAATTATGGTAAACCATACGCAATCTACGAAAACCATTTCGCTAGAAAAGTACGGCATTAAAAATGCTAAAATCAATTACCAATTATCTTCAGACAAATTACATTCAGAAACCATCAATAAAAACCAAGGAGTAGAATCTGCTTTTGGTGCTATTGCTGTTAATACGGGTGAATTTACTGGACGTTCACCAAAAGATCGTTTTATTGTTAAAGATGATATTACAAAAGATCGTATTTGGTGGGGAGCTATTAATATAGATTTTGATAGTGATAAGTTTCAAAAACTATATGATAAAGTTGCTGATTACTTGTCAGAAAAAGAAGTATATGTTAGAGATAGCTATGCTTGTGCTGATGAAAATTACAAACTTAATATCAGGGTTATTAATGAATATCCTTGGAGTAATATGTTTGCGTATAACATGTTTTTACGTCCAACAGAAGAAGAGTTAAAAGATTTTAATCCAGAATGGACTGTAGTAAATGCTCCTGGCTTTATGGCTGATCCAGAAATTGATGGCACGAGACAGCATAATTTTGCGATTTTAGATTTTACTAGAAAGATTGCTTTAATAGGTGGAACTGGTTATACAGGAGAAATTAAAAAAGGAATTTTTTCTGCGTTAAACTTTATACTTCCTGTATTTAAAAACACTTTGCCGATGCATTGTAGTGCTAATGTTGGTAAAGATGGAGACACTGCAATTTTCTTTGGGCTTTCTGGAACAGGAAAAACCACATTGTCTACAGATCCAGATCGTAGTTTAATTGGTGATGATGAACACGGATGGACAAGTGAGAATACAGTTTTTAATTTTGAAGGTGGTTGTTATGCAAAAGTGATTAATCTCTCTGAAGAACAAGAGCCAGAAATTTTTGGTGCGATTAAAAAAGGTGCTATTCTTGAAAACGTTATTATGGATGATAACGGTAACGTCGATTTTGAAGATACTTCGATAACACAGAATACAAGAGTAAGTTATCCTATCTATCATATAGATAATATAAAAACACCGTCTATAGGACAAAATCCTAAAAATATATTTTTCTTAACGGCAGATGCTTTTGGTGTTTTGCCTCCTATTTCAAAGCTTACTCCAAGTCAGGCAGCCTATCATTTCATGTCTGGTTATACGGCAAAAGTAGCAGGAACCGAAGCAGGTGTTAATGAGCCTCAACCTTCATTCTCAGCTTGTTTTGGAGCACCATTTATGCCATTACATCCAGCAAAATATGCAGAGATGTTGAGTAAAAAAATGAAAGAAGCAGGCGTTAATGTTTGGCTTATTAATACAGGATGGACTGGCGGACCTTATGGTGTAGGATCTCGTATGAAATTAAAATATACACGCGCCATGATTTCTGCTGTGCTTAATGGCGATTTAGGGCCTTATAACTATGAGGATTATCATATTCATTCGGTATTTGGTGTAGCACAGCCTAGACATTGTCCGGGAGTGCCTTCTGAAATATTAAGTCCAAGAACAACATGGAACGATGATGAAGCTTACTATAAAATGGCTTTTAAATTATCTAATGCATTCCGTGAAAACTTTAGTCAATTTGAAGCCTATGCTTCAGAAGAGATTAGACGTGGTGGACCACAACGTTATGGTTACTAAAAAATTATAAATTAAAAAAGCGATTCAGAATTCTGAATCGCTTTTTTATTGTGTATAAACTGTCAACCTATTTTAGAACGACTCAGTTTTTTAAAGATTATTGTAATCCTAATTCTTTTTTAACATCAGCCGTAATATCTTTTCCATTAGCAACAACTAAAGTAGAAAGCTCTAAAACATACTCATAACCTTGGGCTTTAGAGATTTTCTCTACAGCTGCTTGCGCTTTTTCACGTATTGGTTTTATTAAATCAAACTCTAGCTTTTGTAATTTTTGTTGTGCTTGTTGTTGGTATTGGCCAATACTTTGTTGCATACCTTCAATTTCTTGACTACGCTTTGCATTTTCTTCGTTTGTTTGCGCAGCAGATTCATCTTGATACTGTTTCGCTTTGGTTTGAAGTTCTTTTATAAATTCATCAACTTCTGCCTGATAGGTTTTACCTGCTTTATCAACCTCAGCTTTTGCTGCATCATACTCTGGCATAGCTACGATAACTTCTTGAAGATTTATATGAGCAACTTTTCCTTGTGCGTTAGATAAACTTGTTGCACCAAAAAATAAAGTTGTTGCTAATAATAGGGTTTTTAAATGTTTCATTTTAATGTAATTTAGTATTATGTGTTATAGTTATTTATGTATTAATTTCCTTTCTTTTTTGCTTTACGGATCGAGTCATTCTTTTTAATTTGAGCTTCTCTAGCCTCTCTTGCTTTTTTGCGATCCTCAGCAATTTTTTTTCTCCTTGCATCTAAAGCTTTTTGTCGATCTTCTCTTGCTTTAATTGCTTTTTGTCGTTTTTCATCTAATATTTGCTTAGCAGTTTTAACTTTTGTTGTATCTGTTTTAACTGCTGCTTTAGCTTTTATTGTATCTGCCTTAACTTCTGTTTTAGCTTTTTCGGAAGTAGTAGCTATTGTGTCTTTTACCTTTTTAGTATCAATAGCAGGTGGATTTTTCTTTTTATTTCTAGCTTCTAAGGCTTTTTGTCGACGTTCTTCTGTAGCTTTTTTTCTCGCTTTTCTATCTTCTTCTATTTTTCGTTTTCTATCTTCAAATGCTTTTTCTCGCGCTAATCTATTTTCCTCTATTTGTTTTGCTCTAAGCGCTTTTTTGTCTTCTAAAGCTTTAGTACGCTCTTCTCTTTCGGTATTAATTTCTGGTTCAACAGCACTTTCTTCTTCCTCAAGAGCTCTACGTTCTTTTTTAGTATTAGCTTGTTCTCGTTTAGAAGTTCTTGTAATAATACGTAGAACTTGTTCGCTTACATCGTAGCGTTCAGCAGAGTAAAGCATTAAAAAATCAGCATTTTTATCAAAGATAAAATCGTATTTTCTGGTTTCTGCAATTTCTTTTACAGCAGCATAGATTTGATCTTGTATTGGCTGAATTAATTGTGAACGCTGAATAATCATATCACCATTTGGTCCAAAACGTTTTTGTTGATAATCTAATATTTCAGACTCTTCAAATGTAATATCTTCAAAGCGCTCATCATAGAGCTCCTTGGTCAATAATACTTTTTCATTATTCAAAGCTTTTTTCTTCGATTCAACTTCTCCTAAACGCTTGTCAATCTCAGATTTCCATTGCGTAATTTTTGAATCTAATTGTGTAGAAGCTTCTTGATATTCAGGAACATTCTGTAAAATAAATTCTGTATCTATATATCCAATTTTAACTCCTGTACGTTGAGCGTAACTAGTATAGCTTATAAAACTAATAATAGTTAATATGTAAAGAACTTTAAATCTCATAGGTCTTAAGTTTAATTTGTTAAGCATTTCTACTTAAAACAAGTGATTCTGTTTTGAGAGAAACGTAGTAATACATCAAATTAACGAAATATATTCTTAAAAATTTTAACACAAGTATGAAATCGTTATTAAGTCATTTGAAAATATCGTGCCAAACTTAAAATTGTTGACCTATTATAAAATGTGTCTCCCATCCATTTTTTTGTATTTGCCCAGGTATTGGATCAAAACCATGACCAAAATCTATACCTAATAAACCAAATGCTGGCATAAAAATTCTAAGACCTAATCCGGCAGAACGTTGAATATTAAAAGGGTTAAAATCTCTAAAGCGATCAACCGAGGCTCCACCTTCTACAAAACTTAATGCATATATTTTAGCACCTTGGCCTAATGTTATAGGATAACGTAATTCTAAAGAGAATTTATTATAGATAGAAGCACCATCTGGTGATGATAATGATTGGTTAGGATAGCCACGCAATTGAATAATTTCTCTTCCATCTAAAGAGAAATTCCCTAAACCATCTCCACCAAGGAAAAAACGCTCAAAAGGAATAACACCTCTATTGTTATTATATGCACCTAAGAAACCAAATTCAACACTTGGCCTTAAAACTAGTTTATCGGTAACTTCGGTATACCAATCTGCTTTAAACTTTACTTTATAGAACTCTAACCACTTGAAACGCTCTTGATCTATTTCACCAATACGAACAGCATCATTTGGATCATTTATATCGAGACTATTACGTTCTTCACTTAATTCATCGTAATCTACCCCATTCCATAAAGAATATGGGAGAGACAATTTTGCGGATGTAGAAAAATTAGACCCTTGTGTAGGATAGATAGGGTCATTAACACTATTACGAGTTAAAGCAATTGTATAGGATAAATTGTTTGAGAACCCATCACCAAATGTAAACAAACCAGAGTTAAAATTGTTTAAACTATAATTTTGATAACTTATAGATTGTGATAATAAAAAGAAATCATCGGGCTCTTTTAGTTTAGTTGCTACCCCAAATGTAATACCCAAAATATCAAAATTACGATCTCTATCAGGTCTTGTAGTGACAGGGTCAAATAAAAATTGTCTTGAATAAGATAATGACGTTGATAATTGGAATGGTTTTTTACCGCCAAACCATGGTTCACTAAAAGAAAAACTATAGGTTTGAAAGAGTTGACTAGCTTGCAACCTTAACGCTAAACTTTGACCATCACCTCTAGGCACTGGTGTATACGCTTTTTTATTAAAGATGTTTTTTATTGAAAAATTGTTGAATGACAAACCCAATGTGCCAATAAAACCTCCTCCGCCAAAACCACCTTGTAATTCTATCTGGCTAGATCCACGTTCTACAACAGTATATTCTACATCTACCGTGCCATCAACAGGGTTTGGATTTTTAATATCAGGAACAATTTGTTGAGCATCAAAGAACCCTAGTTGACCTAACTCACGGATAGTTCTAATAATATTAGCTCTACTATAAAGTTCCCCAGGGCGTGTTCTAAGTTCTCTATAGATAACATGATCATTAGTAATATCATTTCCTTTTACTCCTACAGTATTAAAATATGCAGGTTTTCCTTCAGAAATACGAATTTCTAAATCGATAACGTTGCCATCTGCACTAACTTCTACTGGATTAATAGTAGAGAATAAATAACCAAAGTTTTGATAATAATTAGTTAGATCAATACCATCTGGTCTCTCTTCATTAGCAATACGCTTTTTCAATAAAACACCATTATAGGTATCTCCTTCATTTATACGTAATATTTGTTGCAAAAATCTATCAGAATATACAGTATTACCAACAAAATCGATTTTACCGAATGTATATTTTTCTCCTTCTTCAACATTTATTGCAAGGCTTATGGTCTCGTCATCATGGTATATAATAGAATCTGAAATCACCCTAGCATCTCTAAATCCATTTTCTTTGTAGGTATCTATGAGGCTAATTAAATCTTCTTTATAACTTTCTTCAACATATTTAGAACGTTTTAAAACCCGTATAGGGTTTTTACGTTTAGTGTTCTTTAAAGCTTTTCTTAATTTCTTGTCAGATAATTGATCATTACCTTCAAATACAATGTTTTTAATTTTAACTTTTTGCCCTTTATCAACGCTAACTAGCATATTAACGCGTTGTTTTTCAACAGAGTCATTTTTTACTTCAGCTGTTACAATATTTACTTTAGTGTTTAAAAATCCTTTGTCTTTATATTTATTGGCAATATAATTTTTAGAAGTTGTAATTAAGTTTTCGGTAACTTTTACTTTAGGTTTTAAGTTGTTTTCTTCTAAAATTTCATCTATTTTGCCTTTTTTAACTCCTTCTACGCGGACTTCATTTAATTCAGGTAAGTCGGTGAGTTTAATTTCTATGTCTACAGTGTCTTCCTTAATGTTTATAAAATAGAGATCAATGGCTCCAAAAAGATTAGAACCCCATAATTTTTTTACAGCATCAGCGACTTTTTCGCCACCAAAAATAACTTCGTCACCTTTTTTTAAGCGTGAAAATGTAATAATAGTAGAAGCATTAAAAGAAGTATTTCCAGTAACTACAATCTCATTAATAGTATATTTCTTTCCATTCTCAATTTGCGCATTAAGTTGAAAAGTAATAAGAAATAAAAAAAAGAGTATGTAGAATTTGTTGTATGCTTTCAAAAATATATTTTTATGTAAGTTGTTCACTAGTTTTTCCAAATCGTCGTTCTCTATTTTGATAATCTATGAGCGCTTCGTATAAATTTTCTTTATTAAAATCGGGCCATAGAACATCAGTAAAATACAATTCTGCATATGCAATTTGCCAAAGTAAAAAATTACTAATTCTTTGTTCACCGCTGGTGCGAATTAGTAAATCTACGTCAGGTAAATTTTGCGTGTAAAGATGCTTATTAATAATGGATTCGTCAATACTTTCAGAGGAAATTATATTATTTTTAACTTTAAATGACAATTCTTTAATAACATTAACAATTTCTTCACGAGATCCATAACTTAAAGCTAAAGTTAATGTCATATGTGTATTATTTCTTGTCATTTCTTTAACATATTCTAATTCGTCAAAAGCTTTTTTCGGTAAATCTTGTAGACAACCTATTGCAGATAGTCTAATTCCGTTATCCTGAAGTGTTTTGATTTCTTTTTTTAAAGATTTTACAAGAAGTTTCATTAAAGTCTGTACTTCTAATTTTGGACGGTTCCAGTTCTCTGTAGAGAATGCGTATAATGTTAGATGCTCAATACCTAATTCGGCACAAGATTCAACGGTTTCTCTTACAGATTTAGTTCCGTTTTCATGACCAATTACTCTAACCAAACCTTTTTGTTTAGCCCAACGACCATTGCCATCCATAATTATGGCAATATGCTTAGGTAGTTTGTCTTTGTTTATTTGGTCTTTAAGTGTCATTGTTAAAAATTACAATAGCATGGTTTTTGTCCAAAGGTGTAAGTTAATGTAATTCCTGAGAATACATACCAATCGTTACTATTTGTATTACCAAAACTGAATTGTTGAAATTCATTAGAATCTGGGGCACTGCCATCTAAATTATCAGTAAACGTATATCGTGCGCCTACTTCTGCAGAAAGTACAAGGTGTGGACTCACTAATAATTTATATCCTAAAACCATAGGAATAGCCCAAGCCCAACTGTTTGAATTTTCGGAAATGGTTTCGCCCATGGCGTTGAAATAAAAATTTTCATGATTTGCTACAGAAATACCAGAATATAAATACGGTGTGCCTTTTAAAGCAATATCATGTTGGTCAAAATCAAAGAATGTAAATTCCATTCCTGTAGAAAGTTCTATAATGTTATTTTTAAAATTAAAATTGCGTTGCTCTCTACGAGGGTCATCAGATTTTTCGTCTACACCTTCTAAATTTGAAAATAAAACCGAAAACCGAAACGCATGTCTTGGGCTTCTGTTCCATTTAAAAACACCTCCAATAGCTAATTGATTAGGCGAAATGTAATCTGTTGCACCCACATCTGCGATAACATTACTTCCGCCAACAAATAAGCCTACTTCATATATTTGTGAATTAGTTATTTGAGTGCTAAAAACACTTAATAATAAAAGGAAAAAATACCTCATAAATTTTTGAAAGTTTGCAAATATAATAATTATGATTACTACTTAACAATTTGATGCAAATTGTCTTACAGAAAACAGTATTTACAGGGAATTATTGTCTAATTTCTTCGATCTTCTCCCCAAAGTAGTTTTTTTCTAAGTGTATCAATAAAACTTTCATCTATAAGTTCTACCATTTTAATAGTAAATAAAGCTTTTTTAATGATTACAGTGGCTGTATTAGGAAGCGTAATTATACGAGAATCTAGAGATAACAAAAATTGATCTTCTCTACCTTGAACCTTTAATAAAATTTCAGTGTCATCAGGGATAACTAATGGTCTTGCGTTAAGATTGTGAGGTGCTATTGGGGTTATGGCAAAGTTACTGGCTTCTGGCATAATAACAGGTCCACCACAGCTTAGCGAATATCCAGTTGAACCAGTAGGTGTTGATAAAATAAGGCCATCTGCCCAGTAGGAAGTTAAATACTCATTATTTAAATGAGTTTCTACTGTAATCATAGAAGTTGTATTCTTTCTACTTACAGTAACTTCATTTAAAGCAAAATTTGTTTCTATAATAGATTGATTCTCTGGATCTGTTTCAACAGAAAGCAAAGAACGTTCAGAAACTTTGTAAGATCCATTAATTATTTTTTTTAGTGCAGTTTCTATTTCACTAGTTTGTATAGTTGCTAAAAAACCTAATCTACCTGTATTAATACCAACGATTGGAATGTTTAATTCACGGACATAAGTAATGGCTCTTAAAATAGTCCCATCTCCGCCGATGCTTATTAAAAGATCAAAAGAATCATCGAGCTTAGAAAATATATTAATTACAGAACCTTGTTTTAAGTTACTATTTTGAATTTCCATAAATTCTTTCTCAACAAACACGTCTGTTTTTTGTGCTAATAGAATATTGAGAAGAATATCAAAAGCTTTTTGATTATTATCGTTTTTGTAACTCTGACCGTAGATAGCAATTTTCATGATATAGATTACATGTTAAGATATTTGTCAAGATACTGAGAGCGCTCTTTTAAACCTTTAATATAAGTGTCATCTTCATGCCCTGAAATAATATTATAACTGTAACGCCTAAAGGTTTGCATAACATCATTTAAACTCGCATTACCAATTTTAATAGTTACGCTCACTAAATCATTTTCCATTTTAGAAATGAAAGCACCAAGAATTTTAGCATTATTAGACTCTACAATTTGGCTAATTTCACTAAAGGAATAATCTTGCAAGCCTTTTTCAACAATCAAAATTCCTCCAGGTTCAGAGAAAAAAGGAGTTTCATTAAATAGGCCTATAATATCTTTAAGTTCATAATAGCCTACATATTTTGCATTGGTATCTAAAACAGGCATGATGTTACAATTGTTTTGTGCAAAAGTTTCTAATACATCTAACCAATTTGTAGTTGTCCTTACAAAAAAACCTTCTAAAGCATATTTGCAATCTTTAATGGATTCTTCTGCATTAAAGCAATGTGCATCAGTCTCAGAAATACAACCTAGATAGACACCTTCATTTTCAATAGGAATATGAGAGTATGTTAACTGATTAAATAACAGTTTTAATTCACTAATATTCTGACTTAAATGTAGTGGTTTTATATCGTTAATAATATAATCTTGTAGATGCATATATACCTATGAATAGTCTTGCAAAATAATTAAAAATAACCATAAAAAGCATGTTCTACTTTGTATTTTTGCTTTTTAAAATAGAATTGAATGGCCAAATTAAGTGTTAATATCAATAAGATTGCAACGTTACGAAATAGTAGAGGTGGTGATACTCCAAATGTAGTCAACTTTGCAAAAGATGTGCAACGTTTTGGAGCACAAGGAGTAACTATACATCCTAGGCCAGATGAAAGGCATATTCGTTATCAAGATGCATACGATTTAAAACATGAGGTTTATACAGAGTATAATATAGAAGGTAACCCGATTGTTAAGTTTATAGATATGGTTTTAGAAATAAAACCAACGCAAGTTACTTTAGTGCCGGATAGTATAGATGCTATAACATCTAATGCTGGTTGGAATACTATAAAGCATAAAGATTTTTTAGTTGAAGTTATTGCTGAATTTAAACGAAACGGAATTAGAACATCGATTTTTGTAGATCCAGATTTAAAGCAAATTGAAGGAGCTAAAGCTACAGGTACGGATCGTATAGAGTTATATACAGAAGCATTTGCACATCAATATAGTTTAGGTAATAAAAATGCGATTAAACCTTATACTGAATGCGCTGAATTATCTAATAAATTAAATTTAGGTGTTAATGCAGGTCATGATTTGTCTTTAAATAACATTCAATTTTTTAAACAAAATGTTCCAGAATTGTTAGAAGTTTCTATAGGTCATGCTTTAGTATCTGAAAGTCTATATTTAGGTGTAGAAAATGTAATACAAATGTATTTAAACAAGTTGCAATGATCTTACATGCTAACGTTTTTGGAGAAGGAAAACCATTTGTGATCTTACATGGGTTTTTAGGAATGGGAGATAATTGGAGAACGCTTGGACGTCAATTTTCTGAATCTGGTTATCAAATTCATCTTGTAGATCAACGTAATCATGGACGTAGTTTTCATTCTGAAGCTTTTGATTACGATCTTATGGCAGAGGATTTAAAACACTACTGTGACGAGAATAATCTTGAAGATATTATTCTTCTCGGCCATTCTATGGGAGGAAAAACAGCAATGGGTTTTGCAACAAAATATCCTCATTTAGTACATAAACTTATTATAGCAGATATCTCTCCGAGGTATTATCCTGTTCATCATGATGCTATTTTAGAAGGCTTATCTCAACTTAATTTTTCTGAAATAAAAACAAGAGGAGAAGCAGATAAAAGTCTTTCACATTATGTTACAGAAATAGGAATTCGTATGTTTCTTTTAAAAAACTTGTATTGGGTAGAAAAAGGGAAGTTAGGCTTAAGGGTAAATTTGCCTGTATTAAAAGAAAAAGTATCTGAAGTGGGAGAAGCATTAGATATATCTGCAACATTTGCTAAACCGACATTATTTCTTAGAGGAGAACGCTCTGAATATATAGGAGATGCAGATGAAATATTAATTCATCAGCATTTTACTAATGCAAGTATAGAAACCATTACTAATGCTGGACATTGGTTACATGCTGAAAATCCTAAAGATTTTTATACTGCTGTGACAGATTTTTTAAAGTCGTAAAAATTGCTTTAATTTAAGCAATCAAAATATACTTTTTAGATGCGACAATTTTTAATAATATTAGCTTTATTCTGTTCTTCTCAGGTGTTATTTTCTCAAATAGTAGATGGTCCATATAAAGAATTTTACGATTCAGGGGAATTGAAAATTGAAGGTCAAAATAAAAATAACAAACGTGTTGGGGATTGGAAGAGTTATCATAAAAATGGTAAAGTTTCTAGTGCGTATAGCTATAATAATGGAAAGCAAAACAGAGAGCGAACTGTATATTATGAAAGCGGGAAAATTAAATTTCTAATAAAACGTAAGAATGAAGATTACATTAGAAGTGAATATTACGAAACAGGAGAATTAAAGAGAGAGAATAAATATAAAAACGGTTATTATAAGGAATTCTATAAAGATGGAACTTTAAAAGTTGAAGCAAATTATTTAGATTTTCAATTTTCTGGTGAATGGAAGCAGTATAATGCTAATGGTATACTCGAGTGGATTGTAAATTACAAAGAGGGTTATAGAAATGGCAACTATAGTCAGTATCATAAAAATGGAAAACTAAAAACAGAAGGAGTACATAAAAACGATAAGGCTAATGGAAAAGAATTAAGATATAATGAAGAAGGTGTTTTAGAATGGGAGGGTAATTATTTAAACGGCAATCTAAATAAAACATGGACAAAATATAATTCAGAAGGTGATAAAGTAGAAAAAGTAAAATATAAAAATGGGACTCTAATTTCAGGGAACGACAATCTTTCTCCAATTGAAATTCCTGACGGGATTTTCGAGAAAGTTCCACTATATCCTGGTTGCGAAAATGTATATGGAAATAGAGCTCGAAAAAACTGCATGTCTGAAAAAATTTCAAAACATGTAAACACAAAATTTAATACAGATTTAGCTCTAAAGATTAATGCTTATGGATTACATAAGATTAAAATAAGTTTTAAAATAGATAAATCAGGAAGAGCAACCGATATAAAAGCTGAAACTCCAATTTTAATTTTTGAAGCAGAAGCGAAAAGAGTAATTAATTTATTGCCTATAATGAAACCAGGAATTCAAGACGGAAAATTGGTTGAAGTACCTTATACATTACCATTGTTATTTAGAATTGTAAAATAATATAAAAAGAAACTCCTAATTCGTCTTTTACTTAATGCTCTAATTATACTTTTAGCAGATCGATTAATTGATAGGTTCTCTATAAGTAGTGTTTGGTCTGTCATAGTATTTAACGACTTGCTTTCTGTCCTTCAATCTATATTACATTCCCTGTTTAAAGAACAGAAAAAGTAACTCAAAATCAATTGCTTAAAACTATTGTACTGCTGCAAAAAAATATGTATTTTTGCAGCCCAATTTTTAGATAAATAAAAATGAATATTACAAGAGAAAACATTGATGCATTAAATGCTGTTGTAAAAGTAGATATAGCTAAAGAAGATTACAGTGATAAAGTGGAAAAAATCTTAAGCGATTACCGCAAATCAGCTAACATTCCTGGATTTAGAAAAGGACATGTGCCAATGGGTATGGTTAAGAAACAATACGGTAAAGCGGTATTGGTTGATGAGGTAAACAAGCTATTACAAGATGCAATTGGTAAGTATTTAGTGGAAGAAAAATTAGATGTTTTAGGGAATCCGCTACCAAAACCACAAGACGATTTAGATTGGAATGCTGATGCATTTTCTTTTGAGTTTGAGCTAGGTTTAGCTCCAGAGTTTGATATAAAGCTAAAAGGGAAAAAAGCAATTACACAATATAATATTGTTGCGGATGATAAAATGATCAACAATCAAGTTGAGAATATTCAGAAACAATATGGTAAAATAATTTCTCAAACTGAGGTTACTAAAACTTCTGAGATTACGGGAAAATTTACAAATGAAGAAAAGGGAATAGAAAACGTAGCAACAATAACTCTAGATAAATTAAAAGGAAAAACAAACCCTAAGAAATTTATCGGAGCTAAAGTAGGTGATGTTATTACATTAAAGACAAAAAGCTTATTTAATGACAATCATGATTTAATGACATTTTTAAAAGTATCTCATGATGATGCACATGGTTTAGCTATTGATGTAAATTTTGAAGTATCAGAAATCAATGAGAGAGAATTAGCGGATTTAGATCAAGAGTTATTCGATAAATTATTTGGAGAAGGAGCAGTAACTTCAGTAACTGAATTGAAAACTAAAATTAAAGAAGATTCAGAAAAACAATTTGCACAACAAGGAGATCAAAAACTATTAAATGACGTTACTGAATATTTAATAGAGAATACAAAGTTTGATTTGCCTTCAACATTTTTACAAAAATGGATGCAAACTGCAGGTGAAGAACCAATGACAGAAGCGCAAGCTAAAGAAGAATATGAGAAATCTGAAAAAAGCATGCGTTATCAATTAATTGAAGGAAGATTAATTGCAGAGCATAAGCTTCAAGTTCAATTTGAAGATTTAAAAGCTCATGCTTTAGAAATGATAAAAGGACAAATGGCTCAATTTGGGCAGATGAATCCATCTGAAAAAGAATTAGAAGATATTGCAGCTCGTATTTTATCTAACCAAGATGAAGTAAAGCGTTTATCAGAACAGTTAACGAGTCAAAAATTATTAGGTTTATACAAGACAGAAGCTAATTTAAAAACAAAAGAAATCACTTATGATGATTTTGTAAAAGAATTTTACAGCTAATTAGTCTTTAAAATATTAGTATCTTTAAGGCGTAAAATTATTCAATTTTACGCCTTTTTAATGAATAGTATTTAGTGCATAAATAATATTTACCTTGAATCTTGTTCAAGGTCTTGTTAAAATATGGAGAACGTATAAAAATAATTAAGATTTAAAAAATAAAAGAAATATGGACTACGGAAAAGAATTTGAAAAATTTGCAATCAAAGATCAAGGGATAAATAGTAATTATTACAGTAAGATTATAGAGAGTATGTATCCTACAAATCTTACTCCAAACATTATAGAGGAACGTCAAATGAACATTGCGATTTTCGATGTATTTTCGCGTTTAATGATGGATCGTATTATTTTTTTAGGCACTGGAGTTAACGATCAGGTAGCAAATATTATACAAGCACAGTTATTGTTTTTACAGAGTGTTGATGCGTCTAAAGACATTCAAATTTATATTAATTCACCAGGAGGTTCGGTATATGCAGGCTTAGGTATTTATGATACTATGCAATTTGTTAAGCCAAACGTGGCAACAATTTGCACAGGTATAGCAGCATCTATGGCAGCAGTATTATTATGTGCAGGTGAAGCAGGTAAACGTTCTGCATTAAAACATTCTCGAGTTATGATTCATCAGCCTATGAGTGGTACTCAAGGTCAAGTATCTGATATGGAAATTGCAGTAAGAGAAACCTTGAAAGTAAAAAAAGAATTATATGATATCATTTCTGGACACTCAGGAAAAACATATGAGCAAGTAGAAAAAGATTCTGATCGTGATTATTGGATGACATCTAGTGAAGCATTAGAATACGGAATGATTGACGAAGTTTTAGGCCGCAAGTAAAATACTAATATTGCGACTAAAACTTTATAAAAGGGATTAAAATTATGGCAAAGGAAGAATTAGAATGTTCGTTTTGTGGTAGGAAAAAGCCAGAAACCAATTTATTAATTGCAGGATTAGATGCGCATATTTGTGACCGATGCATTGAGCAAGCGCATGGCATTGTTGCAGAAGAATCTAAACAGAGTGGAAATGCTGAACTTAGCGCAGATTTAATGCTACGGAAGCCTAAAGAGATCAAAGCGTTTTTAGATGAATATATTATTGGACAAGAATATACAAAACGTGTAATGTCCGTTGCTGTATATAACCATTATAAGCGTTTACTACAACCACCTACAGATGATGATATAGAAATACAAAAGAGTAACATCATTATGGTTGGGCAAACAGGTACAGGAAAGACATTAATGGCTAAAACTGTAGCACGTATGCTTAATGTGCCATTAGCTATTGTAGATGCTACTGTTTTAACAGAAGCAGGTTATGTTGGTGAAGATGTAGAGAGTATTTTAACCCGTTTATTACAAGCTGCCGATTATAATTTAGAAAAAGCAGAACGTGGCATTGTCTTTATCGATGAGATAGATAAGATTGCACGTAAAAGTGATAACCCATCGATTACAAGAGATGTTTCTGGTGAAGGTGTTCAGCAAGCGTTATTAAAATTATTAGAAGGCACTGTTGTTAATGTACCACCTAAAGGAGGTCGTAAGCATCCAGATCAAAAATTTATAGAAGTTAATACAGAGCATATTTTATTCATTGCAGGTGGAGCTTTTGATGGAATTGAACGTGTAATTACTAAGCGTTTAAATATGCAAGCCATTGGTTATAGTTCTATTAATTCTGATAATAATGTAGATAATGATAATGTGTTGCAATACATTATTCCTAAAGATCTTAAAGATTTTGGACTAATACCAGAAATTATTGGTCGTTTACCTGTATTAACGCATATGGATCCTTTAGATGCTAAAACATTAAGAACGATACTGACAGAGCCTAAAAATGCTATTATTAAACAGTATAAAAAACTGTTTAAAATGGACGAAGTAGATTTTTCTATTACTGATGATGCTTTAGAGTTTATTGTAGACAAAGCCATAGAATATAAACTTGGAGCCAGAGGATTACGTTCGCTATGCGAAGAAATTTTAACAGATGCTATGTTTCATTTGCCAGGTTCTGATGAAACTAAATTAGAGGTAACTAAAGTATATGCAGAAGAAAAATTGTCTAAATCAACATTAAAAAAGTTGAAGGCAGTATCTTAATTACTAAAAATATAGAATAATAAAAAACCACGATTTTAAAATCGTGGTTTTTTGGTTATAGGATTAATCAAATTCAATATTATGCATTCAATACTGTATAATATATTTTAAGGGATTTTTGTTTTTGATTCTACGGTAAATATAGAAGCAAAAATGAATAAATTAAACTCAATTGGGCATTATTAGATAAAGCACATTTAATATTCGATGTAAAATTCGCCAATGTAATTTTATCCGACAAACGTCTTTTGCTTATTGATTTAATTGGAGCAATTCATCAATATAATTTCTAGTATTAGATAAACGAGGCACTTTATGTTGGCCTCCTAATTTATCATTTTGCTTTAGCCAATCGTAAAATAGATTATGTCTTCCAATATGAATGGTTGGTTTATTAAGTGTCATATTATTATAACGCTTGGCTTCGTAATCAGAGTTTAAAGACTTTAAAGCATTATCAAATAATTCATTGAAATAATGAATGTCTTTAGGAGGTTTTTTAAATTCAATAACCCATTCGTGCGATCCTTTTTCTTTACCTTTCATAAAAATAGGTGCAGCCGTATAATCCACGATTTCAGCAGCAGTTCTTTTACAAACTTTTTTTAAGGCATCTTCGGCATTTTCAATAATAAGTTCTTCACCAAATGCATTGATATGGTGCTTTGTTCTGCCAGAAACTTTAATTCTATATGGGCTTAAGCTTGTAAAACGTACAGTGTCTCCAATACAATAACGCCAAAGGCCAGCGTTTGTAGTAATGATAATAGCATAGTTAACTCCTAACTCTATGTCATTTAAAGGAATCACTTTTTGAGATTTAGTGTTATAGGTATCCATAGGGATAAACTCATAAAAAATCCCATAATCTAGCATTAGCAATAAATCTCCTGAATAGTTTTGATCTTGTATGGCAAAGAAGCCTTCCGAAGCATTATAGATCTCGTAGTACTTAAATTTTTTACCAGGTAGGATTGAACGGTATTGTTCTATATATGGATTAAAACTAACACCTCCGTGAAAATATACTTCGAGATTTGGCCAAATATCAAAAAGATGATCTTTGCCTGTTTCTTGTAATATGTTATTTAAAAGAACAAGCATCCAAGATGGTACACCAGCTAAACTTGTTACATTTTCATTTATGGTTTCGTTAACAATGGCTTGCATTTTGGTTTCCCATTCGCTCATTAATGACACCTTGCTACTCGGTGTGCTACTGTACTCAGCCCAAAAAGGCATATTATCTATGAGTATTGCAGATAAATCTCCAAAAACAGTGTCATTTTCTTTGTATAATTCTTTGCTGCCTCCTAAACGTAAACTTTTTCCTGTAAATAATTGCGATTCAGGATTATTGTTGAGGTACATGCATAGTAGATCTTTTCCGGCTGCGTAATGACAGTTTTCTAAAGACTCAGTACTTACAGGAATAAATTTACTCTTGGCATTAGTTGTTCCGCTAGATTTAGCAAACCATTTTATTGGCATTGGCCAAAAAATATTAGATTCGCCACGTCTAGAGCGTTCTATAGTAGGTTGTATATCTTCATAAAAAACTACAGGTAATCGTTGGCTAAAATCATTGTAACTTTTTATAGAAGCAAAATCATATTGTTTTCCTATTTCAGTGTCTTTTGCTGTTTTTATTAAGCTAAGTAATAATTCGTTTTGTACATCATGTGGATATTTTAAAAACAATTCAATCTGATGAAATCGTTTTTTTAAAAACCATGTGGCAATAGAATTTACAATAGGAATTGGCATGGATTAGTTATCTTTACGCGCCTAGCGAGGTTTAATTATAAGGTTGAGTTTATAGTTAACGTTACTTAATTTCAAGTTCCTTAAAGTGTTATCTCAAAGAAGATGATTTGCTAAAAATAAGAAAATTTTATTATGGTGTATAGCGGAGTGCTTACTAAAATGCAAACGGAGTTTTTAGAGCCCATTCAATATTATTTGGTGTTTAAAGATGACTTTCTGCATGTCAATCAATTACTTAATAAAAATTTAAGTTTAACTCTTGTTGGTCATGAATGCTTGAGTTGTGGCTTAGATAGAGAAATCTATAGGCAAGGATTTTGTAAGTCTTGTTTTTTTGATAAGCCTATTGCGGGAGATTGGATTATGCGACCAGAATTAAGTACTGCACATTTGGGTATTGCAGATCGAGATTTAGAGTATGAGAAATCCGTACAGCTGCAACCACATATTGTTTATTTAGCAAATTCCAGTAATGTAAAGGTTGGTGTAACACGTAAGAGTCAAGTGCCAACACGTTGGATAGATCAAGGTGCGCACGAAGCTATTGAAATTGTAGAAGTACCTAACCGTTATTTAGCAGGCATTACTGAAGTTGCGCTTAAGGATTATGTAGCAGATAAAACCAATTGGAGAAAGATGCTGAAAAATGAAATCGATGATGAAAGTCTTCAAGATTGGCGTTTACGCTTAAAAGAGTATATACCAGAAGAAGCAAAAGTTTATTTTATAGAGAATAATAACGAAACACATCTTAATTTTCCTGTAGAACAATACCCTGAAAAGCCTAAAAGCCTCAACTTAAAAAAAGAAGGTAATTATTCAGGGAAACTAGTAGGAATAAAAGGACAATACCTCATTTTTGAAGACCAAACAGTTTTTAATATTAGAGCAAATGAAGGTTTGGTAGTAGATATTAATGTTTAGATAAAATACAGTTTTGCAAACTGTGCTATACCAATAATAAATAACAATACACCAGTTACTTTATTAATAACTCCGTTAATATTTTTAAACTTGTTTTTTATCACTATGCTAAACTTGCTGTATAGATACAGCGTTAATATTTTACCCAAATAGACACCACCAAAGAACAAAAAGAGTACTGAAATAGGAGATTTTAAGGTTAGCATAAAATCATTATTGTTGATTATTCCATAAACAATTAACCAATAAATTAATACAGGAGGATTTAATAAACCTAAAAGAAAACCAGTAGCATATTTAGATTTGGCTAGTTTACTTTGTTTTTTATTATCGTTGTTGTCTGTTTTATTTGATTTAAGAAAAAGAAAACCACCAATAACAAGTAGTAATACTGCAATTAAAATTTGCAACCATTGGTTGTTGTCAAAAAAATCTTTAACAACCATATTACAATGTAAAGCGTAATATGATAACATAACTTCTGCAATACCTGCAGCAATAGCTATTTTAAATGCTTGTTTAGCATTTTGTTTTAATGTTGTATTAATTACAGCAATATTGGATCCACCTAAAGGAAGCGCTCCAATTACTGAAGCTAAAAGACCGATAATAATATATAATAAAATCATAACCTATTTGTAGTAGTGATTATAGAAAGCTTACAAGAAAAGAGGCACATTATTGTTAGATTTCTAATAAAGAAGGAGCAAAAAAAAGCGACTATTAAAGTCGCTTATATATTTATATGTTTTCTTGGTCTCTTAAACCTTGAATGTATTCAGCTTTCTGAATTTCACGTCTTCTTTTTACAGAAGGTTTTGTGAAATAACGAGATTCTCTTAAGTTTTGCATTATTTGAACATTACGATGCTTACGCTTATAACGTTTAAGCGCACGTTCTATATTTTCACCTTCTTTAATCTCTATTTTAATCATTATAATATTGTATAAATGTTGTCTAATTTCTTCAAATGGTCTGCAAAGATAGTTTATCTTATTGAAAAATAAAGAAAAACTTAAAAAAAATCACTCAAAGTGTTTAATAGCTTATCAGACGCTTATATTTTTATGCCTAAGCAAGTTCTATCTCTTCATTAATTTTAAGCTTAAAACGTTTTCTAAAAAGATAAACCCCTATATAAAGAAAAGGAGTGTCTAAAGCAGCGATTAAAACTTTGAATAAAAAACCAGCAAGAAGTAAACCAGCAAATTTATCCCATGCAATAGCATTAAAAGAACATAATAATAGTAGTACAGTGGCTGTGTCTAAAAATTGTGATAAAAATGTAGAACAATTATTTCTGAGCCAAAGATGTTTACCTTTAGTTAGTTTTTTCCAAAAATGATAAATTTGGATATCAATAAACTGAGCAAATAAGTAAGCCATCATACTTGCAAAAACAGCAATAGCAGTATTCCCAAAAACAGTACTAAACATACCATCGTCCACAGGTGACCAACTTGTTGCTGGCACTATATTAGATATATAAACAATAAGCATTGAAAAAAAAGAAGCAAAAATTCCAGCAATAACAATGTCATTAGCTCGTTTTTTACCATAAATTTCGCTAATTAAATCTGTAATTAAAAAAGTTATTGGGTAAGGAAGAATGCCTACTGAGATTTCAAAGAGCTTAGATCCAAATATCTCAATGTCTATAGGATACCAGTAAAAAAACTTTTGAAAAATTAAATTTGAAACCACTAATGAGGTTATAAATAAAGCACCCAATAAGAGGTAGATGCGCTGTGCTAAAAGTTTATCTTTTAATGACATTGAAAATTGTCGATAAATAGTTTTGGTAAAGATAAAGGAATAAATTTTGTTTTACTTATTTTGCGTAGCTATGACATCAACTAACACGGTCTATATTGCACTTGGTAGTAATAAAGGGCACAAATTAGAATATTTGCAAGCCGCGGTTGATGCTATATACAAAAATGTAGGAGCTGTAAAACGTATTTCTAAAGTCTATAAAACTCCTGCAATAGGTTTCGATGGAGACGATTTCTATAATGCATGTTTACAAGCTGAAACTGATCTAAGTCCTAAAAAAGTTTTAAAAACAGTATTAGATATTGAAAAACAATTAGGTCGAGTTCGCTCTAAGAAAGATGGTTATCAATCAAGAGAGATCGATTTAGATGTATTGCTTTATGCTAATGAGATTATAGAAACTAAGACGTTAACTATACCGCATCCACAATTACACCATCGTAAGTTTGTGCTACAGCCATTGCATGATATTGCTGCAGATGTTTTACATCCTGTACAAAACAAAACAATATCAGAACTTTTAAATGAGTGCGAAGATAATTCTGTTATAGAACCTATTAAAATATGGTTAAAAAATCCGGCAAAACAATTTGCATTTGGCAACTATAATTATATAGCTATTGAAGGTAATATAGGCGCTGGTAAAACAAGTTTAGCAAATATGATTGCGCAAGATTTTAATGCAAAGCGAATTTTAGAACGTTTTGCTGATAATGCGTTTTTGCCAAAATTTTATAAAGAGCCAGAACGTTATGCTTTTACTTTAGAAATGTCTTTTTTAGCGGATCGTTATCAACAAATTAGTGATGATTTATCGCAGTTAGATTTATTTAAGAACTTTATGGTAAGTGATTATGATGTCAATAAATCGCTTATTTTTTCTAAAGTTACGCTTCCTGAAGATGAATTTCGTTTATATAGAAAACTGTTTTATCAAGTCTACAAGGATATTGCAAAACCAGACTTATACATTTATCTCTATCAAAATACAAAGAGATTGCAAGAGAACATAAAAAAACGAGGACGTAATTTCGAAAAAGACATACAAGATGATTATCTGGATAAAATTAACACGGGTTATTTAGAATTTCTTAGGAGCCAACCTGAAATGAATGTTAAGATTATTGATATTTCTGATCGTGATTTTGTAAAGAGCAGAGCAGATTATTTGTGGCTACTAAACGAAATTAATAATGGGGTTTAATGAGATTAGCGACGTTCTAATTCTGCCTTTTCCATGTTCTAATACTACTTCATTAAGTAATTTTTCTTCTCTAGCATTTAGGTTAAATGGGGCTTTTAATAAGTCGACGCCACTATTTTGCTTTAATCGAATACCTTGACTAGTAATTTTATCTTTGTTAGGTTTAAAGTTGCCTATTGGTAGATGCTCAGTGAGTATAATGTACTTGTAAATTGAAAGCTTATTTACAATACTTTTTATTTCTTCATTAGATAAATGTTGAAGGACTTGTCGTAATATAATGCAATCTGCATTTGGTAGACTGTCTTTAGAAATATCTAAACACTGAAATTCTAAGTTACCTGCTTTAAATTGTGTTTTGTTTCTTTCAATCAAGGACTCAACAATGTCTATAGCAATATACTTTTGAGTATGTTCAACAAAATGTTTTCCAATATTAAAATCACCGCAACCTAAATCGCAAACTGTTAGTTTGTCTTTTTGAGATGTTAAAAATTCAGTTACAGCTTCTATATAAAGGTTTATAATTGTAGGACTGTGCGAACCTTCTCCAGAATAAAAATCAAAATCTTTTCCGCCCCAAAGCTGCTTTTCATAAATCTGCTCCATTACGGCTTTTGTAGGCCAAGGTGTTTTGTTCTTTTTTGTCACAACTTTTTTAGCTTTCGTATGTCGATAAATTTAAGAATGGTATAAATTGTAGATAATATAATAGGGGAAATAACGAGTGTATAAATAATGTTCCAAAATAGAATAGAAGCTTTTGGACTTCCTAAATAGGAACTAGCGTTTGATGAAAAATTAAAATTTATGTTGCCAGAAAGGATATAAGCAATACCAAACCAAATAATAGAGATAAAGATGAAGAATTTAGCTAAGGCTTTAATTACTTTAGCTATTGTAGTATTGATGCTTTCATAATTAGTATTCAATTTATAGAAGAAAAGATGAAGTGCTATTAAGCCAACCCATATTAAAATGTTTCCAAAAGGAATTCCAAATAGATTAATGTTAAGAATAGAGCTTCCTGTTGAAAATAATAATAGATTTAAAAAGATTATTGCACTTAGAACTAGTAAATAAGTTCTTTTTTTCATGGATTAATTGATTTTAGATAGTTTAGAAAACACATCCCAAATTACTACACCGCAACTCACAGATATATTTAAAGAGTGTTTAGTGCCGTACTGTGGAATTTCAATGATTACATCGCAGGCATCAACCACATTTTGAGCAACGCCTTTAACTTCATTTCCAAAAACGAAGGCATATGTTGCATGAGATTGTGGTTGAAAGTCGTTTAATAGTGTTGTATTTTCAGCTTGCTCAATGGCACAGATTTGCACATTGTTTTTTTTAAGTTTTTTAATAACTGTCATTGTATCTTCAGTATATTCCCAATCTACAGTTTCAGTACTTCCCAAAGCTGTTTTTCTAATATCATTATGCGGCGGTTGAGCGGTAATGCCACAGAGGTATATTTTTTCAATTAAAAAAGCATCACTAGTTCTAAAAACCGAGCCAATATTATTTAAGCTTCTTATGTTGTCTAAGACAATAATAATAGGCGTCTTTTTTGCTGCTTTAAATTCAGAAATATCTAAACGCTCTAATTCACTATTCTTTAGTTTTCTATTCATGTTTGTTATTCTTGTCTTTCGACTTCGCTTAAGATATACTTCAGCAGGAATGATCACTAGGTTTATTTTTCAACACCTGTAGATAACTTATAGGTTTTCAGTTTCAAAAAACTTTAAATAATAAGTACATTAGCAATCTTACAGATTTAGCAAAAGTAAACTATAAAACCTGAAATTCCATTGGCTAAAAAAGCAAAAAAGGAAACTCCATTAATGAAGCAATACAATGCAATCAAGGCAAAATACCCTGATGCATTATTATTGTTTAGGGTTGGTGATTTTTATGAGACCTTTGGAAGTGATGCTGTAAAAGCTTCAAAAATTTTAGATATTATATTAACTAAACGTGGTGCCGGTAGTGAAAGCGAAACAGAATTGGCAGGTTTTCCACATCATTCGTTAAACACCTATTTGCCGAAATTAGTAAAAGCAGGTGAGCGTGTTGCTATTTGCGATCAGCTCGAAGATCCTAAACAAACTAAAACCATTGTTAAACGTGGAGTTACAGAATTAGTTACTCCTGGCGTTGCTTTTAACGATGATATTTTACATTCTAAATCTAATAATTTTTTAGCTGCTGTCTATTTTGATACTTCAGCAAACTCAGCAGGAAAAAACCGCATTGGAGTATCATTTTTAGATATTTCTACAGGAGAGTTTTTAACGTCTCAAGGAGATGCAGAATACATTGATAAATTACTTCAGAATTTTAAACCTAGTGAAGTTTTAGTGTCTAAAAAATTTAAGCAAACTTATAGTGAAACATTTGGATCTGAGTTTCATACATTTTATATCGAAGATTGGATATTTCAAGCAGATTATGCCAATGAAACTTTAATAAAACATTTTGGCACCAATACACTTAAAGGTTTTGGCATTGAAGATTTATACGAAGGTATTATTGCTTCTGGTGCAATACTTCATTATTTAAGTGAGACACGCCATAATAAATTAGAGCATATTACTGCAATTTCTCGTATTGCTACCGATGATTATGTTTGGATGGATAAATTCACCATTCGTAATTTAGAACTTTATAATTCTACCAATGCTAATGCCATTACATTGATTGGAGTTATAGATAAAACGATTTCTCCAATGGGTGGTCGTACATTAAAGCGTTGGTTGGCTTTGCCATTAAAACATGCAGATAAAATTAAACAACGTCACGAGGTTGTTGATTTTTTAGTAAAAGACACAGAAACGCTTCAAAAAACACAAGGCCATATAAAACATATAGGAGATATTGAGCGTTTAATATCTAAAGTCGCTACAACAAAAGTAAGCCCACGAGAAGTGGTGCAGCTTAAAAACTCGTTAGAAGCTATTGTGCCAATAAAAGCTGTTGCAGAATCTTGCACTAACGAATCGCTTAAAATATTAGGGAATCATTTAAATGCTTGCGAATTGCTTCGCGAACGTATAAAGCAAACGGTTAATGAAGATGCTCCAGTAAATATTTTAAAAGGAGCAACAATTGCTGATGGGTTTTCAGAAGAATTAGATGAATTAAGGGCGTTATCGTCTTCAGGAAAAACCTATTTAGATGATATGCTTGAGCGAGAAAGCGAACGCACAGGGATAACGTCTTTAAAAATAGCATCTAATAATGTGTTTGGCTACTACATAGAAGTACGTAATACACATAAAGATAAAGTGCCAGAAGAATGGATTCGTAAGCAAACGTTGGTAAATGCAGAGCGTTATATTACTGAAGAACTCAAAGAGTACGAAGCAAAAATTCTTGGAGCTGAAGAACGAATTTCTATTATCGAGCAACGGTTGTTTTCAGAATTGGTAATTTGGATGCATCAATTTATTATTAAAGTACAACAGAATGCACAGCTTATTGGACAGCTTGATTGTCTTTGTGGGTTTGCGAGTTTAGCAAAAGCGAATAATTATACATATCCTATTATTGATGACACTTTTGAATTGAGAATTACCGAAGGACGTCATCCTGTTATTGAAAAGCAATTGCCGCTTGGTGAACCTTATATTGCAAATGATCTATTTTTAGATAGAGATACTCAGCAAATTATTATGATTACAGGACCTAATATGTCTGGTAAATCTGCCATTTTAAGGCAAACAGCATTGATTGTTTTGTTGGCGCAAATAGGAAGTTTTGTACCGGCTAAAGAAGCTAAAATAGGTTTAGTAGATAAGATTTTTACTAGAGTAGGAGCTAGTGATAATATTTCAATGGGCGAATCTACATTTATGGTTGAGATGAATGAAACAGCTTCAATATTAAATAATATCTCTAATCGTAGTTTGGTGCTTTTAGATGAAATAGGAAGAGGAACAAGTACTTATGATGGTATTTCTATAGCCTGGGCAATCAGCGAATATTTACACGAGCATCCTGCACGGCCAAAAACATTATTTGCTACGCATTATCATGAACTTAATGAAATGTGCGAAACCTTTGAGCGGATTAAGAATTTTAATGTCGCAGTAAAAGAATTAAAGGATAAGGTGTTATTCTTAAGAAAATTGGTTGAAGGAGGAAGTGAGCATAGCTTTGGTATTCATGTTGCAAAAATGGCAGGCATGCCACAGCAAGTGATTAAACGTGCAAATAAAATATTAACTAAGCTTGAAAAATCTCATTCTAGTGAAGAGCTTACCGATAATATTAAATCGTTAAAGGATGATGATGTGCAATTAAGTTTTTTCAACTTAGATGATCCACTGCTTGAAGATATTAAAGACGAAATATTATCTACAGATATTGATACATTAACTCCTGTAGAAGCTTTGATGAAACTCAATGAAATAAAACGAATGTTGGTAAAGAAAAAACAAGCTTAAAATAAATAGAATTTATTTTAAAAAAAGGCTTTGCTTTTCTAATAAAAGTTTTAAATTTGCATCCGCTTTTAAAGCGAAATAGTTCTTTAAAAACTGCGAAAGTAGCTCAGGGGTAGAGCATCACCTTGCCAAGGTGAGGGTCGCGGGTTCAAATCCCGTCTTTCGCTCTATTCTTTTAAAATATACCAATTTGATTACGTCGATGTAATCAAGATGCTGAAGTGATGATCCCGATAGCTATCGGGATGATAGACACTCCAGAAATGCTGAAGTGGTGGAATTGGTAGACACGTTGGACTTAAAATCCAATGTCCATTAGGACGTACGGGTTCAAGTCCCGTCTTCAGTACAAATGAAAAGCCGAAACGAAAGTTTCGGCTTTTTTGCTTTAAATACGATAACTAAATTTCATTAAAGTTAGATTCTGAAACGAAAAAGCAATTGGGTCTTTTAGATTGATTCTCTATAACGCAGTTTTGTTATTTGGTAATTTCTGTTTTATTATAACAACTAATATGGAGACTGTTTTAAATTAAATGACATAGCAATTGTTTTTTATAGCTAGATGTTTTGTGTGCTTTTTATGCTTGTAAGCACCTATACAAAAACCATACAATATGTATTTTAAGTCCTACTAATAAATGTTTTTTTATACATTAGTACCTACAACATAGGTGCTACAAAAATGATTTTTAATTTACTTACATTATTCTTTATAGTTGTATTATTATATTCATCTATACAAATACTACCAAAAACAGTTTTCATTACATATTTTTATAATATTAATTTAATATTCAAATTCAAAGCGATAGCAATTGGAAGTCTTTTTCTTATCCTTCCTTTAAATGTTATAGGTCAAGAATTGCCTCCGTTACAAAATTTTTCACCTCAAACTTACGGCGCAGATGACCAAAACTGGTCTATATCTCAAGATGTTAATAAAATTATTTATGTAGCAAATAATAAAGGATTACTAGAGTATAATGGAGCTAAATGGAAGCTGTATAGTACGCCTAATAATTCTATTTTAAGATCCGTAGAAGTTATTGAAGATAAAATATATACTGGGAGCTATATGGATTTTGGTTTCTGGAAAAGAAATAAGTATGGCTTACTTGAATATAAATCTTTAAGCGAAAACTTTGAACATGAGTTAATTGAAGATGAAGAATTTTGGGAAATTATTGCATTAGAAGACTGGGTTTTATTTCAATCCTTAGATAGAATTTACATTTATCATACTAAAGACTTTAGTTATAGAATTATAGACTCCAATACTAGGATTGTTAAAATGTATAAAGTAGATGATACTATCTATTTTCAAAAAATTGGTGATGGTATTTATAAAATAGAAAACGGTAACGAAATATTGGTGGCATCATCTCAAAGCATTATTAATAAAGAAATAATTAATGTTTTTTATAATGATAACAGCTTGCTTTTTCAAACAAAAGAAGACGGTTTTTATGAGTATAGCAATCAAGTAATTACAGAGTGGAATATTACATCTAACCAATTTTTAAAAACGGTAAGTGTCTATAATAGTGTAAAACTGTCTAACGGAGATTTTATATTAGGCACCATATCTAATGGTGTTATACATTTAAATGCAGAAGGTGAGGTAATCTTAAAAATGGATCAACCTAATGGGCTTAGTAACAATACCGTGCTATCGGTTTTTGAAGATGTATCTGGTAATATTTGGTTAGGGTTAGATAATGGTATTAATGTGCTAAACTTAAATTCTCCATTTAAAGTATATAGAGATAGTCAAGGAGTATTAGGAACCATTTACACTTCCATAAAAATCGATGAATATTTATATCTAGGCACCAACCAAGGTTTGTTTTATAGGTCGTTAAATTCTAATTCTAAGTTTCAATTTGTAAATGGAACTGAAGGTCAGGTTTGGGATTTGCAAATTATTGATGGTTCTTTATTATGTGGTCATGATAAAGGAACATTTATAGTAGACAAAGACAATGCTAATTTAATTTCAGAAGAAAAAGGAACATGGGTAATCAAAAAAATAGAAGAAAACCCGAATTTGCTAATTCAAGGTAATTACAAAGGCATTAGTATACTAGAAAAAACATTTAATAACAGATGGAGGTTTAGAAATAAATTAAAAGGGTTCAATATTTCATCAAGGTATTTTGAGTTTTTATCTCCATCAGAATTATTGGTTAGTCATGAGTATAAAGGTGTTTATAAATTAAAAATTAACCAGGACTTTTCAGAAGTTATTAATTACAAAAAGGAAGATATTGATAAAGGAGTTAGCTCTAGTCTTATAAATTATAATGGTAATTTATTGTATGCATATAATGACGGGATATTCAAATACAATACTTTAGATCAATCATTTAAAAAAGATAGTATACTGAGTTCACTGTATACTGAATCAAATTATATTTCAGGCAAACTTGTAAATGACACATATGGCAATAAGCTATGGAGTTTCTCAGAAGATCAAATTATATATATAGAGCCAGGTAAATTAACTAACGAACCTAAAATAAATAAGCTCTTTCTGCCTAGTCAAGTTAGGAAAAGTAAAACAGGGTATGAAAATTTAGTGTATTTAGAAGAAGGAGTTTATCTTATGGGTACAACTGAAGGTTATCTGATTATTGATTTAAATAAAATAGAACAAACAAATCTAGAAATTAAATTAAATACAATATCATACAATGCATTACATAACCAAATGCTTCCATTAGAGTTAGAAGAACAAGCAAGTTTAGAAAACAATAATAATAATATATATTTCAACTATAGCATAGCTAATTTCAATAAACTTTCACCAACCTTATATCAATATCGATTATTAGGTATCTATGATAATTGGAGTTCTTGGTCTACAAATTCAGAGATTTTATTCGAAAATTTACCTCATGGAGACTATACATTTGAAGCTAGAGCTAAAATCGGTAACCAATTATCTAACAACAGCGCTATCTTTTTATTTACAATAGAAAAGCCTTGGTACCTTAAACCTTTAGCGGTAGCATTATATATAATTGGTTTTGTTTTAATTGTATTATTAGTACAATATATTAATATTAAGTACTATAGAAGTCAGCGAGCTAAATTACTTGCTACTAAAGAGCGAGAGATAGAATTTAAAGAATTAGAGAATCAACGCCAATTAATGGAGTTTAAAAACCAAAACTTACATCAAGATATAGAAAGTAAGAATAGAGAATTAGGTATATCTACAATGAACCTTATAAAGAAGAATGAATTTTTAAATAATATTAAAAACGAGCTTAAAGGGTTAGAAGATATAAAAGGATTAAAAAATGTAATACGCATTATAGATAAAAACATAAACAATACAGAAGATTGGAAGTTTTTTGAAGAGGCATTTAATAATGCAGATAAAGATTTTTTAAAGAAAATTAAAAAAATACATCCTACTTTAACACCAAACGATCTTAAATTATGTGCCTATCTTAGGCTTAACCTGTCTTCTAAAGAGATTGCACCATTATTAAATATTTCTTCAAGAAGTGTAGAAGTGAAACGATATCGATTACGAAAAAAAATGGATTTACCGCATGAAGCTAGCTTAACAAATTATATACTCGAAATATAATACATCAACATTGATGTGTTTTAACACAACATTACCAATACATATCTATGAATTTTAAAATTTAAACATTAACCAAATGCTTATTCAGGTAATGATTTTCTTAATAAAACCAAGGTTTTTTTGATGTATTGGTAAAAAATACGTATAAATATTGTGATGTATACTTTTTATTGAGGTGTATTTTATAAAATTCATAATACATAAGATTAAATTTACAAGTGTTACATATCAGAGATATATAGTGTATAAGCTGATATCCAACTTGAAATAATAACAATCATCAATTTTAAAAATAATAGTATGAGAAAAAATGTATTGAGACTACTTTTATGTTTAATTACTACCTCTGTATTTGCTCAATCGAATAATGTTTCGGTTGTTAATGATAATACAGGAATGAAATTAGTAGTCGATGGAGAACCATTTATAATTAATGGGGTTAACTGGGATTATGTACCAATAGGAACAACGATTCCTGGGCCAAGTATTTTTGATGGACCAGAGGACATTATAAAAGCAGCTTTAGATGCCGAGATGTTATTGTTGCAAAATATGGGAGTTAATGCCATAAGAACCTATGAGTTACCGCCAAAATGGATCTCATATATATATGAGAATTACGGGATATATACAATGCTCAATGTAACCTTTGGTGCGTACGGTTTAAGTATTAAAGGAGCTTGGGTGCCACAAACAAATTATGCGGATCAGGCTACCCGAGAAGTATTGATGAAAGAGGCTACCGATATGGCTAATAAATATAAAGATACTCCAGGGCTGTTATTATATATGTTAGGTAATGAAAATAACTATCACTTATCCTGGACTACGGCAGAAACAGAGGATATTCCTATTGAAGGATCAGATGACCCAAATAAAATTGCCGCTGCAAGAGCGCTTTATAAAGCATTTAATGATGCGACACTAGAAATAAAAAAATTAGATACAACGCACCCTGTGGCAATATGTAATGGGGATTTACTGTATTTAGATTTGGTAGCCCAAGAATGTAAAGATATAGATATCTATGGTACAAATATGTATCGTGGGGTTTCCTTTGGTGATGCGTTTCAGAGAGTTAAGGATGAATTAGATAAGCCTATATTATTTGCTGAGTTTGGTGGTGATGCTTTCAATGCAAGAGATAACAAGGAAGACCAGTTTTCTCAAACATATTATAATTTAGGAAATTGGAAAGATATATATTCTAATGCAGCTGGTCTAGGATTAGCAAATAACTCATTAGGTGGATTTACATTTCAATTTAGTGACGGATGGTGGAAATACAAACAAACCGAAAATCTAGACATACATGATAATACAGCCTCGTGGGCAAATGGAGGATATTACAGAGATCAAACAAAAGAGACGGATAATAACATGAATGAGGAGTGGTTTGGTATTTGTGCAAAAGGACCTACAGACGCTAGAGGATTATACACATTATATCCACGTGCGGCATATTATGCTTTAAAAGATGCACATAAATTTAATCCTTATGCTATCGATGCTAATAGTAATAAATTAAATCAACATTTTGATGAAATTAATATTACAGATGCGGTTTTAAGAGCTAGAGGTGATAAAGCGGCGCTTGGAGGTGGAGGTTCTCAAAAAATAAGATTAAGTCGTTTATCAGCTCAATTCTCTACATTTAGTACAGGCGGGAGTTTAATTACTACTCCAGAGAGTCCAGATCCAGATGATAATGTTTTTCCTAATCAATTAGGGTTTGATCATCTAGAATCTTATTACGTTGGTGTTGAAGCTAATCCAGCTCCAAATATGCGTGCTAGTGTAACATTTAATATTACAGGTAATGTTGCTGAAAACCCTATTAATGAAATCTTTTATGAAAACAGAGCGCGCCCAATTACAGTAGATGGACCTGATGGTGATGTAATATTAGCTGATAATAATAGAGTACAAGTATATCAAGCTGAGTACGAATGGAAAAATAAGTACTTTGATTTAAAAGGATTTTTTAGAACAGGGCATTACCATTGGGGATATGAAGGAGATTTCTTCGGTTTATATCCAGAGGCAAACTATGGTCCAAATCTAGATCTTTATGGTGGTGAAATTTTAGGAGCTGAGTTTGAAGCTAAAGGAGATTTAAGTGGTTTTAAAGGAGCTATAGGTCCTCAATTATGGTGGGGAGCAAATCCAACAATGCTTTTCAAGTATCAAAGAAAACTTGGAAATTGGGATGCTACAGCCATTTATCATAGAGATTTTGAAACAGATTTAGAATTTGATAGTTCAGGAAGACGTGTTTTAGATGCTAACCAAGTTGCCAGTGGTGTTATTCCTGCTTTTCCTTCAGAGAGAGCAACATTAGTTTTAGAAAGAGAATTCGGAAAATTTAAAACTGTTTTTGGTGGTATATGGGGAGGAAGCCCGCTTAATGGACTTTCATTCCAGGACATTGATGATAATGGTGTTATAGTTGAAGACAGAATTAGATCTGGTGATAATTGGGGTGGAAAAATTAAAATAGAATATAAGGGAGGCTTATTCAACTGGTATGCTCAAGGATCTATTATGGGTCTAGTAGCTAATGGAGGTGCAGATCAAACCCAAACCTTTACAGGGTGGAGGTTAAAAGATAGTGGAAGTGGTAATGTAAACATGCTTTTAACAGGGTTTACTTATACTATGGGAGATTTTCAAATAGCGCCTAATTTTTTGTGGCAACAGCCTTTGGTAGATGCAATACCTAATGATGTTAATGCGCCAGGAAGATTGAGAAATGTTATCGATGATCCATTCGCAGTTCGTGGAGGTAATAGAGAAACTACTGCAGGAGAAATACTTTTAACTTATGACCCTACGCCAGGAACTTGGATGTACCAATGGGATAATGATAGGGCAGAAGATGCAAAATTTGCAATGAACCTCGGTTTTGTATATCGTCATCATCCAACGGCACAAGATGCACATGTCGGTTTCCTAGCTACTCGTACATTCTTTGCTTTTCCTACCTCCGCGCCAGCAGAAGATTTATGGGAAGTAAATTCAAGAATAGTATCTAAAATATCACCAGAGTTAGGACTTATTGGTAACCTCTATTATGGAAATGGTCAGGCTAATGGAGACAGTGATCGATTAATAAGACGTGGAGGAGGAGATGTTAGAATGCTTTATAAAAAATTGAAAGTACAAGCAGAAGCTAAATTTAATGATTGGGGACCATATGATTACCATAGAGATTTTAACTTAACATTCCCAACACAATTAACATTAGATATTTCTACAACATTAGGGAAACCAGATTGGTTCATTCTGCCTAATACACAAGTAGGCATAAGAGGAATGTGGAGATCTTTAGATGAAAATTCGCCAAGATTTTTACCATTACAGGCTCCAGAGTTTGGAGATCCACCGTTGAGTCCAGTTGGTTTCGGAAATGGATCTGAGTGGGAAATAAGAACTTATGTGCATATTAACATCGGAAAATAATTAAGTTATGAAAACTATAAAAAATATAAAACCTATAATTTGCCTAGTATTAGGAGCTGTGATGTTTCTTAATTTAGGATGCGAAAGAGATATTTCTGACGATGCTGTTGAAGCACTTTTTCCAAATACAGCAGAAGTATATACTGATGCTCCAGTGGGTCTAACAGATGAATTTTTTATCTCATTTAATCCAGCTGATGGAGCAAATCCTAATGGTTTTGGGACTGATGATGATGTAGCTTTTTTAGGCTCAAGTTCTATTAGAATAGATGTGCCTTCGCCAAACGACCCAGATGGTGGTTTTATAGGAGGTATTTTCAGAGATCGTGGAGCTGGAAGAAATTTAACAGAATACGATGCATTAACATTTTGGGCTAGAGGATCGACTACAGCTACTATTGGTTTAGTAGGTTTTGGTACAGACTTTATTCAAGACAGATTTGCTGTAGGATTAGAAAATATAGAACTATCAACGGATTGGAGGCAGTATACCATTCCAATACCAGATGCTTCTAAGCTGGTTCAAGAACAAGGGATGTTTATTTTCTCTGCAGGGACTGATAGTACTAATGGCTTTGGATATACATTTTGGATGGATGAAATAAGATTCGAAACTACAGGTACAATAGGACAACCAAGACCAGCAATTTTTAATGGACAAGATGTTACTCAGCAAACATTTATAGGTGCAAATGCAACAGTAAGTGGCTTAGTAGAAACTTTTAATTTAGAATCTGGCCAAGATGCAACAGTAAATGTAGCATCGGCTTATTATACATTTAGTTCTTCAAACCCTAATGTAGCAACAGTTGATGAAGCAGGAGTAGCAACTGTAGTAGGCGCCGGAACAACAGTGATTACAGCGACATTAAATGGAATTGAAGCAGCAGGTTCTTTAACATTAGAATCTTTAGGTGAATTTACGCCTGCTCCAACGCCAACCAGAGCACAAGAAAATGTAACATCTTTATTTAGCGATGCCTATAATAATGTGCCAGTTGATTTTTTTAACGGGTTCTTTGCACCATTTCAAACAACATTAGGTCAAGATGATATTTCAATTAATGGGGATAACATTATAAGTTATACAGAATTAAACTTTGTAGGGATAGGAACATTTATAGATGTCCCAACCTTAGATATAACTAATAGAACACATTTACATGTAGATATAAATGTCCAAGAAGCTATAGATCCAGGAGATTTTATAAGATTACAAATCATTAATAATGTTGGAGGTAATGAAATTTCGGGAGATTTTACAATAACAGGAGATCAATTATTATCAAATGAATGGTCAGGCTTCGATGTCCCTTTAGCCGATTTTACAGGCTTAAATAGTAGAGATAATGTTGGGTTATTATTCTTTATCTCTGATGCTACAATTTCAAACATATATGTAGATAATGTGTATTACTACACTGAAGTAATAGAACCTACACCAAATGTAGATGATTCTGCTGCGACACAAATTGAGCTACCAATAGGTTTTGAAGCAAGTTTGGATTACGGGATATTTGGTTTTGAAGGAGCAGATTCAGCCGTTGAGGCTAATCCAATGCCTAGCGGTATTAATCCAACAAATACTGTTATAAGAACAACTAAAACGGAAGGCGCACAATTCTTTGCGGGTACAGTACTAAATTTAGATGCGCCTATAGATTTCTCAACTTCACAACGTTTTAGGATGAAAGTGCTTTCTCCTAAAACAGGGATACCTATTAGAGTGCGTTTAGAAAATGCAGATAATTCGGTTGGAATAGAGTTAGATGCAAATACAACAACTATGAATCAATGGGAAGAATTAGAATGGGATTTTAGTAGTATGAATACATCAGCAAATTTTGTTAGAGTTGTAGTGTTCTTTGAGTTTATCGTTAATCTACCTGGTGATGGAAGTGTATATTATTATGATGACATACAGATTTTGAATTAAAAAAAGAAAAATGAAAAAGATATTTAAGATAAAAGGAATGATAATTAAGAATAGGATAGAAATAATGTCTGTGTTGGCTATTGGAGTTTTAATGATAACACTTATTAGTTGTTCTGAAGATGAAACCCAAGATGTGACAGGAGATTTTAACACGTTAGTAAATTCAGACGAGTTCAATGTAGATGGTCTGCCTGACAGTAATATTTGGAGTTTTGATACAGGCGTAGGACCATTAAATGATGGTTGGGGAAATAATGAACTTCAATATTACACTGATCGTCCTGAAAACGTAACTGTACAAGATGGTATGCTTGTAGTTACAGCCAATGAAGAAGACTTTAACGGTTCTCGTTACACTTCTGCAAGGCTAAAAACACGTAACAGAATAGAGCGACAATTTGGTAGATTTGAAGCGCGCATTTTGTTACCTACAGGAACAGGACTTTTTCCTGCCTTTTGGATGTTAGGCTCAGATTTTTGTGAGGCTCAAGCTTTTCAGGGGAATAATGTAATTTGTGATTCTTCCAGCCCACTTTATGAGCCTGGTGATATTCTTTGGCCAAATAGTGGAGAAATTGATATTATGGAATATATCGGTGATGCACCTACAGAAGTTTTTGGTACAGTACATGGTCCTGGTTTCTCGGCAGGAGAAAGTATTAGTAAAGGTTATACAATTCCTAATGACAGATTTGATACTGGTTTTCATGTATTTGGTATAACGTGGACTCAAAACAGCGTTAATTGGTATGTAGATGATGCTGTGTATTCAACAATTACAAGGGCTGATGTTGAGGAACAAGGCGGAACTTGGGTTTTTGATAAACCTTTTTATATATTAATTAATCTAGCTGTTGGTGGAAATCTTCCTGGTAGCCCTGATGCTAATACTGTTTTCCCACAGACAATGCTAGTAGATTATGTTAGAATATATGAGTAAAAGAAACAAATAAGACTGACGTTTTTAGTCAAAAAAAACACGAACTACCCTAAATTATATAATAGTAAACACTTTAATAAATAGGTCGAGAATTAAATAACTCGGCCTTTTATTAAGATATTATGTAAATATATAAAGAATAGCTGTGTAGAATATTAAGTGATTAATAATAACTATGTACAAAGCCTCAAGTAAAATAATAAATGATATAGAGGTTACTGAAGATATAATGAGTAAAAATCCAATTTATATAGGTAATAATTTAGCGTCTTTTGATGAGCGCGAAATTAAAGGCAAGCTAATTGCTTTTGATAACGAAATATATTATAAGATATCTAATAGCGATCAAATGCGACCATTTTTTATGAGTCTTGTTAGTAATTCTAACCATTGGATGTTTATTTCTAGCAATGGAGGATTATCAGCAGGAAGAAAAGATGCTGAAAATTCATTATTCCCATATTACACTGATGATAAAATTACAGAATCATCAGAAATAACAGGAAGCAAAACAATACTTCAAGTTCATAAACAAGATAAAACCTATTTGTGGGAACCTTTTTCAGATAAATATCAAGGAGTCTATAACATTAAAAGAAATCTATATAAAAACAATTATGGTAACAAAGTTGTTTTTGAGGAGATTAATGATGATTTAAAACTGACGTATAGATACCAATGGAATTCTAGTAATGTATTTGGTTTTGTAAAAAAATCAACTCTAATTAATAACGCAGATACATCCGCTAATGTTAGTGTTTTAGATGGTGTACAAAATATTGTGCCTTATGGCGTAGGAGAAGATCTGCAAAATGGGAGAAGCAATTTAGTTGATGCCTATAAGAAGAACGAATTAGAAGCAGATACTGGTATTGGTATTTTTGCATTGAGTGCTATTATAGTAGATAAAGCTGAACCAAGTGAGGCTTTAAAATCTAGTATTGTATGGTCATTAGGAATAGATAACCCTAAGTATTTAGTCTCATCTTTGCAATTAAATAAGTTTAGAAGAGGAGAAGCTATTGAGCAAGAAACGGATATAAAAGCAGAAAAAGGCGCGTACTTTATAATTACAGATTTAAACTTAGAAGCGAAAGAAGTTAATGAATGGATGATTATAGCTAATGTCAATCAAACACGAAGTGATATTTCTAATATTTCCGAAAAAATAAAACATCACCCTAACTTAACTGATGCTGTTCAAGAGACTATAGAATTAGGAACAAAACACCTTTTAGAACTTGCAGGCGCATCTGATGCCATGCAAATCAGTAAAAATAGATTACGTAATACACGGCATTTTTCAAATACGCTTTTCAATATAATGAGAGGCGGAATTTTTGACGATAATTATAACATCGAAAAGTTTGACTTTATAAAATATATTGCAAACGCAAATAAAAAGGTATATCGCAAAAAATGTAAATTCTTAGAGCAATTACCAAATGTATTCGATTTAAATCACATTAAAACCATTGCTAAAAATGATGACGATAAAAACTTTAAACGTCTTTGTTTTGAATATTTACCACTAAAATTTAGTAGAAGGCACGGAGATCCTAGTCGTCCATGGAATAAATTTTCTATTAATACTAGAAGTGAAGTCGATGGATCTAAAATATTAGATTACGAAGGTAATTGGCGAGATATTTTTCAAAATTGGGAGGCCTTAGCACATTCTTACCCAGAATTTATTGAAAGTATGATTCATAAATTCTTGAATGCCTCAACTTTTGATGGTTACAATCCGTATCGTGTAACAAAAGATGGGTTTGACTGGGAAACTATTGAGCCAGATAATCCTTGGTCGTACATTGGTTATTGGGGAGATCATCAAATCATCTATTTATTAAAGTTTTTAGAATTTATTGAAGATCATTACCCTAATAGATTAGCTCATTATTTTAATCAAGATGTTTTTGTATATGCTAATGTGCCATATAGAATTAAAAAATATCAAGACCTTTTAATTAATCCAAAAGATACTATAGAATTTGATTATGAATCTGACACTAATATTCAAAGAAAACGTAAAGAATTAGGTGTTGATGGAGCTTTACTAAGAGATGAAAATTTCTTTATTCATAAAGTAAATTTAGTAGAGAAATTATTAGCTACAGTATTGGCTAAACTTTCAAACTTTATTCCTGAAGGAGGTATTTGGTTAAACACACAACGACCAGAATGGAATGATGCTAATAATGCTTTAGTAGGAAATGGAGTATCTATGGTAACTTTATATTATTTAAGACGTTTTTTACACTTTTTTGAAAGGATTGTAAACAATATGCCTGAGGATAAGAGTACAATCTCAATAGAACTATATGTCTTTTTCAAAAAAGTTCTCGAAACACTTAATAATAATCAACACATATTAAAAAGTAGTGTGTCAGATAAAGATAGAAAAACAGTATTAGATGGTCTAGGTACGGCAGGAAGTGATTATAGAATCTATGTTTACGATAATAGCTTTACAGGAGATAAAGTAAAAATTTCAAAATCAGAATTATTACAATTCTTAGATATCTCTAGAGTGTATTTAGAGCATTCAATTGATGCAAATAAACGTAACGACAAACTGTTTCATTCTTATAATTTAATGACGGTAGAAAGCGATTCAGAGATATCTATTTCTTACTTACCTAAAATGTTAGAAGGACAAGTAGCTGTTTTAAGTTCAGGTTATATTTCTGGAGAAGCTTCACTAGAACTTTTAAATGCAATGCGTAGTAGCGATTTGTTTAGACCAGACCAATACAGCTATTTATTATACCCAGATAAAGAATTACCGCGTTTTGTAGATAAAAACAATATACCACCAGATGCTGTTAAACAATCTAAATTATTACAGCAATTATTAGAAGATGGAAATCGTCAAATTATAGAAAAAGACAATTTAGGAGTTTATCATTTTAACGGTAATTTCAATAATGCAGAACGTTTAAAAGAAGCTTTGGTTGAATTGCCCGAAGACTATCAAAATATAGTAGAAAAAGATAAAACTTTACTATTAGATGTGTTTGAAGCAATGTTCGATCATAAATCATTTACAGGAAGATCAGGAACATTTTTCGGTTATGAAGGACTAGGCTCAATATACTGGCACATGGTTTCAAAATTATTATTAAGTGTTCAAGAAACATGCCTATTAGCTGTTGCAAATAATGAAAACGAAATCACTATAGGACGTTTATTAGATCATTATTACGAAATTAATGAAGGTATTGGTGTGCATAAATCGCCAAAACTATATGGTGCATTTCCAACAGATCCATATTCGCATACGCCATCAGGTAAAGGAGCACAACAGCCAGGAATGACAGGTCAAGTAAAAGAAGATATTTTAAGCAGATTTGGAGAACTTGGTGTTTTTGTAAAAGAAGGAAAACTACAATTTAATCCAAAATTACTTCGAGGAGAAGAGTTTTTAAGTGAACCAAAATCTTTTAAGTATGTAGCGATTAATAATGATGTTAAAACAATAAACCTAGAAGCAGAATCCATCTGTTTTACATATTGTCAAGTGCCAATTGTATATCAATTAGAAAATAAAAATGGTGTATTAGTAAGCTATAATAACAATAAGGTATCGGAATTTGACGGTTTAGAACTCGATAGAGCTACAAGTGAAACGGTATTTAAGAGAACAGGAAGCATTGATAAAATTATAGTTTCATTAAAAAAATAAAGAGCAAAATCATGAAAAATCACATAACAGTAATAGGAAGTATACTTGTTGTCTTGTTAGTGTTTTCATGTAATAATACAGCTAAAGAAAGTAAAATAGATACTGTGAAAAAACAGAAGACATTACATGCAAAAGATATATTAGGAAACCCTAATTATTTAGCAATATCCTATGGCGGCTATCGTCAAAAATCCAGAGATAGCCAACCTACAATAAAAGAACTCAAAAGCGATATGAAATTATTATCAGCTATGGGTATAAAAATCATTAGAACTTATAATGTACAACTTCAACAAGCACCAAATTTACTGAAAGCAATTAATGAGTTGAAAAAAGAAGATGCGTCTTTTGAAATGTATGTAATGTTAGGCGCATGGATAGATTGCCTAAATGCATGGACAGATCAAGCGCCAAATCATGATGTTGAAAGCCCTAATAACGCTGCAGAAATTGATAGAGCAGTAGCTTTAGCAAATCAATATCCAGATATTGTAAAAATTATAGCGGTAGGTAATGAAGCTATGGTAAAATGGGCGGCTAGTTATTATGTGCAACCTAATGTAATTTTAAAATGGGTTAATCATCTGCAAGAATTAAAGAAAAACAAAAAATTACCTAAAGATTTATGGATTACCAGTTCAGATGATTTTGCATCTTGGGGAGGTGGAGAAGATCAATACCATGTTGAAGATTTAGAAAAGCTAATTAAGACAGTTGATTATATCTCTATGCATACTTATCCGTATCACAACTCTCACTATAATCCTCAATTTTGGGGAGTGCCGCAATCAGAACAATCATTATCTAAAGTCGAGAAAATTGATGCAGCCATGGAGCGCGCTATCGAATTTTCAAAACGTCAATACGATAGTGTTAAAAATTATATGAAAAGTATAGGTGTTAACAAGCCAATTCATATAGGAGAAACGGGTTGGGCTAGTGTGTCTAATGGGTTTTATGGTTCTAATGGATCAAAGGCAACGGACGAATACAAACAAGGGTTATATTATAAACTAATGAGGGCTTGGACAAATGAAGCAGGAATTTCTTGTTTTTATTTTGAAGCTTTTAATGAGCAATGGAAAGATGCTGAAAACCCTAACGGATCTGAGAATCATTTTGGATTATTTACCATAGATGGAAAAGCTAAATACCCAATATGGAATTTGGTAGATAAAGCCACATTTAAAGGGTTAACCAGAGATGGTAACCCAATACTAAAAACTTATGAAGGTAATAAAGACCTTTTAATAGAAAATGTTTTGGCGCCACCATCATTAAATGAAATTATGGCGCATTAATAATTATAATTATGAGACTATTACTATATATTCTTTGTTGTTTTTTATTGATAAATATGAGTTGTAGCAAAAAACAAGAACAGTTAATAGTTGAGGTTTATGAAACTTCTGCTAGCGGAAATAAACTGACTAAAATCACTGATTTTAGCCCAGAGAAAGTTAAAGATAGTATAAAGATTTTATCAGATAAAAAATTGCAAACCATTACAGGTTTTGGTGGGGCATTTACAGAATCTTCTGCGTATTTATTAAATAAATTAAGTAAAGAAAATCGTGATAAAATATTAAAAGCTTACTTCTCTAAAGATGGCGCCAATTATTCATTGACAAGAACACATATGAACTCTTGCGATTTCTCTCTAAACCAATATTCATATTCGCCAGTAGAAGATGATCTTATGTTAGAGCATTTTACGATTGAGGATGATATGGACGATTTAATCCCTATGATTAAAGATGCTATGTCTGCATCAGAAGATGGTTTTAAAATTTTTGCCTCGCCATGGACAGCAGCACCTTGGATGAAAGATAATAACGATTGGGTTGGTGGAAAATTATTACCTAAATATTACGATACTTGGGCATTATTCTTTTCTAAATATGTAGATGCTTACGAAGCAGAAAATATACCAATTTGGGGTTTCACTGTAGAGAACGAACCACATGGCAATGGCAATAATTGGGAGAGTATGCACTTTACCCCAGAAGAAATGACAGATTTTGTGCAGAACCATTTAGGGCCAAAGTTAGAAGCTGATGGTAAAGGAGACAAAATTATTTTGGGTTACGATCAAAATAGAGAAGGATTAAAAGAATGGGTAGATGTAATGTATGCCACTGAAGAATCTTCAAAATACTATGATGGTACAGCTATACATTGGTATGAGAGTACGTACGATTTCTTTCCAGAAGCTTTACAATATGCACACAATAAAGCACCAAATAAATATTTAATAGAAACAGAAGGATGTGTAGATTCTGAAGTTCCAAAGTGGAAAGATGACATATGGTACTGGTCTAAAGAAGCCACAGATTGGGGTTGGGATTGGGCACCAGAACATCAAAAACATTTGCACCCTAAATATGCTCCGGTAAATCGTTATGCAAGAGATATTATAGGTTGCCTAAACAATTGGGTAGATGGATGGGTCGATTGGAATATGGTTTTAGATCGTCAAGGTGGACCAAACTGGTTTAAAAATTGGTGTGTAGCACCAGTAATTGTAGATCCAGATGCAGACGAAGTATATTTTACGCCTTTGTATTATACAATGGCTCATTTTAGTAAATATATACGCCCTGGTGCAGAGGTTTTAGATGTTGAAAATTCGGATGAAGATATAATGGTAACAGCGGCAAAGAACCCTGATGGTTCAATTGCAGTTGTCATTTTTAATGAAGGAAAGCAAACAAAAGATTTCAATTTAAGTTTAAATGAAAAAGCAATAAATGTTCAAATTAAAGGACAAGCAATACAAACTATTATAATACCAACTAATACTAAATAATTATGTCAAATGTAAAAACAGCAAAACAAGACAAAGTTCCTTTTGGACAAAAAATGGCCTTTGGCTCAGGGCATTTAGTACTAAATTTATTACCAGGAGCATTAGCCGTTTTTATGTTCTTTTTAGTAACTGCTTTTGGTATGGATCCATGGTTGGCAGGTTTACTAGGAGGTTTACCTAGAATATTTGATGCTCTCACGGATCCAATAATGGGCTTTATTTCGGATAACACTAAATCTAAATGGGGTAGACGCCGACCATATATTTTTATCGGTGCTGTTTTAAGTGGTATACTATTCGCGCTTTTATTCCAATTGAGTGAAGATAATTCGGTGATGTTTAATTTTTGGTATTTTCTTTTAATGTCTTTATTGTTTCTTGTTGGAAACACAATGTATGCCACGCCATTGGTAGGTTTAGGGTATGAAATGACTACCGATTATAACGAACGAACTCGCTTAATGGCATTTGCAAACACAGTTGGACAAATTGCTTGGATGTTAGTGCCTTGGTTTTGGGTAGTTATTGCAGATCCTACAGTATTTCCTATAAGTGAAGAAGTATTAAGAAGTATTGGCGAAATGGGGCTTACAGGTGATGAATTACAAAAAATAACAACCGAAAAACTACAAGGAACAGGAGTTCGTAAATTATCATTAATAGTAGGTTTAGTCTGTGCCGTCCTTGGTATTTTACCAGCAATATTCTGTAAAGGACTTGATGCTGGAAAAATGGAAAACAGAAAAGAAATAGGTCTTAAAACATTATCGTCTAATTTTAAAGAGTTAGGTCAAGGTATAAAGGAAGTGTTTAAAAACAAGCCTTTTATGAAGTTATGTGGAGCTACATTTTTAGTATTCAATGGATTTCAAATAGTGGCTTCGTTTAGTTTCTTCATAATTGTATTTTATATATACAATGGGGATTATGGCTTAGCAAGTACTTGGCCAGCTTGGTTTGCTTCACTTACGGCAATAATAACAGCCTTTATGGTTATTCCTATCGTTTCTCGTATTGCTAACAAATGGGGAAAACGAAAAGCTTTTATTATCTCTACAGTGATTTCTATTATTGGTTACTGTCTTAAATGGTGGGGTTTTGATAATGATTTAAACGCACAATTTAATCAATCAAGTGCTGGTGTAGGATTAAATAATTTTGTAGCATCAATATTCGATACGATCAATCCTTTTTTAGATAGTATTGGTATGTCATGGTTTAGTATGGATTCCAGTCAAGGCGGTCCATGGTTAATGTTTGTGCCTATTCCGCTTATGGCTTTTGGTTTAGGTGGCTTATTTACTTTAATGATGAGTATGACTGCTGATGTGTGTGATTTAGATGAACTTGAAAATGGAATGCCTCGTAAAGAAGGTACTTTTGGTGCAATATACTGGTGGTTTGTAAAACTAGGTCAAGCTATTGCATTAGTACTTGGAGGAGCAATTTTAAGTTTAGTTGGTTTCGACGAAGGTGCGGTATCTCAAACAGCAGAAACAATGACAAAGTTGCGAATAGCAGATATTGTTATACCAGCTGTAACAGCAGCTATTGCTGTTTGGATTATGTGGAAATATAATTTAAATGAAACCAGATCAAGAGAAATTAAAATAGAATTAGTTAAGCGCCGAGGAGAGTTATAATAATCAATCATCAAAATATAAGAATAAAAATGTCTTACAGAGAAGAGTCGTATTATAAATATAAAGGCTATAGTCAAATAGCAACACAAGGGATAGATTTATCAAGACTATCGCTTGAAGAATTAAGAAACTTATGGGCTAAAACGATGGCAGATGGTTTTCATGGTATATGCTTTAGTATGTATGAAGATGGCCAAAACCCAGGAGATGATATTAGTTTTGAACAAGTAGAACGTCGTGTAAAAATCTTAAAACCTCATGTAGAAGCCATTCGTTCTTTTTCGTGTATAGAAGGAAATGAACATGTTCCTGTAGCAGCTAAAAAACATGGATTAAAAACTTTAGTTGGTGCATGGTTGAGTGACGATAAGGAAGATAATGAAAAAGAAATTGAAGGATTAATTGCGCTTGCAAAAGCAGGGCATGTAGATGTAGCAGCAGTTGGTAATGAGGTGTTATATAGAAATGATTTATCGTTAGAAGAATTGTTAGGTTACATAAAACGAGTGAAGGAAGCGTTGTCTGGTTTAAATATACCAGTGGGTTATGTAGATGCTTATTACGAGTTTTCTCTTCATCCAGAATTGGTTGAAAATACTGATGTTATATTGGCTAATTTATATCCTTTTTGGGAAGGTTGTCCTATTGAATATGCTCTAGGTCATATGCAAGCCATGTACGGTCAAGTTGTTGATGCGGCTCAAGGAAAACCAATTATAGTTACAGAAACAGGTTGGCCTAGTGAAGGCGGAAGTTTTGAAGGGTCTGTAGCTAGTGATGTGGCAGCAATGAAATACTTTATTGATGCGGTACGTTGGACTAAAGAAAACGACATTCCTATATTTTATTTCTCATCTTTTGATGAATCTTGGAAAACAGGTGATGAAGGAGATGTCGGAGCCTATTGGGGACTTTGGGACAAGTATGAGCATCTTAAGTTTTAGTTAAGCATTCTTAAATTGTTATTTAGTACCTATACAATGGATGATTGTAACCCTTTCTGTAATTAAACTTTTTCACTATCTATTTTGCTTGTTTTTCATTAATATAGAATCATATTTTACTTAATATTAGATGAGAAGAGCCTAAACTAAAGAGCCTAACATTTAAATGTTAGGCTTTATTTTTATTTGTAGAAAAGCGTTTATATGACATTTTCTACTCTTATAAGCTATACCATACCCAAATATACTATTACGTAATCACAACCTTAACACAACATTACTACAACATCAATAATTTATCACAGTAAAGAGATGTTGATAGTATCGATGAACTGTTATTAAAAATCGTTCAAATTCCATTTAAAGTACATTTTGTCAAAATCGTAATAAAATAACACTTTTTTTATGTTGTATGTTTTTTGTAGTGGCTAATAATGCGAGATTGTTAATGATGTAGATGTATTTTTATAAGATATACAAATTTAAATTAACTACTTAAATAAAATTTTATGAAAAAAATTACTCTTTTAACTTTTTTACTCATCGGGTCATTAGTTTTCTCTCAAGAACTAGTTACTAATGGTGATTTTGAAACAGGTATGGCTGATCCATGGTTTGGTAATGCAGCTAATGTTGTAGATCAAGGAGGGAACTTCCTTAATCAAGCTAATGTTATGTCAGCTAATCCAGGACAACCTTTTCTGGTTAACTTAAGCCAAAATGTAGATTTAACAAATGGTGTAACATATGAAATGTCTTTTGATGCATTTACTGATAGTGCAACAGGTAGCAGAACTATAGTAGCTGGATTAGGTCAAAATGCAGCACCATTTGCAGCTTTAGTAGAAACTCTAACAATAACTTCTACTTTACAGACATTTACTTTTCAGTTTACGATAAACTATGGTGATGGTGTTGGTGATAGAGTTATATTTGATATGGCTGAGGAAACTGGCTTTATATTTATAGACAATGTATCTGTTACAGAGGTAATGACTACATGTAATAATGGAGTTCAAGATGGAGATGAAACCGGTGTAGATTGTGGAGGATCTGTATGTGAACCATGCATAACTTTACCAGGAGTGCCAGCTCCTACACCACCAGCAAGAGATGCGGCTAGTGTTTTTTCAATATTTAGTAATGCTTATACAAATCAACCAAATGTAGTCTTCGGCGCATTTAACGTTGGTACACAAGATATTACTAATATTCAAGTTGATAGTGATGATGTTACTCAAGTGACTTTAATTCAACCAGATCCTCAATTTCTATTAGTTGATTGGGGTACTATTGTTGATAATACTAGCATGACTCATTTTCATATGGATTATTGGATTGATACAAACCTTACAACAGGGTTAATAGCTAATCCAGCATGGTCTAACCATGTAGGTGATGTTGGTGAAACCTCTTCGTTTGGACTGACTAACCCCGTTTCTACATTTGGAGATTGGGTATCTATAGATGTTCCTCTTTCGACTTTTGATTTTGGAAATAATAGTAATAACCAACAAAGAGATGCATTAAGACAATTTGTACTAACTCTAGCAGGGGCAGATACGGGTAGTAGAACTATCTTTTTAGATAATATATACTTACATAATAATACGACATTAAGTACTAATGAATTTGAGATAGCACAAATTCAAGCTTTCCCTAACCCAACAAAAGGCAGTTGGGAAATTAATAGTATTAATAGAACAATTGAAAGTATTGAGGTTTTTGACATTTTAGGGAAAAATGTATTATCATTAACCCCTAATGCAACAGAAGTATCAATAGATGCTTCAGCATTAATAACAGGTATTTATCTAGCTAGAGTAACTTCTCAAGAAGGTACACAAACACTACGATTAGTTAAAAATTAAGATATTTTAATTTTATTAAATAAAAAACCGCATTCTAAAATGCGGTTTTTTTGTTTAATAATGTTTATAAAAGATTTATAGATTAGTTTAAAATTTAATCCCACTTTTCTTTTATTTTTTCATTCATACCTTCAAGCCATTTAAACTGTTGCTTAATTTGTTCGCGACGTTCAGCAATAGCTTTAGATTTGGCTTCAATGTCGTTTAATACCTTCTGTCTACGTAAACGTTGTTCTTCTTCTTTTTGAAGTATAACCTTTCTTTCGCTTTTTAGCTTAGACTTTTCTAGGTATCGACTTACAGCAATAACACCGAATATTACAAGTAAAAGCCCTATGCTGATTAATACAGTAATAACCCATTCTTTCATAATGTGTTATATTTAAGAGGTTAGTTGTTCTTAAAGATACAAAAAAGTTTATAGATCGTCTTTTAAGTATTCAGAATAATTATAGAGGAGCTCTAGATAGGTATTCTATGATAGAAGTAGTTGCTCCTTTATGTAGTGTAATATAATCCGAATTTAATTGCCCAGATTTTACTCTAAATGGTTGGTCTTCTATTAATGTATGGATAATATCATTAAATTCCTTTTGATTAGAAATTGAAAATAAACCACCATTTTTTTGCATTTTCATGGCTTCTGGAAATTTTTTATGATTATTACCAATAACGATAGGTAAGCTAAATACAGCCGGTTCTAAAATATTGTGCAACCCTGTTTTTCCAATAGCACCTCCTACATAGGCAATATCGGCATAATGATAAGCTTTACTTAACTGACCTATGGTATCTAAAATAAAAACCTTATAATCTTGCAAAGTATTGCTAGACATATTTGTATAGCTTACAGTGTCAGATTCAATTTGTGATACTAAAGATTTGGTATATGATGGTTTTATGTTGTGTGGAGCAATAATAAATTTTATGTCTTTATTTTTACAGCTATTGATTAATGGAATAAAAATAGCATCATCTTCAGGCCAAGAGCTTCCAAAAATGATAGTCGTTTGGTTGTCTTTAAATGTTTCTATATGTGTAAGCGTATTATCAATGTTTAATTGATGACTAACGCGATCATACCGTGTATCTCCAGATACGGAAACAGAAGAATAACCAATACCTTCAATTAAGATTTTGGAGCTTTCGTCTTGAGTAAAAATATGTTCAAAAGCAAATAAGGCATTTCGCATAAAACCACCATAAGACTTAAAAAAAGATTGTTCGGCTCTAAATGTGGCAGAAATTAATAAAGCTCGTAATTGTCGTTGTTGAATCTCTTCTAAAAAATTGGGCCAAATATCATACTTCACAAAAACGATAAGATCAGGATGCACTAGATCTAAAAACTGCTTAGCATTGTTTTTTGTATCTAAAGGTAAATAAACAGCAATATCTGCAATAGGAGAATCTTTTCGTATTTCATAACCCGAAGGAGAAAAAAAGGATAATACAATTTTATGTGTTGGATACTTTTCTTTTAATTGTTGAAAGACAGGAAGTCCTTGCTCGTACTCGCCTAAAGAAGCACAATGAAACCAGAATGTTCTATCTTTTTCTGAAATATGAGTTTTAAGTCTTGTAAAAGTTTCAGATCGGCCAACAACTCCAAGTTTTAGCTTTTTATTAAAAATAGAAGCACCTTTAATAAAGAGATTAGCAATGTGAATACCTGAAGAATATAATGTTTTCAAAAACTCAAATTATTTTATGCTAAAATACAGTTCTTTCAATGAAATGCATTGAACTCATCTTGACTTTTTGTATTTTCGCCAGAGCTTCAAGCGTATTATTCAACAAACGATTCCTTCAGAATGAGAAAAATTCAAATGGTAGATCTTCAAGGTCAATATGCCAAAATTAAAGATATAGTAGATCCATCTATAGAAGAGGTAATGAACAGTGCAACTTTTATAAACGGACCTAAAGTACATCAGTTTCAGAAAAATTTAGAAAATTACCTTAATGTAAAACATGTTATTCCTTGTGCTAACGGAACGGATGCTTTACAGATAGCAATGATGGGTTTAGGTTTAAAACCTGGAGACGAAGTAATAACGGCAGATTTTACGTTTGCGGCTACTGTTGAGGTTATTGCATTGTTACAATTGACACCAGTATTAGTAGATGTTGACCCTGTAACTTTTAATATAGATGTAGATGCTATTAAAAAAGCGATTACACCAAAAACAAAAGCGATTGTCCCAGTACATTTATTTGGATTAGCAGCAGATATGGATGCGATTATGGATTTGGCTAAAGAACATAATCTATATGTAATAGAAGATAATGCACAAGGTATTGGAGGAGATTATACGCATAAAGATGGCTCTAAAACAAAAACAGGAGCGATAGGAGATGTCGCTTCTACTTCATTTTTTCCGTCTAAGAATTTAGGATGTTATGGAGATGGAGGCGCTATTTTTACAAATGATGATGATCTTGCACATACGATTAGAGGTATTGTAAACCACGGAATGTATAAACGTTATCATCATGATGTTGTTGGAGTCAATTCTCGTTTAGATTCAATTCAAGCAGCTGTTTTAGATGCTAAATTACCGCATTTAGATGCATACAATACGGCACGAAGGCATGCTGCTAGAAAATATAATGAAGCTTTTAAAAACCATCCTAGAATAACAACTCCAACCGGTTTATCGAGTTGCGACGGTATTTGTGATAACTGCAACTGTCATGTATTTCATCAATATACACTTAACTTAAATGGAGTAGATAGAGATGCACTAGTGGCGCATTTAAATGAAAACAATATTCCTTGCGGTGTGTATTACCCTATTCCTTTACATAAACAAAAAGCATATGTAGATAGCCGCTATAACGAAGCTGATTTTGTAGTGACCAATCAATTAGTAACATCTGTAATTTCATTACCAATGCATACAGAACTTGATGATGAGCAGATTGATTTTATTACTTCAACAGTTTTAAATTTTATAAACGCTAATTCGTAGCATGAAAATTCTAGTTACAGGTGGGCTTGGTTATATCGGTTCTCATACTGTTGTAGAATTACAGAATGAAGGTTATGACGTTGTTATTATAGATAATTTACAAAATTCTTCAATTGAGGTATTAGAAGGTGTTACTAAAATAACAGGGGTAAAGCCATTGTTTGAAGAGTTAGATTTAAGAGATAAATCTAAAGTTCATACGTTTTTTAAAAAGCATCGAGATATCACTGGTGTTATTCATTTTGCAGCAAGCAAAGCTGTAGGAGAAAGTGTAGAACAACCATTACATTATTACGAAAATAATATTAATACACTAGTTTATGTGCTTCAAGAATTAAGTAAACTAGAAGAACAGAACTTTATTTTTAGTTCATCATGCACAGTATACGGACAAGCGGATGAGTTGCCAATTGACGAAAACGCTCCTATAAAATTAGCAGCATCTCCATATGGCAATACAAAACAAATTGGGGAAGAGATCATTAAAGATGCATGTAAGGTAGATGCTGATTTAAATGCAATCGCATTACGATATTTTAATCCTATTGGAGCACACTCATCTGCTTGTATTGGAGAATTACCGCTTGGTGTACCTCAAAATTTAGTGCCTTTTATTACGCAAAGTGCTATTGGCCTTAGAGGAGAATTACAAGTTTTTGGTAACGATTATCCAACACCAGATGGTACATGTATAAGAGATTACATTCATGTTGTAGATTTAGCTAAAGCACACGTAGTAGCTTTACAACGATTATTGACTAAAAAGAATTTAACCAACTACGAAACTTTTAATCTAGGGACAGGCAAAGGAAGTTCTGTGTTAGAAGTCATTCAATCTTTTGAAAAGGTATCTAACCAAAAATTAAATTATAAAATTGCAGATCGACGAGCAGGAGATGTAATTTCGGCGTATGCAGATACAACCAAAGCAAATACTATTTTAGGATGGAAGACAGAATTAACTTTAGAAGATGCCATGTCTTCTGCCTGGAAATGGGAACAAAACATTAGAAAATAATATAAATAAATTCAATACATATGAAGAAGCTACTTTTACTACTCCTGGTAACCATATCATTTAGTGTAACGGCGCAAGACATCTATTTACATTGTGGTAAATTGATCGACACCAAATCTGGTGAAGTACTCACTGAGAAAACCATCATTGTTTCGGGAAATAAGATTGTATCTGTTGAAAATGGATACGTGAATCCTAAAAAATCAGAAGATTCAATCGTAGATTTAAAAGATAAAACAGTAATGCCAGGGTTAATCGATTTGCATGTGCATATTGAGAGCGAAACTAATCCTAGAAGTTTTGTAGCAAAGTATACAGATAATGAAGCTGATGTTGCATTTCAATCTACAGTATATGCTAAACGCACCTTAATGGCAGGTTTTACAACAGTGAGAGATTTAGGAGGTTCTGGAGTTAATATTGCATTACGAAAAGCCATTGACGCAGGTAAAGTTGATGGGCCACGTATTTTTACGGCTGGTAAAATAATAGCATCTACAGGAGGTCATGGAGATGCTACCAATGGTGCTAAAACAGGATTGTTAGAAGATCCAGGGCCAGATGAAGGTGTTGTAAATTCGGCAGCAGACGCTCGTAAAGCAGTGCGTCAACGCTATAAAAACGGAGCAGATGTTATTAAAATTACAGCAACAGGTGGTGTGCTAAGTGTAGCAAAAAATGGGAGTAATTCTCAGTTTACGGTTGATGAGTTAGAAGCAGTAGTAGAAACGGCTAAAGATTACGGAATGCTAACGGCAGCACATGCGCATGGAGATGAAGGTATGCAGCGCGCAGTTAAAGCTGGGATTAAAACGATTGAACATGGCACATTTATGAGTGAAGTTACTATGGATTTAATGAAGCAAAAACAATCGTATTTGGTGCCAACCATTAGTGCAGGAAAGTATGTTGCGGAAAAAGCAAAGATTGATGGGTTTTATCCAGCAATTATAGTTCCTAAAGCCTTAGAAGTAGGTCCACAATTACAAGGTACTTTTACTAAAGCCTATAAACGAGGAGTGCCAATTGCTTTTGGAACAGATGCAGGTGTATTTCCTCATGGAGAAAACGGAAAAGAATTTCGTTATATGGAAGAAGCAGGAATGCCCGCTATAGAAACCATTCAGTCTGCAACTATTACTAATGCTAAATTATTAAATAGCGAGAATGAATTAGGAGAAATCGCAGCAGGATTCTTTGCTGATATTGTTGCTACAAACGATGATCCTACAAAAAAGATTTCTACAATGGAGAATATTGTTTTTGTAATGAAAAACGGGGTGATTTATAAGAAATAAACTTTATTATTTAGGGTGATTCATTATTCTTATTCCTAATTAATTTTTACCGCCATCACGCTGTGGTGATCTAGGCGAAGGCCATGTTCTTTTTTCTCCAGTTCTTGGGTTAATAGGCATTTTTACTTGATCCCGTGGTGTTTTTTCATCCTCACTTGCCATATATGTTAATATCGCAGTAAGTATTACATTATTTCTTACATCATCAAATACAATTTTATCATAAGTATCTCTATTGGTGTGCCATGTATAATTCCAATATGACCAGCTTAAAGAACTTAAACTAAACGCTGGTGCTCCTGCAGCTAAAAATGAAGCATAATCAGATCCTCCACCACCTGGAAATCCTGGGAAATTAGTTTCTATTTCTCCTCTTATCTCTTGAGGAACGGATTGTAACCATCTTCCTATAAAATCATAAGCGTGTAAAAAACCTTGCCCAGAAATGTTAACTACGCGTCCTGTACCATTATCTTGATTAAATACAGCTTGTATTTCTTTAACGATTTCTGGATGATCTTCAACAAAAGCTCTAGACCCATTTAAGCCTTGCTCTTCACTTCCCCAATGTCCTACTAAAATAGTGCGCTTAGGATTTGGATACATTTTCTTTAAAACACGCATTGCTTCCATCATTACTAGAGTTCCTGTACCATTATCTGTAGCTCCTGTGCCTCCATCCCAAGAATCGAAATGTGCAGATAAGATGACATATTCATTTGGTTTTTCAGAACCTTTAATTTCAGCAATAGTATTAAAATTTGGCACACGCCCTAATTCTTTAGATTCTGCTACAATTTTAATTCTAGGTTTATCTCCATATTCTGCCAATCTGTACAATAATGTATAGTCTTCTAATTCTAAATCTACTGTAGGAATCTTTTTTGTTCTAGCACTAAAAATCTTATTTACTCCAAAACCTCTAGACCAACGACTAGATACAATACCAGCTGCACCTGCATTTTCTAACGCTTCTATTATTGTTCTCCCGTTATACCCTGATCGTCCAATATTTTCTCGCCATGCCTTAGTTTGTTCATCACGTTCATCTTTCATTTTTTGAAACGATACTTCTGTTGCAAATTCTTCCCAATTATAATCTGGTCTTCCTGTCGGTTCTTTCATAGAAATCATAACTAATTTCCCTTTTACATTAGGTAACCAATTCTGGAATGCTATTGAATCTTTAATATTTGCGGGTAAAGTAATTACTTCCGCGGTTACGCCTTCACTCGTTGTACTTGGGTTCCATGCTAATTGAGTGCCTTTTAATGTTTGTATACGTGGATATACCATGTCTATATGTGTAATACCACGTTCCCATCCGCGCCATTCTCCCCACTTTTCATTTCGGGCGTCAATACCCCAAGATTTGTATTTAGAAACTGCCCAATCATTGGCTTGTTTCATTTGTGGAGTTCCAACAAGGCGAGGTCCTATAACATCTAAAAGTTCGTGGCCAAGTTTTTCTAATTGTGAGTTTTCATTAGCTTCAGCAATAATATTTTCGATTACTGAATTTTTGTTTTGGCTAGTTACTATATTAAAGCATAACAAAACAGTTAAAACTGATAACGATAATATGCGTTTCATTTGGTTGTATTTATTGGTTTATATATACGAGTTAGTTTAGGTATACAAATTACAATTTTTAAACACAACAAAAATGCTTTTAAATGTTAAAACCCACTGAAGTAGCTTCAATGGGTTTTAATACAATCTAAAATATTATGTCTAAAGTGTATATACAGCTCTAAAGGTTATAAACCGTGGTTGTAAAAATGTTCTAGAACTAAGTATAGCTAAATTGGTTACGTTATTATTAATATTGGCATCTATATTTAATATGTTATTAGCTCTAACTTCAAACTCCCATTTGGCGTCTCTGTCTTTTCTGTATCCTACACGTGCACTCCATGTTTGAAATGACTCTGAACGACCATCTACATCTTGGTTATTATATGCATAATCTGTAACGAAAGTGACAGAATCCCATATGTATGCATCAAAACGTATAGATGGTGCATTAGTAACAATACGAGAATCTCTTGTTCCTTGGTCTGTATTATTTACTGTATAATTATATCGTAATCTTACATTTGGAGCCTCTCTAAAATTGGTGCGAATTTCAGGCCTATAACCTTGTACAAAACTCTCATTAACTGATTGGCGACCACCAACAAATTGATTTAATATACTATAGTTAAAATTTGCTCTCATCGATGTTATTATTTTACCAAAAGTTTTTTGCCAACTTCCAGTAACCGTTACTGTTTCATCAGCAAACTGAGAATTGAAGAATGTCCCTGTTCTAATAACATTATCAAACGATGTAATACTTCTTATTTGATCAGTATTTCGAGTATAGCTAGCTCTTGCAAAAACATTTGTATTATTAAACAAATTAAAACTTCTGTAAAACAAAGAAAAGTTATGCCTTAAACCATTCTGTAATTCGGCATTACCAAAGGATAAATTATCAAAGCTATTTAATACAAGACCTTCTGCTAAACTGGTTACATCAGTAAACTGATTACTTAATCTATAATTAAATTGTAAACTCTCAGAAGTTTTAAATTGAATACGTGCTTCTAGCTCGGGCAATACTCTAAAGAAATTATCTTCAAATTTATCACCAAATTGAATATTTTGATTTCCATAAGAATGGAATGACAATCCTGGCCTAAGTGTAAATTTGCCAACTCGAACATTATATCTCGTCGCTAAATATATATCTCTAAAATTATATTCCGTATCGTTTACAAGTCCTAAAGTTCCTCCTTCTCCATCGGACACATCGCTCGTAGGGTCTAATTGACTTCCATTATCTAAAAATTGAAAGATATTAGAGTTAAACTCTTGACGACTTAAAATAGTTCCTAGGGTGAAACTAATATTACTTTTTGGACCTAAAATGTTATAATAATCTAACTTGGCATCTAATTGATTTGTTTTTACCAATTGATTCTGACCGATATCATAAACATCTAAAGTCTGATCAAAACCTATTGTTTCTGCTGTCTCATCATAGGCATCTGTAACATTAGGGTCAAGACTATTTTGTAATAATGCATTATAGAACGGATCTTCATTTCTTATAAGGTGCTGTGCTTCTAAAGCAAAAATGTTGTTTTCATTTAATGTATAATAATAATTTAAATTCTGATTGATACTGTATGGTGTTGCTTCATCTAATTGAGACGTTTCACCAATTACCGAAGACAACTCTGATTGACGTTCTTCATCTTTAGATAATCTTGCTAATACATCATAATCTAATTGGTTATTAGCATTTGGTTTATATGATGCACTTAATTTAGCTAAACCTTGATCAGAAGCTTCACGACCTGTATTAATAGTTTCTTCATCAGGTATACCCAAATCTGGGTCTGTATATTGTATAAAACTTTCTTGTCTTGTATTTAAACGTGTTGTATTATAAATAACAAAACCACTTATATCTAGTGTCGTTTTTGGAGAATAACTGAAATTAGTTGCTAATAATTTAGACTCTACACGTTGTGCATTTCTAGAATTGGTTAATCCACCTAAACCATTATTTCCTAAATTAATATTTGTTCCGCTGCTAGCGCTTGGTGCTCTAAATCCACCACCAAAGTTTCTAACATCTCTATTAGAAAGTGCTGGTTCTCCTATATTATTAATATCACCAATGACATTGACACTATATTTAGGACTGTAATAGAATAATTTGGGCTGAACCAAATAGAGTTCGTCATTTGGTGAAGGAGCTGTACCAACACCAACGGTAATATCTCCAAACCAGAAATTCTCTTTACCTTCTTTTAATCTAATATTAATTGCTACATTATCTTGATTATTTTGCACACCACGTAATTGGCTAACTTCAGAAAAATTACGTAATACTTCAATCTTATCTACGGCATTAGAAGGAATATTTTCAGTTGCCAACTTAGAATCTCCGTCAAAGAAATCTTTACCATTTACTGTTATTTTCTGAACGGTATTACCTTCAACTTCTATTTGTCCATTATCATTGATTTCAACGCCTGGAAGTTTCCCTAAAACGTCTCCTAACTTACGTTCAGATCCATTTTTAAAAGAATCTGCATTATATATTATAGTGTCTCCTTTTATTGTAACTGGTAATTCATAAGTTAACTCTACAGCATCTAATGAGTTGTCTGGAACTAAAGTAAAATCTCTGATAAGATCTTCTTCTTTAGTTGTTATTATAGTATCTAAGGTTTTCATGCCCACATAACTCACTTGAACTTTGTAAGCTTTATTTTTACCTAAGGATAATCTGTATTTTCCTTTTGCGTCTGTAATACCGTAGGATTCTAGTGTGCTTGTCTCTTGCTCTATAGCAATGACATTAGCTAATTCTAGAACAATGCCAGTACTGTCTTTAACTGTTCCTTCTAATTTAACTTGGGCAAAAGTAGTGCTAGCTACGCATAGTAGCAGAATAGTGATTAATTTTTTCATGTTTTGGTTAGGGTAAGTTTTTTGATTAATGAATTTAATTAGAAACCTCTTCGTCCGCCACCGCCGCGATTTCCACCACGTCCACGACTGTTACTAAATTCTTCCATTTTCTTTGTAACTATTTTATTGTATTCTTCCTTAGTTACTTCATCTCCTTTAGTTGGAGCTACAATTTTTATTTTCTCTTCAGGATTTATTACTATTTTATTACATATCATTGTAATATTTCCTGCACTGACTTCTAATATTAAACCCGGAAGTCCCCAATATTCTCCTGGTCCTTGACTTACGGCCACTTGAGGAGTATACCATGCTATGACTTCGACAGTTTTTTGTTGATCTTCTTCTTCTTCTTCTTCTGATTTATCTTCTGAACGACCATTTCTTCCTCTTCTAAACATACTTGTAAAATCTACATCTGTAGAAACCTTAGTTGCAGTTGCTTTAAATGCAGTATACTGACCTATTGTTTTAGATTCACCTGTCATTTTCCATTGCAAAGGTTCCATACTCTGTTTTATTAAAAACTTTTTTCCAAAGAATTCTTGATCTTGTATGTATGATTTTGTTTTTAGGTTTTTATATTCTGGTCCAGAAGCAAGACTACTTGCAAAGCCTCCGCCAAATCCACGACCACCTCCAGCTGTTGGTGCGCCTAATTTTTCGTCTTCTTTAAATATTGATTCTTCTTGATTAAAGGATAGCACATACGTTTTCTCTAAGAATTGTTTCATTCTTGCTTCTGCTTGCTTCTTTTGTGCTTCACTTAATTGTCTTCCACCACCAAATTGATTAAGATCGATTGTTGTTTTTGAAATATAGTGTGCTTTACCTTGAAAGCCTTGAGCATTTACATTTAATGAAAAAAGAAGAGTAACTACTAGAATACTGAGTTTAGAAAAAAATGATTTCATAATTAATACGTCTAAAATTGATGTTAATCAAACAAAAGTAATTGATGCTATCTTGTTTTTATACTGTTTATCACAACATTAACATTACTTTTATTTACAAGGATTATTCCTTTAACACCTATTTAGACTCTATATTACTATAATCGTTTAACCTGTAAACGTTAAACTCATGTTAAATATATTAACCTCTTCGACGCCCACGATTATTTCTGAATTCTTGCATTTTTTCAGTAATCGTTTTTTTATAAAGTTTCTTAGTGATTTCCTTACCTCGTGTTGGTGCTTCTATTTTAGATTTTTCATCAGGATTCATAATCAATTTAGAACATAACATTGTAGTATCGCCAGCACTAACTTCTAAAATTAGACCTGGTAAACCCCAATATTCTGATGGCCCATGACGAACAGGAATCTGCATAGTATACCAAGCCTCTACTTGAGTTAATGGAATTTCTAGTGTTTTGGTTTCACTATCAGGAGTTTCAGATTCATTCTCAGTGGTAGTATTTTGAACATCAGACCAAGAGAATGTATACCAATTTAATTCAGAAGTTGGAATTAGCGCTACTGCTTTAAAACAAGTGTAATTACCAATCTGTTTGGTCTCAGATCCTATTTTCCAGTCTATAGATTGCAATTTATCTTTAACTAAAAATTGTTTGCCATAAAATTCTTGTTTTTGTACCTGAGTATTGGTTTTTACATTTTTATATTGATCGCCTGCTGCAAAGTTTTTCCCCCAAGAATCTGTAGCTCCAGAAATAGCATCTAATTTTTCATCTTCCTTAAATATAGATTCTTCTTTATTGAATGTTAAAACAAATGTTTTTTCTAGTCTGTTTTTTAACCGTGATTGTACTTGTTTTTTTTGAGCTTCACTCATTCTAGCTCCCCAACTTCCAAGCTCTAATGAAGACTTAGATACATAATATGCTTTACCCTGAAACTCTTGTGCAACAGGTTTTTCGATTGTGTTGGTAGAAGAGAAAAAGAAGGTAAGTACTAATACACTAATTTTTAAGACGATTGGTTTCATAATAACTTTGTTTAATTATTTAGCTAAAATATTAAACAAATATGTTTAATCATAATTATTCTTATCGTTTAAATAATATTTAACATAAAAAAACACTGGTTTAGAATACTTTAATAAGCACTTTCATGTATTACAAATCGTATCGCAGCCTAAAGGTTATGTATCTTGGTTGTATAAATGTTTGACTAAAATTAGATGAAAAGTTACTGACACTATTTCTATCTCTAGAACGTGTATTTAATAAATTAGTGGCTCTAATCTCGTATTCTAGTTTAGAATCGCTGTTCTTTCTATAGGATAATGTTGCGTTCCAAAAATCAAAAGAGTTTAATGTCTCATCTTCATCACTAATTCGCGTATAGCTGTAATCTGTTCTAAATGTCAAAGCTTTAAAAATATATGCATCAAATTCTACAGATGGAGTATTAGTAAAGAACTTAGTATTTCTACCTCCTTGATTATTATCTGCGGCACTATATGTATATCTAAATTGAATATTTGGTGCATTTATAAAATTAGTACGTATTTGCGCAAAGTAATTTTGATTGTAATTCTCATTTATAGTTGGCACACCTAAAATTAATTGATTAAATCTATTATAGGTAAAACTACCACCTACTGTACCTTTTATTCTTCTGAGACGTTTTTCAAATGACCCAGTTGCTCTAATAGATTCGTTATCTATTGGAGAATTAAATACCGTACGTGTTCTAATAACGCTATTAAAGTCAACGTTACTTTGAACCTGATCTATACTTTTTGTATATGTAATATTTCCAAAAGCTGTGGTTCTGTTAAATTGATTAAAGCTCGAATAATTAATACTGGCAACATGAGATAATGCATTTTCTAAGACTGGATTTCCTGAAAATGGTGAATTAAAATTTGTTAATACTAATCCTCTTGCAAATTGTTTAACATCATTAAACTGAGTTCTTAGATTGTATCTTAAGTTGATACTCTCGGTTTTCTTTAATTTAATTCTAGCACTAAAATCGGGTAGAATTCTAAAAAAATCATCATCAAATTGCTCTCCAAATTGCCTGTTGTTTATATTATAGGCATGTAAGTTAAAGCCTGGTACAAATGTAAAAATACCTGTTATAAATTGATAGTGAGCTCTTAAATAAACATCTGTAAATCTGTAATTTATATCGTTAGAAATTAATCCGTCATTAATTGTAGGAGTTGGCACAAACTCATTACGATCTGTATCTTCTGTATTGCCTAATAATTGAAAGAAATTTGAATCGAAGTCTTGTCTACTTGAAATGACTCCTAGAGTAAAGTTAATATTACTTTTATCTGTAAGCACATTCCAATAGTCTAATTTAGCATCAAATTGATTGGTTTTTACGCGACGTTCTTGAGATAAGTTATAGTTATTAAAATCTCTGTTTAGACCTAAATTATTTGCTGTAGCATCAAAAGCATCTGCATTTAAATCATCATTATTTGTAGGATCATTTTCTAATGCAGCATTATAAAAAGGGTCTTCATCTTGAAGTAGATATTGTGAGTTAAATGCAAAAATATTTTTCGCATTTAATGTGTAGTAGTAATTAAAACTTTGTTTTAAACTATATGGTGTTATATCTTGAAACTGATCTGTATTTCCTGTAACTGTTGAAAAGAAATCTTGATTTTGAGTGGTTTTTGATATACGACCTTGCGCATTGTATTCTAACTGATTCCTAGCATTAGGCTTATATCTTCCTTTTAATTTTAGTAAGCCTACATCTGAAGCCTGCTCGGTTTGAGTCACAGTAGCTTCATCTGGCGGTGTATTTAAAGACTCATCTATTGGTGTATCTGGATTATCTTCAAACTGTACAAATTGCGAAAAACGATTCTGTCTTAAAATTGTACGATTATTAGAAAATATACCAAAGCCACTAATGTTTATACTTTTCTTAGGAGTATACGTAAAATTAGCAGCTCCTAAATTAGTTTCTACATCTAAAGCATTATTATTTTGTGTAGCTAAAAATCCAATATCATTATTTCCTAAGTCAATATTAGTACCACTAGATGCACTTGGAGCTCTAAATCCACTAGAAAATCTAAAAAGATCACTTCTATTTAAAACCACTTCTCCAATATTATTAAGGTCTCCAATAAGATTAATGCTATACTTAGGACTGTAATAAAATAGCTTAGGCTGAAATACATGTAAATTGTCACCAGGCAATGTTGAACTACTAGGTAATCCAGCATCAATTGCAACGCTACTATTAGTCACATTAATATCGCTAGAGGTTCCAGCTCCAGCAGTAATATCTCCAAACCAAAAATTCTTTTTCCCTTCTTTAAGTTTAAGGTTTAATGCTAGGTTATCAGAATTATCCTGTACTCCTTTGAGTTGATCTACTTCTGAAAAATTCCTTAATAACTGAACCTTATCTACAGCATTAGAAGGAATGTTTTTTGTACCTAATTTTGTATCTCCTTCAAAAAAATCTTTGCCATCTACCATAAGTTTAGGTATTGTTTTTCCTTCAAATTTTACTTCGCCAGCATCATTAACTTCAAAGCCTGGCAAGTTTTTAAGCAAATCTCCTAATTTTCTATCTGTGGGTTTTTTAAAAGAATCTGCATTATAGGTTATAGTATCACCATCTACTTTTACAGGAATATCATAGGTTAATTGTATCTCATCTAATAAGTTATCTTCCTTTAAAACAAAATCTTTGACACTATTTTTTTCTTTTGTTTCTAATATTTCACTTATAGCTTTATATCCAATTGAGCTAATTTGTATTTTGTATTTAGTATTTTTCTTTAAATCAAGTCTGTATTTACCTGCTTCATTAGTAATTGCAAAAGATTCTAACCCATTGGTTTCGCTATTAATAGCAACTACATTTACAATTTCTAAGGGATTTCCAATACTGTCTTTTACAATACCTTCTACTTTAACTTGAGCAAAAGAAATGCTGGCTACTATGAAAAACATAGCAGTGAATATATATTTCATGCGATATGATTTATGGATTAAATTTTATGAAACACCTGTTTTTAATTAGAACTTTAAAGTAAAAACAGGCACTTCATTATTTGATTGATGATTGATAGTCATTTAAAGTTTAGCCTCCAATTCTTATAAATTGAACAGCTTCACCATTTCTTCCTCTAGATTTAAACTCTTCCATTTGTTCTTCGGTTTTCTTGCGAACAATCTCATCGTATTCTTTTTGAGATATTTTTTTGCCTTTTTTAGGTTCTTTAATTTCAAAACCGTCTTCTGGATTAATTTCAATCTTGCTACAAATTGTAGTAGTTCTTCCATCATTAACTTCAAGTATTAACCCTGGAAGACCGTGATAAATACCTGGACCTGTACTTACCGGGATTTGTGGTGTATACCAAGCTGTAACAGTAACCTCAACTTCTTTAGTTTCTGGTTCTTTCTTTTCTTTTTTATCATCATCTTTCTTTTCATTAACGCTAAAACTTGAAAATGAACTCACACGCTCTGTTCTTGTAAACGTTTTTGTGGCTTTATAGCATATGTATTCTCCTATATTTTTAGTTTCATTTTCTAACTTCCAATCGTGCTTTTCAAGTTCATCTTGTACCAAGAATAATTTACTAAAACTTTCTCTAGAACTTGTATACCTGTCTTCTTTTATGTTTTTGTATAATAAATCTCCTCCTGCACCTGAAAAGCTAACAGACATACTAAATCCACTTGAATTAGGAGCAGGTGCTGCCAATTTTTCTTCTTTTTTATAAACGGATTGCTGCTTATCGAAACTTAATTTATAGGTCTGTTGTGTGCCTTTCTTTAATTGCTCCATAAGCTGTTCTTGAATCTCAGAAGAGACTTTAAAACTGCCTGAAGATGTTTTTATTCCACCTCCATCTTCTTCATCTAATTTAAGATCTAGCTTGGTTAGGGTTTTGTAAGTTGCTACTCCTTTAAATTCTTGTGCACAGACAGAACCTGAAATTAGTATTGTAAGTAATAGTTTAATGATTGTTTTCATGATTTATTATTTTGATTTGTAACATTTAATTGCCTTTTCTCTAATGGTTTCAACACCTTTTAAAAATTCTTTTTTGTTATTTGAATTTCCTTTAATGGAATATGAAATATTCGATTTTAAACCATTCTCCGTTTTTTCTCTATTACACGTAATTTTAAAAGAAATATCTTCTCCATCTTTAACATCATCAAAAATATCTTCAATATCGTTAACTGTGAATGTAGATTTTAGGTCTTCTTCAGAATCTACAGTGACATGAATACTCATGCGCTCAATTTCAACTTTCTTATCAGAAATTTTCATATCTCCCTTTAAATTCTTCGTTTGTGCAAAACTTATAGTTACTACTATAAGTGCTAAGGCAGTCATTAATTTCTTCACAGCATTTATTTTATGATTAGTATTCTACAAATATCTAAATCCCATTTGTTTTATAGCGTTAACCAACGTTAACGTGTGTTAAGCGATTAGTATTCTTAAATTTTAACATTTACTTTTGACCTATGAATGATAAACGTTATAGATATATACTGTATACAATTACTTTAGTAATTATAGCCACTATTGGTATACAGATTTATTGGAACTATAAAAACTATCTCGTTAATAAACAACAGCTCGTTAATGATGTTCAAGTCAGTTTAGACAAAGCTGTTGACGATTATTACGCTGATTTAGCAAAGCAAACTACTATTGCTTTTTCTTTTGATGGTATTTCTCAAAAAGATGCATTTAAAGAGGGCAGTCAGTTTAGTGAAATTCTTAAAACTATAGACAAGACTAACGAAAAATTCAAAAATCTTAATTCTATAAACACAGATAGTATAGAAGGAATTAGAATTTTTAGAGGAAGCAGCATAGATTCATTAATGCATACTACAGATAAGGCTGACGGAGATATAAACATATCACCAACAGAAGTCGTAAAAGGAAAAGCTACTTATTCTAATGTTAGAATTAATGACGTAGCCTCATTAACTCAAAAGGTATTTATATCTATACAAAACGATACATTAGACATAAGAAAAGTTGATAGTATATTAAAAATCGATTTATTACGAAAAAATATTACTGCTGATTATGACTTAAGTTATAAAACGCACAAGCATGCTAAAGGAGATATAAGGCTTATAAATTCTAGGTATACAGATACTACTGAAAGTAAATCTGATTCTATTGGCTCTTGGAAATTATCGTATGGATTAACAGCTTACTCAAAATCATCTTTATTACCTAGAGATAAAGAATTACAAATCAATTTTACCAACGAGACTAAGGCGGTACTTCAGCGTATGTTAGGTGGTATATCTATTTCTACTTTATTAGTATTAGCCGTGATAAGTTGTTTATTTTATCTTTTGAAGATTATAAAGCATCAAAAGCAATTAGCAGAAGTAAAAAATGATTTGATTAGTAATATTACACACGAGTTTAAAACCCCTATTGCCACCATAAGTGTTGCCTTAGAAAGTATTACTAATTTTAATAGTATTGAAGATAAGGAAAAGACAAAAAAGTATATTAACATGTCTTCTAATCAGTTATCTAAACTTAATATTATGGTAGAAAAGCTATTAGAGACTGCAACCTTAGACAGTGATAGTTTAGAGCTTAATAAAGAAGAGATAGATATTGTTCATTTGCTGACCACACTGTGTAATAAGTATCAAATTCACAATACTGAGAAAACAATCCAAACATATTTTAAAATAGAAACATTGGTGTCAAAAATTGATGTTTTTCATTTTGAAAACGCCATAAATAACATCCTAGATAATGCTATTAAATATGGGGGAAATATAATTACTATAGACCTTTCTCCTAAAAATGAAGGTTTTGAAATCACAATCTCCGATAATGGTACTGGTATTACTAAAGCAAACAAAGATCGAATCTTCGAAAAATTCTATCGTGTGCCAAAAGGCAATACACATGATGTTAAAGGCTTCGGCATAGGATTGTACTATACAAAAACCATTATCGACAAGCATAATGGAACTATTGCTTTAGATTTAAATAATGCATTAACCACTTTTAAAATTAATATGCCTAATGGCTAATCCTATAAAAATACTCCTTGCTGAAGACGAAGCTGCTTTAGGGCAAATTATAAAAGAAAGTCTAGAGACTAGAGATTTCGAAGTTTTGCTTTGCAATGATGGTGAAAAAGCCCTAAAAGCTTATCAATCTGAAAAACCCGAACTTTTGGTTTTAGACGTAATGATGCCCAAAAAAGATGGATTTACTTTAGCCAAAGAAATTAGAAATGTTGATGATACCATTCCTATTATATTTTTAACAGCAAAATCTCAAACTCAAGATGTTGTTGAAGGTTTTACTATTGGAGGCAATGATTACCTCAAAAAGCCTTTTAGTATGGAAGAACTCATCGTCCGTATTCATAATTTAATTAATAGAACACAGCTACAAAAAACAGCAGATGTTCTTAACATCGGAGATTATACGTTTGATTTTCCTAAACAAAAATTGAATTATAAAAATGAAGATGCTACACAATTAACACATAGAGAAGCACATTTATTATTTCACCTTATTAAAAACCAGAATAGCGTTTTAGATCGTTCTTTAATTTTAAATAAATTATGGGGGACTGATGATTTTTTCTCTGCCAGAAGCATGGATGTCTTTATTACTAAACTTAGAAAAAAACTAAATAAAGACGAGCGGATTAAAATTTTGAATGTTAGAGGCTTTGGTTATAAGCTTACTATCTAAAAATATAGTATTTTAAATAATATTTTAGCAATTCTTAAAGTTATAAGTCTAGCAATTTTTGTAATTTTCAAGTTACTATGCAACGACTTCTATTTTTGCTTTTGTGTTTTACAACTTCAATATATGCTCAAGAGCAAATCGAAACTGCATTTATAGATTCTACTCATTTTGAAGCTGATGAAATATTTGGTGTCGATACATTTTCAACCACATATTTCTCTGATAAAAACAACAGTTTCTTCAAAAAGACAACAGATACTACTATTAGTTATTCTAATTTTCAACTCGGTAAAATTACATCTGCCAACGCTTTTAATCCATTAAAAATAAATCTCTTTTATAGAGATTTTAACACGGTCGTTATTGTAGATAATCGCTTAGCTGAAGTTTTTAGAATAGACTTTAATACATTGTTAGAATATAGAAACGTTTCTTTTGTATCTACAGGGTTTGATAATACCATATGGATCTTTAATCAAGATTTACAGCAGTTAGAGTTATACGATTATCTAAGCGGCAAAACACGTCTTAAAACTGTGCCATTACAAACTCGAGTTCTAGACCTTAAAAGTGATTATAACTATTGCTATTTGCTCACGGAATCTCATTTGTATGTCTATAGTTATTTTGGAAGCCTTATTCGTAAAATTAAAAATGATGGGTATACCGAAATGGCATTTAGTAAAGCACATTTAGTATTAAAAAAGGATAATAATTTGTTTTTACTCTCTAAAAATGACACAGAAATACATCCTATTAAAAGCGATAATTTGTTAATAAATCAGTTTTTGGTAACCAATGAAACCTTGTATATTTACAATCGCGAAAAATTAAGCCGTTACCAACTAAAATCTAAATAAATTATGCACGTTGCTATTGCAGGAAATATAGGAGCCGGAAAAACAACGCTTACAAAACTATTGGCTAAACATTATAAATGGGAAGCTCAGTTAGAAGATGTTGTAGACAATCCGTATTTAGATGATTTTTATAATGAAATGGAACGTTGGAGCTTCAACCTGCAAGTGTATTTTTTAAATAGTAGATTTCGTCAAGTCAATCAAATTCAACAAAGCGGAAAAGATATTATACAAGATAGAACCATCTATGAAGATGCTTTTATTTTTGCTCCTAACCTACATGCCATGGGTTTAATGACTAATCGCGATTTTAAAAATTATTCTTCGCTCTTTGATCTTATGGAATCCTTTGTTAAAGGCCCAGATTTATTAATTTATTTACGCAGTTCTATTCCTAATTTAGTATCACAGATTCATAAACGCGGTCGTGATTATGAAAATTCTATCAGTATAGACTACCTCAGTAGACTGAACGAGCGTTACGAAGCATGGATTAGTAAATACAATAAAGGAAACTTACTTATAATCGATGTCGATAATTTAGATTTTGTTAGTAACCCTGAAGATTTAGGTGGCATCATCAATAAAATTGATGCTGAGATTAACGGATTATTTTAATTCTTAGCTTGTTTAAGCCTATGTCTTTTTCTAAATTCTGTAGGGCTAACTCCAACTTGTTTTTTAAAGAATTTAGAAAAATGTCCAGGTTCATTATAACCTAAAATATATGTTATTTGTTCTGAAGTTTTATCAGAGAACAGTAATAACCGTCTTGCTTCTGTAATTATTCTATCGTTAATAAATGCAAGTGCCGTTTTATCACTATACATTTTAAAAAGATTCGAAAGGGTTTTAGGCGATTTGTTTAGCATTGCTGCATAATCAGACACTTGATGTTTTTCTTTAAAATGCTCTTCAACCAAAACATTAAAACGTCTTATAATATCAATTTTAACTGTTGGCAATTCAGGCTGTATTATATCTAATTTTACTAAACGAGTAGATTTTATTAATATCCTTTTTAACATCACTCGGAGCATCTCACCTTGAATAGTATCTTTAGTTTCAAATTCTTCCAAAAGTATTTGAAACATCATCATATAACTACTTTCCCCTTTCTCGTTCAAGAATATCACACGAGGAAGAGAAGATCCAAAAAATAAAACACCGTTACATGATACCTCATGGTCATGATCTCTTATACAATAAAACTCTCTATTAAATACAAGTGCTATGGCTCCTTTCTGTTCTTTATCTATTTGCACTACATTCAAGGGAGTACAGAACAACAGATGAGATTTATCTAATCTAAAATCATAACCATCAATGATTAAGTTTAGATTTTCTTCCCTTGCCCAAATAATCTTGTAAAACCCTTTTTGTTTAAGCAATTGCTGAGACGTTGAGCAATTAAAATCTGTAACATTAAACATGTCTTTCTCTATATTGCTTGTGTAGTTTAAGTACATAATAAAAAATTAAAGAAAATTAATGTTATTTAGATGACTAATACTTTTTATAAACAGATTATGCGAAATATACAAGATTTAAGGAAGAATCTATATTCTATAGCATAACTTTCACTGATACTTTTGTCTTCAATAATTTATAGAACAATTAAGTTCTCAACTAAAAAGACAAAAAAATGGAAAATCAAATTAAAAATGCATTATTAGATTTAAAAGAATTATTAGGGAAAGGGCAATTCATCGAAGCTATGGAAAAATACTTAGATGATGATGTAGTTCTACAAGAGGCAAACAATGAACCTAAAGTAGGAAAAGAAGTTTGTCTTCAAGCTGAAAAAGAATTATTAGCAACAGTAACAGATTTTGGCGGCTACCAAATGAAGAATATTGCTGTTTCAGGAGATACTTCTTATTATGAAGCTGTAATGGATTTCACTACAAATGATGGTACTAAACATCACTTCGAACAAGTTAATAGAACACAATGGAGAAATGGAAAAATAATTAACGAACGTTACTTCCACGCTTAATCATATTTCTATAAAAAAGCATCTTTATTATAAAGATGCTTTTTTATTCTAAATTAAATAATATTATAAATAAAGTTCCTAACTTTACAAACTTTGTAAAAATGCGCAGATAAATTCATTAAATAATAGATTCTAAGTATTAAAATTACATATATTTTGCATAAGCCAATTACAATCTTATCTTTTTTAATACTTTTTATTACAACTGCAAACGCGCAATTAAGCGATTTAGCTCGACTAGATTATACCATTATTCCAGAAAACAACTCTAATATAGAATATTCTAAAACTAGAGCTCTATTTAATATACCTGTAAAATTAAAAAGAGAAGGAGAATACCTTTTGTTAGGTTTAGATTACAGCACTGTTAATCTTAATATAAATAGAGATAACCCTACTTTTGATAAAGATTTAATTGGTGATTTTCAATCCTTAGACCTTTCATTAGGCTACACAAAACCTTTAAAAAATGACTGGAGACTTGGTATAAGAGTTAAACCTGGGTTTAGTACCAATTTAACCGCAAACAGTTTGTCTTTTGAAGATTTAGTTATATCAGCAGATGTTGTTTTTATAAGAGAACGAGAATTAGAGAACAATAAAAAAGATCGATTAATTTTAGGTGTAACTTATTCTCAAAACCGAGGTTTCCTTTTTCCATTACCATTTGTTAGCTATTACAAAAAATTTCATGAAAAATGGTCTTACAATATTGGTATTCCAAAAACTAATTTGCAATATCACCTGTCAGATAAACATCGTTTTAAATTTTCAACTGAGTTAGATGGTTTTACTGCAAATCTCCAAAATGGTATTGAAATTGATGGCCAAAATGCTACGGCAAGAATTTTTAATGTCTCAACCATTTTAGGCGGAATTCAGTATGAATATCATATCATAGACCATCTAGAGTTTTTTGCGCAAGCCGCATATACATTCTCAAACAATATAAGGTTAAGAACAAACAATAGAGATAACCTTATTACTATAAATAATGAGTCTAGTCTATTTTTAAAAACAGGACTTCGTTTAAAAATATAAATTATGCAGGTATTAAAAAAATCATCCCTTAAAGTCATATTGTTCTTATTCTTTTCCACGACTATAGGAGCACAAGAATTTTACTTTGCAGGCGCAGGCGCAGCTTTAGAACTTGATAATAATTTGATAGGAGCAAATGCTAGACTTTTTTATGGAATTAATGAAACGTTTTGCTTTGGTCCCGAAATATCTTTCTTTCCGTATCAAGACACTGAAGATGGTTATGAAGAGAACATAATAGATCTTAATATAAATGCTCACTATATTTATGAAGTTAGCCATAAACTAGGAATTTATCCTTTATCTGGGATTAATTATACTATTGAAAAAATGCGTTTAATAGAAGATAACAATGAATCCGAAACAGAAAATGAATTTGGTATAAACTATGGATTTGGCTTACACTATATCGTAAATAATTTTTATGTATTTGCAGAATTCAAAGGAGTTGTTGGGCAATTAAGTGGTGAATTTATAACTGCTGGCGCAGTATTTTATTTAGATAAGCCCAATAAAAAATCAAAAGAAGAACACTAAAAAAATAAAATTTGTTTTATCAAACACCTACCGCATACATTGATTAATTGATGATAATCATATTGGTAATGCCCTATCTACACCAAACAAGATGATTAATGATTTTTATTTATATTAGAGATTATAAGTTTATATAGCGCAATTAAAATTATTTAAAACCATAATTATAATGTTTGATGTATTTATAGGTATTACAGCCCTTGCCGGATTACTGAGTTATCTTAATTATAAATTTTTAAGATTACCCGAAACGATTGGTATTATGATTTTATCTATTGCCGTATCTCTATTATTTGCATCTGTTTATTTTATTGATAAAATTCATTTTGTAGAGTTTACTCTAGCAGTTAGAGGAATAGATTTTAAAACTATTTTATTCGATTTTTTATTAGGCATTCTTCTTTTTGCAGGATCAATTCATGTAAATCTGCATGGACTACTTAAAGAAAAAGGTTCTGTAATTATTTACGCTACTTTCGGTGTTTTAATTTCTACATTTTTAATTGGCACGGTATTCTTTTATACAACAAATGCTATGGGTTTACCTATAGACTATATGTACTGTTTAGTCTTTGGGTCTTTAATTTCACCTACAGATCCTGTAGCTGTATTAGCTTTATTAAAAAAAGCTGGTGCTCCAAAACATATGGAAATTAAAATTGTAGGAGAATCATTATTTAATGATGGAGTAGGCATTGTTGTTTTTCTATCTTTATTCTCTTTAGCAACAATGGCTCAAGAATTTGAGATTTTACATATTGCTGAAGAATTTGCATTAGAAGCTGGCGGCGGATTACTCATGGGGTTTGTTTTAGGTTTCATAGGAAAAAGATGCATAAAAAGTATAATAGATCAACCTATAATTGCAGTTCATATATCATTAGCTATCGTTTTAGGTGGTTATTGGCTATCGGGGTTTCTTCATGTATCCGGTGCAATTGCGATGGTAGTTGCTGGTCTTATTATTGGACACAGTCTTCACTCTAAAGAAGTGTCAGAAGATCTTAAAACTCATATGAATATCTTTTGGAAAGTATTAGATGAAATTTTTAATGCTGTACTTTTTGTACTCATAGGAATAGAAATTATTGCTCTTGATTTTAACTTTACTCATTTATTATTAGGAATAATTTCCATATTCATTGTTCTTTTTTCGAGATATATTGCAATATTTCTATCTAATTTTTTACTTAAAAAATCTCACAAGGCAGATAATAAGGAACGAATTATATTAACTTGGGCAGGTTTACGTGGTGGTATATCTATCGCATTAGCACTAACATTACCCGAAGGAGATATAAAAGATATTATTCTGTATGCAACTTATGTTATTGTAGTGTTTTCAATTATTGTTCAAGGCTTAAGTGTAGAAAAACTCATTAAAAAACTATTGAGTTAAGCTCTTAAAATTTTCTTGCCAAAAGACATTAATCAGCATTTAAATTATAAAAAATGTTAAATCTTTCTATATAATTAACCCTATCATATAATTACAGAGTTTACACGATAAAGATTTATTACTTTAGTGCAATTATCTAATTAAATCAAGGATTAAACCAACGTAATAATGAAAAAACTATCGCTTTTATTTACACTAGTGTTAGCTTTTAATTTTCTTTTAGCTCAAGAAAATAGCACTGATGTACCTACCCCAAATTATCGAGCTGCAGCCAAATATTCTCCAACTAATATTGCTAAACTAGTTCACTCAACATCTGTAAGGCCTAATTGGTTAAAAAAAGGAAATCGTTTCTGGTACAGCTATAAAACCACAGAAGGCTCTAAATACTATATAGTAGATGCTGACAAACGCACTAAATCTGAATTATTTGATAACGAGAAAATGGCGCAATGGTTAACAGAGATAACAAAAGATCCTTATGATGCGCAACACTTGCCTCGTTTTAATTTTGAATTTGTGAAAGGTGAAACTGCAATTCGTTTTAGAATAACTTCAACTGAAAAAGTAGAGGTTGTTAATGAAGATGCTGAAACCAAAAATGATTCTACAGCGACAAAAAAGAAAAAAAGAAAACCAAAAATGGAAAATAAAACGTTCCATTTTGAATACCGTTTAGGCAGTAACTCGCTAACACTTTTAGACAACAAAAAGAAAGGTAAAGAAGATTGGAAACGTTGGGCAAATATAGCCCCAGATAGTTCTATTGTTTTGTTTTCTAAACATTACAATTTGTATTGGATGGATAAAGAAAACTTTCTTAAAGCTGTTAAAAATGAAAAAGATTCTACTATAGTAGAAAACCAATGGACTAAAGACGGTGAGTTATATAACTCGTACGGTGGAGGAAGTGGACGTGGAGAAACTAATGAATCCATGAAAAAAGATAAAGATAAACGTAAAAGAATCTTTGGAACTTGGTCTCACGATTCTAAAAAGTTTGTTTTTCAAAGAAGAGATGAGAGACACATTAATGATTTATGGGTTATCAATTCAACAGCTAGCAAACGTCCTACACTAGAAACCTATAAATATCATATGCCTGGTGAGGATGAGTTTTATAAAACAGAACTCCATATTTTTGATATGCCTTCTAAGACTAATATTCAAGTACAATTAGATACTGTAAAACAACAAAATATTCAGGTCTATCGTGAGCCTATAAAAAAAGCTAATTTTTCTGATGACTTTATTCCTTCTTTACTACTCTCTAAAAAAGGAAAGATCTATTACAATGTTATTAGTAGAGATCGTAAAAAAATGGACATCTGTGTTGCAGATATTAATACAGGTGAAACTAAAGTTTTAATAGAAGAGCGTTTTAATACTTATATAGAATCTCGACCATTGGTATTATTAAATAACGAGACAGAAATGTTACATTGGGCAGAGCGTTCAGGCTGGGCTCACTATTATTTATATAATATTAATGGTAATTTAAAGAATCAAATTACCAAAGGAGCTTACCATGTTGAAAGTGCTATTGGTGTTGACGAAAAAACACGCACGCTATATTTTAGTGCACATGGTATTCCTAAAGACCAAGATCCGTACTATGAGCATATGTATAAAATTAACTTAAATGGTTCTGGATTAAAGCCACTGAATCCTGGCAATTATAATACACAAAATAGTATGGCTGATTCTAATAGTTTCTTTGTAAGCAACTATTCTAGAGTTAATACGGTTCCTAAATCTGAATTAAGAAATAGTGCTGGAAAGGTAGTGATGCAGTTAGAAGAAGCAGATTTATCAAGATTAATGGAAACAGGTTATCAATTCCCTGAGCCATTTAAAACGAAAGCTGATGATGGAGTTACTGATATATATGGAGTGATGTATAGACCTTTTGATTTAGATTCTACAAAAAAATATCCATTATTAGAATATGTTTATCCTGGACCTCAAACTGAAGCTGTAAACAAGTCGTTTTCTGTACGTATGGATCGTTTAGATCGTATGGCTCAAGTTGGTTTTGTGGTTATTACTTTAGGTAATAGAGGTGGCCATCCAGATCGTTCTAAATGGTATCATAACTATGGTTACGGTAATCTTAGAGATTATGGTTTAGCAGATAAAAAACATGTTGCAGAACAACTTGCAGATAAATATGATTATATAGACATTAATAAAGTTGGCATCTATGGACATTCAGGTGGTGGTTTTATGTCTACTGCAGCCATATTAGTATATCCTGATTTCTTTAAAGCTGCAGTATCTTCTGCTGGGAACCACGATAATAGTATATATAACAGTTGGTGGAGTGAAACACATCATGGAGTACTAGAGGAAAAAGATGCTAAAGGAAATACAAAATATAAATACATGATTGATACTAACCAATCTTTAGCTAAAAACCTAAAAGGAAAGCTAATGTTAATCCATGGTGACGTTGATAATAATGTACATCCAGGTGGTACAATTAGAATGGCAAATGCGTTGATTAATGCTAATAAACGTTTCGATTTTATGATTATGCCAGGGCAACGTCATGGATTTGGAAGAATGACTGAGTATTCATTCTGGTTAAGAGCAGATCATTTTAGCAAACATTTCTTAGGAGTTGAAGCGACAAGTGTAGATATTACAGAAATGAATAGAGATCGGCCTAAGAGTAAGTAGTTAAAATTAAAAAAGAAAAACTCTTAACAGACTCATGGTTTAGTTGAGAGTTTTTCTTTTTTTATCTTAATGAAATCTGTAACTGTTATTTATGACGAGTCAATATAAAGTATAAAAAAGCTACTAAGACTTAATAGTAGATTTTTTCTTTTTACTTAAAAAGTTACTAAAGATTAAAATAATCATTCCTGTGGTTACCGATAAATCAGCAACATTAAAAATTCCTGTTTTTAATTTCCAGCCTAGATCTATAAAGAAAAAATCAGTAACAGATCCTAAAACAATTCTGTCAAAAACATTAGCAATTCCACCACCAACAATACAACAAAAAGCAATTAGGCTTAGACGATCTAATGTTTTGGTTTTAACGATATAATAAATAACATATCCTAATACTATTGTTGGTAAGATTAGGAGGAAGATGAGTTTTAAAGTCGGATTCATGTCGCTGCCCATACCTAAAAATGCTCCTTCATTTTCAACCCATATTAATTGAAAATAATCTCCAATAACATCTATTTTTCCTCTAGCACCTTCAGTCATCGTTGACCTAACGTATACTTTGCTAATTTGGTCTATAGCAATGTTAGCTATAATGATTAATGCAATACTGAGATTACGAGATAATTTCATAAGGTGTTTTTAAGCGTTAGTTTCAAAAGTTGCTGAAGCAGTTTCAGACTCTCTATTTATTTTCCTTACTAAACCTTGTAAAACTTTACCAGGTCCAACTTCAGTGAAGTGTTTTGCACCATCTTCAATCATTTGTTGTACAGATTGTGTCCAACGTACAGGAGCTGTTAATTGCGAAATTAAATTCGCTTTTATTTCATTTTCATCAGTAATCGCTGACGCTGTTACATTCTGATATATTGGGCAATTGGGTTTGCTAAATGTTGTGTTTTCTATAGCAGCAGCTAATTCTTCTCGAGCTGGTTCCATCATTGGAGAATGAAATGCTCCACCAACAGGTAATACTAAAGCACGTCTTGCGCCTGCTTCTTTCAAAGCTTCACAAGCTTTATTAATTGCTTCAACCTCACCAGAAATTACTAATTGACCAGGACAGTTATAATTTGCGGCTACAACAACACCTTCTGTCGTTTCACATATTTTTTCAACCACAACATCATCCAAACCTAAAACTGCAGCCATTGTGCTAGGTTGAGCTTCACAAGCTTTTTGCATGGCTTGCGCACGTTGAGAGACTAACTTTAATCCGTCTTCAAAAGTTAAAGCACCAGCTGCAACTAAAGCAGAAAATTCCCCAAGTGAGTGACCAGCAACCATATCTGGTTTAAAACTCTCACCTAAGGTTTTTGCTAAGATTACAGAATGTAAGAAAATTGAAGGTTGTGTTACTTTAGTTTCTTTTAAATCTTCAGCAGAACCTTCAAACATAACGTCAGTAATATGAAAACCTAAAATATCATTAGCCTTTTCAAATAACTCTTGCGCTAAAGGTGAATTCTCGTAAAGATCCAATCCCATTCCTGAGAATTGTGCTCCTTGTCCTGGAAAAATATATGCGTTCATTTGTAATTCAAATTAAGGTGCAAAAATAGGAATATTTTTTTTAGATATTAGCTCACTAAGCTGTTAGATATTAGAGCAAAGATTGTATAGAATTTCATATTATGTTGTATGCCTATATTCTAGTTTCTAACAGTTCCGAAACTTCGGAATGTTCTATTTCTATATTTATAAACTAGCTACAGCAGCCTCTGCACAACGCTCTCCATCCATAGCAGCAGAAATTATTCCGCCAGCATAACCACCACCTTCACCACAAGGAAATAAATTAGATATTTCAGGATGCTCTAAAGTTTCTGTTCTTGGAATATTTACAGGAGATGAGGTACGCGATTCTACACCAATAATATTTGCTTCTTCAGTGTAATAGCCTCTCATTTTTTCGCCAAAAGCTTTAAAACCTTTTCGTAATGAACTACCAATTATCTTAGGTAATAAGGAATGCATTGGAGCAGATTTTAAGCCAGGTTGATAAGATGTTTCGTTTAAACTAGAAGACAATTTGCCTTCAACAAAATCGGTAAGACGTTGTCCAGGAGCAGATTGTGTTCTTCCTCCAGAAGTAAAGGCTAAACGTTCTAAGTCTTTTTGATATTCTAGAGCTTTCAAAGCACCAAAATGTTCGTATTTATAAAGATCTTTATCAGCATTAATTTCAGTCACAATTCCTGAGTTAGCAAATTTGTTGTTTCGTTTAGAAGGAGACATGCCATTAACTACAACTTCTCCATTAGTAGTTGCAGCAGGAACAATGAAACCGCCAGGACACATACAAAAAGAATATACACCTCTATTATTAACTTGTTGCACCAAACTGTAAGCTGCTGCAGGTAATAGTTCACTACGCGGCTCTCCTTTACAGTGGTATTGAATACCATCTATGATTTCTTGTGGATGCTCAACCCGAACTCCCATTGCAAATGACTTCGCTTTTAAAGCTACATTTTTATCATTCAATAAATAAAAAATATCTCTAGCAGAATGACCTGTTGCTAAAATGACTTTTTCAACATCAAATTCATTTCCATTTTGAAGTTGAATAGCAACAATTTTATTGTCTTTTAAAGTAAAGTCCGAAACTCTAGATTCAAAATGCACTTCTCCTCCAAAATTTAAAATGGTTTCTCTAATATTTTGAACCACTTTTGGTAATTTATTTGTGCCAATATGCGGATGCGCATCTACTAAAATTTGATCTGTGGCTCCATGAAATACTAAGTTTTCGAAAATACGACGAACATCACCACGTTTTAAACTTCGTGTATATAGTTTACCATCACTATAAGTACCAGCTCCACCTTCCCCAAAACAATAGTTAGAATCTTCGTTTACAAAATGATCTTGATTTATAGCTTTTAAATCACGACGACGTTCTTGTACATTTTTACCACGCTCTAAAACAACAGGCTTAAAGCCTAGTTCTATACAGCGTAATGCTGCCCACATTCCTGCTGGTCCAAAACCTATAATGTGGATTGGTTTAGCATTAGAAACATCTTTATAGTCAAAGGTATAATCTGATGTCTCAGGAACAGGTTCATTGATATAAACTTCAACCTTATAGTTGAACATGATATTACGTTTACGTGCATCAATTGATTTTCTAAGAATTTTAATTCCAGAAATTTCAGAAGGTTGCATCCCTAAATCATATGCAGCTTTATTAAGCAAACCATCTGGTTGTCCTTCTCGGTGCATATTGATACGTAATTGCAAAGCTTTTATCATATTGCGAAATTAGTTATATTTATTAGGTATAAAAACCTAGCTAATTAAATATAAAACTTTGACTTATGAATTTCACATTAACAACACAAATAAAGGCAACACCAAAACAGATTTATAAGTCGTGGTTAAGTACACAAAGGCATAGTAAAATGACAGGAAGTCCTGCTTATGTTTCAGATAAAATAGGGGATACTTTTAAAACAAGAAAGGGGTATATTACAGGAAGTAATATTGAATTAGAACCTTATACTAGAATAGTACAATCGTGGAGAAGTTCTAATTTTGAAGACAATGAAAGCGATTCTCAAATTGAAATTTTGCTTTCTGAAGATGGTGAAGAAACGACTTTAACTCTCAATCATACTAACGTACCTGAGTTTGGGGAAGATTATAAAGAAGATTGGAATAAGCATTACTTTGAACCTATGAAACGTTATTTTGAAGCTTTAAATAAAGCTTAATTTACTTTGAAATAATTTGATCGATGATTTCAAAATATTTAGATAAATCCACAGTGAAATCTGTAATTTCCTTCTTTCCAGAATACAAGTGTTTAACACCTTTTTTAGCACTACCTTCATAAAGTACTGAAGCTCCTGTAGATTTGTGAACTAGATTAAAATCTTTATCATAAATCAATGTTAGTGGAACAACTTTACTGCCATTATTTAGTTTTGAAATGAGTTCACTGTCCAAATCAAAATACATTTCGTAAGGCCATTCAAATGCTTCTACAAATTTCTTAGCAGATTCAACTCTTGAAGCAGGATCTATAGAAATTGAAATTATTTTTACGCCAGTACGTTTTTGCCATTCTGCGTATTTATCTTTTAGAGTATTGTATTTTATAATACAAGGCTTACAATATGTAGCCCAAAAATCGATGATAATAGGGCCATCGTGTTTAAACGTATTACTATTTATCGTTTCACCATCTATTGTAGTCAATGTAGATGCAATTGGGAATGTTTTAGATTGACTAGAAGCAAAGTAAGTTATACTAACAGTCATTAAAATAGCGAATATCTTTTTCATCTTTTAAATAGTTATGGTTTATATATAAAGACGCAAAATTTAAACTAAAGGTTGTCTAAGGTACAAAAAAAATACAGGTCTTCTAGTTATCTAGAAAACCTGCAAGATCTATATTTGGTATAAATTAAAGTTACTCTTGTAAGCTAATCCGCTTAATATTATCATCATAAACACGATCTATTAAAAGGTGTCTAGGATCAATAGCTGCTTTTACAGGTAGTTTGTCTAATTGTACCGTGATTGATGATTTTTCTTTATTAAACTTCATTCGTTTTTGTTGATATAACTCTTTTTCGTCATCATCCATAAAGAAACCAACATCGATCCAATCGTTAATAGCAGTTTTAGTCTCGTTTCCTAAACTGTCTGATTTTATTTTTGAACTTTCAATTTCTAGTGTAACTTCATATTTTCCATTATCTAACATTTTATAGTTAGCTTCTTTTAAGCGGTTATCATACAAGGTGATTTCTTTAAACCAATCGTTAACTAAGTATTTTAATGAATCTGGAACTCGAGGTTCTAAATGCCTTAAAAAGTCTAATGAACTTGGGTATGGTGTGTTTCTATAACGATATTCTTCTAAGAAGCTTTTCATGGCAACATTTAAGCTGTCTTCACCTATGTAATCTTGTAGCGCATATAAAATAACACTCCCTTTTCCGTAGTGGATATAACCTTGATTTTCTACTTTATAAAGAGGTAATTCTTTTTCGCGTTCTCCACTACGTCCACGTAAATAACGATCGTGATCGTACTTTAAAAACTCGCGCATTTTCATTGGATTATCTGAGATACTTTTTAAAGTCATTAAAGATGAATATTCAGAAAAACTTTCACTCGTCATTGTACCACCTTGCATATTAGCACCTATAACTTGGTGTGCCCACCATTGATGTCCCATCTCATGTGCAATTACAGCATCTATAACGTTGTTGTCTGTTTCATCTTCAAGATTAATTACAAAGCCAAAAGCTTCAGAATATGGCATAGTTCCTGGAAACGCTTGCGCAAATGTTGCATATCTTGGAAACTCAATAATACGTGCTTGTTTATGATAATACGGACCAAAATTTTCGGTATAATATTCTAACGAGCGTTGTACAGCATCTAGCATCATATCAATATTAACATCATGCTTTTCATCATAATAAATTTCCATATCAATACCATTCCATTTACGCTTTGCAATTTCAAAATCTGCTGACATAAACGAGTAGAAGTTAAGAGATGGTGTATCTGTTTTATAATGATAGTAGTTTCTATTATTCTCTTCCCATTGTTTTGTTAATGTGCCTGGAGCAATAGCGGTTTGATCTTTTGATGTAGAAATAATAGTTTCTACATTTATAAAATCTGACTGCCCATCGCTTAGGTAATTTGCCATATGTAATTCTCCAACTTCTTCAGTTAATTTAGGCATGCGTTCTTTAGGCGGAAGATCATGTTTTCTACGTGTATTTTTATCACTAATTTCATAACCATCATTATAACCCATAGTTGGCAAAAGTTGTCCGTTATTAAAGAAGGTACCGTTATTTATAATATTAGTATTTCCTCTACCATTACTAAAGCCCTTAGTAATATATTTATTGTCAATTTTCATTACCATTTTTTCTCCAGGTTGCAATGGAGGACTTAGTTTATATATTTTGTATAAATAAGTTTCATCGGTATAAACGACTTTAGAGTTAGGAATGTCAAAACTAGAATCCCAATCATCAATGGTATAAAAATGTAAAGAATCAATAGGTTTATCTGATGCATTAGTGAGTTCGATATCTGCTTTTACATTCATATTACGTTCAGCAGGAAAAATATCAATATAGTACTTTGCATCTGTAACTTTAGGAGAAATAACATCTCTATACTTTCCATATTTATTTTCGTAATCTACAGCCAATTGTTCATTGGTATCACCAGATCGATAAGGGTTTAATATTTGAGTATTATAGTAGACATATCCTGAAACACCTAACCAAGCTATTGTAGCTACAGCTATTACACCTCTGTAACTCTTAGGGATTTCTTTTCTTGCCGCTTTTACTCTTGCTATTAAAGAGCTTTTAGAACCACGATTCCATAATGCACCAGCAACTAATAATCCTAAAAGAGTAAATAATATCCAATAGAGATTAAACCAGAGCGCAGCTTTAAGACCTGGGCCAAAACGATCCATATCTGAGTACTGTAAGAAAGGACCATTGGCTAGATTCAACATATTAGAACTTATATCTAAAATGCTCAATACAATTTCAAGAACAAACAAAATTAGTATAGCAATAAAGTAACCAATGTATTTATTGCTAGACAATACTTGGATTAAGATGGTAACTCCAGAGAATGTAATAAATAGCGGAAGATTAACATATAGGAAATCTAATAAATAAACATCAAGCTCTATGCGTGTATACCCATTTAATAATTGATAAATTACACCTATAACAATGAAGAATAAATTTAGAATAACAACTGTACTAATTAATGATAGTGTTTTAGCAGCCATTGAAATAAATGAGGTGTGCGCAGAAGCATCAATGACTTCATTAATTTTAGAATCGCGATCTCGCCATATAAGTTCGCCACTAAAAAATACAGCAATAATGACTAGGAATATTTTTGTACTCCCTTCAATAGAATCTATGAGTCTATAGGTTAATGGATAAGATTGTAACCCAAAATACTCAAAACCACCACTAAGATCAGCAACTAAGATAATAACACAAAATAAGAACAGTATTTTAAATGTAACACTCTTAATAATACTCAGAAAATTGGTGTAAAAAAAGCTTTTAAATTGAACCCAAGATGTATTTCCCGTAAAAGAAGGATTGAGTTTAGGTAAGTCAAAAATGGTTTCATTTTTAGAATGACTTTCTTTTTGCTTTTTTACTTTTTTATTCTTTTGTTTAAAAGAAAAACTAAAATAAGATAACAATAATATTATAACACCTAGTACCGACCATATTAAACGGTTTTGAAGTAGTAACCCTGAAAAACTTGGACTAATAGTGTTTTTTTCAACAGGTGTAAAGTATTTGGTTTCAATGTTATAAGTATTCATTCCAAAGATGTCCGATAATCCAGCGATAGTTTCATTATCAATATCAGACACCAAAGTTGTAGAAACAATATAAGCTACAATAATTACCAAACCGCCAACAAAAGAGATAATAGTACTTTTCCATTTATTAGCCATAGCATAAATAACAGCACCAGCCAAAAACATGTTTGGTAAAATAAAAAGTAAATAATTGTTTATATAAGCTTCTATATAGAAAGGTCCAAAACGATTAGGGTCTAGCCATCCAAATATTGAATTCATGGATGTACCTAAAAGCATACCTATAAATACACCTAATAATGGTAAAGTAGAAACTAATAATGCTCCAAAGAAACGCCCGAAAAAGAACCCAGGCTTACTTAAAGGTGTGGTGAATAATATTTCGTTAAATTCATTATTATGATCTCGTAAGGCTGCGTTATTAAAGAAAGTAACAGCCATTATAAGTGAAAAGATACAAAAGATTGTTATGTGTTGAGTAAGCGTGTAAGGAGAGTTTCGGTATACATTACCAATGGCGCCACCAACTTGTACATTATCACTAACCGTTGCAAAGAATTCAAGTAATGCGAAAATGAATATGAAAATATACACTACGGGTTGTTTTAATGTATATATTAATTCCGATAAAAAGAATGTTTTAAACATAATTATAAAGATTAGTGAAGGTTAGACAAGTACATTAGAAGTATTGATTTTTGAAAAGAACACATCTTCTAGATTAGGTGTTACTTGTTCAAAACCATTTTGCGGGTGACCTTCACTAAAGACATGGATTAGCGGTTGTCCACCTACCATTTTGTTTGAAATAATCTTATATTCTGAAGCATAATTATCGAGTTGATCACGATCAACAATTTTTTGATAAACTTTACTGTTAAGGTCATCAATTGCGGCTTGAGGAGAACCGTGGTATACAATTTCACCAAAATTCATAATTGCCATTTTTGTACAAAGCTCGCGGACATCATCAACAATATGTGTCGATAGAATAACAATTACTTCTTTGCCAACATCTGCCAATAAATTATAAAAACGATTACGTTCTCCTGGATCTAAACCAGCAGTTGGCTCATCTACGATGATAAGTTTTGGATTTCCAATAAGAGCTTGAGCAATACCAACACGCTGTTTCATTCCTCCAGAAAAACCCTTTACAGATTTGTTACGCTTATCATACAAATTAACTTTGTCAAGTAAGTATCTTACTAATGCTTTGCGTTCAGAAGGATTAGTAATTCCTTTTAAAATTGCTAAATGTGTTAATAGCTGTTCGGCAGTAATACGAGGATATACGCCAAACTCTTGAGGTAGATATCCTAAAACTTTACGAACTTCCGCGGGTTGTTTTAAGATGTCAATATCATCTAAAGTAGCAGTGCCAGAATCAGCTTCTTGTAATGTTGCAAGGGTACGCATTAAAGATGATTTCCCGGCTCCATTAGGTCCTAAAAGCCCAAACATGCCATTTTCTAATGTTAAAGAAACATCGTCTAAAGCTTTAACTCCATTAGAATAAGTTTTAGATAGATTAGTAATTGTTAGTGTATTCATAATTGGTGTTTTTTTGATTGAAAGTTTTTAATAAGACGACACAAATAGAAAAGCGTTACATCCTATATAAGGATTTATAAGCTAATACCCTATATATAAAGACGCAATAAATTATAGAATAGTTGCCTAAGCATAATTTATTAATTATAAAATTTGGTTTTTGGTAATTAGTAGTTAATTGTCGGAATTCAAGATAAAATTAACTGCAACTTTAGAATGAATGAGAGTTGTATTAAATAGTGGTACAGAGAGATCGTCTTTTAAAATCATTAAAGGAAACTCGGTACATCCTAAAACTATACCTTTAGCACCTTCATTTATCATCTCTTGCAAAACAGTTATCACATATGCTTTAGATTCTGGTTTAATAATGCCATAAGTTAATTCTTCAGCTATAATACGTTGTAATTCATTTATTGTAGTAATATCTTTAGGTACTATAACTTCTATATTATTGTTTTTAATTCGTTTAGTTATAAAATCATCTTCCATAGAATACTTAGTGCCAATAAACCCAACTTTATCAACGCTATCATTTTTAATAACCTTAGCGGTTGCATCACCAATATGAATTATGGGTGTTTCATTTAAATCTTTTTGAACTTGATTATAGACTTTATGAGGTGTGTTAGCACAAAATATAACAGCATCTGCACCTGCTTTCTTTAATTTTAATCCAGCTTGTGATAACAGATATGCTATAGAATCCCATTTATCTTCTTTTTGAAATCGATGAATTTCGGCTTGGTTTATATTGTAAATTAACAAAGGAGGATTAGTGTTGTTTCCAAAATGTGAATTTACAGATTCATTAATAGCCGTATAGTAATCTAAAGTAGAGTGCCAAGATAAACCGCCTATTAGTCCTAAAGAATTCATAGCACTTTTGTTTGGCTTTTTTTCATCCGACTTAGTTGTGCAATTAAATACAAACAAAAGGCTAGTAACAAATAAAATAATAACTGATGATTTCTTCATTACTAAAGATTTAGATTTTTGTGTAAGTGATGAAAGAAAAAGCATGATTATGTTTTTCATCTTTATCATGAAATTTACGTTCTGTTTCTCTCCATTGCGTTAAATTAATCTCAGGGAAGAAAGTATCAGCATCATTAAATGATGTATGCACGCGAGTCATCTCAATTTTATCAGCTAAAGACATGGCTTGTATGTAAATTTCTCCACCACCAATAATAAATGGATTTAGATCTGATTGAGCAGCATCGATAGCGTCTTCTAAAGTATTAACGATAATAACTCCATCTGAAGCTGAATAATTTTTTTGCCTTGTTATAACTATGTGTGTACGATTTGGTAAAGGTTTTGGGAAACTTTCAAATGTTTTACGACCCATGATAATATGGTGTCCATTAGTTAAAGCTTTAAAACGTTTAAGATCATCGCTGAGATGCCAAATAAGATCATTGTCTTTGCCAATAGCATTGTTTTCGCCAGCAGCTACAATAATGGTTAACTCAGAACGTTTTTTTTTTTCAGAAGTTTGAGATTGAGTCGTGGCCTCATTATACGCTTTAGATTGCGCTATTTTTTCTTCTTCTTTTAAGAAGCCTTGTTTTAGTTTTTCAATTCGGTTTTGTTGCTGTGCAACCAATTTATCAAGTTGTTGTTTCTCCCAATCTTTGCCCATAAATTTATGCGTAATAAATACATTGACAAAGTGATATAAAAATAAAAACAACCATCCTAAAATGGCAAAAACAAACCAATTGGTAATGCCGAAAAGTTCAAAATCTTCACCGATACCTAAAGCTGTATTAGCAATAATTAAAAAAACAGCGCCAATTAAAAAAATTACAAAATGAATATACAAACGCTTTTTTTGTCGAATACGCTTTTGTGCATTTTCAATTAGCTCTAGCTGCTCTTTGTCTATATTTGGAATCTGCTTTTTTTTGTTAAACATAATATAAGTTATATTGCTACAACTCCTTTAATATGAGGATGTGGATTATAATCTACTAATGTAAAGTCTTCGAATTTAAAATCAAAAATATCTGTAATTTCAGGATTAAGAATCATTTTAGGTAAAGGTCTAATATCTCTAGATAGTTGCAGTTCTAATTGTTCTATATGGTTATTGTAAATATGAGCATCTCCAAATGTATGAATAAAATCTCCAGCTTGGTAACCACAAACTTGCGCCATCATCATTGTAAATAGGGCATAAGAAGCAATATTAAAAGGTACACCTAAAAAGATATCCGCACTACGCTGATACAATTGGCAAGATAGTTTGCCATCAGCAACATAAAACTGAAAAAAAGCATGACATGGAGGTAAAGCTGCTTTGCCATTGGCTACATTTTCCGAAAAAGATTTAGAAGTATCTGGCATAACTGATGGATTCCATGCAGAAACCATCATCCGTCTACTGTTAGGGTTGTTTTTTAAAGCATTAATAACCTCTTTAATTTGATCAATATCTTCACTATTCCAATTGCGCCATTGATGTCCATAAACGGGTCCTAAATCTCCATTTTCGTCAGCCCATTCATTCCAGATTCTAACACCATTTTCAGTTAGATAATTGGTATTAGTGTCTCCTTTTAAAAACCACAATAATTCATAGATTATAGATTTAAGGTGTAACTTTTTTGTGGTTACCATTGGAAAACCTTCACTTAAATCGAAACGCATTTGGTGCCCAAAAACACTAATTGTGCCTGTGCCTGTTCTATCTCCTTTCTGATTGCCTTCTGCTAAGACATGTTTTACTAAATCGTGATATTGTTTCATATTTATTTCCCACGAAAGTGGGAATCTCTATTTGATTAAACGCTAAAATTCTAATAATGAAAAATAAAAAAAAGCTTCAAACTATTTGGCTTGAAGCTTTGTATAATATTAAAAGTTATTAACTTATGTCTAACCTATAATCATGCCAGCTATAGTTGCAGAAATCAGAGATGCTATAGTACCACCGATTAAGGCTTTTATGCCAAACTTTGAGAGTTGTTTTCGTTGACCTGGTGCTAAAGATCCTATGCCGCCAATTTGTATGCCAATAGAGGCGAAATTTGCAAAACCACATAGCATATAGGTTGCCATGATGATTGATTTTTCGTAAGTAAGATGTGTAGCATTAGCTACATTCTTTAAATCTGCTAATTGTATATAACCAACAAATTCACTTGCAGCAAGTTTAATGCCTAGGAGTTGCCCCATTAGCATTACATCTTCTTTTGCAACACCAATAAGCCACATCAATGGTGCAAAAATCGTACCTAAAACAGCTTCTAATGATAGTACATCATATGGAGAGTTTGTACTAACCCATTCGTTAATATTCCCAATAGTACCTATTTTCAAAAGACCATAATTAATTAATGCAATAAATGCTACAAAAACCAAAAGCATAGCAGCAACATTAGCAGCCAATTTAAAACCTTCTGTAGTTCCTATAGCAATTGCATCTAAAGACATTAGATCCAATCTTTTGTTTAGAGACACTAACATCAGTGTTTACTTTTTCAGTTTGTGGAAAGAGAATCTTTGAAATTACAATAGCACCAGGAGCCGCCATAACAGAAGCTGCTAGTAAATGCTTAGCAAAATATTCTCTTAAAACTATATCATCTCCACCTAAAAATTGAATGTAAGCAGCTAATACTCCTCCAGCAACGGTAGACATTCCTCCAATCATCACTAGAAGAATTTCAGATTTATTCATTTTTTCTAGGTAAGCTTTTATCATAAGAGGAGCTTCAGTTTGCCCTAAAAAGATATTACCAGCGACACTTAAACTTTCAGCTCCAGAAATCCCTAAAACTTTGGTTAATAACCAACCCATAGCTTTAACTACTTTTTGAATAATACCTAAATAAAATAACAGGGAAGTAAGAGCAGAAAAGAATATTATAGTTGGCAATATGGTAACTGCGAAGTTAATTAATGGGCTCTCTATTTCATTAGAAATGAATGAACTAAAAAGAAATTCTGTTCCTGCTTCAGTAAAAGTCAATATCTTATTGAACACTTTTCCTAAATATTTAAAAATGGCTTGAATAAAAGGGACTCGTAATATCCCAATAGCTATAACTAGCTGAAATGCTAATCCAAGACCAACAGTTCTCCAATTGATTGCTTTACGATTGCTACTACACAAAAAAGCAATAAATATGAGCGATACCATTCCTAAAATACCTCTCCATAAACTGTTTAAAGAAAAATCTTCACTAGGAATTATTGAAATGTTGTCAGGTGTTTCTATTTCTTCTTTTTGTACTGATATATCTTCAATTAATTCAAAACTAGCACTTTCAAAAAATGCAGAATTGCCTTTGTTGAGTAGTATTAAAGTAGAGTCTGACGATTGACGAACTCTAAATTTCTGAACAATATCTCCAGGTTTATCATAATAAAATACTAATACATTATTTTGAAAAATATAATTACCTGAAGGACCTCCTGAGGTATTCTTATCCTTGTCTAGAAAAAATTCGCCTTTTTTTAACGACAGGAATTTAAAATCATCTATATATATAGAATCATTAATTTCAATTGCTGATTGACCAAACCCATTCCCACTCCATTTAAATTCCCATGTTTTTTCTAACTCTTGCGCAGTAATTGATGATAGTCCAATAAAAATAGCAATAAAGACTTTGAAAAACTGATTCATAAAAATATGTATTAGTTAGCGTTTAGATATCTCATCTCTAATTTTAGCAGCAGCTTCGTAATCTTCATTATTTACAGCCTCGTCTAAAAGATTGTGAAGATCTTCTAAAGATTTGTCTTTATAAAGGTCTTCACCAAATGCGGCGGTTTCAATTTCTTCTGCAATGAGATCATCTACTAAAATACTATCTTCATCTTTACCTTCTTTTTTAGGATTGACTTTAAGATAGATGCCAGCTTTATCTAAAATGTTTTTATAAGTAAAAATTGGTGCTTTAAAACGTAAAGCCAATGCAATAGCATCGCTTGTTCTAGCATCAATAATTTCTTCAATATTATCGCGTTCGCAAATTAAACTTGAGTAAAATACTCCATCTACAAGTTTATGGATAATCACTTGTTTTATAACGATATCGAAACGGTCAGAGAAGTTTTTAAATAAATCGTGAGTTAAAGGCCGTGGAGGACGAATCTCTTTTTCTAAAGCAATAGCAATAGATTGTGCTTCAAAAGCACCAATAACAATAGGTAGTTTTCGATCTCCATCAACTTCATTTAAAATTAATGCATAAGCACCATTTTGAGTCTGGCTATAAGAAATCCCTTTTATGTTTAAACGTACTAAACTCATGATTTATAAAACACAAAGAACTGTTTAAATTAGGACTTTACCAAACTGCTTTTACAGATTTCGATGTTGTACTAATTAAACAGCCCTTTGACTATTACAAGGTAATAAAATTATGCGTTTTGAGCTTTAAAAGCTTTTAATTTTTCTGTAAGTTGAGGTATAACCTCAAATGCATCACCAACAATACCGTAATCTGCAGCCTTAAAGAAAGGAGCTTCAGGATCAGTATTAATAACTACTTTTACTTTAGATGAATTAATACCTGCTAAATGCTGAATTGCTCCCGAAATCCCAATTGCTATATATAAATTTGAAGCTACGGGTTTACCTGTTTGCCCAACGTGTTCGCTATGAGGTCTCCAACCCAAGTCAGAAACAGGTTTAGAACATGCGGTAGCTGCTCCTAAAACATCTGCTAAATCTTCTACTAATCCCCAATTTTCAGGACCTTTTAATCCTCGACCACCAGAAACAACTACTTCGGCATCAGCAATAGTCACTTTATCCGTTGCTTTGTCTACGGATTCTACAACAACACCAGATTCTGGTAGTGAAGGCGAAAAATCTTCAGTAGTCGCAGAACCACTTGCTTCAACTAAACCAAAAGAATTATTAGATAACCCAACAATTTTTGTTGCTGTTGTAATTTCTGTATTAGTAAATGCTTTGTTTGTAAATGCTGTACGTTTTACTGTAAAAGGAGTTATATTAGATGGAGCTTCAACAACATTAGACGCATAGCCTGCATCTAAACCTACTGCTAAAAGCGGAGCTAAATATTTGCTGTCTGCCGATGAGCTTAAAACGACAACGTCAGAACCTTCTTTTTCAGCAGCTTGCTGAATAATACCTGCGTATGCTTTAGCATTAAATGTATTTAAACTCTCATTAGAAACGTTAAGTACTTTAGACGCTCCGTAGTTTCCAAGTTCTGATGTGTCATTGACATTAATTGCTATTGCAGTTACAGTAGTTCCTATTTTATCTGCTATAGCCTTACCGTATGAAACAACTTCTAAAGCTGTTTTTTTAAATTGCCCATTATCGGACTCTGTATATACTAGAATTGACATAATCTTTAATTTTTTAAATCACTTTAGCTTCGTTGTGAAGTAAGTTTATTAATTGATCTATATTATCAGCGTCTACTAAAGTTACAGCACCTTTTGGAACTGGCTTTTCAAAACTTACACTATTAGTTTCAGTTGTAGATGTTGTAGGTTCTAAAACGGTTAAAGGTTTTTTACGAGCCATCATAATACCACGCATATTAGGAATACGTAAATCGCTTTCTTCAACTAACCCTTTTTGTCCACCTATAACTAATGGCAATGTTGTAGAAACAGATTCTTTTCCTCCGTCAATTTCTCTAACAGCTTTTGCATTATTACCTTCAACTTCTAAATGAATACAGTTAGTTACAAAATTTGCATCTATCATGGAAGCTAACATACCTGGTACCATACCACCATTATAGTCAATAGATTCTCTACCGGCTATTACCAAATCGTAATTACCATCTGTAACTACTTTTGCTAATTCTTTTGCTACAGCAAATCCGTCTTTTGCTTCAGTATTAACTCTAATGGCTGCATCTGCACCTATAGCTAAAGCTTTACGTAATGTCGGTTCAGTCTCAGTTCCACCAACATTAATAACATCAACACTAGCACCTTGTTTTTCTTTAAACCACATTGCTCGTGTTAAACCAAACTCATCATTAGGATTAATAACAAACTGTACACCATTAGTATCAAACTTAGTATTTCCTTCAGTAAAATTGATTTTTGATGTTGTATCAGGAACATGACTAATACACACTAAAATTTTCATATTTTCTTGTTTTTTTGAGTATAATTTTAAGAGAAAACAAAGGTAGTTATAAAAATCAAAATATTTACTATGCGCGCATAGTAAATATAAAAGAAATTTCATATAATTAATTTTCGTTTTATTGTTATTTTTGTTTTCTATTTAATATGATATAAATGAAGACAATTCAATTTAGAGAAGCTATTGCAGAGGCAATGAGTGAAGAAATGCGAAGAGATGAAAGCATTTATTTAATGGGTGAAGAAGTCGCAGAGTATAATGGTGCATATAAAGCATCAAAAGGTATGCTTGATGAGTTTGGTGCCAAGCGCGTTATCGATACACCTATTGCCGAACTTGGATTTGCTGGTATAGCTATTGGTTCTACAATGACAGGCAATCGCCCAATTGTAGAATATATGACATTTAACTTTTCTTTAGTTGGTATAGATCAAATTATAAATAATGCAGCTAAGATTAGACAAATGTCTGGCGGACAATTTAAATGTCCGATCGTTTTTAGAGGTCCAACAGCTTCTGCAGGTCAATTAGCAGCAACACACTCACAAGCTTTTGAGAGTTGGTTTGCTAATACGCCAGGATTAAAAGTTATAGTACCATCTAACCCTTATGACGCTAAAGGTTTGCTAAAGTCTGCAATAAGAGATGACGACCCTGTTATTTTTATGGAGAGTGAGCAGATGTATGGAGATAAAGGCGAAGTGCCAGAAGGTGAATATACTATTCCTATAGGAGTTGCAGAAATAAAGCGTGAAGGTACAGATGTAACTATAGTATCTTTCGGAAAAATTATTAAAGAAGCTTATAAAGCAGCTGACACGTTAGCTAAAGATGGTATTTCTTGTGAGATTATTGATCTGCGTACTGTTAGACCTTTAGATAAAAATGCCATTTTAGAATCTGTAAAGAAAACAAACCGTTTAGTCATTTTAGAAGAAGCTTGGCCATTTGGCAATGTATCTACTGAAATTACATATATAGTACAATCTGAAGCATTTGATTATTTAGATGCTCCAGTAATAAAGATTAATACGGCAGATACACCAGCACCATATTCTCCAGTTTTATTAGCAGAATGGTTGCCAAATCACGAATCAGTAATTACTGCTGTAAAAAAAGTAATGTATAAATAAATAATTCGCAGATCTCTGCGTTAAATAAACTTCATCTTCTATCGACAAATAACTTTTAGCACGATAGTTGATGAAGTTTTTTATCATGAAACATAGATTATTATTTTTATTACTAGCATTTAACATTGCTTTTGTCTTTGCGCAAACTAAGGTAAGCGGCTACGTATTTGATGAAAACAATGAGCCTATTGCCTATGCTAATATATTGTTTAAAGGGTCAACAGAAGGAACAACCTCAGATGAGAATGGACGCTTTTATTTAGAGTCTGATGAAAATTGGGATGTTCTTCAAGTCTCTTTCTTAGGGTTTGAACTTCAGGAATATAAACTACCTAAACGGGTTAATTACGATTTGCGTTTTGTTCTCAAAGAAGAAGCTGCAGCTTTAGATGCTGTGGTCATTGTGTCAGGAAAGCAATCTAAAAAAGCCTCCGAGAATCCTGCGATTCGTATTCTTAAGAAAATATGGGAACGAAAACGAAAGAATGGACTCAAACAATTTAAACAATACGAGTACGATCAATACGAGAAAGTAGAGTTTGATCTTAATACCATTGATAGTGCGCTAATAAAAAGTAGGTTATTTAGAGGTATGGAATTTGTGTTTGAAGAAGTAGATACATCTCGTGTAACTGGGAAAACATATTTGCCTATTTTTATTAATGAATCTGTAAAAAAAATATCAGGAGATAATGTCATTAATAAAAGGCGTGAAGAACTTTTAGGGAATAAAAACTCTGGGTTTAATGACGATCAAATTATAATAGACTTTGTTGATGAGTTATATTCAGATTATGACGTGTATGATAATTACCTTAAATTTTTCGATAAAAGTTTTATAAGTCCAATAGGAAAAACAGGGATTCAGACATATAATTATGTGCTCTCCGATAGTGCTTATGTTGATGATAAATGGTGCTATAATATTATCTATTATCCGAGGCGAAAAAACGAATTGACATTTAAAGGAGATTTTTGGGTCAACGATTCTACCTATGCTATAAAAGAAATTAATCTACAAGCATCTAAAAGTGCCAATATTAACTGGGTAAAAGAGATTTATATAGAACAAGAATTTGAGGTACTAAATGATTCTCTATTCTTAATTAAACGCGATTATTTTTTATCGGATTTTACACTTAATAAAAAAGAAGAATCGAGAGGTGTTTACGGTAAACGTACTACGCTATACGATAATTATGTGTTTGATAAACCCAAGGATCCTAAGTATTATGATGTACAAGTTTATAATTATGATAAAGACGTCTATAATAGGGAAGATGAATTTTGGGATAAAAATAGGTTAGAAGCTTTAAACCAAGACGAAAAAGGAGTCTACACTATGTTAGACACCTTAAAAACGGTAAAGAAGTTTAAACGGCTTTATAGCTTAGGTAGCATATTGGCTTCTGGCTATATTGAATTTCCGAGTATTAATTTCGATTACGGACCCATTTTTTCCACCTTTGGATTTAATGAAGTTGAAGGCACCCGAATACGAACAGGAGGTCGTACCTATTTTGGGCCTAATGATTTGTGGAGACTAGAAGGTTTTGTAGCTTACGGATTTAGAGATAATAAATTTAAATATGGCATTTCTGGTAAATGGTTATTAGATAAGAAGAGTCGTCTTATTATTTCTGGTGGTAACCGGCGTGATGTAGAGCAAACAGGTGCTAATTTAACCTCATCCACTGATGTTTTGGGCAGAAACTTAGCTTCATCATCTATAGTTAATACGAGTACTAATGATAGATTGACGAGTATTAATTTAACAAATCTGGCAATAGAAATAGAACCTCTCCGTAATTTTGTAATACGAGGCAGTGGTACATATAGAACATTAGAATCGGCTTCGCCAACGTTTAGTTTAGATTATTTTGATCCAGAATCGCCAACGGGCATTTCTGGTGATATTAATCAGTTTGAAAGTGCTTTGTCGTTGTCCTATTTTCCTAAGCGTGAAATGACAGGTTTTGGTGTAGAACGCCGATCTAAAAATGATGGTTTTGCAAGTTTGTTTGCGCAAGTCACTCGTGGTGATCGCGATATCTTTAATAGCGATTTTGATTATACTAAAGTGCAATTCTCATACATTCAACCATGGCAAGTTGGTGGTTTTGGGCGTTTAACATCTACAATTGAAGTGGGTAAAACATTTGGAGAAGTTCCGTTAGGTTTGTTAAGTGCAGTTCCAGGAAACCAATCGTTTTTCTCTATTTATAACACGTTTTCTCAACTCGACTTCTATGAATTTGTGACAGATACTTATGCTTCTTTTCATTTAGAACATAATTTTAACGGACGTATATTTTCTCGTATTCCATTTCTTAGAAAATACAATTTAAGAGCAATTGCAGGTATACGTGGAGCATTGGGCAGTGTTAGTGATGAAAACAATGCGCTTAACGCTACAGGTATTCCTTATCTAGCACCTGATGAAGATATCTATTATGAGTATAGTATAGGTGTCGGTAACATCTTTAAAATTTTGCGTATAGATTTTAATTTTAGAGGCAACTATTTAAGTTTACCAGATGCTAGGCCTTTTGGAGTTACTGGCTCTTTTGGGTTTTATTTTTAGATCAAAATTACTTCAATCGTTTATCCATAGCTAGGATTGTATGCAATAAAACATTAGCACCATTAGCCATATCTTCTGCACTTGTAAATTCTTTTGGGGAATGACTAATGCCATCTTTACTAGGTACAAAGATCATCCCTATAGGTGCAAACCTTGCTATTTCTTGTGCATCATGACCAGCGCCACTTGGCATTGACTTGTATGAGTATCCTAATTGCTTAGTAGCATTAGCAATATCTTTCTTTATAAGCTTGTCAGCTAATGCAGGTTTTGAAGCAGCTTCAATATGTCTAAAAGAAATTCCCATACCATCTGTTTTTGCAATTTGTTTTGCTTTGTTTTCAATAGCTTTAAATACAGTCCAGATTTTCTCTGAAGAGAGATCTCGTATTTCTAAACTAAAAGTTACTTGTCCGGGAATTACATTTGGAGCTCCTGGTGAAGCATTAATACGTCCTACAGTTCCTACTTGTGCACCATCAAAACTATTAACTGTATTATTAACTTCTAAGATCACTTTGGCTGCGGTAAGCATTGCATCTTTTCTAATATCCATAGGTGTAGTCCCTGCGTGATTAGCAAACCCATTAATAGTAATATCCCACCATTCAATAGCGACAATACCTTCAACAACACCGATTTGTAAATTTTCTTGATCTAAAACACCTCCTTGTTCAATATGCAATTCTAAAAATGCTGCGACATCTCCTTTTTTTCGTTTTAGCTCAGGTATTTTATCTGGGTTGCCTCCAATGCGTTTTATGCCTTCTGCAATGGTATAACCACTAGGGCTAGATTCGTTTAAAGCTTCAGGTTTTAAGGCTCCAGCCATAGCACGGCTGCCAACAACAGCGGCTTCTTCGTTAGAAAAAATGATTAACTCTAAGGGATGTTCAGTTGTAATATTTTGATCTTGCAATGTTTGTAAAACTTCAATGGCTCCCATAGAGCCCACGCAGCCATCATAGTTACCACCATTAGGAACGCTGTCAATATGTGAGCCAAAAGCAATAGGTGGTTTTGAATTATCACTGCCTTGTTTTTTACCGATGATATTACCGGCATAATCAATATTAACTTCTAAACCTGCTTTTTGCATTAAGCTTATGACATATTCACGGCCTTTTAAATCGCCATCGCTATAAGCAACACGGCTAAGTTCGCCAGTATTTTCAGGATCTTGTCCAAATTTCGCTAATTCTAATATAGAATTTTCTAAACGCTCTTGATTTACTAGGATCGATTTAGATTGCGAAAACCCATATACAGATGAAAGCATTAAAGCAATTATTAAAATAGAATGTTTAAAGCAGTTGGTGTTCATAATTGAAAATAATTTTAATTAAGCTGTTCCATAAAACCAATATTATCTATGACAACTAAACCTTTATCGGTTCGGTCAAAAATAAATTGAATTTCGGTAATTTGTTGAGGATTAAAATTAGAATTCAACTTCAACATATCTTCTATAGGAAAAGAAAATAACTGCATAACGTTTTCAGATTTTGCAGAATCGTTGTAATCGCTTTTCCAAACTTTCACAGCGAGTCGACGTTGTAAAGCCGAAAAATTACTTAATGGAAAGTAAACGATCTCACCTGAAGCATCTTTTAATGCTATTGAAAAATCAATAGGATCTTTTCCTTTTTTGGTTTTGTCATCCTTTTTACCATCACTTTCTTCAGCTTCTTTTTCATTAGCATTGTTTTCATTAGATGCTTTATTCTCTACATTTTTGTCATTTTTATTTGCATCTTCACTCTTGTTATTTTCCTCATTTTCATTTTTATCATCAACCCATTTGCCACTTGCTTTGGGGTTTGTACTGCCTTTAGATTCTGACATAGAAAAAACAAATACAGAAGACGAATCTACAGAGGTAATAGTCTTAGGAAATTTAATACTATAACTTGCAATTAGCGTGTCGTTTACTGGTGTGGTTACAGTAGAGTCTAAAGCTTTCCAAGTTTTAATATCTTCTTTTTTATAATGCCAACCCAAAAAGACACCTCTATTTGGTTTACTTCCTCGTTTTAATGGAATTTGTTTTTCACTCCATACCGTTAAATTAGTAGAAGTAATACTAGAGGAATCTTTTACTGTCGTAGTAGTAACATCAAAGTCTTCATCGAAAGTATTAGTAAATACCGTGTTTGAATCTTCAAATTGATTGAGGTATATAGTTTCTGGCAACCAATCTTTTCCAGTTCTAACATCTGTAAAAAGTGGTAAGTAACTTTTGTTGTTTTTTAAGGTGGTTTCTAAAAAGGCACTGATATATACTTTAGCTATTTTTTGCTGATCTTCTGCGCTAATTAACTGCTCTAAATTTAAAAGTTTTGTAAAGGGTGTACCAACATCATTATTGCCCCAACTTGTATTAAATTGTCCGTGGTTAGCGCCGTAAACATAGAGGCCAGATTTAAAATGATAAGTGCTATCTGTATATGTTATACGATCGTATTGTCGAGACCCTGCAAAAGAAGATACGTCTCCATCTTGAGCACCGTGTATTGTAAAATAGTCGACATTTTTAAGTTTTGTTCTAGTATTTCCTGGTGCATATTGCCCATCTACAGGTGCAATGGCAACAATTGATTTTATATTATAATTATAGTCTAAAGGAATAGTTGCATCGTCTGAATAGTATGGTAAGGTGTTTAAAAGTGCTGCGTGAGCTATAGCTTCACCACCACGAGAATGCCCAATTAAAGCTAAATTTTCTGTGTCTATTTTATTAAAAAAAGGATGATTAGAATCTTCGTTCCATTGGTGCCAAAGTTTTAAATGCTCTAAAAGAATCCAACCTCTAGCATCATTTTCTTTAGTTAATCCATCACTAAACATATCGGTCCAAGACAAATTGATGAAATTTTCATCCACTGAAGCGGCAATAATACCTCTAGAAGCAAATAACTCACCAAGATAAGCATAGCCAGGATCTGAAAAATCTTGCATACTATGATTGCCATGAACCATTAATACTAAAGGAAAAGGGCCTTCGCCTTCAGGATACCAAACTTGTGCGTTTAATGGTAGTGCTTTAGAATCGAAACCCCAATATTTTGTGCGCCACCAACCACTAATACCTTCCCAATTATCTAAAAAAGCAACTCCGTTTACAGAATCTGTTTTAATGTCAACATCTTTTCCAAAATGTTTTTGATGTTTATCTTTTCCACTACCATAAGTTAACGACTTTACAGTATATGTTCCTTTTTTAGCAGGAGATGCTTCAGTAATATGTGTAATAGACGTCTCCGAAGTATATGCCGCGTTTACTATAGGATCTACCTCAATGCCTGTTGCATTTAAAAAGACGATTAGTGCTATTATTCCTGATAATCCACCTGTAAACCCAATAAGACTTACTATCTTTTTTGGAAGCGTTAGATTTTTGAATTTTGTTTTAAACAAGGCATAAATTGAAGCTCCAAACAAGGTGCATAACACAATAACAACCAATGTTAGTGTTGTATCTAATAAAACCATTAAGAGTAATGGATATGAAACAATAATCAGTAATCTGAAAAATTTAGGAATTTTAAAAATAAGTTTCAGTAACCAATTAGCAAGAAGCGTCGCAAGTACAATTAAAGCAGCTATAACAATAGTAAATAAAAAGATCCATGGATCTTTCATGTTATATGATGTAAGAAAGCCGTAAGCTAAAAATAATAGAGCAGTAATACATAGAAGAACTGTAGAAGCTCCTTTTTCTGCATTTTTACCAGGTGTAATAGATTTAGCTCGTGCTTTAAACCAATTACCAATTCTTATAAAAAATCGTTTCATGAATATTGCGGTTGATTGAATGTTCTAAGATAGTGTTTTTACAAAACTCTTTAACTGAGCAATTAATTCATTACTATCAATATGCCCAAATTTATGATACAAGATTTCATAATTGTCATCGAAAAGAATAAAACTTGGAGTTCCCTTTAATTGATTGAGAGTGAAAGTCATCGAAATAATTTCAAGCTTTTCAAAATAAGCTTTTACATGTGCTTTAAAGAGTAATTGTTCTCTATATGAAAAAGAAGTGTAATTAGGGTTGATTGAACAAATATGGAGAATGGCTTTTTCAAGGTCTTCACTATTATTCATTATTTTATCCATGGCAATAGGAAAATCGATTGTATATGGATACTCATCAAAACCCTGATTTTTTAATGCTTTTTTAGTATGGCCAATAATGGTATTGTTATTAACCAATAATTTAGTATTAGCAGCAGTATTTAAATCAAAATTTTCAAAGGCTGTAGATAATCCCAAAAATGATATGTCTTTTTGAAATTCTTTATAGAGTTTATTTACTAAAGGAATACCATATAAAAAGCATCCAGGACAATTGACCTGAAAAACAAAAAGGAAGTTGAGTTTTTTCAACTCAAAACTTCCTTTTAGTAGATTGTTGTAATGTAATGCAAGTTTCTGCATTATGTGTAAATCCTAATTTTTATTTTTAAACTTGTCAAAATCTGAAGCTTCTTCCACTTTGGGAAAACTGTTGTTTTTCATATTCGTATCTGCAAACTCAAAATTTGGATCTAAGATTACATTTTTAACTTGCTTAGATTTAATAAATGTTTTCTTAGCTTCATATTCATTATGTCTCCAAATTTCGGCAGGAATCGTATCAATTTCAGAAGTGCCATCCGTAAATTGCCATTCTACACGTACAGGCATTACTAAACCTCCAACATTTTTTACTGTTATTTCGTAGATGTTTTTGCCTTTTAACTCTTTACGTAATTCGGGTTCGTTTAAACGTGATAAAAACTGTCCATAGGCCTGGTCTGGTGCTGAGGTCATTGTAATAACTTCTGGCCCTGAAGAAAAATCTCTAGCCATATGACCACCATTCTCAGCCTTAATATTTGCTTTTACAGCTTGACTTTTATTTTCAATACTAACTTCATCTTCTACGGTAAACCATTTTACATCGGCGAGTTCCATGTCTACATTATCAGTAGTAAAAAACCATCCGCGGTAAAACCAATCTAAATCTACGGCAGTGGCATCTTCAAGTGTTCTAAATAAATCAGCAGGGTTCGGATGCTTATATTTCCAGCTGTTAGCATAAGCTTTAAAGGCTTGGTCAAATAATTCTTGTCCAACAATAGAGTTACGTAACATTTGTAAGCCAACCGTTGGTTTTTGATAGAAGTTAGCTCCAAACTGCGTCATAAGTTCATTGTCTGAAGACGTCATAATAGGACGCATAATACTTTGATCTCCGCTCATAAAAGGTACAATACTTTTAGGTGTGGTATGGTTGTAGTCAGGATATCGTTCTTTCATGGTACGTTGATGAATAAATGTGTTTAAACCTTCGTCCATCCACATCCATTGACGCTCGTCAGAACTTACAATCATAGGAAACCAGTTGTGTCCAACTTCGTGAACAATAGTGCTAATCATTCCTGCTTTTGCATTTTCACTTATTTTTCCATTAACAGGGCGACCTCCATTAAAACTAATCATAGGAAACTCCATACCAATATTAGAAGTGTTTACAGAAATAGCAACAGGATAAGGATATTCAAAAACAGCTTCAGAATAGATTTCTAATGCATTTTTAACCGCAAGCGTAGACGACTCACTCCAAACTGGCAAACCTTCTTTTGGGTAGAAAGACATTGCCATAACGGTATGTGTTTCTAATGGTACAGCTTGTGCATCCCAAATAAATTTTCGAGAAGAAGCAAAAGCAAAATCACGAACATTCTCTGCTCTAAATTTCCAAGTTTTAGTTGAAGTACTTTTGTCTTTTTCGTTATCACGCGCTTCTTGTTCGGTGACAATCATTATGGGCTTATCTACAGATTTTCGAGCTTTAGCTAAACGATCTCGCTGTGTTTTTGTTAAAACATCACCTTCGTTTTTTAAATCTCCAGTAGCAGCAACGATATGATCTGCAGGCACAGTGAGTTCTACATCGTAATCTCCAAATTCTAAGGCAAATTCTCCTAGACGATTAAATTGTTTGTTCTGCCAGCCTTCAGTATCATTATAAACTGCCATTCTTGGAAACCAATGCGCAATTAAATAAACGGTATTGTCATCTTCAGGGAAATATTCATAACCTTCACGAGTCAATAAAAATTTAGCTCTATCTGTTATAGGATAAGACCAACCAATAGAAAATGTCATTGATTCCCCCGATTTTAGAGGTGTTTTTAGAAGCACCTTCATCATGGTATTATTGACGATATGTTTAATATCTGCGCCTCTATTATCTTTAATATATTTTATAGTATAACCAGCAGGAAAATCAACAGCACGTGTTAATAATTGCATTTGTCGTGTATTTATAGAATCGCGAACACTTCCTTGAACAAAACTAAAATCTTCGCTTCCTTTTTTGTTGACGTTTTGTTCTAGTTGAATCCATAGATAGCGCAAATCGTCTGGTGAATTATTAAAATATGTAATGACTTCATCTCCAAAAATCATATTGTTTTTTTCATCTAAAGAAGCTTTAATCTTATAGTTAGCACGTTGCTGCCAATAGGCCTTTCCAGGTGCGCCACTTGCAGCACGATATACATTTGGTGCTTTTATGAGGTTGTCTATAGGTTCAAACTTGCCCTGATATTGTTGGTTTTGGGCAATGATATAAGGAGACAAAAAGATAAATACTAGTAATAATAGTATTAAGTTAGTACGGATCATAATTTGAAATGAATTAGTATATATTGGTAAAGTTAGAAATTATTTAAATAGTATAGCACTCTTAAAAATTTTCTTTTAGATCTTCAATAATACGTCTGCTTAATTCGCTAACATAAGTTTCACCAGAAAGCCACCGTTGAGTATAATCAGAAAACTTCTTATCTAGATTAATACCTTTAGATTTAAGTTGTTTATAAACTGTTTTATATTCGGAATTATCAATATTAAAATCATCCCATAATTTCAAATCATATTGTAAATAAGGGTCATTATTATATCTATTTAAATTCCAATATTGCTGTTCAGAGAAATTTAGAGTATCAAATTTTTGATTTATAATTTTTAAGTTACAATAATGTTCCAATTGATCTATGTTATAATAACTGTTAACCATAGATAAGTAAGGTGTGTCATTAAAATAGTTAAAACGCATTGTAATTTCTGCCTTCAGTTCCATGTTTTTTAAAGCACTGAAATAATTATTAGTTTTATATTCAATAGATAATATTTGATAATTAGAATTGTATACATCTATAAATCCATTTTCACCTTTTCCTTTAAAATGGATACGCCGTACTAATCGATCATCTGACGTATAATAGGTTGAATCTTGTGAAAAATTATAAGTATTGAATTTAGCTTTAGATAGAATACCTTGATGTTCTAACACTCTCAATGCTCTTAAATTATTTCCGGCGCTAGGCATAGATGGTTTATTAGCAAACTTGTTTTCATTTAACCACCTAGAGTCTGAGACATAAGCTCTACTGTTGTCAAAAAAGAATTTATAATTAGAATATACGGCAACGTTACCAATTTTCCCTGAAAAAACAGAATAACCGATACTTTCCATAAACATGATATGTTCATTATTCTTTTTAGCTTTTTCGTTATAATACGCTATAGCTATATGGGGATCCTTTTTCCGATTATCATTATAAGTTTTAACTAATGTTCTAATAAAAGGTTTTAGCTTAAATTTAGATTTAGAAGTAATAATTATTTCTTCAAGCTTATTTGGCTTTAATTTAAAAATTTCGATTTTTTGAGCTTTCTCAAGCGTTAAAGACATAGTTTCATATCCAATATGAGATATTAAAATAATATCGCTTTTACTTCCATTATTTATTAACAATGTAAAAGCACCATTTTGGTCAGAAAACGTGCCTGTAGATTTCTGCTGATGTAAAATATTAGCGTATATAATTGGTTCGTTAGTATCTTCATCTAAAATCTTACCAGTAAGTCTAATGTTTTCTGTTGAATGACTTAATGATGTTAAAAAACACCAAATTAATGTAGTCATTAAAGATTTTTTCATGTCATATTTTTAATTTAATAAACCTAATAAATAGGTTGTTAAAGATAAACATTAGATTATCTTTGCAGCCCGAAATTTTCAAGAATTAATAATAAGATTTCCTTTTTTGTGGAAATAAAAATACATTTTAATGAGTCCAAAAGGTAAACTAACATTCGATGTTTTAATAGAAATCCCAAAAGGGAGTCGTAATAAATACGAATACGATTTTGAGTTGCAAAAAATACGTTTTGACCGTATGTTATTCTCTTCAATGATGTATCCTGGAGATTATGGATTTATTCCAGAAACTTTAGCTTTAGATGGAGATCCATTAGATGTATTGGTAATGGGAACAGAGCCTACGTTTCCTATGTGTGTAATGGAAGTAAAACCAATAGGTGTTTTCCATATGGCAGATGAAAAAGGACCTGATGAAAAATTAATTTGTGTACCTGTAACAGATCCTATCTGGAATAGTTATAACGATATTACAGACTTAAATCCTCATCGTAAAAAAGAAATTACACATTTCTTTCAAGTTTATAAAGATTTGGAAAAGAAAAAAGTAGATGTTGGTGGTTGGGGAGATGCTTCTGAAGCCTATGATATTCTTCATAAATGTATTGAACGTTATGAGAATAGCGAACATAAAGTAAATAAAGATTTTACAATTTAGAAGTTCTAAAATATAATTATAGAAACCCTTCTGTATTAGATATAGAAGGGTTTTTTAATTCTCATTGATTTTACTACTTTTGCCGAGCAAAATAATAAATCAAATTAAAAACTATAATATGGAATCACTGATGATTTACATGCCAATAGCTTTGGCGTTTTTAGGATTAATCTATATGATTGTAAAACAATCTTGGGTAATGAAACAAGATGCTGGAGATGGTAAAATGAAAGAAATTTCAGATCATATTTACGAAGGAGCACTTGCTTTCTTAAATGCAGAATATAGGTTGCTTGCTGTTTTTGTTCTTATTGTAGCTGCAGCGTTAACTGCAGTGTCTTTTATAGTACCAACAACACATTGGTTAATTGTAATTGCTTTTGTTTTTGGTGCAGTATTCTCTGCATTTGCAGGAAATATTGGAATGAAAATCGCAACAAAGACTAATGTAAGAACAACTCAAGCTGCACGTACAAGTTTACCTAACGCACTTAAAATCTCTTTTGGAGGTGGTACTGTAATGGGACTTGGTGTTGCAGGTTTAGCCGTATTAGGTTTAACAGCATTCTTTATATTTTTCTTTTGGTTTTTTATGGGGAGCGAATGGACAAATACAATGGATATGACTATTGTATTAGAAACATTAGCTGGTTTTTCTCTAGGAGCTGAATCTATCGCATTATTTGCAAGAGTAGGTGGCGGTATCTATACTAAAGCTGCTGATGTAGGAGCTGATTTAGTAGGTAAAGTAGAAGCAGGTATACCAGAAGATGATCCTCGTAACCCAGCAACTATTGCAGATAATGTAGGTGATAATGTAGGTGATGTTGCAGGTATGGGAGCCGATTTGTTTGGATCTTATGTAGCAACAGTATTAGCAGCAATGGTTTTAGGTAACTATGTGATTAAAGATATGGGAGGTAATATCGGTGAAGCCTTTGGAGGTATCGGGCCAATTTTATTGCCAATGGCAATAGCTGGCGCAGGAATCATAATTTCTATTATTGGAACCATGTTGGTGAAAATAAAAAGTAACGATGCTAAAGAAGCTCAAGTTATGGGAGCTTTAAATATTGGTAACTGGACATCTATTGTTTTAGTTGCTATATCATGTTTTGCTTTAGTAACTTGGATGTTACCAGAAACAATGCAAATGAACTTCTTTGGTGAAGGTTTAGTTGAAATTTCTTCTATGCGTGTGTTTTATGCAACCTTAGTTGGTTTAACGGTAGGAGCAGTTATTTCTTCAGTTACTGAATATTATACAGGATTAGGCAAAAAACCAATTTTAAATATTGTTCAACAATCGTCTACTGGAGCAGGAACAAACATTATTGCTGGTTTAGCGACTGGAATGATTTCTACTTTCCCTTCAGTATTATTATTTGCTGGAGCAATATGGGCATCTTATGCTTTTGCTGGATTCTATGGTGTTGCTTTAGCAGCTTCTGCGATGATGGCTACAACAGCTATGCAGTTGGCAATTGATGCTTTCGGGCCAATTTCTGATAACGCTGGTGGTATTGCTGAAATGAGCGAACAAGAACCAATCGTTAGAGAACGTACAGATATCTTAGATTCAGTTGGTAATACAACGGCAGCAACAGGAAAAGGTTTTGCGATCGCTTCTGCTGCATTAACGTCATTAGCATTATTTGCTGCTTATGTAACGTTTACAGGAATTGATGGTATTAATATTTTTAAAGCACCAGTATTAGCAATGTTATTTGTTGGTGGTATGGTACCAGTAGTATTCTCTGCTTTAGCAATGAATGCTGTAGGTAAAGCTGCCATGGAAATGGTAGAAGAGGTTCGTCGTCAGTTTAGAGAGATTCCTGGAATTATGGAAGGTACTGGGAAACCAGAATATGATAAATGTGTCGCAATTTCTACTAAAGCATCTTTAAAAGAAATGATGTTACCTGGTTTATTAACTATCGGATTCCCATTAATTATTGCATTTGTACCTATGTTATTTGGAATGGATAATCAAGCTATTGCCGAAATGTTAGGAGGCTATATGGCAGGTGTTACGGTATCTGGTGTGTTATGGGCTATCTTTCAGAACAACGCTGGTGGTGCATGGGATAATGCTAAGAAATCTTTTGAAGCAGGTGTTGAAATTAATGGTGAAATGACATTTAAAGGTTCTGATGCGCATAAAGCAGCAGTAACTGGAGATACAGTTGGAGACCCATTTAAAGATACTTCAGGACCATCAATGAACATCTTAATTAAATTAACGTGTTTAATAGGTTTAGTAGTAGCTCCAATTTTAGGAGGTCATACAGAAGAAGGTCTAGCAATGGTAAATGAGAAAGAAAATGTTTGGATTGATAATAATGGTGTTAAGCATAATATAGCTGAAGCTAAGGAGATGGAGTTTTCGGACGAAGCTAAATCTATAGAAAAGCGTGTTGAAGTAAAAATGACTAAAGAAGAAGATGGATTGGCAAAAGCTATTTTTACAACAACGATTACAAAGAATGGAGAAGATACTGTTACTGAAAAAGTTTTTGAAGGTACAGAGGAAGAAGTGAAAGCTAAAATTGAAGCCTTTGAGAAAATGTCAAAAGAAGCTAAAGAAAAAGTAAAGAAAGCAATTAAATAAAGAGATCGTATTTAATATACTTATAAAAAAACCACGTCTTTGACGTGGTTTTTCTTTATATTATAATCAGTAATAAATTATAATCCAAAAGCTATTTTTACCTTATCGACGTAATCTAATTTTTCCCATGTAAATAATTCAACATCTATAGTTTTAGATTCACCATGAGGTTGTACAAATATTTTAGATACGATTTCATTTTGCCTTCCCATATGTCCATAAGCAGCTGTTTCGCTATACATAGGTTGACGTAGTTTTAAACGCGATTCAATAGAAGCTGGACGCATGTCAAAGATATCTTTTACTCTTTCAGAAATTTCACTATCTGTCATATTAAAAGGGCATGTGCCATACGTGTCTACTAAAATAGAAGTTGGTTGTACAACTCCAATAGCATAACTTACTTGCACTAATACTTCATTGCAAATACCAGCAGCAACTAAATTCTTAGCTATATGGCGCGTTGCATAAGCAGCACTTCTATCTACTTTACTTGGGTCTTTTCCTGAAAATGCGCCACCACCATGAGCGCCTTTTCCGCCATAAGTGTCTACAATAATTTTACGTCCTGTTAATCCTGTATCACCATGTGGACCACCGATAACAAATTTTCCTGTTGGATTTATATGATACGTAATGTCGTCATTAAATAGTATTTGAATATTTTCAGGAAGTTGCGCTTTAACTCTCGGGATTAGAATATCAACAATATCTTTTCTGATTTTTGCAAGCATAACATCGTCAGATGCAAAATCATCATGCTGCGTAGAAACTACAATAGCATCAATACGTTGAGGTATATTATCATCACTATATTCAATAGTCACTTGACTCTTAGAATCTGGACGTAGATAAGTAATATCTTTATTTTCTCTTCTTAATTCAGCAAGCTCAATTAAAATTTTATGCGATAAATCTAAAGCTAAAGGCATAAAATTTTCTGTTTCTCTAGAAGCATAACCAAACATCATACCTTGGTCACCTGCGCCTTGTTCTTCTTTAGATTCACGGTCAACTCCACGATTTATATCTTCAGATTGTTCGTGTATTGCAGAAAACACACCACAAGAATTACCATCAAACATATATTCGCTTTTAGTATAGCCAATTTTATTAATAGTATCTCTTGCAATTTTTTGCACATCTAAATACGTGTTAGATTTTACTTCACCAGCTAATATAACTTGACCTGTAGTTACAAGTGTTTCACAAGCTACTTTCGATTCTGGATCGAATGCTAAAAAATTATCAATTAACGCATCACTAATTTGATCTGCTACTTTATCTGGGTGTCCTTCAGAAACACTTTCTGAAGTAAATAAATATGCCATATTCTATTTCTATTATTTATTGCAGATTTGACGAAAATGTCTAAAGAAGTTTACACTGCCTTTAGCATTTAATCCCGAACTTTGTTTCGGAATCTGTCTGTAATTAGTGACAGGTGCTGAAACAAGTTCAGCACTAGAGGTTGCAATCAGTCAAATCTGTCCTCTATTTTTTAAGATTTCAAAAATACAAAAATCAAAGTACTCATAAAACGAAACCAATTAAAAATAAAAGATAAAATTTTGTAAAAGTTATAGTAACCTTAAACTAAAGATTATTCTGCACTTATAACCTTATCTGTAATAGCATTTAAAGCTCCACTTACTTTGGCTAAAATATCATCCTTACCTTCTATTTGATGTCTGCTTTTAAGGTAAGATGGATCATTATATGCAATATTTACATTACCACTATCATTGACATAAACAATAATTTTTTGAGGCAAATCAATACTTACAGTTTGGCTAGTTTGCATTAGAGGTGTTCCTAGTTTTGGATTACCAAATAATATAATACGTGTAGGATTAAGATTTAAATCTACCGAAGCTGCATTTCTACTATGATCTAATTCTAAAATAATTTTAAGATTTGGGTTAGTATCAATGATAGATCTTAATTTGGTGTAAGTTGTATCAAAGTCATAAGGACTTTCTTTAATAATTAAGCCGTTGTTTGTATCCATGTTTTTAGTATTACAAGAAGTTAATGTTATAATCATTAAACTGATAAAAGCGAAACGATATTTCATTTTGTTGATATTTTAAAATTTACTTTTTAAAGATATGATTATTAGTAGAGAAAATAATTTAAAGTTAACAAGGATTATAAAATGATTTTAAATAATGTAGATTTTTTTAAAAAAATATTAAAACAATTTATATATTTGGCTCGTGAATACTATTGAAAATAAAATACAATTACGCAAACGCCGCTGTCGCTGTTAATACTAGAACCTTAGTTTAATCAGTAACGTAATTATTTTATTTTAACCTTGTATCATTTTTTCTCAATATCATTTTTTCAAACTTTAGTTATTTTTAATAATAACAAAACCATACGTCGTCGTTTTTTCTTTCGCCGTCGCTAAGGCGTGTACTTTATTCTAAGAACTTAGGTGTGTCCGGTTCTTCTTTTCAAAACAAATTTTAAAAATAGTTTAATTAAAAGTCAAGATAATGAAAGTCATTATTGCTGATAAAACACATATTGTATACGCAGATATCATTTGCGAAACCATTTCTGATGCTGCTAAAGTGCGAGGTACAGGCATAGCGAAACGGCAGCCAAAGTATATTATTTCTAAGATTGAAAAAGGTAATGCTGTTATTGCTTTGGATGGTAAAACCTTTGCTGGTTTTTGTTATATCGAATCTTGGGGGCACGATAAATTTGTAGCCAATTCGGGATTAATAGTTCATAAAAATTATAGAAATCAAGGTCTAGCAAAAAAAATAAAGAAAAAGATATTTGAGCATTCAGTTAAAAAATTTCCAAACGCAAAATTATTTGGAATTACAACAGGACTTGCTGTAATGAAAATAAACAGTGAGCTAGGTTACAAGCCTGTTACATTCTCTGAGCTTACTACAGACGAATCATTTTGGAAAGGTTGTCAAACTTGTAAAAACTATGATGTATTGCAACGCACCGATAGGAGTATGTGCTTGTGCACAGGTATGCTATATGACTCAGAAACCAAAACCTCAAAATCTAAAGAAGTTAAAGAAAAGACCTTTACAAGGTTAAAAAACATGAAACAAACATTGTTTCTAAAAAAGAATAAAAAATGAGCAAATCAAAGAAACTAGTATTGGCCTATAGTGGTGGATTAGATACTTCGTATTGCGCAGTGCATTTATCAAAAGATAAAGGATTTGAGGTACATGCAGTAAGTGTAAATACGGGTGGTTTTACTAAAGAAGAAATAAAAACCATAGAAGCAAAGGCTTATAAAATGGGCGTTATAACCTATAAAAATATTGATGCTATAACATCGTATTACAATAAAGTTGTAAAGTATCTCATTTTTGGAAATGTCTTAAAAAATAATACCTATCCATTATCGGTGAGTGCAGAACGTATTATTCAAGCAATAGAAATTATCAATTATGCAAAAAGTATAGATGCTAAATATATAGCACATGGAAGTACAGGAGCTGGAAACGATCAAGTGCGATTTGATTTGATTTTTCAGACTCTAGCACCAGAAATTGAAATCATAACACCTATAAGAGATCAACAATTATCAAGGCAAGAAGAGATTGATTACCTCATTCAAAACGGAATAGATATGTCTTGGCAAAAGGCAAAATACTCTATCAATAAAGGGCTTTGGGGTACAAGCGTTGGCGGTGATGAAACACTAACATCCAATAAAAACTTACCAGAGGAGGCATATCCGTCACAACTGGAAAATGATGAGGAACAACAAGTGAAATTAACCTTTGATAAGGGAGTGTTTATTGCATTTAATGGTATCGAAAACACTTCTGAAAATAATATAGACATATTAAACGATCTGGCTTCAAAATATGCAATTGGTAGGGATATACATGTTGGAGACACTATTGTTGGTATTAAAGGTAGAGTAGGTTTTGAAGCCGCAGCGGCAACAATTATAATTAAAGCACATCATTTGCTAGAAAAACACACATTGACCAAATGGCAATTACAACATAAAGATTACATGGCAAATTGGTATGGCATGCATTTGCATGAAGGTTTGTATTTAGATCCTGTAATGAGAGACCTAGAAGCGTTTTTAAGTAGTAGTCAAAAGCAAGTATCAGGAGATGTATTTGTGACTTTAAAACCATATCATTTCAGTTTAGATGGTATTGACTCTAAACACGATTTAATGCATGCTAAGTTTGGAAGTTATGGCGAAGAAAACAAAGGTTGGACTGCTCAAGAAGCGAAAGGCTTTATTAAAATTTATGGAAATCAAAGTAAAATCTATCAAAGCATAAACGAATGATACAAGTAGGAATCATAGGTGGCGCTGGATATACAGCAGGAGAATTGATTAGGTTATTAATTCACCACTCTAAAGCAGAAATCAATTTTGTGTATAGCACTTCTAATGCTGGTAACCCCATTAGTGATGTACATCAGGATTTAATTGGAAGTGTTGATGCAAAGTTTACAGATACAGTTAATACTAATATTGATGTTCTATTTCTATGTTTAGGTCATGGAAATTCAAAATCATTTTTAAAACAACATACATTTTCAGAACATACAAAAATTATTGACTTAAGTAATGATTTTAGGCTTAAAAAGGATGCTATTTTTAATAAAAAAGAATTTGTTTACGGTTTGCCAGAATTGCAAAAAGAGCAAATTAAAAATGCTGATTTTATAGCAAACCCTGGATGTTTTGCCACTACTATTCAATTAGCATTATTACCATTGGCAAAGCATCAATTACTAAAAAACGATGTACACATAAACGCAGTGACTGGATCTACTGGAGCAGGCGCATCATTAGGTAAGACAACTCATTTTGCATGGCGAGACAATAACTTTTCATATTACAAACCATTTGTACATCAACATTTGGAAGAAATACATCAAAGTGTTGTGCAATTGCAAAACGCATTTAATTCAGAGCTTTTATTTATGCCAAACCGTGGTAATTTCTCAAGAGGAATTTTTGCAACGCTATACACCACTTTTAAAGGTGATTTATCAGAAGCAAAGGGCATCTATAAAACATTTTATCAAGATGCTTCTTTTACACATGTTAGCGAAAACCAATTACACCTAAAACAGGTTGTAAACACCAATAACTGCCTGCTTCATTTACATAAACATGAAGGTAGATTATTAATAACCAGTTGTATTGATAATTTATTAAAAGGAGCGTCAGGACAAGCGATACAAAACATGAACTTAATGTTTGGTTTTGAGGAAACAGAAGGATTACAATTAAAAGCAACTTATTTCTAAATCACAGTTATGAATTTATTTGATGTATATCCTTTATTTAATATAACGCCTACTAAGGCTAAAGATGTATGGGTTTATGATGAAAATGACAATCAATATCTTGATTTATATGGAGGGCACGCGGTCATCTCAATAGGACATTCGCACCCTCAATATGTAAAAAACATTTCTGATCAGCTTAAAAACTTAGGATTTTATAGTAACTCAATTAAAAACCCATTACAAGAAGAACTTGCAGAAAGAATAATAGAATTATCTGGTAGCAATGACTATAAATTGTTTTTGTGTAATTCTGGTGCCGAAGCTAATGAAAATGCTTTGAAATTAGCATCATTTCATACAGGAAACAAAAAAATAATTGCGTTTAAAAACGGATTCCATGGGCGTACATCGGCTGCTGTAGCGGCAACAGATAACTCTAAAATTATAGCACCGATTAATGCACAACAGCAAGCACTATTTTTTGATTTAGGTGATATAGAGTCAGTTGAGCATTCAGTAAAAAAAGGAGCTGTTTGTGCTGTAATTATTGAGTGTATTCAAGGCGTTGGTGGTTTGGATGAAAGTACAACCATCTTTTATCAAAGTCTTGAAAAAATTTGCAATAAACATAACGTAATGCTTATTGCAGATGAGGTGCAATCTGGGTTTGGTAGAACGGGCGATTTTTTCGCATTTCAAAAACATAACATTACACCAGATATTATTTCTATGGCTAAAGGCATGGGTAATGGGTTTCCTGTTGGGGGTATTTTAATTCATCAAAAAATTAAAGCAAATTATGGTTTATTAGGAACCACTTTCGGGGGTAATCACCTTGCATGTAAAGCTTCACTTTCAGTTTTAGAGGTTTTAAAAAAAGAGCAATTAATGCAAAATGTAAACACAGTATCTCAATACTTTATTGAAAAAGCCAAAACGCTTCCAAAATTAAAACAGATTAAAGGTCGAGGATTGATGTTGGGTTTAGAATTTGATTTTCCAATTGCCGAATTACGAAAGGCGCTGATTTATAAACATAAAATTTTCACAGGAAATTCTAAAAACGCAAACCTACTCAGAATCCTTCCGCCATTAACCATTCAAAAACAGCATCTAGATATTTTATTTGATGCTTTAAATAAAGAATTATAGTATGAAAAATTACACAAAAATATCAGACATAAATAATTTAAACCAGACGATTAAAGATGCGATTCAGCTTAAGGTAAATCCATTTCAATATCAAAGTTTAGGGAAGCAAAAAACCTTAGTCATGTTGTTTTTTAATTCGAGTTTACGCACACGTTTAAGCACTGAGAAAGCAGCAAAACAATTAGGAATGGATGTCATGATATTGAACGTTAATGATGCTTGGAATCTAGAGTTTGAAGATGGAGCTATAATGAAGATGGACAAGTCTGAGCATGTTAAAGAAGCTGCGCAAGTCATTTCACAATATGCAGATATTATTGCAATACGAGCATTTCCAACATTAATAGATAAACAAAAGGATACCTCAGAATTTGTACTCAACAGTTTTTTAAAATACACATCGGTACCTATTGTAAATATGGAAAGTGCCACAGCACATCCATTACAAGCTTTGGCTGATGCTATTACTATTGAAGAATTAAAATCACTTGCAAAACCTAAAGTAGTTCTGTCTTGGGCACCACATCCTAAAGCATTGCCACAAGCAGTTGCAAATTCATTTATAGAAATGATGCAGTATTTAGATGTGGATTTAACGATTACACATCCTAAAGGCTATGAGTTGAGCAATAACGTGGTTAAGAATACTAAGGTTAGTTATCATCAAAACGAAGCGCTTAAAGATGCGGATTTTGTTTATGTAAAGAATTGGAGCAGTTACAAGCATTATGGAGAAATTTTATCTCAAGATTCTAATTGGATGATGACTAAAACCAAATTAGGCACTGCAAAGTTTATGCACTGTTTACCTGTTCGTAGAAATAGTGTTGTTGAAGATGCGGTTTTAGATAGTGAGCAATCTGTAGTGATTCAACAAGCAAATAACAGAACATTTTCAGCACAAATAGTACTGAAACAAATTCTAGAAAACTTATAATGATAATGTCATTCAGAACAAAGTGAAGAATCTTTTTAAATATGAGATTCTTCGTTTCACTCAGAATGACAAAAATGATAAAATGAAAGCATTAAAAATCATAAAAATAGGAGGAAGCATTATCGATCAACCAGACGCGTTGGATGATTTTCTATCTGAATTTTCAAAATTAGAAGGACCTAAACTGCTGGTTCATGGTGGTGGAAAATTAGCAACAGATTTGGCAGAAAAATTGAATGTAGAAGTGAAATTAGTAGATGGAAGGCGTATTACAGATATTAATACCTTAGATATTATTACTATGGTCTATGCAGGTAAGGTCAATAAAAAAATCATTTCAAAATTGCAACGTAATCATTGTAATAGCATAGGTTTTACAGGTGCTGATAGTAATACCATAGTGTCAGATAAACGACCTGAAAAACCTGTTGATTTTGGTTATGTAGGGGATATTAAACATGTTAATATTGAAACAATTCAATTGCTATTAAAACAACATATTACGCCTGTATTTTGTGCCATTACACATGATGGGAATGGACAACTTTTAAATACCAATGCAGACACCATTGCTTCAGAAATTGCAATTGCTTTTTCAGAATTGTATAACGTTGAGTTATATTATTGTTTTGAAAAATCTGGGGTGCTTCAAAATGTGGAAAACGATAATTCAGTAATCAAAAACATTGATAAAAATAGCTATGCTAAATTATTAGGACAGAATAATATTGCCGCAGGCATGCTTCCTAAACTAGCAAACGCTTTTCATGCTATCAATAACCAAGTGCATAAGGTTTGTATTGGTAAACCTGAAATGCTATTTAATAAAAATTCAAAATTCACAACCATTCAAAACTAATGTCACAACAAGAATTAACACATAGCGCTATAAACTTACTTAAAAGCCTCATTGAAACACCCTCACTTTCTGGTGAAGAAGTTGGTACGGCAAAATTGATTGAAGAATGGTTTAATGCTGAAAGCATTCCGTTTAATAGAACAAAAAATAATGTTTGGGCTGTAAATAAGTATTTTGATGAGAGCAAACCGACATTGTTGTTAAACTCACATCATGATACGGTAAAACCTAATCAGAGTTATACTAAAGATCCGTTTAAAGCTATTATAGAAGACGGTAAATTATATGGTTTGGGCAGTAATGATGCTGGAGGTTGTTTGGTGTCGCTGTTAGCAACATTTGCTTATTTCTATAAGCATAAAGAATTAAAGTATAATCTGGTTATTGTAGCATCTGCTGAAGAAGAAAATAGCGGTGAGAATGGAATACGACATATGTTAGAAGTTATTCCAAAGATTGATGTTGCTATTGTTGGCGAACCTACACAAATGCATTTGGCAATAGCCGAAAAAGGCCTTGTCGTATTTGATGCTAAAATTAAGGGAACTGCGAGTCATGCGGCACATCCAAATAACGATAATGCGATTTACAAGTCGATTGAAGCATTACAATGGTTCCAAAATTATAAGTTTGAAAACACATCAGAGACTTTAGGCGACGTAAAATTAACAGTAACTCAAATCAATGCAGGGAAACAACATAATGCGGTTCCATCGGAAGTAGATTTGGTGATTGATGTTAGGGTGAATGATAAATATACCAATGAAGAAATCGCAAAAATGCTTCAAGAAGCATCACCTTGTGATACTATTACACCTAGAAGTTTACGATTAAATTCGTCTTCAATTCCTAAAAATCATCCATTAGTACAATCAGGTATTTCTTTAGGAAGAGAGACTTATGGGTCGCCAACATTATCAGATCAAGCAGCGTTGAGTTGTCCATCATTAAAGTTGGGACCAGGGAATAGTTTGAGATCACATACCGCAGATGAATTCATTTACATCAATGAAATTGAAGAAGGCATTGATTTATATATAAAATTGTTAGAAAACGTATTATAATAGATAAAAGAAAATAGAAAATAGACAATTAAATTATGTTAGATATTAATCTTTGTTCTAACAGCAAAGCGGTCTTTTTTCTATAATCTAAATTTTAAAAATTAAAATTTACAAATATGAAACTTTGGGACAAAGGCTTTTCAATAGATAAAACCATAGAACAATTTACTGTTGGTAACGATAGAGAAATCGATTTACACATTGCAAAATACGATATACAAGCATCTTTAGCACATGCAAAAATGCTGTATAAAATCGATATTTTATCTGCTGAAGAATTGCAACAGTTGGAAAAAGGATTGAGTAATTTGCAAACTCAGATTGATGAGAATTCGTTTTTTATAGAATCTCAATTTGAAGATGTACATTCTAAAATTGAATATGAATTAACAAAAACTTACGGAGACGTTGGGAAGAAAATACACACTGCAAGATCCAGAAACGATCAGGTTTTAGTTGCGTTGCAGTTATTTTATAAAGATCATTTACAAAGTATTAAAGCGAAATCGAAAACGCTTTTTAATACTTTATTAGAATTAGCCGAAACACATAAAGAAAAATTACTTCCTGGTTATACACATTTGCAAGTGGCAATGCCATCCTCATTTGGATTATGGTTTTCTGCTTATGCTGAAATATTGATTGATGATATGTATCTATTAGATGCAGCTCTAAAAACAGTTGATCAAAACCCGTTGGGATCAGCTGCGGGTTATGGAAGTTCATTCCCTATAGATAGAGATTTTACAACAAAAGCATTAGGTTTTACTACGTTAAAATATAATGTCGTTGCAGCACAAATGAGTCGAGGTAAAAACGAGCGTACCATTGCTGCTGCCTTTGGAAGTTTAGCAAACACATTATCTCGTTTTGCTATGGATATATGCTTATACATGAGTCAGAATTTTAATTTCATCTCATTTCCAGATGAGTTAACTACTGGCAGTAGTATTATGCCGCATAAAAAAAACCCAGATGTATTTGAACTTATTAGAGGAAAATGTAATAAAATACAGGCATTACAAACAGAAATGGTATTAATCACAAATAATTTGCCAAGTGGGTATCATAGAGACTTTCAGTTATTGAAAGAGAATATGATACAAGCATTTGTGGATTTAGAAACCATTTTAGATGTGTTTAATTATGCAATTCAACAAGTTATTGTAAAAGATGTGGATTTAAATGATGATAAATACAAATACCTGTTTACGGTAGATAATATCAATAGTTTGGTTGAAAATGGTATGTCGTTTAGAGATGCTTATCAACAGATAGGTTCTCAAGTACAAGATGGAAGTTATAAACCAGACGCATCAAAACAACATACGCATATAGGAAGTATTCATAATTTGTGCTTGGATGAGATTAGAGAGAAGTATGATAAATAGATTAAGTCTTCTCAAAGATTAGGAAATAAACACATAAAATGCGCAATCATTATATTGCAAAAAAATACCGATATATATGGTAGTAATTATTGGTATTAAATAAATCAAATCTAAAAGAATGAGTGATTTATTATATATACCGATAAAAGATTATGTAACTCATAACGGAAGTTGTATAAAAACTATTAATTTATCGTATCAATTATTTGGTAACCCATTACATACAGCACCAATTGTATTGGTTAATCATGCACTAACAGGCAATAGCAATGTTGCAGGTAAAGATGGTTGGTGGTCCAGTTTAATAGGAGACGATAAAGTTATTAATACTAAAGATTTTACGGTTTTAGTTTTTAATATTCCAGGAAATGGATATGATGGTCAGTTATTTAATAACTATAAAGATTTTGTAACTACAGACATTGCAAAACTTTTTTTACAAGGATTAAAACACCTTAAGATTGAAAAGTTATATGCTACTATAGGTGCTTCTTTAGGTGGTGGATTAGCCTGGGAAATGGTTGCTCTACAACCTAATATAACCAAATATCTTATTCCTATTGCTGCCGATTGGAAATCTACAGATTGGCTTATTGCAAATTGCAGAATTCAAGAACAATTTTTAGAAAATTCAAAACAGCCTATTCACGATGCTCGTATGCATGCCATGTTGTGTTATCGTTCCCCACAATCGTTTAAGCATAAGTTTAATAGAAGTACTAATGAAGATTTGCAACTATTCAATGTAGAGAGTTGGTTATTACATCATGGTAAAAAGCTTCAGGGTCGTTTTCAGTTGTCGGCGTATAAGCTTATGAACCAATTATTGAAGACTATAAATATAGAAAGAGATAACGATGACATAACATCTGTTTTTAAGGCAATAAAAGGAAAAATACATCTCATAACTATAGATTCTGATGTGTTCTTCACATCAGATGAAACGGAAGAGACTTATTCTACATTAAAATCATTAGGAGTTGATGTTCATTTAAATATTATAGAATCTTATCACGGACACGATGCATTTTTGATAGAATATGAGAAGTTGAATGCTATTTTAAAACCGATTTTTAGTTGAAAATAGATACACTAAAATTAGAAAGTAATAGTCCTGAAGATGATGTTAAAAACGCCCGTTTATAATAAGATTTCTAAATCTGTAAAACTTGTAAACATAAAAAAACACAATTGGTTGAAGTTGCTAAATCGTCACCCATATTATTTGATGTTCTATAAAGAGTAATATACTTTATTATTTTACATTTGTCAGTAACTAAATTTTAAATGAAGTACTGGCTTAGTTTTATATTCTGTTTCCTAATGACTTCTGTTCTTCTTTCACAAGAAAGTACGACTTCTTCTTATTTAGATGTCAATTATTTTAGAGGTAATATAGCACTTCATAATAACGACATTTTAGGATTAATAACAGGTCATCCCGAAGGTGTAATTCTTAGCTGGAATAAAAAAACATTTGGCAATAAAGCTTGGGAACAACGTTATAATTATCCAGATTATGGAGTGTCTTTGATTTACCAGAATTTAAAGAATGAAAACTTAGGCAACAATATTGGTATATATGCTCACTATAATTTTTATTTTTTTAAGCGAAATCTAATGCTACGTATTGGGCAAGGATTAGCATATACATCTAATCCCTTTGATCGTATTGATAATCCAAAAAATATAGCTTTTGGCTCTCATCTTTTAAGCAGCACTTATTTAATGCTTAATTATAAAAAAGAACGTATCATAGATCGTTTTGGTTTACAAGGAGGTTTATCGCTTATACATTATTCTAATGCCAATGTAAAAGCACCAAATACAAGTATTAATACTATAGCTTTAAACGTTGGGGTTACCTATAATTTAGATGAAAGTGATCCTGAGTATATAGATAATGGTAAAGATGAAAAATTTACCGAGTCTATAAAATATAATCTTGCATTTAGAAGTGGAATTAATCAAAGCGATATTATTGGTACGGGGCAATTTCCATTTTATATTGTATCCGCTTACGCAGATAAAAGATTAAGTCATAAAAGTGCTATTCAATTAGGAACAGAAGTTTTCTTCTCAAATTTTCTTAAAGAGCTAATAGAGTTTCAAAGTGTATCTGGTTTAGGAGATAATGTTACTGGTGATGAAGATTTTAAGCGTGTTGGTCTATTTGTAGGTCATGAATTATTTATTAATAAAACATCGATTGAAACTCAAGTAGGATATTACGTATATTATCCATTTGATTTTGAGGGAAGAACGTATTTACGAATAGGATTAAAACGCTACTTTGGAGATAAATTATTTGGTGCCATAACTTTAAAGTCTCACGGAGCAAAAGCTGAAGCTGTTGAATTTGGAATTGGAGTACGATTATGAAAAAACTATTTGTCATATTAAGTGTTGTAGGTTTGCTTTTTGCTTGCGATAGTGAAAGTGCATCAGATTGTTTTCAAACTTCAGGATCTATAATTCAAGAAACAATTACAGTTCCAAATTTCAATCGCATTTTAGTGAATAGAGATATCGAATTAATTATTCGACAAGGTGAAAATTATGAAGTGACTATAGAAACAGGAGAGAACCTTATCAATGATATAACGGTAGAAGTTATTGATGATCGATTAGTGCTTACAGATAATAATACATGTAATTTTGTGCGTGATTTCGGAATTACTAAAATGTTTGTAACAACACCGACATTAAGTGAAATCCGTTGTTCAACACAGTTTGAGATTTCGTCAGATGGAGTTTTAAATTTTGATACTCTTAATTTGATTTCGGAAGATTTTAATGAGCCAGAGACCTTTCCTATAGGAGATTTTAGATTAGAACTTGATGTGGAAAACTTAAATATTATAGCTAATAATCTCTCTTTTTTCTTTCTCTCAGGTGAAGTTACTGAAGCCAACTTTAGATTTTTTGGTGGAGATGGACGTATAGAAGCAGAAAATTTAATTGCTCAGAACATAAATATATTTCATAGAAGTAGTAATGATATGATTATTAATCCACAGCAATCATTAACAGGCGTCATTAATAATACAGGAGATGTAATTTCAGTAAATCAGCCTCCAGTTGTCGATGTCGATGTACTCTTTACAGGGAGATTAATCTTTAACTAGTAAGAGATCTAAACAAACTCTCTAAACTTGCATTTTTCTGGTTAAGTTGAAGAATTTTCAATTCATTATCATGTGCAAAATCAAAAACATGAGAACGCATATCTTGTTTAGTAGCAAAAGTGATTTCATAGACAAAGTCGTGCGTATTTTTCACAGAAGTTACTTTAGGTAATTTTTGTAAAAAAGCATCTTCCACTCTATAATCAAACTCAACAATAACAATTTGCTCTTGGTCTTGTCTTAGGTCTTTAAGGTATTTATCTGCGACAATTTTACCTTTATTAATAATAATAACGCGGTCACACATAGCTTCAACTTCTTGCATAATATGTGTAGACAGAAATACGGTTTTTTCTTTTCCAACAGAGGTAATTAAATTTCTAATATCCACTAACTGATTTGGGTCTAAACCTGTTGTGGGTTCGTCTAAAATTAAAACTTCAGGATTGTGTAATAGGGCATTAGCTAAACCTACACGTTGACGATAACCTTTAGAAAGTTGCCCTATTTTTTTGTGAGCTTCAGGTGCTAATCCCGTCAATTCAATAACTTCATTAATTCTATCTTTAGATACATCATAGACATTGGCATTAAATCTCAAATATTCTTTAACATACAAATCTGTATATAAAGGATTATGCTCAGGCAAATAGCCTACTGAACTTTGTACTTCTTTTTTTTGGGTATCTACAGAGAAATCATTAACGTTTGCAGAGCCTTTAGACGCATTAATATAAGTGGTTAATATTTTCATCATTGTAGATTTGCCTGCGCCATTAGGGCCTAAAAAACCAACAATTTCAGCATCTTTTACAGAAAAAGAAACGTCGTTTAACGCTTTTTGCTCGCCATAAATTTTTGTAACGTTTTTAACTTCAATAGACATGTAGAAAGATATTTAGTCAAAAATAAGTATTATATAAGTTAGTATGGCAATTACTAAGAATTCTTTAAAACTTAAACGAGAAAAATAAAAAACTATTTTAACAATTTTGATTTTTCAATTTATTAGTTACTTTAGCGATATATTATTTAACGATGCAAACACTTAAAATATATTATACTTGGTTTTACTTTTTTTATAATAAAGGAAGCGAGGCATAATATGTTTTATTGAAAAATATAATAACTTTAGTCTCGATGAAAATCGAGACTTTTTTTTGAACCTAAAAATGTGAGATTATGATAGAAGTGGCCGATCGACTAAAACATGTTGAAGAATATTATTTTTCTAAAAAGCTAAAAGAGGTCGCTTTTTTGAAATCTCAAGGTAAACCTATTATAAATTTAGGAATAGGAAGCCCAGATTTAGAACCACCATTTAAGGCTATAATGGCTTTAGGAGAAAGCTTAAATGATAAAACAGCTCATAAATATCAAAGCTATTTAGGGCTTTTAGAACTCAGAGAAGCAATAGTTGATTTTTATAAAAATCATTATAGCGTTAACCTTAGTGCAAAAACTGAAGTTTTACCACTTATAGGAAGTAAAGAAGGTATTATGCATATTTCTATGGCCTTTTTAAACCCAGGTGACGAAGTATTAATTCCTAATCCTGGCTATCCAACTTATGCATCTGTAACTAAATTATTAGGAGCTAAACCTATATATTATAATTTAACAGAAGATAAAAACTGGGAACCTAATTTTGTAGCACTAGAGCGCTTAGATTTAAGCAAAGTAAAACTAATGTGGATTAATTATCCGCATATGCCTACAGGCGCAAAGGCATCACATAAATTTTATGATGACGTTATTGCTTTTGCAAAGCGTCATAACATTCTAGTAATTAATGATAACCCTTATAGTTTTATACTTAACAAAAACCCAAAAAGTATCCTTAAGTATAAAGGAGCTAAAGATGTTTGTTTAGAGCTGAATTCAATAAGTAAAACCTTTAACATGTCGGGTTGGCGCGTAGGCATGCTAGCTGGTAATTACGATTATATTAATTCAGTTCTAAAAATAAAAAGTAATGTCGATTCTGGTATGTTTTATGGCATTCAAAAAGGAGCTATAGAAGCATTAAAAAGTTCTGAGATGTGGTTTATAAGTCTAAATAGCGTTTATCAGCAAAGGCGTAAATTAATATGGAAATTGGCAACAGCACTTAACTGCACATACGACGAAGGTACTTCGGGTTTATTTGTATGGGCAAAATTACCACCACATATTAAGTCTGAAGAGTTTACAAATTTAGTATTAAAGGAGCATAGTATTTTTATAGCTCCTGGAACCGTTTTTGGTAGTAATGGAGAAGGTTATATAAGGTTATCTTTATGTGAAGAAGAAGATGTTATAAAGGAAGCGATTGCAAGAGTATGAAAAATTTATACCTTATTGGAGTAGGATTAATCGGAGGTAGTTTTGCGTTAGATATAAAAAAGAAATATCCCGATTGTAAAATTTATGGTGTTGATACTAATGGAGCTCATCTTAATGATGCATTAACACTTGGTGTTATTGATGAAAAAGCTAATGTAGAAGATGTCTATAATGCAGAAGTTGTGTTTATAGCGATTCCTGTAGATGTAACCTTAACGGTTTTACCTCAAATATTAGATTATATTTCAGATGAGACACTTGTTATTGATGCAGGTTCTACAAAAGAAGCTATTTGTTTAAGTATAAAGGATCATTCAAGACGAAGAAATTATTTGGCAGCGCATCCAATTGCCGGAACTGAATTTTCAGGACCAAATGCAGCGACCTACAACTTGTTTCAGAATAAAACTAATATTATATGCGAAGTTGAAGCAACAGCATTTAAACTTCAAGAGAAAGCTTTGGGTATATTTAGAGACTTAGGTATGCGTATTCGTTATATGAATCCTAAAGCGCATGACAAACATATTGCTTATGTGTCGCATCTGTCTCATATCAGTTCTTTTATGTTAGGAAAAACGGTAATTGAGAAAGAAAAAAATGAACGCGATATTTTTGATATGGCTGGCAGTGGGTTTGAAAGCACTGTACGTTTAGCGAAAAGTTCACCAGCAATGTGGACGCCAATTTTTAAGCAAAACAAAGCAAATGTTATTGAAACATTAGGTGAGTATATCAATAATTTAATGCACTTTAAATCTTTAATGGAAAATGAAGATTTTGAAGCAGTGTATAAGGAAATGAAAAAAACAAACCACATTAAATCAATTTTGAGTGGTATTAAATAAAATAACCTATTAAGTCAGTAAGACCATTGTAGGAGTAACAATAAAATTATGAAGAATAAAAAAGAATTAAGAGGATGGTTAGATAAGTTTGGTTTAGATCATCCCTTAGTTATTGCAGGTCCGTGTAGTGCAGAAACAGAAGCACAGGTTTTAAAAATCGCTCATCAATTAAAAGATAGCGATGCTACAGTCTTTAGAGCAGGTATTTGGAAACCAAGAACACGACCAGGAAATTTTGAAGGAGTAGGAGCATTAGGGTTAAAATGGATGCAGAAAGCCAAAGAAGAAACGGGTATGATGACTACTACCGAAGTAGCAAATGCAAATCACGTAGATTTAGCCTTAAAACACGATGTAGATATTTTATGGATTGGAGCGCGTACTACAGTAAGTCCATTTATTGTACAAGAAATTGCTGATGCATTACAAGGCACGGATAAAACGGTGTTAATTAAAAATCCGGTTAATCCAGATTTATCATTATGGTTAGGTGCAGTAGAACGTTTTTATACAGCAGATGTTAAAAACCTAGGAGTTATACATAGAGGATTTTCAACCTACGAAAAAACACGATATAGAAATAACCCAGAGTGGCAAATTGCTGTAGATTTACAAAACCGTTTTCCAGATTTACCATTAATATTAGATCCATCGCATATTGCAGGTCGTCGAGATATTATTTTTGAATTAAGTCAAACAGCATTAGATCTTAATTACGATGGGTTAATGATTGAGACGCACCACGACCCAGATAATGCATGGAGTGATGCTGCTCAGCAAATTACTCCAAAAACTTTAATTCAGTTCACAGAAGATCTTCGGATTAGAAAAGAAGTTGGTGAAGCGGCAGAATTTAAAAACAAGATAAATACACTAAGAACTCAAATTGATGTGATTGATCATCAGCTTATTGAAACATTAGGGAAACGTATGAATATAGCTGATGAAATAGGAGCATTGAAAAAGGTGCATAATGTAGCTGTATTACAATCTAAACGTTGGAATGAAATATTAGGAAAAATGATACTTCAAGGCGAGAATAAAAATTTAAGCGAAGAGTTTATATTAAAAGTATTTAAAGCCATTCATCAAGAATCGATTAATCATCAAGAGAAAGTTATTAATAACTAGTAAAAAGCTCGCGTATTGCGAGCTTTTTTATTAAATGTTGTTTCTTTGTAAAGGATATTAATAATTAATGACAGGCACAGTTTATAAATCTACAGGAAGTTGGTATACCGTTAAAACATTGAATGGTAAATTCTACGAATGCAGAATTAAAGGAAAATTTAGATTACAAGGTTTTAAAAGTACTAATCCTATAGCTGTTGGAGACACTGTTGTTTTTGACTTAGAAACTAAGAATGATGCAGAAACAGGAGTCATAAAACGTATTGAAGAACGCGAAAATTATATTGTTAGAAAATCGGTAAACCTCTCTAAACAAACACATATTATAGCATCTAATATAGATCAGGTTTTTCTTCTAATTACAATTGATAATCCACCAACATTTGCAAGTTTTATAGATCGTTTTTTAGTTACTGCAGAAGCATATTCAATAAAAACAATTTTAGTTTTTAATAAGATAGACACTTATGATGAAGAAAAGGTATTAGAAGTTAAGTATATGAAAAACATCTATAAAACTATTGGTTACGATTGCATCTCTATTTCCGCAAAAACAGGGAAAAATATAGACCGTATCAAAAATATCATGAAAGATAAGGTGAGTATGTTTGCAGGTCATTCGGGTGTTGGTAAATCGACTTTAGTAAATGCAATTGAGCCAGGACTAGATTTAAAAACTAAAGAGATATCTAACCAGCATATGCAAGGTCAACATACGACTACTTTTGCGGAAATGTTTGATTTGAGTTTCGGAGCAAAAATTATTGATACGCCAGGTATTAAAGGTTTTGGAGTTGTAGATATGGAAAGAGAAGAAGTAGGTGATTATTTCCCTGAGTTTTTTCAATTAAAGCAAGATTGTAAATTCAATAATTGTTTGCATCTTAAAGAACCAAAATGTGCGGTAAAGAAAGCTCTAGAAAATGACAAAATTTCTTATTCTAGATATAGAAGTTATCTTCAGATTTTAGAAGGCGAAGACGAACATTATAGAACAGATAATTGGAATGAATAATAGATAGTAATTTTGTAAACCTTGCAAGTTTAATTTTAAAAGATTCCCATTTTTATGGGAAATGATATGAAAGTGATTATTCAACGTGTAACTGAAGCTTCAGTTACAATTAACCATAAAGAAGTAGCTTCAATTGAAAAAGGATTTTTAGTTCTTTTAGGAATTGTTAATGAAGACACTAAAGAAGATATAGATTGGTTATGTCGAAAAATACTTGGACTTCGTGTTTTCCCTGATGAAAATGGTGTTATGAATACATCTATTTTAGACGTAAAAGGTCAGATTATAGTCGTTAGTCAGTTTACATTACATGCAAGTACAAAAAAAGGAAATCGACCTAGCTACATTAAAGCAGCAAAACCAGACGTAGCAATACCATTATATAAAACTTTTATTAAGCATTTAGAAGAATTATCGCAGATGCAAATTCAGACAGGTGAGTTTGGGGCAGATATGAAAGTTAGCCTTCTAAATGATGGTCCAGTTACAATTATTATAGATTCTAAAAACAAGATGTAATTTTCTTAACAAATTTTTAGGAATAAAGAAATCTTTTACTAATTTAGATAGAGCTAATCATTCAATATAGACTTTATGCCTCACCTAAAGAGTAAGTTACTATTAATTTATGTGCTATTAAGCACTTCTATTTTTTCACAATCCGATAATGATTTTATAGCAATATTAGCTCCTGCTGAACTAAAGGAAAAGGCAAATGCTATTGTTCGTTACGATAAACAAGTTGTAGAAATTAATGCATACAATCGTATGATAGTAACTACAAATCGAGTAGTTACTATCTATAATAAATATGGGGATAGAAGTCATAATGCTTATGAAGCTTATGATCCTAATACCAAAATCAAAAAAATGGAAGTTCGTATTTACGATGCTGCAGGTAAAGAAATTAAAAAAATAAAGACGAGTGACTTTGCTGATGAAAGTGCAGTTAGTGGTGGAACGTTGTATTCTGACAGTCGTGTAAAATACCTTAATTATACACCTATAAAATACCCATATACTATCCATTACAAATCTGAAGTAGAAATGAGGAGTACGGCTTTTGTTCCACAGTGGAGACCTATAGACGGTTATTATCTTGCTGTACAATATTCCGAATTTAAAATTATAAACAATTCTGGTGTAGAAGTAAGAACAAAAAACGAGAATTTTGAAGCTTATGGTATAGAAAACTTAGGGGAAAGTCATGTATCGGCAAAAAACCTTAAAGCTATAAAATATGAAACATATAGCTCAGATATTGGTGATATTACGCCATGTTTAAAATCGGCATTAACTACGTTTGATATGGAAGGGGTTAAGGGAGAAAATAACAACTGGGAGGATTTTGGAAAATGGATGCATACTAAATTATTAATGGGTACTGACGATTTACCGCAATCCGCTATTGATGAAGTAAAAGCTCTTACTGCTAATACCGAAGATAAAATAGAACGTGCTAAAATAGTATACAAGTATATGCAAGACAAAACACGTTATATCAGTGTGCAAGTCGGTATAGGAGGTTGGAAACCAATGTTGGCAAATGAAGTAGATAAACTGGGTTATGCAGATTGCAAAGGCTTAACTAATTATACAAAAGCATTGTTGGAAGTTGTAGATGTACCATCGTATTATACCGTGGTATGGGGAGATCAGAACATTAGAGATATAGATAGTGATTTCTCTATTACCGAAGGAAATCATGTAATACTATGTGTACCGAATAATGATGAAAATATTTTTTTAGAATGCACAAGTCAAACCAATCCCTTTGGGTTTACAGCTGGGTTTACTGATGATAGAGATGTACTTTTGGTAACTCCAGAAGGAGGAAAGATAGTGCATACTAAAGTGTATAGTGCAGACGAAAGTTTGCAGTTAACTAAAGCAAATGTGGTGTTAGACGATATGGGAAATTTTACCGCAAATATTTCTATAAAAACTACTGGTTATCAATATGATTTACATGAAGGTATGGAGACCAGGCCTTTAAGAGATCAAAAATTACATTATAAAGAATATTGGAATAATATAAATAATTTAGATATTACGTCTATAGATTATAAAAATGATAAGGATCAAATAGAATTGATAGAAACTCTAGATGTCTCAGCAACTAATTATGCTTCAAAAAGTGGAAATAGATTGATTATTCAACCCAATATGTTTAATAAAGTGACAGGATTACCAACCCGTTATGATAAACGAAATTTAGATTTTAAAATTGAACGTGCTTTTAAAGATGTAGATGAATTTATAATAGAATTACCAGAAACTTTAAAAGTAGAAGCAATGAGTGAAGGGGCTAAAGTTAACACAAAATATGGCTCTTATGAATATGCTTTAGAAAAGCTAGAAGGTAACAAACTAAAATATACAAGAACTTATATAATGAATAAAGGAAATTATGATAAAGAAGATTATGAAGCCTTTAGAGATTTTAGAAAACAAATTGTAAAGCACGATAAAACCAAAATTGTACTTGTAAAATAAAACCAATCAAATAAAATTTAACACATGAAAAATTTACTAACCATTATTGCTATAGTTTTTTACAGCTCATTTATAACTGCACAAGATTTTAAATACGGAAAAGTGTCAAAAGAAGAGCTTGCTGAAAAAGTACATTCTGTTGATGCTTCTGCTAATGCAGCTGTATTATATAGAAATGAAGACATCTCTTTTGTCTATACACAAGATGGGTTTATTCAAGAAAGAGAAGTTCATGAGCGTATTAAAATCTATAATAAAGAAGGCTATAATTGGGCAACTAAGAAGGTTTATCTCTATGAAGGAGGAGGTGGAAGTAAAGAGAAAATTCAATCTATCAAAGGAACTACTTATAACTTAATTGATGGAAAAATTCAAAAAGACAAACTTAAAAAAGACGGTATTTTTGAAGAAGATTATAGTGAGTTTACAGAGATAAATACCATAACAATGCCTAACATCCAAGATGGTGCTGTTATAGAATATAGCTATAAAATTTCGTCACCTTTTATAGTCATTGATGATATTGTACTTCAAAATGATATCCCAATCAATAAGTTAGATATAAGAATAGCTACCCCGCAATTTTATGTGTATAATAAACTGATTAACCCTAAAGCATTTTATTCTCCAAAACTGAACGAGTCGAAAATGAAAAAAACTTTTGTCTCTTCAAGTTCTAGCGGCAGAAGTGTAACAGGAACTACTTTTGATACAAGTACTTCTGAATATTCAGATAATGTTATTAAAGTTACTGATGAAAACATTCCAGCATTAAAAGAAGAATCTTATGCTGGTAATATGAATAACTATCGTGCTAAAATGAGTATGGAATTATCCGCTATTGTTAACAGGTATGGAGCTGTGGAGAAATCTTATTCTTCATCATGGGAAAAAGTGTCAAAGTCAATATATGAAAGCCCTAATTTTGGAGCTCAATTTAAAAGGACTAACTTCTTCAAAGACGATGTTACTTCAATAGTAGCAGGAGTAGAGGATCCATTTCAAAAAGCATTTACACTTCAAAATTATGTAAAATCTAAAGTAAAATGGAACGGGTATAATGGTATTTATACACAAAAAGGCATACGTAATGCTTATAAAGAAGGAGAAGGTAATGTGGCCGATATTAATTTGCTACTTATAACAATGTTACGTTCTCAAGGTATTAATGCTAATCCAGTTTTAGTAAGCACAAGGAGTAATGGAATTCCTTTATATCCAACTCGTAATGGATTTAATTATGTAGTGTGTATGGTTCAAAATGGACAAAACTATATTTTATTAGATGCATCAGAGCCTTATAGTATGGTAAATGTATTACCAGAAAGAGCATTAAATTGGAGAGGTCGCCTAGTTATGGATAACGGAACATCAGACTGGGTATCGTTAAGGCCAAATAGTCAGGCAAAAGAAACCACCTCATTAAATGTTCAGTTCAATGATGATTTTTCTGTAAAAGGGAAAGTACGTCAGAGTATGACTTCTAATGTGGCACTAAGATATAGAAAGAAATATGCTTCAATGAGCCAAGATGATCATATTAAATCTATAGAATCAGGGAAAGGAGCTATTGAAGTTAGTGAGATTAATTTTGAAAATGCTAATGACATTACTGAACCAGTAAAACTATCTTATAATTATGAATTATCTGATGCAATAGATGATATTGGAGGAAAACTTTATTTTTCGCCAATGCTATTTATGGCAACAAAAGAAAACCCTTTTAAATTAGATGAACGTAATTATCCTATAGATTTTACTATGCCTATTTTAGATAAATATGTGGTTAATGTTGAAATGCCAGAAGGTTATAAAGTAGAAGCGTTACCAAAAAGTGAGATTATTGATTTTAAAGAAGGTGCAGCAAAATTCAGTTATATAGCTAAAGAGAATGGAAAGTATCTTCAATTTGTCATTAACTTTGATTTAAAAACATCTATAATAGATCCTACAGATTATGGGGTTTTTAAGCAATTTTTTGAAAAAATGATAGAGAAACAAGCAGAACAAGTTGTGCTAACTAAAGCCTAAAAATGAATATAAAAAATGCACAGAAACTAGTTGATGATTGGATAAAAGAACACGGAGTTCGCTATTTTAACGAGTTAACTAATATGGCACAATTAACAGAGGAAGTCGGAGAAGTGGCAAGAATAATTGCAAGACGATATGGTGAGCAGAGCGAAAAAGAAAGTGACAAGGATAAAGACCTAGGAGAAGAACTTGCAGATGTTGTTTTTGTAGTCATGTGCTTAGCTAATCAAACAGGAATTGATCTTCAAGATGCTTTTGATAAAAAGATGAATAAAAAAACAAAACGAGATCATAATCGACATCATAATAATGAGAAATTAAAGTAATTTTGTTCCCGCTATAAATTAGCGGGAATCTTTTTTATATGAATATTCAATTACTAAAGTCAAAAGTAAAACAGCGATCTTCTATAGCGATTACAGGATCTAAAAGTGAATCTAATAGATTATTGCTTTTACAAGCATTATATCCTAATATTAAAATTAATAACGTATCAAATTCTGACGATTCTCAATTAATGCAAAATGCTTTAGTTTCAAAAGAGAAAATTGTAGATATACACCATGCTGGTACGGCAATGCGTTTTTTAACAGCATATTTTTCAATTCAAAAAAATAGGCAGACGATTTTAACAGGTTCTTCGAGAATGAAAGAGCGCCCAATAGCTGTATTAGTGAATGCTTTAAAAGATTTAGGTGCCGATATAGAGTATATAGAGAACGAAGGCTATCCGCCATTAAAGATTACAGGTAAAGAAATTCTTAAAAATAAAGTAACATTAAAAGCAGATGTAAGCAGTCAATACATTTCGGCATTATTACTAATTGCATCATGTTTAAAAAATGGTTTAGAGGTCACTTTAAAAGGGAAAATTACATCAGTACCTTATATAAATATGACACTTCAATTATTAAGTCAAATAGGTGTAGCATCTAATTTCTATGGTAATGTTATTACAGTAAACCCTCAAACGGATAAAATAAAATCTCAAATATTAACAGTAGAATCGGATTGGTCTTCTGTGTCTTATTTTTATAGTATTGTAGCACTAAGTGAAATTGGGACTGAGGTTAAATTATCTTCATATAAGGAAAACTCACTTCAGGGGGATTCAGTATTAGTAAAAATTTATAAAAGTTTTGGTGTAGATACTGTGTTTGAAAAAAATAGTATCAGGCTTAAAAAATCAAAAATTGTAGATCGTTCAGTATCAATCGACTTAGATTTAAGTAATGCTCCAGATATTGCTCAAACCATTTCAGTAACTGCTTTTGGTTTAGGCCTTGCTTGTCATTTAAAAGGACTTCATACATTAAAAATAAAAGAAACAGATCGATTAGTTGCATTAAAAACAGAGCTCGAAAAATTAGGAGCTGAGGTTAGTATTACTAATAACTCATTAATGCTTAAAACTTCAGGAATAATAAAAGAAAATATTAGTGTTGCTACATATAACGATCATAGAATGGCAATGGCATTTGCCCCGTTGGCTTTAAAAACAAATATTAATATTGAAGATGCTAATGTAGTTTCTAAATCTTATCCAGATTTTTGGAAAGATCTAAAACATATTGGTTTCAACATTAAATAAATACCATATTACTTGACAAGGCCTGTTTTCAGATTGTATATTTGCGCCTTGTAAAAATTAACCAATATTAGATGAAATTATCACATTTTAACTTTGACCTTCCAGACGAATTACTAGCCGAATATCCTGCAGACCATAGAGATGAAGCAAGATTAATGGTATTAGATAGAGCTAATCAAACAATTGAGCATAAATTATTTAAAGATGTTATCGATTATTTTGATGAAGGAGATGTAATGATTTTAAATAACACTAAAGTTTTTCCTGCTAGATTATATGGTAATAAAGAAAAAACAGGAGCACGTATTGAGGTTTTCTTATTAAGAGAATTAAATCAAGATCAGCGATTATGGGATGTATTAGTAGATCCAGCAAGGAAAATAAGAATAGGTAATAAATTATATTTTGGTGATGACGAGACACTAGTCGCTGAGGTGATTGATAATACTACATCTAGAGGTCGTACACTTCGCTTTTTATACGATGGATCATATTCAGATTTTAGAAATAAGTTAACAACACTTGGAGAAACTCCACTTCCAAAATACATTAAACGAGAAGTAGAAGCAGAAGATGAAGAACGTTACCAAACGATATACGCACGTAATGAAGGCGCAGTAGCTGCACCAACCGCAGGATTACATTTCTCTAAGCATTTACTAAAACGTTTAGAGATTAAGGGTGTCGATTTAGCAGAAGTAACATTACATGTTGGGTTAGGGACATTCAATCCTGTAGAGGTTGAAGATTTATCTAAGCATAAAATGGATAGTGAAGAAATTGAAGTTAGAGAAGAAGCTGCTGACATTATAAATAATGGAATTAAAAATAAGAGACGAATTTGCGCTGTAGGAACAACATCAATGCGAACTGTTGAAAGTTCGGTATCATCTAGTGGGTCTTTAAATCCATATCAAGGTTGGACCAATAAATTTATATTTCCTCCTTATGATTTTAGTATTGCAAATTGTATGATTACAAATTTTCATACTCCAAAATCAACATTATTAATGATGGTTTCAGCTTTTGCTGGTCACGATTTTATGAAAAAAGCTTACGAAGAAGCTGTAAAAGAAAAATACAAATTCTATTCTTATGGTGATGCTATGTTAATCATCTAAAAGTATTGAAAACGCTATATAAAAAGCCTCTTATTCACTGAGTAAAGTCGAAGTGTAAGAGGCTTTTTTTTGTTTATAGATTAATCCGTTCATTTAAGTAACTTTGCACCAAATGGAAGTAAAAAAGAAAGACATACGCGCATTAACCAAAGAACAACTCAGAGCGTTTTTTGTAGATCATGGCGACAAAGCGTTTAGAGGCAATCAGGTGTATGAGTGGTTATGGCAAAAAGGGGCACATAGTTTTGAAGATATGACAAACATTTCTTTAGAAACTCGTAAAATGCTTCAAGATAATTATGTCATTAACCATATCCGTGTAGATCAAATGCAACGTAGTGAAGATGGTACTATTAAAAATGCAGTTCGTCTTCATGATGACTTAATTGTAGAATCTGTTTTAATTCCTACAGCATCACGTACAACAGCATGCGTGTCATCTCAAGTTGGTTGTAGTTTAGATTGTAAATTTTGTGCAACAGCACGTTTAAAGCGTATGCGTAATCTTAACCCTGATGAAATCTACGATCAGGTTGTGGCTATAGATAACGAAAGCCGTTTATACCATAATAGACCTTTAAGTAACATTGTGTTTATGGGTATGGGTGAACCACTGATGAACTATAATAATGTGCTTAAAGCTATTGATAAAATCACATCTGATGAAGGTTTAGGAATGTCTCCAAAACGTATTGTAGTCTCTACATCTGGTATTCCAAAAATGATAAGAAAAATGGCAGATGACGAAGTGAAATTTAAACTAGCAGTATCGTTACATTCTGCAATCGATGAGGTAAGGACTACAATTATGCCATTTAATGCCACTTTTCCATTACAAGATTTAAGAGAAGCACTGCAATATTGGTATGCGAAAACCAAAAATAGAATTACATATGAGTACGTGGTTTGGGAAGGTATTAATGATACCCGTAAAGATGTTGATGCCTTAGTAGAGTTCTGCAAATTTGCACCAAGTAAAGTCAATCTTATTGAATATAACCCTATAGACGATGGTATGTTTCAACAGGCTAATGCTAAAGCTATTGATATGTATGTTTCTGTTTTAGAAGCTAACCATATTACAGTTACAGTTAGACGAAGTAGAGGAAAAGATATTGATGCAGCTTGCGGACAATTAGCAAATAAGAGTTAAACATTAGACTTACTTTATATTAGATTGTATATTTGAAAAATAATATTTTGTTATATAAATAATAAACGCTTTAACCAATATTAGAGGATAAAGCCAACTCTGAAGAATAAAAATCTCGATTATCGAGTGAAAATAACCGAACAAATAAAGCAACCCATTGCATACGAGATGGAACTTTTTGAACAAAAGTTTCAACTAGCTATGTCTAGCAAAGTAGCTTTACTAAACAGAATTACACATTACATTGTAAATAGAAAAGGGAAACAAATGCGCCCAATGTTTGTTTTTCTTGTAGCTAAGATGTTAAATGATGGAGAAGTCATTGATAGAACTTATAGAGGAGCTTCTGTTATAGAGTTAATTCATACAGCAACTTTAGTACATGATGATGTTGTGGATGATAGTAATCGTCGTCGTGGTTTTTTCTCAATTAATGCACTTTGGAAAAATAAAATTGCTGTCCTCATTGGCGATTATTTATTGTCTAAAGGATTGTTGCTTTCTATAGATAATAATGATTTTGATTTATTAAAAATCATTTCTGTAGCGGTGCGCGAAATGAGCGAAGGAGAATTACTTCAAATTGAAAAAGCACGTCAGTTAGACATTACAGAAGATGTTTATTACGAAATTATCCGTCAAAAGACAGCAACCCTAATTGCTGCATGTTGCAGTTTAGGGGCAGCCTCTGTAAAACCAGATTCTATTGAAGTGTCTCGCATGCGTAAGTTTGGAGAACTTATAGGTATGGCGTTTCAAATAAAGGATGATTTATTTGATTATGGAGAAGCCAAAATAGGAAAACCTACAGGCATAGATATTAAAGAACAAAAAATGACTTTACCTTTAATCTATGTGCTTAATAATGCTTCAAAAAAAGAGAAATCTTGGTTAATCAATTCCGTAAAAAAACATAACAAGGATAAAAAACGAGTTAAAGAAGTTATAGCTTTTGTTATAGAAAGAGGAGGTTTAGATTATGCGGAGGCAAAGATGAAAGTATTCCAAAAAGAAGCCTTAGAATTATTAAAAGATTACCCAGAATCTGAATATAAATCTTCATTAACCTTAATGGTTAATTATGTTATTGATAGAAAAAAGTAAAATAATTATATTTTTAAATTGCTGATTTTTAATTAGTTACATCATCATAGTCAATTCTTATTTAAAAAAGTAACACTGCAGACAACCTTTTGCATCACTTTTGCGTCTTTATAAATAGAAGTGCAAACCAAAGCTATTAAAATACTAAGTGAAAGTCATTCAGCTTCATAATAACGAAATTAAGCTTATACAAAAAGCAGCGAAGAATAATCGCGAAGCCCAGCATGTATTGTATGAGTTACATGCGCCAAAAATGTTGAGTGTATGTCGTTATTATATAAAGGATGTGCAACAAGCAGAAGAAGTACTGCTAAATGGATTTTTTAAAGTATTTAAACATTTAAAATCATTTAAAGGAGAAGGTAGTTTTGAAGGTTGGATAAGACGAATAATGGTAAGAGAAGCGATTTCGTATTTACGAGGAAAAAAGAAGTTAGAGTTTCCAGTAGAAGATGTAGATTTTAAACAAAATTATTCAGACAGTATTAATTCTAATATCGCAGTAGCAGAGATACAACAACTTATAGACAGTTTGCCAGAAGGTTACAAAATGGTATTTATTATGTATGCCATTGAAGGTTATAAACATCATGAAATTGCAAAAATGCTTCAAATATCAGAAGGTACATCAAAATCGCAATTATATAAGGCAAGACAATTGCTACAACAAAAAATTAAAGATTTAAATAACACCAATTATGGCGCCAATTAAATTTGAAGAAAATATAAAAGATAAGCTAGAGAAGCGCACAGTAATGCCTTCGGAAGCATCTTGGTCTAAACTCTCTCAGCGATTAGATGTTGAAGAAAAACGAAATAAAAAATCATCATTTTGGTGGTTCGGTATCGCAGCGAGTATCGCAGCATTAGTATTTGTTTCTATCACTTATTTTAATAGTCAAGAAAGAGAAACTTTATCTCCTAAAATGGTAGAAGAAAAAGTTGAAGAATTTATTAATGAAACTAATATAATTAATAAGGAGCAGCCTATTGAAGTAGTTGCAGATGAAACCTCAAAAATTGAAAAAGAAAATGCATTAATAAAAGAAGAAACACCAAAGATCAATGTTTCTCAAAAGGATATAATTAAAGCAGTAAAATCAATAGAAACTAGTGTGGCAAGTGTAAATAAAGATAAATCAGAAGTGAATCAAAATACAACAGAGCCTACTAATAGTGTTACAGAAGTGATATCTATAGATACAGAGAAACTTAATAACGTTTTAGAAGCTGTGGCAGATGCAAAAACAAAAAATCAAGAGATTAGTGAACAGCTAATAGATTCACTTCTAAAAAATGCAAATAGAGAAATTTTAAAAGCCAAAATACTTAAAAAGAAAACAAATGTTGTAGATGCCAATTTGTTACTTCAAGACATTGAAGAAGCTTTGGGGCAATCTTTTAGAACTAAAATTTATGAAGCCTTAAAAGATGGTACAAAAAAGGCAAGAACTGCAATTGCCGACCGTAATAATTAAGAATTTTAAAGGCAATCTCATATAAAATTTCATCAATTAAAAAACGAATAGTTTAATTATTAACATCAAAAAAACGAACAATGAAAACGATTACTAAACACATCGTAGCACTTATCTTATGTCTATCTGTAACTGGATTAAGTGCACAAGATAAAGTAGAGACTACAGTTAAAACAGACACTGATAAGGAGTATAAAATTGAACTTTTAGAAAAAGAAAAAGAAAGAATAGAAGAAAGCGAACGCGAAGGACTGAAATCTAGAATTAAATCGATTAATAAAAAACAAGATCGAGGAGAAATTACTGCTGCTGAAGCCGATGAATTAAAAAAAGAAGCAGCAAAGAATACCGCATTAAATATTGAAAACCGTTTAGCAGTTATAGACAACAAAATTGAGTTCTTAAAACGTAATAGTTTTGTGTTTAACGACGGATTCAGTAAAGAAGTTAGAGGCATAGGAATTAATGGAAGAGATTATTCTATAGGTATTAATTACGATTCTAAAATTAAACCACCTAAATATGATCGTCGTACAAATAACCAGTTTGTTTTTGCAATAGGCTTTAATAATGCTATCGAGGATGGACAGAGCTTAGGAGATACACCATACGAGCTCGGTGGTTCTGGTTTTGTAGAATTAGGTTGGAATTGGAAAACGCGTTTATTCAAAGAGTCTAATTTTTCAAGAATAGTATATGGATTTTCATTTCAATGGAATAAATTAAATGCTAAAGATGATTTATTCTTTGTGCAAAATGGTGATATAACTTCTTTAGAAGAGTTTCCTGTAGACCTTAAAAAATCTCAATTAAGAGTCACTAATTTAGTTTTCCCTGTACATTTTGAATTTGGACCTTCAAAAAAACGAGAATATAAAGACAAAATTAGATATTCAACATACAATCAATTTAAAATTGGTGTTGGTGGTTATGGAGGTGTTAGATTAGCAACGCAACAAAAATTACGCTTCAGAGAAGATGGAGATCGTGTAAAACAAAAAATAAGACGAAATTTCAATGCTTCCGATTTTATATACGGATTAAGTGCTTATGTAGGCATAGGAAGCACATCCTTATATGCCAAATACGATCTTAATTCATTATTTAAAGACCAAGCTGTAGATCAGAATAACATCTCTTTAGGAGTTAGATTCGATTTTGACTAAAACAAATGTGTGAGTTGTTTTTTAAAAGCCTTAATCTTTATGTAGATTAAGGCTTTTTCTTTTTTTAAAACTTTACATTGTATTAAATTTACCATTCGTTTCTTCGAAAAAGGGAAACCTATTAATTTTTGAAAAGATTTCTGCTTATGCAGAGAGTAGTATGATTTCACAGAATACCATAACTCAAGTTTTTGAAACCGCTCGTGTAGAAGAGGTTATTGGTGATTTTGTGCAACTCAAAAAATCAGGATCAAACTTTAAAGGGTTAAGTCCTTTTAGTGATGAGCGCTCTCCAAGTTTTATGGTCTCTCCAGTAAAACAAATTTGGAAAGATTTTTCTAGTGGTAAGGGCGGCAACGCGGTTACATTTTTAATGGAACATGAGCATTTTACCTATCCCGAAGCTATAAAGTATTTAGCTAAAAAATATAACATTGAGATTGAAGAAACCGAACGCACAGACGAAGAAAAAGAACAAGCTGATACACGTGAAAGTTTGTATCTAGTCAGTGAGTATGCGAACACCTATTTTCAAAACATATTACATAAAACAGATCAAGGAAAATCTATTGGTCTAAGCTATTTTAAAGAACGTGGATTTACAGAAGATACTATTGAAAAATTTCAATTGGGTTATGCTTTAGATGAGTGGCAAGCTTTTACAGATGAAGCTTTAAAAAAAGGCTATAATATTAATTTTTTAGAAGGAACAGGCTTAACCATAGTAAAACCTGAAAAGCATTTCGATCGTTTTAAAGGACGTGTTATGTTTCCTATTCATAGTATGAGTGGCCGTATTTTAGGGTTTGGCGGTCGTATTTTAGTAAATGATAAAAAAGCAGCGAAGTATTTAAACTCGCCTGAGAGTGAAATTTACCATAAAAGTAAGGTGCTATATGGATTATATTTTGCAAAACAGAGTATCGCTAAAGACGATAATTGTTATTTGGTTGAAGGTTATACAGATGTTATTCAATTTCATCAAACCGGAATTAAAAATGTAGTATCCTCTTCTGGTACAGCATTAACTTCAGATCAAATTAGGTTAATTAATAGATTAACCAATAATATAACAGTGCTTTTTGATGGTGATGCAGCAGGTATGCGAGCATCTGTACGTGGTATAGATTTAATATTAGAGCAAGGAATGAATGTTAGGGTTTGTTCATTTCCAGATGGTGAAGATCCAGACAGTTTTGCCAAATCGAATACACTAGAAGAACTCACAGATTATCTTAACGAAAATGCTAAAGATTTTATTCAGTTTAAGGCATCGCTTTTAGTTAAAGAAGCCAATAATGACCCTATAAAAAAAGCTGAAACAATACGAGATATTGTAAATAGTATAGCAAAAATTCCAGATCAAATAAAAAGAGAGGTTTATGTACAAGAATGCGCACGTATTATGGATATTAGTGAGAGTGTTTTGTTTAGTACGTTGGCACAGATCAATAAAAAGGAATCTCAAGACGCAAATAAAAAATACAAGCAAGAACAAAAAGCATTTCAGGTTGTTAAGCCAGAACAAAAACCTTCAAAAAAAGTTGATATTCAATATGAATTAGAACGAAAAATTATTGAAATTTTACTGCTTTATGGAGAAAAGACAGAACGGTTTGAAGATTTAGTTTTAAAAGAGGACGAAGTCTCTGGAGATTTAATTTTAGAACCTGTAGTTCAGGAAACACGTGTTTTTGAAAAAATATATTTAGACCTTCAAGAAGATGAAATGCAATTTACAGACGAACGTTTTAAAACCTTGTATTATTCTATTATAGACAAGTTAAATCAAGATCAAGAATTTTCTACACGTCATTTCATCAATCAAATCGACCAAGATATGGCAGCTACTGTAACTAGTATTTTGATGGAGGAGGAGAAATATTCTATTGATGATTGGGAGCGAAATCAAATTGTACCAAAGAAGAAAACAGAAAAACTAGAACAACTTGTACATCAAACCATATTGAGTTTAAGATGTTTTTTGATAGAACATAAAGTGGAAAATCTTAAAAATAATATTCTTCTTGAGAATGCTAATGCAAAATCAATATTAGAAGATGTTAGGGATTATTCTGATTTAAAAAAATTATTGTCTTATAAATTAGGCAAAGTAATTAGCGGTTAAGCTAAATCGTGATGCTTGGCTTGATGAATTAAATCTACAAGATTTGTAACATTCAATTTTTTAAACAAGCGTGCTTTATATGTACTTACTGTTTTTTCGTTAATCTCTAACTCTTTAGCAATTTCCTTATTTTTCTTACCTATAGATAAAAGTTTTAAAACTTCAACTTCTCTTGTAGACAATCTTTTAAAAAGGCGTGTACTACTCTTACGAGTATCTTCAAATTTATAATGCTTATCCATTTTTTCACTCAGATAAACTTTATCATCTTGAATGGTATTTATGGCTTCTATAATTTTGTCTGGACTAGCGGATTTATGCAAATAACCAGAAGCTCCGGCTTTTAATGTACTTATAGCATAAATTTCTTCAGGTTGGTTGCTAAACATTAATACATTAATGTGTTTGTTTTCTTTTTTAATGGCTCTTAAGGCAGTGATGCCATTAAGTTCAGGTAAGTCAACTTCCGAAATAATAACATCAACATCATTCCTTCGTACAAATTCAAAAATTTCTATACCGCTATTGAGTAGTCCAACAACTTTAAAGTCAGGAAAACTGTCGAGAATGAGTTCTAAACCTTTTCTAACAATAGGGTGGCTGTCAACAATTAATATCTTTACCATGTTCTAACATTATTTAATATAGGGAACCAGAATAGGTAATATTCAATTTTGATTAAAAAAATACGTGGCTGGTTAAACAAAAATAATGAAAAAAATAAGATTTTAATATTTTTAATATTAAAAACGCAATAATTATTTTATATTCTTAGGAATTTCGCAAATAGGTATAGGAATCATCTTGTGTTTGTTTGATGTGTTATAACGCATAAAAATTTCAAAAACAGTACGTTGCCTTCCAGAAAAATCCTCAGCAACTTTACCTTCATCTTTCATCTGCATGGCCCATTCTAACTCAGGATAAGAAGCTCCGATTTGATCTTCGTCACTACGCGCATCTCCAAATAATCCATCACTTGGCGCTGCATTCATAATAGAATCAGGAACATTTAATGCTTTTCCAATAGTGTAGACTTCCGATTTTAAAAGATCAGCAATAGGGCTTAAATCCACTCCGCCATCTCCGTACTTGGTGTAAAACCCAACCCCAAAATCTTCTACTTTATTTCCTGTGCCAGCAACTAACAAGCCTAACAAGCCTGCATGATAATAAAGTGTGGTCATTCTTAAACGTGCTCTGGTATTTGCTAAAGCCATATCTACTGCAGCTTGTTTACCTTCTAGGCTAACTTCAGTTTTAAATTCTTCAAAAACAGGAGTCAAATCAGTCCGCGTATCTTTTACATTAGCAAAGCGGGTTTTAAGTTGTGCAATGTGTTCTTGTGCTCTACTAACATGGCTTGGTGCTTGATGGATTGGCATTTCAATACACAAAACATCTAAGCCTGTTTTTGCACAAAGTGTTGAGGTAACAGCAGAATCTATTCCCCCAGAAATGCCAACAACAAAACCATTAACTTTTGCGTTTAAAGCATAATCTTTTAACCAATTAACAATATGGTCAATAACCTTTTCTGTTTGCATAATTTAGATGTTTTTTTACACAAAGAAGTGTACCTTTGCACAACAAAAATACTTTAAAGAGTTAAGCTTTAAAAATGTTTTCTAAATGAGAATACAAAATTATAGTATAACACTAGTGCTGCTAGTTTTAATGTCTTGTAACAAAGACTCTGCTTTAGAAAAAGAGATTGCTAATGTAGAGGTGTCATTTAATGTAGAACGTTTTGATAAAGCATTGGCAGTAGCAACTCCAAAAGATTTATCAACATTGAAACAGACGTATCCGTTTTTGTTTTCGAAACGCATTCCAGATTCTGTATGGATTGGTAGATTCAATGATTCATTACAAAAAGTACTCTTAAACGAAGTTGATAAAGCATTCGGAGATTTTAAAACGGAAACTGCTGAATTAAAGGGACTTTTTCAACATTTAAAATATTATGATAAAAACTATAAAACACCTCGAGTTATTACTTTAACTAATGATGTGGATTATAGAAACAAAACAATAGTTAATGATTCTTTAGTATTAATAGCGTTAGATAATTACTTAGGCGGAGATCATCCATTTTATCAAAATATACAATTATATATTTCTGAAAGATTATCAGGTGACAAAATAGTATCAGATATTGCAGAGGAATATGCTAAGAAATATACATACCAACAACGTAGAAAAACATTATTAGACGAAATGATTTATTTCGGAAAGTTATTATACTTTAAAGATGTTATGATTCCTTTTAAATCTGATGCAGAAAAAATAGGATATACAACAGAAGATGTTGAGTGGGCTAAAGTAAATGAAAATCAAATTTGGAGCTATTTTGTAGAGAAAGAAGTACTCTTTAGTTCCGAGAGTAAGTTGTTTGGTCGTTTTATTGCACCAGCTCCGTTTTCAAAATTTTATTTACAATTAGATAATGAATCTCCAGGACGATTAGGACAATACATTGGTTGGCAAATTGTAAGAGCTTACGCCAATCGAACAGGAGATGATGTTTTTAAAATACTTAGAACAGAACCTGACGATATTTTTAAAAATTCAAAATATAAACCAAGAAAGTAATGGCAAATACAATACAATCTAAAATAGAACTTAATGTAGAACTCGATGAAAATCGAGTGCCTGAGAAATTAAGATGGTCAGCACAAGACGGAGGGATTGATAATGAAGAAGCAAAAGCAGTTATGCTTTCAGTTTGGGATGGTAATGCACAAGAAACATTGAAAATAGATTTGTGGACTAAAGACATGCCTGTAGATGAAATGAAATTGTTTTTTCACCAAACATTGGTAACTATGAGTGATACTTTTTTGCGTGCGACTCAAGACGAAAAGATGACAGCTACAATGAAAGATTTTTGTGATTACTTTGCGGAAAAACTAGAATTAAAGAAGTAATTTTTTTAATCATTTTTAATGTTTAATTAACATTAAATAAACTTGTTAGGGTTATTTTTGGATTGCTATTAATTAACGAAAACATTAGTCGAAGTTTATATTAAACGAAGGCTGGTGTTTTTTTTATGTAAATTAGCGTATGCGAAAAGTTCTATTTGGAGTCATTATTACATTAATTGTTTTATTCACATTTAAGTTTTGTGATGATGACAATGATCGCATTGTTTTAAAAGAAAATGCCTCTATAATACAAGAACAACTGAAAAATGTAAGTAAGTTAGTCGTAACCGAAGGTCATTTTTCAGAAGTTTTTAATTATGAAAATTCAAAAGAAATTTTTGGAGATTATTTTACAGCTGAAAAAAAGGCTTTAGTGGTTGTTAATGCTAAAGTGAGTATTGCTTATAATTTAAAAGAAGTAAAATACAGTTTAGATGAAGCTAATAAAACAGTGGAAATTATATCTATACCAAACTACGAAATAGATATAAATCCAGATTTAGAATACTATGATATACAATCTGATTTTTTAAACCCTTTTGAAGCTGAAGATTATAACCAAATTAAAGAAACAGTAAAGGAGTCTCTACTTAAAAAAGTTGAAAATTCTAAGCTTACCACTAATACTCAAGACAGATTAATAAGTGAATTAGCTAAATTTTATATTCTAACAGAATCTTTGGGCTGGACATTGATTTACAAGAATAAACCAATGAGCTCGCAGGAAGATTTTGAAAAATTACTACTATAAACTCATATAGTAGTATTTCACCTTTATTAATCCCATTAGATCTTAACGCACAGTTTTATCTTAGAAAGTATACTGTTATAAAATGAGCGATTATAGGTTTATTTATAGTTTTTTATAATAATTTCTATACCATCCGATATGAGATGTGCAATTTTTGGTTGTTCCTTTTTTTGTAATTTTAAATACTCTAAAAGTGTTTCAGAAAAGACATTTAATTGCTTTTCTTTAGTGAGCTCTAATAATTCAATAGATAACAACCAATCTTTAGGATGATCTTGTTTTAAACTCTTAAATATAGTTTTGAGTTGAGATTCCTCATACTTCTCAGTAGATCTATAATTTCTAACGGTTTGGTATAAGTTTTCTAATTCAATAGTTTTTTGATTTTGTTCAGCTTTTACTGTTTTGCTTTCTGGAGCATGATAAAGATTCTCAAAAGAATGATAATCTGCACTGCCAGCATAAGCAGAAACAATTGAAGAGCCTACAGCCAAATCAAAAGTGCCGTCTTCTGGGGTAAATAGAACCTCATTATTATAAGTAACGGTACAATCTTCAAACTGAATTAAAATTAGTTTTCCTTGTAGATTTCTAATTCCTGTAATGTTTAAGCCTTCTATAGTAATACCACTTTCGTACTCAAAAGCAATACGTTTATTGTCATAAAAATTATAAGCTTTTAAATCTCGTGGTCCCATATCTTCAATGGCAAGATTAATACCTTTTAGCTTACCAATAGGTGAGCTAAACCCTTTAGAATGCGCTTCTGTACCGTGACCAATTAATTCTTTTTCTCTATTAGCAAGTGCGGTAGAGCCCTCAGTCTTAAAAAAAACAACATTGTTGTCTTCGTCTCTAATCATTCTAGTAAAAACTCCAGAAATTTGTAATCCCGTATTTAATTCTATAGTCCCAATCTTTTTAGATTCTATAAGTTTATTGAGTCCTCTCCAACCTCCTTTACGTAAAGCCATTGTATTTGTAAACTCATCTAAAACTTGCATTAAATATGAGAAATCTGGTGTTACAAAAAGTTGTGGTTGCGGTTTAGTAATATCAAATTCAGTATGCGCAGCAGAAATTGAATAAGGTATTTTTTTTACATTATCAGATAAACACCAAGCACTTTCGCCAATAGAAGACAATAATCCTGCACCATACAATTTTGGGTCTTCTAAGGATCCAATCATACCATATTCTACAGTCCACCAATGTAAATTTCGTATTTGAGCCATTTCGGATAACGGAGGCTTTTGCGATTGTAGATGATTAACTTCTTCCTCAGCATTATCGATTTCTTGTTGGGTAGAATATTTAGCTTCTTTTAAGATAGAAAGTTTTCGTACAGCTTCATACATGTCATTATCATGAGACGACAAAATGGCTTTCGCTCCGATCTCACCAAAACGACGTAAATATTCAGCATAATCCGGATTAGCAATTATTGGAGCATGTCCTGCAGCTTCATGTATAATATCTGGTGCAGGAGTATATTCAATGTTTTCGAGTTGTCTAATGTCGCTAGCGATAACTAATACTTTGTAAGCTTGGAATTCCATAAAAGCATTTGGAGGAATAAATCCATCAACAGCAACAGCAGCCCAGCCAATTTCTTTTAAAATACGATTCATACCATACATGCTAGGAATAGCATTAATAGAAATACCAGTTTGCTCAATCCCTTTTGTATACGAGTGATGTGCAACTTTACCTAAATACGAAATATTTTTTCGCATTACAAAACGCCAAACCGCTTGATTAATCGGAGTGTAATCTTCATAATCTTGAGGTTTTATAAATTGCTTTAAATGAGGTGGTAATCGATCTATTAAGGGATTAGTCTCTATTTGCTGATTCATTTTGTTGTTTGCTTCTATCTTGCAAACTTATCAATTTATGAAATAGCATCAGTTAAATAATTGTTTAAAAATAAAGAGATTGTTTATCTTCATCGTCACTATGAAAACATTAAACAGAAAAGACGAAATTTTAATTGTTGCAGCCAAACTATTTAAAGAAAAAGGATATAGTGCTGTAACTATGCGCGATTTAGCAACCGATATGCATATAAAGGCGGCGAGTTTATATAATCATATAGAATCTAAACAAGCAATTTTAAAAGAGATTATCTTGTCTATTTCTGAGCAATTCACTGAAGGAATGGAGCGTATTATAAAACTTGATGCGTCTTCAATTGAAAAACTAAAAAAGGTTATTCGTCTTCATGTAAAGATAACAAGTCGTAATACAAATGGCATGGCATCACTTAATAATGATTGGATGCACTTAGGGGATCAATTAGAATATTATAAAAAACTAAGATATAATTATGAAGATAATTTCAGGCAGATAATTCAAAATGGAATTGATTCGAATGAAATTAAAAATGAGAAGTTAGATGTATTGTTGTTTTCTATGCTATCTACATTAAGATCCTTATATATATGGATTCCTAAAAAAGAAGATATAAATATAGAAGAATTGTCCGATTCTTTAAGCGAAATCTTAATCACCGGAATTAACAAATAATTAGCAAATAATTTTGTAAATTTGTAACCAAAACTAACAATTGTTAGTCTAACTTGAAAAACCAAAAATGGCAGATTTTTATTCAATAAAAGTTGTAGATATATATAAAGAAACTAAGGATTGTTCAGTGGTTTCTTTTGCTATTCCAGATGATTTGTACGACAAATTCACATTTACTCAAGGACAGTATTTAACATTGCAAACAAAAATAAATGGCGAAGATGTAAGACGTTCATATTCGTTATGCTCAAGTCCATTAGACAATCAATGGAAAGTTGCTGTAAAGCAAATCCAAGGAGGTGTTTTTTCTACGTATGTGAATACAGAATTGAAGCAGGGAGATACTTTAGGGGTAATGCAACCTTCAGGTAATTTCTTTGTTGAGGTGGATAAAACATCTTCAAAAAATTATATTGCATTTGCTGCAGGAAGTGGTATTACGCCAATGCTGTCTATAATTAAGACACATTTGCTATCAGAACCAAACAGTACCTTTAAGCTGTTTTATTTAAATCGTACAGTAAAGTCAATCATTTTTAAAGAAGAAATTGAAGAACTTAAAAATCAATTTTTTGAGCGTTTTCAAGTATTTTATTTTTTAACTAAAGAACAGCGTGATATTCCATTTTTAAATGGGCGTTTCGATAAAGAGAAGTTAGAGGTCTTAACTAAAACATTTATTGATGTTGAAGATACAAGTGATTGTTTTATTTGTGGTCCTCAATCTATGATTTTTCTAATTCGAGATCATTTAGAAGAAAAAGGGTTGGATAAAGATAAAATACATTACGAGTTATTTTTCTCTGGTGATAATAAAGATTCTGATGGCCAAATAGCAGAAGTGTTAGAGCAAAAAGTAGAAGGGACAGAAGTTACTATTATTGATGGTGGCAAAGAATTCCATTTTACAATGGATGATGATTTTGATAATATTTTGGATGGCGCTTTAGCTGCTGGAGCAGATTTGCCTTATGCTTGTAAAGGAGGTGTTTGTAGTACGTGTAAGTGTAGAGTTGTAGAAGGAGATGTTAAGATGAAAATCAATTATGCTTTAGATGAAAAAGAAGTATCACAAAACTTAGTATTAAGTTGTCAGGCAGTACCAATAACAGAAAAAGTAGTTGTTGATTTTGATGTGTAAAATATTAGCGATTTAAGAATGTTGATTGGAGATTTAAGAAATTTGAGTATACAATTCAGAAATCAAAAATCCTTAATCAAAAATCATAAATTATTATGAGTGAAGAACAAATAAAAAATTTAGAAACACAATTTGAAGCACGTATTGCACGTGATGAAAAAATTGAACCAAAAGATTGGATGCCAGAAAAATATCGTAAAACACATATTAGGCAGATGTCTCAACACGCACATTCCGAAATCATTGGTATGTTGCCTGAAGGTAATTGGATAACACGTGCGCCTTCTTTACGTCGTAAAGTGGCATTACTGGCAAAGGTTCAAGACGAAGCTGGTCACGGTTTATACTTGTATAGTGCTTGTGAAACTTTAGGGATTTCTCGTAATGAATTGTACGATCAATTACATACAGGCAAAGCCAAATATTCGAGTATTTTTAATTATCCAACAGTGACGTGGGCAGATATGGGTGCTATTGGTTGGTTGGTAGATGGTGCTGCAATTATTAATCAAGTGCCACTATGTAATACATCATATGGGCCGTATGCAAGAGCTATGGTTCGCGTTTGTAAGGAAGAAAGTTTCCACCAACGTCAGGGATATGAAATCATGATAAAATTAGCAAATGGTACACCAGAGCAAAAAGAAATGGCACAAGATGCTTTAAATCGATGGTGGTGGCCAAGTTTAATGATGTTGGGTCCAACAGATGATAAATCGGTACATACAGAGCAATCTATGAAATGGAAATTAAAGCGTAAATCTAATGATGATTTACGTCAACAATTTATAGATCAAACAGTACCTCAAGCAGATTTAATTGGTTTAACAATTCCAGATCCAGATTTAAAATGGAATGAAGAAACAGGGCATTATGATTTTGGTGAAATTAATTGGGATGAATTTTGGCAAGTGGTTAAAGGTCATGGTCCAATGAATAAAGAACGTATGAAAGCTAGAGTGGGAGCTTGGGAACGTGGTGAATGGGTGAGAGATGCAGCAGTAGCTTATGCAGATAAAAAACAAAATAGAAAAGAGAAGCAAGCAGTTTAAAATGTTTGTCACCTTGAGCGCAGTCGAAAGGTTATCAGGCAAATAACAAGATAAGATTATGACAACAAAAAAGAATTGGCCACTTTGGGAAGTATTTGTAAGAAGCAAAAACGGATTAGAACATCGTCACTTCGGAAGCCTTCACGCAGCAGATGAAGAAATGGCTTTAGAGAATGCACGCGATGTCTATACCAGAAGAAATGAAGGTGTTAGTATATGGGTTGTAGAATCAAAACACATAACAGCTTCAAATCCTGAAAATTATGGAGAGTTATTTGAGCCTGCTCAAGATAAAGTATATCGTCACCCAACATTTTATGATTTACCTGACGAAGTAAAACATATGTAATTTGAGTTTTACTCAAATTACAATTCCTGAGAAATCAGGAAACTCAAAAATTAATATAAATGTTTAATCTAAAGGATTTCCACTTTCGTGGAAAGTAAACATGAAAAATCAAAACTTATACAACTATATACTAGGAATAGCAGATAATAGTTTAATTCTTGGGCAACGAATGGGAGAGTTAACTGGTCACGGCCCAAGTCTAGAAACAGATATTGCTTGCACTAATATCTCACTCGATTTATTTGGTCAAGTAAGAAGCTATTATCAATATGCGGCAAAAATAGCTGGAGATAAAAGAACTGAAGATGATATTGCAATGCTTCGTAAAGAGCGCGAATATGTAAACGTATTATTGGTAGAGCAACCAAATACAGATTTTGCATATACCATTGCACGACAGTTTTTATTTGATGTTTACCATTTTATGTTTTTAACAGAGTTGCAAAAAAGTCGTGACGTTACTTTATCTGCTATTGCAACAAAATCAATAAAAGAAGTGAGTTACCATCAACGCTTTTCTTCAGATTGGATAAAGCGTTTAGGAGATGGTACAGAAAAAAGTAAATCGAAAATACAAAATGCAATTGATTCACTTTGGACCTATACAGATGAATTGTTTCATCAAGTAGAAGCAGATAAGGTAATGGTTGGAGAAAATATTGGAGTAGATGTTACCCAATTAAAAGATAACTACTACCAAAGAGTGAATGCGATTTTAACTGAAGCAATGCTAGAAGTTCCAGAATCAAAATGGTTTCAAAAAGGAGGAAAAGAAGGTGTGCATACAGAACATCTGGGGTACTTGCTAAGCGATTTACAATATATGCAGCGCGCTTATCCTAATATGGATTGGTAGGATGATTAATGATTGTAGAATTTTGATTTTAGATTTATGAGTGACTAATTCAGAAATCAAAAATCGTTAATCAACAATCTTGGATATTTTATGACAACAACAGAACAACATATTGACGAAAAATTAATCCCAATACTGGAGCAAGTGTCAGATCCAGAAATTCCAGTGTTATCTATTATGGATATGGGTGTTGTGCGTTCTGCTGTTGTAATTAATAATATAGTAAAGGTTGAAATTACACCAACCTATAGTGGTTGTCCTGCAATGGATGTCATAGGGGACGATATAAAAAAAGCACTTCATGAAGCAGGATATAAATCTGAAGTTGATTTGATTCTGTACCCAGCTTGGACAACCGATTGGATTACACCAAGAGGTAGAAAAGCGCTTGAAGATTATGGAATAGCTGCACCTTTAGATGCCGATGCAGATAAAGACGTGTTGCTTAATGGAAAACGAATTGTTAAGTGTACCAATTGCGGTTCGCAAAATACACGAATGGTTAGTCAGTTTGGTTCAACAGCATGCAAAGCACAATTTCAATGTGAGAATTGCCAAGAGCCATTTGATTATTTTAAATGTTTAAAATAATGTTGGGTTTAAGAACAACGATATATAAAGTAGGTGACATATCTGAGGCAAAAACTTGGTATGCAAAAGCATTTAAAACAGAACCTTATTTTGATGAACCTTATTATGTGGGTTTTAATATTAAAGGGTACGAATTAGGATTACAACCAGACGATTCAGTAAAAGGAGATAATGTTATCTCTTATTGGGGAGTTGAAGATATTCAAGAAGAATACAAAAGATTAATAGACTTAGGAGCAATTAAACATGAAGTGCCAACCAATGTCGGAGGTGAATTAATGGTTGCTAGTGTTTATGACCCTTGGAATAATATTATAGGATTAATTTATAATCCATATTTTAAACTTTAGTTCCTACGAAAGTAAGGATCTCATAAAAGGTAATAAGAGATGAGTTCAATAGAACTAAAAATAGAAAATAAAGTAGCGTACATAACGCTAAATAGACCAGAAGTATTTAATAGCTTCAATAGAGAAATGGCTTTAAACCTTCAAAGCACGCTAGATAATTGTGATAACAATGACGAAGTGAGAGCAATTGTACTTTCAGGAAACGGAAAAGCATTTTGTGCTGGTCAAGATTTAAAGGAAGTCACTGATCCAGAATTAAACCCAGGATTTAAGAAAATATTAGAAGAACATTATAATCCAATAATTACAAGACTACGTTCTGTTAAAAAACCCATTATTGGAGCAATTAATGGTGTTGCAGCAGGAGCAGGAGCTAATATTGCATTAGCCTGTGATATTGTTGTTGCTCATGAAAAAGTTAGTTTTATTCAAGCCTTTAGCTTAATTGGCTTAGTTCCAGATAGTGCGGGCACGTTCTTTTTACCACGTTTAATTGGTTTTCAAAAAGCACAAGCTTTGGCAATGCTTGGTGATAAAATTTCAGCAGAAGAAGCAGAAAAAATGGGAATGATTTATAAATCAGTGCCTTTAGAAGAATTTGAAGAAACGATTTCTAAACTAGCAGTTAAAGTAGCTAATATGCCAACTAAAGCTTTGTGGCTTATCAAAGAACTATTTAATAAGTCAATGACAAATACGCTTGAAGACCAATTGGCTTTAGAATCTAAATTACAAATCGAGGCTGCAAGTAGTAATGACTATGCAGAAGGTGTCGCTGCATTTATAGAAAAACGTAAACCAAATTTTAAAGGGAACTAAAAAGGATTAATCGAACAATTGTCCCCTTGAGGGGACTTTAGGGGTGTAAACATCAGAGTGAAAAACAAAATAATTCCATATAACCCAAAATTAAAAGAATATGCAAGAGAGCTAAGAAAAAACAGCACACTTGCAGAAGTTCTTCTATGGAAAAACATTAAAAATAGAGCGTTAGGTGTTCAGTTTCATAGGCAAGTCCCAATGTTAGATTATATCGCTGATTTCTATTGTCATGAAATTCAACTTGCAATCGAAATTGATGGCAATTCTCATGATTTTAAATATTTTGAAGATACAGACAGGCAAAACAAGCTTGAAGAACGTGGTGTAAAGTTTATTAGATTTAGTGATTCTGATGTTAAAAATAATATGTTTAGTGTTTCTATGTCGTTAGAGGAAAAAGTAAAATCTTTAAAAACACCCCTCAAGTCCCCTCAAGGGGACAATTTAAAACAAACCCTCATACAAGCTCACAATAGAATAAAACCATTTATTCATAAAACGCCTGTATTAAGTTCTAGCTTAATAAATGAAATAGTAGGTGCAAATATTGTGTTTAAATGCGAGAATTTTCAGAAGATGGGAGCCTTTAAAATGCGAGGTGCAGCAAATGCAATTCTTTCGCTTTCAGAAGAAGAAAGGCAACGTGGAGTCGTAACGCATTCCTCAGGTAATTTTGCGCAAGCGGTGTCATTAGCAGCTCAAAAATTGGACGTTAAAGCCTATATTGTAATGCCAGAAAATGCACCACAAGTCAAAAAAAATGGTGTAAAAACTTACGAAGGTGAAATTATAGAATGCGAGTCAACGCCACAAGCAAGAGAAGCAACTGCTAATAAAATAAAAGAAGAAAAAGGCGCTTCTTTTTTACATCCATCAAACCAAGATGAAGTCATTTATGGTAACAGTACTGCTGCTATAGAATTGTTAGAAGACCACCCAAATTTAAATGTAATTTTAACGCCTGTCGGCGGTGGCGGACTTATTGCTGGTACTGCTTTAGCAGCACATTATTTTTCAAATAATTGTAAAGTTATTGGTGGTGAACCTATGGAAGCAGATGATGCATATCGTTCTTTGATTTCTGGTAAAATAGAAACCAATGATAGTTTTCATACAGTTGCAGATGGCTTACGAACACATTTAGGCGATCGTAATTTTCCAATTATTCAAAAGCATGTCGATAAGATTATTAGAGTAGAAGAAGATGAAATTATAAATGCGATGCAACTCATTTGGGAGCGTATGAAAATTATTATAGAACCTTCATGCGCTGTACCTTTTGCTGCAGTATTGAAGAATAAAGAAGAATTTAAAAATAAAAATGTCGGTATTATTTTATCTGGCGGAAATGTAGATGTGAAAAATTTACCTTTTTGATTAATGATTGTGGAATGATGATTTATGAGTTTTGAATTAAAAAATATTATAAGTGAAAGCTAATGAACTAGAAAAAAGATTGATTCAATTTTCAATTGATATTATTCTGTTGTGTAAAACAATAGATAAATCTTTTGCTTCAGAACATTTGGCAAAACAATTAATACGTTCAGCAACATCATCCGCTTTAAATTATGGTGAAGCTAGAAGCGGAGAATCAACAAGGGATTTTCTTCATAAAATGAAAATTTGTTCAAAAGAGCTAAGAGAATCTTTCATAAATTTAAAAATAATGAAAGGTGCAAATCTAATTTCAGATATGGAATTATTAGAAAAACTATCAAAAGAAAATAATGAGTTAATTTCAATATTCGTATCGAGTATTAAAACAGCATCAAATAAACTAAAATGATTAACGATTGGAGATTCATGATTGAAGATTTTAGAATTTAAAAATCAAATATCAGTAACTTCAAATCAAAAGTAATATGAGTAAGGATCAAAAATCAAATATCAGTAATCAAAAATCAAAAATCCTACATGTAGGAATTATTGGTTCGGGAACAATGGGAAGCGGCATTGCACAAGTTGCAGCCACTGCTGGTTGTCAAGTAAAATTATACGATACAAATCAAGCTGCTTTGGATAAAGCTAAAGCGGCATTAGAAAAAATATTAAATCGTTTGATTGAAAAAGGTCGAATTGATGCTGACGAAAAAGTTAGAATTCAATCTAATATCTCTTATGTTGATAGTCTGAAAGATTTAGCAGATTCAAATTTGACCATTGAAGCTATTATTGAGAACCTCGATATAAAGAAAAAAGTCTTTTCTGAACTTGAAACATATGTGTCTGACGATTGTATCATTGCATCAAACACATCAAGTTTATCTATAGCATCTATAGCCGCATCATTAGAAAAACCAGAGCGCTGTATCGGGATACACTTTTTTAATCCAGCACCTTTAATGAAGTTGGTCGAGGTTATTCCTGCTATTCAAACTTCTCAAGAGGTGCTTCAAAAATCAATTGATACCATTTCTAACTGGAAGAAAGTAGTAGCAGTAGCAAAAGATACACCAGGCTTTATTGTAAATAGGGTTGCGCGCCCATTCTATGGAGAAGCGCTTCGTATTTATGAAGAAGGTATTGCAGATTTTGCAACCATTGACTGGAGTTTAAAAGCTATTGGCGGATTTAGAATGGGGCCATTTGAATTAATGGATTTTATAGGAAACGATGTGAATTATACCGTCACAGAAACTGTATTCACAGCATTTTATTTCGATCCAAGATATAAACCAGCATTCACGCAAAAACGTTTTTCAGAAGCAGGTTATTTAGGTCGCAAATCTGGTAAAGGTTATTATGATTATGATGAAAACGGGAAAATAATGGGAAGTTTAGATGTCACTTCGAGCGCAGTCGAGAAGTCTCTAGCAGAATCGATATTCAACCGTATATTAGTGATGTTAATTAACGAAGCTGCAGATGCACTATTTTTAAACATTGCTTCAACAGAAGATATTGATAATGCCATGACAAAAGGCGTTAATTACCCTAAAGGTTTATTGTCTTGGGCAGATGAAATAGGAATTGACAACTGTGTTACAGCATTAGACAGATTGTATGATGAATACCATGAAGATAGATACCGTTGTAGTCCGCTATTACGTAAAATGAATAGAGAACATAAAACATTCTTTTAATTAAAATTTAAAATATAACTAGATGTCACCTTGAGCGCAGTCGAAAGGTCTCATAAAAAGATTCCCACTTTCGTGGGAAGTGAACATGAAAGGAGAGCAAATTCCATATAAAATGCTAAGTCAAGATGCTTACAGTCAATGGTTGGGTATTGAGATTTTAGAATGCGAAATTGGTCGTTGCAAAGTTGCTATGACCATCAGAAAAGAGATGCTTAACAGTATGAATAAAGCGCATGGAGGAATAAGCTATTCGTTAGCAGATACAGCTTTTGGTTTTGCGGCAAATACGCATGGCAAATATGCAGTATCAATAGAAACAAGTATCAATCATATTGAAGCGTTAAATGAAGGCGATTATTTGGTGGCCGAATCAGTTATTGAAAAAGTAAATAATAAATTAGGATTTAATATCATTGAAGTGAAACGTGGTGATGAATTAGTAGCACTTTTTAAAGGTGTAGTCTATAGAACTCAAAAAGATTGGGAAGAATAAAAAAGAAATTAGATAATAGACCGCTGCGCTGTTAGAAATTAGCCTGCAGGTAGTCACTGTTGAAATGAGGAATTTTTGATTCGTTTTGTTTCAAGACAAAATGAATAAAGAAATAAAGAAGATATAAATTAATGATTAAGTTTTTTAGACATATTAGAAAATCATTGCTTACACAAGGCAAAACAGGAAAATATTTCAAATATGCTATTGGTGAAATTATCCTTGTAGTTATTGGAATACTTATTGCTTTACAAATTAACAATTGGAACGAAAATCGAAAGCTCAATGAGCAACGAAAAGAATTGATTAGTAATTTAATTACAGACTTTACCGATACAAATGAAACATTAGTTTCAGCGATTGAAAAGCGAGAAAATGAACTCAACACAATGAACACCTTTTATAAAATCATCGAAAACGAGACACAAACTATTTCTGTTGATTCTTTAAGGAAAATTGCAACGGTATTTTTTATGGAAGACAATTTTAAACCTACTATTTCAAGCTATAATGAGGCGGTTTCGAATGGGGATTTCAGATTGTTAAAGAGTAGGTCCTTGACACAATATATTGATAGGTTTTTTGAAAGTGCTGATTCATACAGTAATACCTTTAATTTCGGTGGAGAAAATTTTTTCAATGGGTCAGCTTGGGAACTTCGTAAAAGTTTAGGCTCATTACAACCTATTGTTGTAAGCAGAAGTAATTTTGATGCAATGCCGTACAAAAAATTATTGTACAGTGAATATATTTCTAAAGTAAATGAGCCTCTTACTACGGCCACATTTGAAAATAGTTATGTTATAAAAAAGAACTTGGCTGGAAACCTTAAACAAATGAAAACCAGTTGCGATAGTATAATTGCAACTTTAAAAAAATTAGATAATGATTAATGATTGTAGATTGCTGATTTTGGATTTTAGAGATATGAGTAAGTACTTCAAAAATCAAAAATCGTTAATCTACAATCTCAAATAATAAAAATGGAAGCATATATCATAGATGGTGTTCGCACACCAATAGGAAATTACAAAGGCACATTATCTGCTGTTCGTACAGACGATTTAGGAGCAATCGTTATAGAAGAGATTGTAAAACGAAATCCTAATATTCCAAAAGAAGCCTATGATGATGTCATTATGGGTTGTGCAAACCAAGCAGGTGAAGACAACCGTAATGTAGCACGAATGTGCTCGCTTTTAGGAGGCCTACCTTTTTCAGTTCCGGGAGAAACTGTTAATAGATTATGTAGTTCGGGATTATCAGCCATTATACATGCCAACCGTGCAATAAAAGCAGGAGATGGAGAGGTATTTATTTCTGGTGGTGTGGAGAATATGACACGCGGACCCTACGTAATTGCAAAACCATCGACAGGATTTGGTGGCGATTCTAAAATGTATGATTCTACCTTCGGATGGCGTTTTATAAACCCTAAAATGCATAAATTATACGGAACTGATGGCATGGGGAATACTGCCGAAAATCTGGTAGAGAAATATAATATTTCAAGAGAAGACCAAGATAAGTTTGCGTATTGGAGTCAGATGAAAGCTGCTAAAGCACAAGAGAACGGAAGGTTGGCAAAAGAGATTGTAACGGTTGAAATTCCACAACGTAAAAAAGACCCCATTCAATTTTCTAAGGATGAATTTGTAAAACCAAACACATCATTAGAAGTTTTAGGAAAATTAAGAGCTGCTTTCAAAAAAGAAGGAGGTAGTGTAACTGCAGGAAATTCATCAGGATTAAACGATGGTGCCGCAGCAACTATAATTGCATCCGAAGATGCCGTAAAAAAATACAACCTAAAACCATTAGCGCGAATCGTAAGTTCTGCAGTAGTGGGTGTAGAACCAAGAATTATGGGAATAGGGCCAGTTCAGGCATCTAATAAAGCATTAGAAAAAGCAGGACTAACAATGGATGATATAGATGTCATTGAATTAAATGAAGCTTTTGCTGCACAAGCATTAGCGTGTACACGTGCTTGGGGCTTAGCAGATGATGACCCTAGATTAAATCCTAATGGTGGTTCCATAGCTATTGGTCATCCTTTAGGAGTAACTGGAGCGAGAATTGCGTATTCAGCAGCTTTAGAATTAAAAGAGCAAAATAAAAAATATGCTTTAGTAACCATGTGTGTTGGTGTTGGGCAAGGTTATGCTGCTGTTATAGAAAGAGTATAGAAATTAACGATTGAAGATTGTCGATTGGAGATTTAAGAAGTGAGAAGGGTTTCAAAAATCAAAAATCGTTAATCAACAATCTCAAATAATAAATGATGAACAAGATTCAACATTACGTCCAAGGAAAATGGACAACAGGAAAAGAAGAAGGAACACCAATTCTAGATGCTGTAACTGGTGAAGCATTCACAAGTATCGCTATCGAAGGATTAGATATTCCAGAAATTCTTCAATATGGAAGAACAAAAGGAGGCGAAGTACTTCGCAAAATGACTTTTCAAGAGCGTGGTAATATGCTCAAAAAATTGGCATTGTATCTCACAAAAAGAAAAGATGCTTTTTATGAATTGAGTTATAGAACTGGAGCTACTAAAGTGGATAGTTGGATTGATATTGAAGGTGGTTTTGGTAATCTTTTTGCAAATGCGTCTTTACGAAAATTGTTTCCGAATCAATCGTATCATGTAGAAGGTGATGCCATCGATTTGTCAAGAGGGGGTCGTTTTATGGCACATCATATTATGGTGCCTAAAAAAGGAGTGGCAGTACATATAAATGCTTTTAACTTCCCAGTTTGGGGAATGCTTGAAAAATGTGCGGTCAATTGGATGGCAGGAATGCCTGCTGTAGTTTTACCAGCACCTTCTTCATCCTATTTAGCAGAGGCTGTTGCCAAAGAAATTATCGATTCTGGTATTTTACCAGAAGGAGCACTTCAAATTATAAACGGAACCGTAAAAACAATATTAGATACCGTAGAATCTCAAGATGTGGTCACCTTTACAGGGTCTGCTTCAACTGGGCGTTTATTAAAAGCGCATCAAAGATTAATACAAGAAGCTGTACCATTTACGATGGAAGCTGATTCCTTAAATGCATCTATTTTAGGTGAAGATGCTGTTCCTGGCACACCAGAATTTGATTTATTTATTAAAGAGGTCAGAAAAGAAATGACCGTTAAAGCTGGTCAAAAATGTACTGCTATTCGTAGAATCATTGTGCCAGAAAAATTGGTTGAAGATGTTCAAATTCAATTAGGCAAAGCATTAGACAAAGTAACCATTGGTGACCCAAGACTAAAAGAAGTACGAATGGGTTCTTTAGTGAGTCAACAACAAGTGCAGGCAGTAAGAGATTCTGTAAACGATTTAGCTAAAGAAGCGCAAATTGTTTATGGTAATTTAGATACAATAGAAACTATCGGTGCTGATGCAGAAAAAGGCGCTTTTATAAGTCCGATTTTACTAAGAGCTGACCATCCTTTTGAAAATACAGTTATTCACGAACGTGAAGCATTCGGTCCAGTAAGCACCATAATGCCTTATAAAAATTTAGACGGAGCCATTACATTAGCACAAATGGGTAAAGGCTCACTAGTGTCTTCTATTGCTACTAATGATGATAAAATTGCAACCGATTATGTCGTAAATGCTGCGTCTCATCATGGGCGAATACTAGTACTTAATAGAGAAAGTGCTAAACAAAGCACTGGCCATGGTTCACCTTTACCATATTTGGTACATGGAGGTCCAGGGCGCGCTGGTGGAGGTGAAGAAATGGGTGGCATGCGTGGTATAAAACATTATTTGCAGCGTACGGCAATTCAAGGTTCGCCAACTACTATTACTGCAATTACAGGTATTTACCAACAGAATGCAAAATATAAGGAAGCAGAACAGCATCCATTCAAATACCATTGGGAAGACATTGAAACTGGGATGTCAATGAAAACCCATAAACGTACTTTAACAGATACAGATATACAGAATTTTGCCAATTTAACTTGGGACCATTTCTACGCACATACAGACATCACATCTTTAGATGGAAGCATTTTTGAAAAGCGAACTGCGCATGGTTATTTTATTATATCTGCAGCGGCAGGATTATTTGTCTACCCAAACAAAGGTCCAGTTGCGGCGAATTACGGTTTAGATAGTATTAGATTCTTAAGACCATTGTATCATAACGATACGATTTATGTACGATTAACTTGTAAAGAAAAAGTGGACCGTGATGTAGCTTCGGCAGAGCATCCAAGCGGAATTGTAAAATGGCATGTTGAGGTGTTTGATGCTAATTTTGAAAATAGACCTGAAAGTCAAAAAACAGATAAAGATAGTCCGCTAGTTGCAGTTGCTACCATTTTAACAATGGTTCAAAAGAAACAAGAAACATTTGTTGAAATGACTGATGAAAAGATTAATGAATGTCTATCAAAACTCACTGAAAATAGCAAAGCAAATTGGGGAATGATGACGCCGCAACATATGATTGAACATTTGGAGTATACTTATAAAATTGCTTCAGGAGAAATTCAAGATTTTGAGATTGCAACACCAGAGAAGATTTTAGAAAAGGTAAAAAATAGCCTTTGGAACTATGAGCCTTTTCCTAAAAACAGTCAATTTCCATTACTAGAAAAAGATAAATTAGACGATTTAAAACATAAAGATTTAGCAACAGCAATTGAGAAGTTTAAAGCACAAAGAAATTTATATGTAGACTATTTTAAAGAAAATCCAGATGCTATTTTAAAGAATATGGTATTTGGTGAATTAAATAAATACGAGTGGTATTTATTAGAGCGCAAGCATTTGAATCATCATTTTGAGCAATTTGAATTAATATAACATGACACAACCATACGTAAAACAAACCTTAGAAAACGAAGTAGGATACATCGAATTTTTTCATCCTGCTCATAATTCGCTACCAGGAAATGTGTTAGCTGAATTAGCACAAACAATTACTGATGCAGGACAAAACGATGCTATTAAAGTGATTGTATTAAAAAGCGGTGGAGATCGTACATTTTGTGCTGGAGCAAGTTTTAAAGAGTTGATTAATATTAATGATGCGGCAACTGGAAAAGTGTTCTTTTCAGGATTTGCCAATGTAATAAATGCCATGCGAAAATGTCCGAAGTTTATCATCGGTCGTATCCAAGGTAAAACCGTGGGTGGTGGCGTAGGTCTTGCAGCTTCAACAGATTATTGTATGGCAACAAAATTTGCAGCCATTAAATTAAGCGAACTTAACATAGGCATTGGACCTTTTGTGGTTGGACCAGCAATTGAGCGCAAAATGGGATTAAGTGCGATGTCACAAATAGCTATTGATGCAAACTCATTTTATCCACCAGAATGGGCAAAACAAAAAGGCTTATTCACGCATGTTTATGAAAGTACAGAAGCGCTAGATGAAGCGGTAAAAGCAACAGCAGAACATTTGTGTACTTACAATACAGAAGCTATGTTAGAAATGAAAAAGGTGTTTTGGAAAGGTACAGACGATTGGGATGAGTTATTAGCAGAACGTGCTGCAACTAGCGGTCGATTAGTGCTGTCTGAGTTTACAAAAGAGAAATTGAAAGGATTTAAATAATTATCGATTGAAGAATGTCGATTGGAGATTTTGGAAGTATGAGTGAGAAATTCGAAAATCAATAATCCTTAATCAACAATCTTAAATAAATAATATGATATATAGCTTTAAAGGATATACACCAGTAGTACACGAAACGAGTTTCGTACATCCTTTGGCTGCCGTAACTGGTAATGTCATTATTGGTAAAAACTGTTATATAGGTCCTGGAGCTGCCATTCGTGGTGATTGGGGACAAATTATTTTAGAAGACGGTGTTAATGTTCAGGAGAATTGTACAGTACATATGTTTCCAGGGAAATCGATAACTCTAAAAGAGAGTGCTCACGTTGGGCATGGTGCCATAATACACGGTGCTAATTTAGGTCGAAATTGTCTCATTGGTATGAACACAGTGATTATGGATGATGCCGAAATTGGTGACGAATGTATTGTAGGTGCAATGGCATTTGTAAAAGCAGAAACTAAAATTCCAAAGCGAAGTTTAGTAGTTGGTAATCCCGCTAAAGTGATTAAAGAAGTGAGTGATGAAATGATTGCTTGGAAAACAAAAGGAACACAATTGTATCAGCAATTACCTGCCGACTGCCACGAAAGTTTAAAAGAAGTAGAACCTTTGAGAGACGTACCCGATAATATGAAATTGCAAGATAGTATGTATGATACGTTACGTGATTTTATGAAAAAATAGAATTGTTATTCCGAGGGAAATGAGGAATCTCATAAAGAGATTCTCACATCATTTCATTTCTCGTAATGACAAATAGAAAAATTAAAAATGTCAAAAGTTGAATTAAAAATGCCCAAAATGGGCGAGAGTATTACAGAAGGAACTATTATCAATTGGTTGATTAATGAGGGTGATAGCTATGAAGAAGGCGATATTATCCTTGAAGTAGCAACCGATAAAGTAGATAATGAAGTTCCAGCTACTGAAGATGGAATATTGGTAAAAATACTATTTCAAGCAAAAGATGTTGTACCAGTTGGAGAAGTGATTGCAATCCTTGAAGTTTCAGAAGAAACTAAATCAACCAAGCCTAAAACAGATGTCACGTCGAGTACGGTCACTGAGCAAAGTCGAAGTGCAGTCGAGCCTTCACAAAAGAAAAAAGAAATCAAAAAACCTAAACAGGTAAAACCAGTTTCAAATTCATTTTCCGTTTCAAATTCTAATACCTTCTTTTCACCACTAATTATTTCTATAGCAAAAGACCATCATATTAGTTTTGAGGAATTGGCACGTATTCCTGCTACTGGAAATGAAGGGAGATTACGTAAAAGTGACGTATTTCATTATATAGAAGAAGGAAGACCATTTAAATTTGCTCAACCTGTTGCAGAACCAGACCCAACTGCATATCGTATACCACAATTAAATTTAGATAAAGGTAAAGGCAAGATCATTAAAATGGACCGTATGCGCCAAATGATTGCAGACCATATGGTGTATTCAAAGCATACATCACCGCACGTCACGGCATATGTTGAAGCAGATTTAACCAATATGGTAAATTGGCGAAATGCAAATAAAAAAGCGTTTCAAGATAAATATGGAGAACGTTTAACTTTTACACCTTTATTTGTTGAAGCAGTAGCGAAAGCGGTTAAAGATTTTCCTAATATCAATGCCTCGGTTGATGACACTAATATTATCGTAAAGGAAGATATTAATATAGGTATGGCGACAGCTTTACCTAGTGGAAACCTTATTGTTCCAGTAGTAAAAAATGCCGATACTAAAGATTTAAAAGCTTTAGCAGAAAATGTAAATGAGTTAGCTGGAAAAGCACGAGAAAATAAATTAAGCGGAGACGATATTCAAGGGAGTACATTCACAATATCTAATGTAGGAACATTTGGAAGTTTAATGGGAACACCAATTATCAATCAACCAGAAGTCGCGATATTAGCTTTAGGGATTATTAAAAAACGCGCAGAAGTGATTGAGAAACCTGAAGGTGATACTATAGAAATTCGAAGTATGATGTACTTGTCTTTGTCATTCGATCACCGTGTCGTCGATGGCTTTTTAGGAGGTAGTTTCCTAAAACGTGTTGCAGATTATTTTGAAGAGTTTGATGTGAATAGAAGTATATAAATTAGACTGTCATTCAGAGCGAAGTGAAGAATCTCTCGAAGAGATTGCGACGTCCTTCGTCCTCGCAATGACAAAAACAAAAATATTATGAGTTACAATATCAATATAACAAAAATCGAAAAATCAAAAGTATCAGATTTAGATTTTAATAACATCCCATTAGGAACAACATTCACAGACCATATGTTTATCTGTGATTATGATAATGGACAATGGGGCAACCCTAGGATAGAGCCTCTAGAAACAATTCCAACACATCCTGCAGCAATGGCATTGCATTATGGTCAAGCTATTTTTGAAGGAATGAAGGCTACTGTAGATAAAGATGGAAACCCTATGTTATTCAGAGCTAATAAAAATGCAGCACGATTAAATACAAGTGCAGACCGAATGGGAATGCCTAATTTTCCTGAAGATTTATTTGTAGAAGGCTTAAAACAACTTGTAGATATAGAGCGTAATTGGATACCGCCACAAGAAGGAAGTGCATTATATTTAAGACCATTTATGTATGCTGATGAACCTTTTATTGGTATGCGAGCGGCTACACATTACAAATTTATCATTATTGCGTCACCATCAAATGCTATGTACAGTAATCGCATTAAATTATGGGCAGAAAAGCAATATATAAGAGCAGCAAATGGCGGAACAGGAGAAGCAAAAGCAGCAGGTAACTACGCCGCCGCCATACGTCCAACAGAATTAGCCAAAGCAAAAGGCTACGATCAGGTATTGTGGTTAGATGCTAATGAGCATAGATATATTCAAGAAGTAGGGACTATGAATATATTTTTTATGATTGACGGAAAGTTTATAACCCCTAAACGAGATGGATCTATTTTAGACGGTATCACTAGAATGAGCGTTATAGATGTTCTAAGAGATAAAGGTTATGAGGTCACTGAAACAATGATTACTATAGATGAAATTAAAACCGCATCTCGTAGTGGAACTTTGCAAGAGGCTTTTGGTACAGGTACGGCCGTTGGTATTGCCTATATTCAAGAGATTGGTTTAGACGGTGAAGTAATACACGTTTCAGATCAAAGCCCTGTAGCAAATGATGTTAATGACACTTTAAATGCTATAAAAACAGGGAAAGTAGAGGATAAGTTTAACTGGATGACCAAAATTAAAAATTAACCTCTATTAAAGTTTTATAATCATTCTGTTAAATGCAGAATGCTTTCTGAAATATAAAACCTCAAAAATAAGTTTCTGCCTTAGTAGAAATAATGAATATGGATAAAAAAATATTAGAAAAAGGATTTTCAAACCTGTGTACAGCAAAAGCACTAACCGAGTTATACGAAGCTAATTTTAAACAAGTTTCAAAATATGTACACGCCACTTCACGTGGTCACGAAGCAATTCAAACTGCTTTAGGGTTGCAATTATTACCACAAGATTATGCATTTCCTTATTACAGAGATGATGCAATGTTGTTAGCATTAGGAATGCAACCTTATGATGTAATGTTACAATTGTTAGCAAAAAAAGAAGATCCGTTTTCTGGAGGACGCACCTACTATTCGCATCCAAGTTTAAAAGATATAGATAAACCAAAAATACCGCATCAATCTTCAGCTACAGGTATGCAAGCTATACCTGCAACAGGTGTAGCAATGGGAATGCAGTATATTGAGAAACAAGGTTTAAGTAACCCTAATGTCATTCAGAACGATAGTAAAGAATCTCAATTAAATCCAATTTCAGTATGTTCATTAGGCGATGCTTCAGTTACCGAAGGCGAAATCGCAGAAGCATTTCAAATGGCAGCATTAAAACAGATGCCTATTTTATATTTAGTGCAAGATAATGGTTGGGATATTTCAGCAAATGCAGCAGAAACAAGAGCGCAAAATGCCTATGAATATGCACAGGGATTTCACGGATTAGAAGCGATTTCTATAGATGGTGCTAATTTTACAGAAAGCTATGAAGCTCTAGAAAAAGTGATTGCTACCATTCGTAAAGAACGTCGTCCGTTTTTGGTACACGCTAAAGTACCTTTACTAAATCATCATACTTCTGGTGTGCGAATGGAATGGTATCGTGACGATTTGGAAGAAGCACGCTCTCGCGATCCATATCCTGTATTAAAAAAACAATTAGAAGACGCTGGGATTTCTTTAAAAGATATTGAAGCCATAGAAGTTGAAATAAAAGCAAAAGTGCAATCTGATTTTGAACGTGCTTTACAAGCCGAAGATCCACAACCTGAGGATTTATTTACTCACGATTTTGCACCAACACCAATTACCGAAGAGGTAGGAGAACGTTTTCCTAAACGCGACGAAAAAGTGGTGATGGTAGACTGTGCATTATTTGCTGTAGAAGAATTAATGAGAACCCATAAAGAATGTTTAGTCTACGGACAAGATGTTGGTGGACGATTAGGTGGTGTATTTCGCGAAGCTGCAACTTTAGCACAAAAATTTGGAGATGACCGTGTATTTAATACACCAATTCAAGAAGCATTTATAGTTGGGTCTACAGTTGGAATGTCTGCAGTAGGTTTAAAACCAATAGTAGAAGTACAGTTTGCAGATTATATTTGGCCAGGGCTTAATCAATTGTTTACCGAAGTAAGCCGTAGTTGTTATTTATCTAACGGAAAATGGCCTGTGAGTATGATTCTTCGCGTGCCAATTGGTGCATATGGTAGTGGAGGCCCATATCATTCATCTTCAGTAGAAAGTGTAATAACTAACATTAGAGGTGTTAAAATAGCCTACCCAAGTAACGGAGCTGATTTAAAAGGGTTGATGAAAGCAGCCTATTACGATCCTAATCCGGTAGTGATTTTAGAGCACAAAGGCTTGTATTGGTCTAAAGTACCTGGAACCAAAGGAGCAACGTCTATAGAGCCTGCAGAAGATTACAGATTACCTTTTGGTAAAGCCAATGTTTTACAAGAAATCTGGAAACAAGAAGATAAAGAAACTTTAACTGTTGTAAGTTATGGGATGGGTGTGCATTGGGCAATGAATGCTACAAAGGGAATGAGAGATCAAGTTGAGGTAATAGACCTGCGTACTTTGTTTCCATTAGATGAAGACACGATTATGAAATCGGTTAAAAAAACAGGAAAGTGTTTGGTAGTTACTGAAGAGCCTACTAATAATAGTTTTGCAAGAGCATTGTCTGGGCGAATACAAGAAGAATGTTTTAAGTATATAGATGCACCTGTAATGACTATTGGTAGTGAAAATATGCCAGCAATTCCTTTAAACTCTACTTTAGAACAAACGATGATACCGTCTACAGAAAAGGTAAGAACAAAGATTGAAGAGATATTGAATTATTAAATAGAGGACTTTGTTTTTTAATACAAAGATTTCAGTAAATTTATCTGCTAAAAGCTATATTGATGAAATCTATAATTAAAAAGTATGTTGTAGTAATTACTTTATTACTATTAATATCAAGCTGTAAACAAACACAATCTGAAAACACTTTAGAAGAAAAACAACTAAACGAAGTTTTGGTTATGGGGATGATCCACGGTGGTCACCTTACCGATAGCGTATATACTACAGCTTACGTGGAAAAACTAATTAGAGAAATCAACCCCGATTATATCTTAACAGAAATTCCACCAGATCTTTTTGAAGCTGCTATGGAAGGATTTAAACGCGATGATAGTATTTCTGAACCTCGTGTGATGCGTTTTCCTGAATATACAGATGCCGTATTTCCGTTAACTAAAGAAATGGATTTTGAGATTATTCCAACGGCAGGCTGGACCAGACCTATGGCATTAGAGCGTAGTCAAAAACTAAGAGCTATTAGTGAAGATCCAAATCGTGCAGACGATTGGGCAGCATATAGAAAAGGAAATCGTGAATCAGACTCTATATACCGAGCAACAGGAAAAGTAAACGACCCCTATTTTATTCATACCGATGAGTACGATCGTATTCAAGATATTGCATTGCAACCTTATAACAAGTTGTTTAATGTAGAGCTTGGTCTTGGAGGTTGGGAGAATATCAATATTGCACATTATTGGCATATTGAAAAAGCGCTAGAAAAACACCGCTACAAAGGAAAACGTATTTTAATTACGTATGGCGCAGGACATAAAGGTTGGTTCTTAAGACAGCTTCGTAAGCGTGACGATATCAAATTATTAGATATGAAACCTTTTTTAGATGCCATTCAGTAATTCTAAATAAAGAGATGTCTGTTCAAGCGTAGTCGAGAACTAATCAATTTTAAAAAAGAGATAATATAGCGAGTGAAAGCAGCCGTTTTTGAAAAATTCCAAGGACCAATAACGGTTCAAAATGTTAAAGACCCAATACCAAAAAATGATGGTGTGGTTATAAAAGTAAGTGCTACAGGCTTGTGCCGTAGCGATTGGCACGGATGGATGGGACACGATAGTGATATTGATTTACCTCACGTACCTGGACACGAACTAGCGGGAACTATTGAAACAGTTGGTAAGGATGTAAAAAACTTTAAAGTAGGTGATCGTGTAACCGTACCTTTTGTTTGTGGTTGTGGTATTTGCGGGCAATGTATTTCAGGAAATCATCAAGTATGTGATACACAATCGCAGCCTGGTTTTACACATTGGGGTTCGTTTGCAGAATACGTCGCTTTAGATTATGCAGACACAAATTTGGTAAAGCTGCCTAATGAAATTGATAATGTCACTGCAGCAACTTTAGGCTGTCGATTTATTACATCTTATCGTGCTATTGTAGCACAAGGAGAAGTAGCTGGTGGTCAATATGTGGTAATTCACGGTTGTGGTGGTGTAGGACTTTCAGCTATTATGATTGCAAATGCTTTAGGAGCGCAAGTGATTGCTGTAGATATTAATGAGGACACACTAAATTTTGCAAAAGAAATAGGCGCAGTAGAAACTATAAATGCTAGTAATCATCCAAGTGTAGTTGAAGAAATTAAATCCATCACTAATGGCGGTGCGCACGTTTCTATGGATGCTTTGGGAAGTGCAACTACCTGTTTTAATTCTATTTCTGGTTTGCGAAAACGAGGTAAACATATTCAAGTTGGTTTGATGACAGGAGATCATCAAAATGCTAAAGTGCCTATGGTTAAAATACTAGCAGATGAATTGGAAGTGATAGGAAGCCACGGAATGCAAGCGTTTAAATATCCCGAAATGTTAGAGATGATTAAAAACAGGAAATTACATCCAGAAAAATTAATCGAACGTACCATTAGTTTAGAAGAAGCAACGACAGAATTACCAAGAATGAATGCGTTTAAGAACAGAGGAGTATTAGTGATAGATAGTTTTTAAAAAATGAAAAACCCATTACTTTTTAGCTTATTGATGATATTGTTTTTTGGTTGTAAAACTGAAAACAAGAAGACGTTCGATATGATAGTAACCAATGGGAATATCATTAATATCGAAACAGGAGCAATTGAGCAACAAGATATTTTTATCAATGAAGGTCGTATCGTTAATATAAAACCAGCAGTAGAGTATTCTAATATCACTTCAGAAAAAATAATTGATGCTACAGGTAAATACGTCTTACCAGGGTTTTGGGATAATCACGTACATTTTAGAGGTGGAGATACCTTAATTCAAGCCAATAAAGACTTTCTAAAACTATTTATAATGAATGGCATTACAACCGTTCGTGATGCAGGTGGCGATTTAACACCATCGGTTTTAGAATGGAATACTCAAATTGCTAATAATGAATTAATGGGGCCTACAATTTTCACTTCTGGCCCTAAATTAGATGGACCTAATGCAACTTGGGCTGGTTCTTTGGTGGTAACTAATCCAAAAGATGTATCAAAAGCTCTAGATTCATTAGAAGTATTAAAAACCGATTTTGTAAAAATATACGAAAGCCGAATTTCTAGAGAAGCATACTTAGAAACAGTGAAGCAAGCGACCTCTAGAGGACTCATCACTTCAGGGCATATGCCGTTTACTGTTGAGCTTACAGAAAATATTGAAGCTGGTATAGGCGCAATTGAACATTTATATTATGTGTTAAAAGGATGCTCTTCAAAAGAGCAAGAGATTACACAAGCCATTATAAATAGAGAGTATGGTTTTTGGCAATCGATGGCTAAACTCATTGCAACCTATGATGAGTTTACAGCAGAAAATACATTCAAACAATTAAAGGAAAATAATGTTTACGTTGTACCTACACTTCATATAGGAAATGTATTGAGTTACTTAGATGAAGAGGACCATACTAATGATGCGTATTTAAAATTAATGCCAGCAGGAATTATTACAACTTACCAAGGTCGAATTAATAGCGCTTTAAATGGTTCTGAAAAAGCACGACAAGATCGAAAAGCTTTAAATTCATTTTTTAAAAAATTATCAAAATCATTAAATGATGCAGGCGTTAGTTTGTTAGCTGGTTCAGATAGCGGTGCATTTAATTCATTTACCTATCCAGGTATTTCATTGCATAAAGAATTGGAAGCTATGGTTAATTCGGGAATTTCAAATTTAGAAGCACTACAAACATCAGCGTATAATGGATCTAAATTTTTAGAAAAAGGTGAAGATTATGGTACAATCGAAACTGGTAAAAAAGCAGATTTAGTGGTTTTAAACGCAAACCCATTGATAGAAATTACACAAACTAGAAATATTTATAGAATTACTAAAAACAATCAAATATACAATCCGCAGACTATTGCAAAAACTATTGACTGTGAAGATTGTATTATTCAAAATTAAACACGAATGCGAAATTTTATTTTTTTAATAGGAACATTAATCTTGTGTTCTTGTAATCAAACACAGGTTAGTGAAACAGCAATTTTAATAACAGATACAAATGTACTTAATGTTCGAAACGGTGCTATCGTTGAGCATAGATATGTTGTTGTTGATTCAGGGAAAATTAAAAGTATTTCTGAAGCTGTTGAAAATCAAAATGCTTATAAGACAGTTATTGACGGAACAGATAAATTTTTAATGCCTGGGTTAGCAGAGATGCATGCACACATCCCGCAACCTTCAACTAGAAACCCTGAAATAGTTGATGAAACTCTGTTTTTGTATTTGTCTAATGGTATTACGACTATTCGCGGAATGCTAGGTCATCCGTCTCATTTGGAGCTTAGAGAGAAAGCATTGAATAACGAAATATTATCCCCTCGAATTTACACATCTAGTCCATCATTAAACGGTAATACTATTAGCACTAAAGAAGAAGCCGTTGAAAAAGTAACACAATATCAAAAAGAGGGTTATGATTTTTTAAAAATACACCCGGGAATTCAACTAGACGTTTTTGATACAGCTGTAGAAACAGCTAATAAAGTAGGTATTCCATTTGCAGGTCATGTACCTGTTGATGTTGGTGTACGTCACGCTATGGAAAGTGGTTATGCATCCATAGATCATGTGGATGGGTTTTTAGAAGGTTTAGTCCCACAATCAGCTAATGTAGATCCTAATGCAAATGGATTTTTCGGTTATGCATTTACACCTTTAGCAGATGTGAAATATATGGATGAACTGGTAGATATGGCAAAAGAAAATGAGGTTTGGATCGTTTCAACACAAAGTCTTTACGAGCGTTGGTTTGCGCCTATAAGTGGTGAAGAATTATCTAAGCAACCAGAAATGAAATATATGGCTGCATCTACATTAAAAAACTGGATAACTAGAAAAGCGCAATTAACAGAAACTGATGATTTTGATGTTGAACAGTGGCAACAATTCAATACAATTAGAAGACAGTTGATGAGAAAATTACAAAATAAAGGTCATGGTATGTTATTGGGTTCTGACGCACCACAATTATTTAATGTTCCAGGATTTTCTATTCATCATGAAATTGATGGCATGAGGCGAGCTGGTTTAACACCTTTGCAAATTATACAATCCGGAACTATCAATCCAGCCAAATACTTTAATGAAGAAGGTACTTATGGGGAAGTTAGAGTTGGTGTTGATGCTGATTTAATTCTGCTGAATGCAAATCCTTTACAAGATCTTAAAGCGTTAAAAGATTTTACAGGTGTTATGGTAAGAGGACAGTGGTTATCAAAAGAAAGTATCGACGCTCGTTTAACAGAAATTGCTAAAGCAAATACTAGTAAGTAGATAATGAATCCTGCAAGGTTTCAATAACCTTGTAGGTATAATAAAAAATGATTTTAAAAATGAATATAAAAGTAATAATCACAATAGCATTAGGGTTTGCTCTTTCCGCTTCTAATTCACAAACCCTGTTAAAACCAGATCGTATTTTTGATGGGAACGAAATTCATGAAGGTTGGGTAGTTTTGGTAGAAGGAAATCGCATTACACAAGTTGGACCTGAAAATCAAATAAAAATTCCTAGACACACACAAACCATAGATTTAAAAGGAAAAACGTTGATGCCAGGTCTTATTGAAGGACATTCACATATATTATTACATCCATATAATGAAACGACATGGAACGATCAAGTATTGAAAGAATCCCCTGTAGAGCGTTCAATTAGAGCAGTAAACCACGTGAAGAATTCATTGTTTGCAGGAGTCACAACCATGCGAGATCTTGGTGCTGAAGGTGCAGGATATAGTGACGTGTATGTTAAAAAAACCATTGAAGAAGGTATTATTGTTGGACCTCGTTTGTTGGTTGCAGGACCAGCGGTTGTAGCTACAGGTGCTTATGGACCAAAAGGGTTTCACGATGGTGTACATGTACCTCTTGGAGCAGAAGAAGCTAGTGGTAATGATGTGATTAAAACGGTACGTCGTCAATTGGGTAATGGTGCAGATTTTATAAAAATCTATGCAGATTACCGTTGGAAACCTGGAGCACCATCAAATCCTACATTTTCTTTAGAAGAAATAAAATTAATGGTTGAAGCTGCAGAAAGCGCTGGTAGTTATGCTGTGGCTCATGCAAGTACACCAGAAGGCATGCGTCGTGCCATTCTTGGTGGTGTAGAGACCATTGAGCATGGTGACGGGGCAACAGCTGAGATTTTACAACTTATGAAAAAGAATAAGGTGGCACTTTGTGCAACTGTAGCAGCTGGTGATGCTATTTTGCAATACAATGGTTGGAATAAAGGAAAAGATCCAGAACCAGATAGAATTATACAAAAGAAAGAATCATTTAAACTTGCTATGGAATCTGGTGTTGATATTGTATTTGGTGGCGATGTTGGTGTGTTTCCTCATGGTGAGAATTATAAAGAATTAGAACTTATGATTGATTATGGGATGAAACCAATACGAGCTTTACAATCGGCAACATCTGTAAACGCACGCGTGTTTCATTTAGATAATTTGGGTAATATTAAAAAAGGGTTTTTAGCAGATATTATTGCTGTTGATGATAATCCCATCAAAGATATTAAAGCAATGCGAAATGTGTCTTTTGTAATGAAAGATGGTGTGATTTATAAAAATTAATTAAAAATAAAGAGCCTATCGAATAGATAGGCTCTTATTAAAAAGATTGAAGATATATACTTATATAACTTTAACATTAATTGCATTTAATCCTTTTTTTCCTTCTGCTAAATCAAATTCAACATTGTCTCCTTCTCTAATCTCATCAACTAAACCAGAAATATGTACAAAATGCTCTTTGTTGTTTCCTTCTTCTGTGATGAATCCAAAACCTTTAGAGTCATTAAAAAATTTTACTGTACCAGTACTCATATTAAAATATATTAAATTAAGCTGCGAAAGTAGTCTAATTAATTGATATTCAATTAATTTTAAATCTTTATTATGAAATAAGTAGCTAATTAGCTAAACCTTAGTAATTAGGGACAATAATTATTGAACTAAATTTTATATTCAGATAAAGGTTTTGTGAATTTTTCAGGGTTAGCAGCCAAGTGATAGCGAGGATCATCAATGTCTTCGATAATTACTTCTTCAAATTTAGGGCTAGCTTTTCGTAATAAAACTTTACAATCTTTACTTAAATGTTTTAATGTAATAGATTTACCTTCGGCCTCATATTTATTGACTAAATTAAAAATAGCTTCTAAAGCAGAGTGATCACTAACACGAGATTCAACAAAATCAATTTCAACCTTATCAGGGTCATTTTTTACATCAAACTTTGAATTAAAATTTTGAATAGAGCCAAAAAATAATGGTCCCCATATTTCATAAGTCTTAGTACCATCTTCTTGCATACGCTTGCGTGCCCTAATCATTGTTGCATTTTTCCAAGCAAAAACTAAAGCAGAAATAATAACGCCAGCAATAACAGCAACAGCTAAATCTTTCCATACAGTAATTGCAGAAACAGCAATTAAAACAATAGCATCTGATAAGGGGATCTTACGAATAATTCTAAAACTAGACCATGCAAATGTTCCGATAACGACCATAAACATTACACCAACTAATGCGGCAATAGGAATTTGTTCAATTAAAGGAGCTCCAAACAAAACAAAGCAAAGTAATGCTATTGCAGCTACAGCTCCAGATAATCGTCCTCGGCCACCAGAATCTACATTAATAATAGATTGCCCAATCATAGCACAACCTCCCATACCACCAAATAAACCGTTTAATATATTAGCTCCACCTTGAGCAATACATTCTCTGTTTCCATTTCCTCTGGTTTCGGTCATTTCATCTATAAGATTCAATGTCATTAATGACTCTATTAAGCCTACTGCAGCTAAAATAAAAGCGGTTGGAAGAATGACACTTAAAAAATGACCATCTAGCGTACTAAATAATCCAAAAATTTGATCTTGAAACGATGGTAATCCACCTTGTAAACCTTTTCCGCCACCATCAGTTATAAAAGAACCAACAGTACTAACATCTAATTTTCCTAGAATTGTAATTGCTGCAACAACTATTATGGCGGTTAAAGCAGCAGGTATTTTTTTTGTGAGTTTTGGCAAGCCAAACATTATACCCATTGTTAATACTACTAAGCCTAGCATAATAAGCAATGGTGTGCCAGACATAAATACTTTTTCCCCATTTATATTTTCTTTGAAAAGGCCAAGTTGTGATAAGAAGATAACAATAGCCAATCCGTTAACAAACCCCATCATTACAGGATGTGGAATTAAACGTACAAATTTCCCTAGTTTTAATACTCCAGAAAGAATTTGTATGCCACCAACAATTAATAAAGTAATAAATAGCCACTGTAACCCTAAATTTTCTATTGGTATATCTAAAGTTAATCCAACTTCATTTCCTTTTTTAATTAAATGAACCATAACAACAGCCATAGCTCCTGTAGCACCAGAGATCATACCAGGGCGTCCACCAAATAGAGCAGTAATAATACCCATCATAAAAGCACCATATAACCCAACTAATGGATCTACACCGGCAACAAAAGCAAATGCAACTGCTTCAGGAACTAATGCTAATGCAACGGTTAACCCAGATAGAATATCGTTCTTTGGGTTTTGTGTAAAATTCTTCCTTGTAGTATGGCCTAATATCATAATTTCTATCTCTGAAAGTCGGCAAAGATAGTTTATTATAATGGATACTTAAAAATGTAGATTAAAATAGGGAATAGAAACAAAAAGGGCACTCAATTTTGAGTGCCCTTTGGATATATTATGGTTTGTAATTCTATTTAGTCTCAGGTTCTGGAGGAAACTGAGTCATCATTTCTGTAACAAATGTTTTAATGCGAGCTTCTTTCTTTTCTACATTTTTAGTTACCAAATGTCCTGTACCTGATCCTTGCCAGATTAATTCTTTTTTATCAGTGTCTATAAAATCTATAAAAAGAATACCTTCAGTTCTAGTAGATACATTATTGCCAAAACCGCCGCCATAAGGACCGAAACCTCCAAAGCCTCCAAAACGACCAAAGCCACCAAAACCTCCGAATCCATAAGGGCTAAAACCTCCAAAACCAAAGCCGAAGTTATTGTAAAGATCTACACGTTGGTTTGATTTTGTAAATATGCTTATTAGCATATCTGGATCTTCAGATTTTGTTAAACCTTTAGCTAATAATTCTGTTTCAATAGCCTTTAGAATACGTCTTTTGTCTAAATCACTAATTTCAGCTTTGTCAATTCCGGGTTTGAAAAAGGCAAAGGTTTTATAGTTGTCAAAAGAAGTTTCTTGGTCGTAGTCTGAAGCTACACGCACGGAGCTACAGGAAGATACAATTGCAAAAAGCATTGCAATAGGTAAAAGTTGTACTAATCTTTTCATAATAAACATTTTTTTTGAGTTAGTATTCATTTAATAAATCGTCATTGACAATATTCGGTAATGTAACTTTTAAATTAGGTTCATTGGCCATAGCACGTTTTATAGCAAAAATAGCTTCATCGTTTCTAGCCCAACTACGTCTAGCAATTCCGTTATTTACATCCCAGAAAAGCATTGATTTTAAGTTATCTTCCGATTCTTTACTACCATCAAGAATCATACCAAAACCACCATTTATAACTTCTCCCCATCCAACACCTCCGCCATTATGTATACTTACCCATGTTGCTCCTCTAAAACTATCACCGATAACATTATGGATAGCCATATCCGCAGTAAAGCGAGAACCGTCATAAATATTACTAGTTTCTCTATACGGAGAATCAGTTCCAGACACATCATGATGGTCACGACCTAAAATAACCATACCAATATCGTAATTTTTTATGGCATCATTAAACGCTTTTGCAATTTTAACACGTCCTTCGGCATCTGCATATAAAATTCTGGCTTGAGATCCTACCACAAGTTTGTTCTCTTGAGCACCTTTTATCCATTGAATATTATCAGACATTTGTTGTTGAATTTCTTTAGGAGAACTCTTTTTTATTTCTTCAAGAACGGCACAAGCTATAGCATCTGTTTTCTGTAAATCTTCAGGTTTTCCCGATGCACAAACCCAACGGAACGGACCAAAACCATAATCAAAACACATAGGTCCCATAATATCTTGTACATAACTCGGATATTTAAAGTCAGTACCATTTTTTGCCATGATATCAGCACCAGCTCTTGATGCTTCTAATAAAAAAGCGTTTCCGTAATCAAAGAAATATGTGCCTTTTGCAGTATGCTTGTTTATAGCATTAGCATGTCGTCTTAACGTTTTTTGTACTTCAGTTTTAAAATCTTCAGGGTTATTTGCCATCGTCTGATTGGCCTCTTCAAAAGAAAGGTCAACAGGATAATAACCGCCAGCCCATGGATTGTGTAATGAGGTTTGATCGCTTCCTAAATCGATATGAATATTTTCTTTATCAAACGTTTCCCATACATCTACAATATTTCCTAAATATGCAATTGATACAGTTTCTTTGTCAATTATAGCTTTTTTCACACGATTTACTAAAGCATTTAAATTTGTGATTTTTTCATTAATCCAACCTTGATCTAATCGAATTTGAGTAATTTTTGGATTAACTTCTGCACAAACTGTAATACAGCCAGCTATATTTCCTGCTTTAGGCTGAGCTCCACTCATACCTCCTAAACCAGAAGTGACAAACAAGCTGCCTTTAGGGGATTTCTTTATTTTTCTAAATCCATTTAAAACTGTAATTGTGGTGCCATGAACAATGCCTTGTGGGCCAATATACATGTAACTTCCTGCGGTCATTTGTCCATATTGCGTTACTCCTAATGCATTAAATTTTTCCCAATCGTCAGGTTGAGAATAATTAGGAATCATCATGCCGTTAGTCACAACAACTCTAGGAGCTTTTTTATGAGATGGAAATAATCCAAGAGGATGACCAGAGTACATTACAAGTGTTTGCTCATCGGTCATTTCGCTTAAATATTGCATGGTTAAGCGATATTGCGCCCAGTTAGAAAATACTGCTCCATTGCCACCATAAGTTATAAGCTCGTGTGGATGTTGAGCAACTGCCGAGTCTAAATTATTCTGAATCATTAACATAATACCGGCTGCATGTCGAGACTTTGCTGGGTATTCATCAATAGGTCTTGCATACATTTTGTAATCTGGACGAAAACGATACATGTAAATACGACCATACTTTTCTAGTTCATTTTTAAATTCAGGAAGAAGCGTTGCGTGATGCTTTTTATCAAAATAACGAAGTGCGTTTTTTAAAGCCAATTTCTTTTCATCAGTATTTAAAACAGCTTTTCTTTTAGGGGCATGGTTTACTTCAGTGTCGTATGTTTTTGCTACGGGGAGTTTATTTGGAATACCTTCTTTAATTTGAGATTTAAATGACATAGTTGCATTTTTAATTTAATAATTAGTGCTTTTAAAAAATCTAATTACATATATTTAAAAGATGATGAGTTGAAGCTATTGATCGATGTGTTTTGAAAAAACATCTCAAATTCACTTTTAAGTATTTGATTTTTATTTGCGCTTAGTTGAAGAATTATAACCGTATGGGCAATGTCTACAGCCACTTTCGCAACAATAACCGCGTTTTAAATGGTATTGTTCTGTAAAACAACGATAACCTTCTGGGGTTACATAATAATCGCCATCTTCAACAGGTATAAGCTTTTTCATATGTGGCAAAGATAGTACAAATTGGAATAATAGTGCTAAGCCTTTAATTGCCATTAAGCATGAGTTTTGAAATTATATGCATTATTTTTGAAGTTAGAATGGAAGCATTACAAACATCGTTTATTCAGAAAATAGATATACAGCATAAATTAGGAATTGAGCTTTATATGAAGCGCGAAGATGTATTGCATCCGTTTATTTCTGGGAATAAATTTAGAAAATTAAAGTACAATATTCTTGAAGCTAAAAAACTGAGAGAACATACACTTCTTACTTTTGGAGGCGCATACTCAAATCATATCGCAGCAGTAGCTTATGCAGGGAAAATAAATGGTTTTAAAACCATAGGAGTGATTCGAGGAGAAGAATTAGAAACCAAGTACATGTCTAATTCTACCTTACGTTTTGCTTATGATTGTGGTATGCATTTTTATTTTGTGACAAGAACATTGTATCGGCAAAAAACAGATGCAGATTTTAAAACACATTTAAAAATTAGATTTGGTGATTTTTATACTATTCCAGAAGGTGGAACAAATGCATTGGCTATAAAAGGCTGCGAAGAGATTTTAAATAAAGAAGATAATCTCTATGATTATATCTGTTGTTCTGTTGGAACAGGCGGAACATTTTCAGGCATAATAAACACTTCAGAGAAACATCAAAATATATTGGGATTTCCTGCGTTGAAAGGTGATTTTTTACAAAATGATATTCGTAAATTTGCATTGCAAAACCATTGGAAACTTATTACGGATTATCACTTTGGCGGTTATGCGAAAATAAATGAAGAATTAATAACGTTTATTAATGATTTTAAATCGAAATATAATGTACAGTTGGATCCTGTTTATACAGGAAAAATGATGTATGGGATATTTGATTTATTGGCTAAAGGTTATTTTCCTAAAAACTCTAAAATTTTAGCCATCCATACAGGTGGTTTACAAGGGATAAAAGGGATGAATGAAAAATTAAAAATGAAAGATTTGCCTTTAATAGCAGTATAAAATGAAGATACGAATAATACTTATAATTTTTGCAGTTATGTTATCAAGTTGTGGCTCTAAAAAAGGAATTGTAACTAAGAAAAAAAATAACACTACAAAAACAGAATCTACTACCATCACTAAGTCTTCAGAAGAAGAAAAGGTAAAGGATGAAATTAAAGAAGAAATTACAACAAAACCAACTCCGTCAAAAGTAAGAACATCAGTAGAAAAATATATAGATCAATATGCATCTATTGCTATGGATGAGATGCGTAAATCAAAAATACCTGCAAGTATTACGTTAGCTCAAGGTATTTTAGAATCGGGTTCAGGAAATGGCCGCTTGGCAAAAGAGGCAAATAATCATTTTGGTATAAAATGTCATGGTTGGAAAGGAGCTAAAATATATCATGATGATGACCGCTCGCAAGAATGTTTTAGAAAATATAAAGAAGCTGCATCGTCTTATAAAGATCATTCCGAATTTTTAACCAGTAGAAAACGGTATTCAAAATTATTTGAACTTAAAATAGATGATTACGGAGGTTGGGCTAAAGGTTTAAAAGCGGCAGGTTATGCTACAGATCGAAAATATCCTCAAAAGCTTATAGATCTTATTAAACGTTATCAATTGTATAGGTATGATGATGAAGTTTTAAATAGAGTGGCTTATGGTTCTGGAAAAGGTCCTGTAATAGTTATTAAAGGAATTCGCCATATTGTTTCTAAAGGAGATACGCTGTATTCAATATCTAAGAAATTTGGAATTACTGTTGAGCAGATAAAAAAAGACAATAATTTAACTTCAAATGACTTGTCTGTAGGACAAGTTTTAATAATAAACAAAAATTAATGCTATACCAAAGAAGTAGTGCTTTATTTAAAGAAGCGCAAGAGGTGATTCCTGGTGGTGTAAATTCACCAGTAAGAGCTTTTAAAGGAGTAGGAGGCACTCCTATTTTTGCAAAATCGGCAAAAGGAGCTTATGTGTATGATGAAGATGGAAATCGTTTTATAGACTATATCAATTCTTGGGGGCCAATGTTATTGGGTCATGCGTTTCCGCCAGTTGTAGATGCCGTAATTGATAAAGCTAAAGCAGGAACATCTTTTGGTATGCCTACAGCATTAGAAACGGAAATCGCTGAATTGGCTGTTTCTATGGTGCCAAATATTGATAAAATTCGTTTTGTTAACTCTGGAACAGAAGCATGTATGAGTGCCATCCGTTTAGCGAGAGGTTTTACGGGAAGAGATAAAATTATAAAATTTTCGGGCTGTTATCATGGCCATAGTGATTCTTTTTTAATCGCTGCTGGTAGTGGTGCTAGTACATTTGGTACACCAAATAGTCCGGGAGTAACACAAGGTACAGCAAAAGATACACTTTTGGCTGATTATAATAACCTAGAACATGTTGGGCAGATTATAGAAGCTAATAAAAATGAAATTGCAGCTATTATTATAGAGCCAGTAGCTGGCAATATGGGTTGCATTCCTCCAGGAGGAGGTTTTTTAGAAGGATTAAGAGATTTGTGTGATGCAAATAATATGCTACTGATTTTTGATGAGGTAATGACAGGATTTCGTTTAGCAAAAGGCGGAGCACAAGAATTATTTGCGATTAATGCAGATATTGTTTGCTTTGGAAAAGTTATAGGCGGAGGATTGCCTGTTGGTGCTTTTGCGGCACGTAATGAAATAATGAACCATTTAGCGCCATTGGGTCCAGTATATCAAGCAGGGACTTTAAGTGGTAATCCATTGGCTATGGCTGCAGGACTTGCCATGCTAAAATCTATTGATGCAGATAAAGAATTATTTAACCGATTAGAGGAAAAAACGAAGTATTTACATAAAGGTATTGAAACCATTTTAAATGATTCTGAGATAGCGTTTACTATAAATAGAATAGGATCAATGATCTCAGTACATTTTCATGAAGGTGAGGTGTTAGATTTTAAAACAGCTGCTAATGGTAATAATGAGACATTTAAAAGATTCTTCCATAGTATGCTCAATCAAGGTATTTATATAGCGCCTAGCGCATTTGAAACATGGTTTATAACAGATGCTTTGAGTTATGAAGATATAGATGAGACTATTAAAGCTGTTTCAGAGTTTGCAAAATCATAATAAAATAAAAAGCGTGCTTTAAGCACGCTTTTTATTTTACGAAAGACTAACTAACTATTTTCGTTTACCACCTTTTCTCTTTCCTCTAGGACCTTTATTGTTTTGTCTAACCAATGAACGTTCATATTTTTTGTACTGTTCGTCATTTAATATGTTTTTCATTTCTCGTTTTAAGGCAATTTGAGTATCAACTCTTTCTAACCGTAATTGCTTGCGTTCTTCTATTGTAGGCTTTTTTTCTGAAGCTTTTAATGTTTCTAATTTAGCTTTACCTTCAGTTAAATGTTTTACTAATACAGCTTCAACTTGTTGCTGTTGCTGATCAGATAGGTCTAAACGAAGTGTCATCTGTTTAGATTGAAACTTTGCCATGTCTTCAGGTGATAAATTGGCACGCTTTTCTTTATTTTGTTTAGAATGATGTTGTCCTTTTCTATGTCCTTGCTGTGCTATACTGGTTAATGTAAACAGTGAAATAGCGATAACTAATAATTTTTTCATGATGTGTTTGTTTTATTTGCTATTAAGACTAGCAAACATTTAAATCGTTTAAAAGAGTTGTCGCTTTTAACACAATTTTTAACAATCGTTAATTGCTTAATAATGATAATGAAGTTCCTATTGCAGATTACATTAAAAAAGAAGATAATCAATAATTTGTATCTTGTTAAGATAAATAACTTTTAATGACCTATTGGGTTTCAACACTTTTAACACTATTAGCAATATATGCAGGTATTAGTATTGCCTTGTATTATTTGCAAGACTACATGTTGTTTAAACCAGAAAAGCTATCTAAAGATTTTCAGTTTAATTATGAAAATCAAACCTATGAAGAGCATAACCTTGAAACTAGAGATGGTGCCACTATAAATGGCATTCGGTTTTTTCCAAAAGGAAAAAGCAAAGGTGTGGTTTTGTACTTAAAAGGAAATTCTAAAAGTATAAAAGGTTGGGGAAAGTTTGCTGTAGACTTTACGCGTTTAGGCTATAATGTGATTATGGTAGATTATCGTGGTTTTGGCAAAAGCACAGGGAGACGCTCGCAAAAGGCAATTAAACGCGATTTGCAGTTAGTTTACAATAAAATCAAGGAAGTCACTTCAGAAGATAGAATAGTGCTGTATGGACGCTCTTTAGGCTCGGGTTTTGCAGCAAAATTAGCTTCTATTAATAATCCTCGTATGCTCATTTTAGATGCGCCATATTATAGTTTAACGAAAGTAACATCACGTTATATGCCTTTTATGCCACTATCTCTGTTAATAAAATACCCATTACCAACATATAAATGGTTAAAATATGTGCGATGCCCAATCCATATTATTCATGGTACACAAGATAAATTAATTCCTTTTAAATCTAGTGTAAAACTATCTCAGGTCAATCCTAAACTAACTAAGCTGCATTCGGTCATAGGAGGTGGTCATAAAAATTTAAATAATTTTGAAGCCTATCATCAGATGCTAGACGAAATTATAAATTCTAAACCTAAAGAAATAGATTTAAAAAGTACAAGTATAAATGTCATTCACAGTTCAAAAAACGCAAAGAAACAGAATTAAAAAGTTCGTATATCTTATACTTGGATTATATATTATTATGGGAATTTCATTATCCTTTTTTCAAGAAAAATTATTGTTTCTCCCTACGGTTTTAGAACAAGATCACAAATTTAAATTCTCTCAACCTTTTGAAGAATTATTTTTAAAAGCTAATGATGGTTCACAACTTAATGCTTTGCATTTTAAAGTAGAAAATTCTAAAGGTGTGATTTTGTATTTTCATGGAAATGCTGGTGATTTACAACGTTGGGGTGAAATTACACAACATTTCACACGGTTTAATTATGATGTTTTGGTTATGGATTATCGTGGTTTTGGAAAAAGTACAGGAGCTATTAGTGAAACTGCTTTGTATGAAGATGCTCAGTTGTTTTACAATTATGTTTCAAACATATATTCAGGTGACGATATTATAATCTATGGGCGTTCTTTGGGTACAGGAATTGCAACTAAAATAGCTTCAGAGAATAAAATTAAGCATCTTATTTTAGAAACTCCTTATACAAGCATTACTGATATAGCTAAGCATCGTTTTCCGATTTTCCCTGTAAAACTTCTATTAAAATATAAAATGCCAACATATCAATTTATACGAAATGTAGATAGCCCAATAACAATTTTTCATGGTACTGAAGATAAGGTAGTGCCATATAAATTCGGAAAAAAACTAGATGATTTAAACTTGCCTAATCTAAATTTTGTAACTATTGATAAAGGTGAGCATAATAATCTTATAGAATTCAATTCATATCAACAAAAAATTGAAGAACTTCTAAAATAAAAAAGGCTTCAAAATTATTTTGAAGCCTTTTCTGTGATTTAAATTTTAGAATCTTACTTAGGGTCTAAAATATCATTTACACGCTCTATAGCATCTGCAATATGGATTCGAGTTAATCGATCTCCACCACCTGAAGAACGTAAAGCAGAACGTAAAGATTTTAATTCAGCTCTTACTACGGCTCTAATGTCAGATTGACTTACATTAACTTGAGTGCCAAAAGAGAATCTAAATCCACCAGGTGCTGCAGCTCTAGCAGGAGGAGGATTCATTATAGATGCCATACGATCTATGTAAGCACGTTGTAAATTTCTTCTGTACGTATCGATAGAGCGACCTCTAGATAATTCGCTAAACACACCACGTCTTAAATCTTGCATCATATTTAAGAATGTATAGGCGTCTCTACCATTAATAGTTTCGTTTTCTATAAGACGTTGCATTCTTCCAGTATTAAGAATGCTGTTTAAAGTTCTTGTTTGCGTACCTCTAAGGCGTTCTATAGCTCCAGCATTTTCAATCTTATTAAAGATGTTATTGTCCATTAACCATTCAGGTGTAGTAAACAATTCTTTTTGAAGGAAATCCATAGCTCTTTTTTGAGTTGCTTTATCTACATGCGTAAATACAGCACCTTCTTGATCATAAGTTTTATTCATCTGAATGACACCACCGATGTTTCCTGTTACGTGACCCATATATCTGTTGTATTGTCCTAGTACTTGACCATACATTGTACCTAAATCACTATAGTTTTTACCATCTTCAGCAGTCCATTCAATTAAATTAGGAACGATACGCTTAAGATTTAAAATTCCGTAATGACTTGCTAACATAGAATCATCACCTAAATCTTCAGTTTGAGATGTAGGATCGATAACTCCAAATTGCTGTCCGCCAAAACGGTAATTAGGATCTCCAGCATGTTCAAGAATCCAGCCATCTAATGTTTTCTTTTCGTCTTCTGCAGTTTTAGCATCTAAAATAGGACGGTATCCCCATGAGATAGAATATTTATCATAAATACCAATATTAGGCATTAAAGCAACATCACCATCACCTGGTTGCGCAACGTAATTAAAACGGGCATAATCCATAATAGAAGGAGCAGTACCATATTTCTTAGTAAACTCAGGATCTCTTAATTTTTCAACCGGATAAGCAACACTACTACCCATATTATGAGGTAAACCTAATGTATGACCAACTTCGTGAGAAGATACAAAACGAATTAAACGACCCATAACTTCATCTTTAAATGCAACACCACGAGCATCAGGATTGATGGCAGCAGTCTGTACAAAGAACCAGTTACGTAATAATGTCATTACATTGTGGTACCAGTTAATATCACTTTCTAAAATTTCGCCAGAACGTGGATCACTTACGTGAGGTCCATTTGCATTAGGAATTGGAGATGCTAAATAACGTACTACAGAATAACGTGCATCTTCAGGAGACCATTCTGGGTCTTCTTCTGGAGTAGGTGGAGTTTTAGCAATAATTGCCTCTTTAAAACCAGCAGCTTCAAAAGCGACTTGCCAATCTTCAATACCTTGTTTAATATATTTCACCCATTGTTTAGGTGTAGCTCTATCAACATAGTATACAATTTGTTTTTTAGGAACTACAAGCTCTCCTCTTTTAAACTTAGCAATATCTTCATCTCTAACTTCTAATCTCCAACGATCCAAGTATCTTACAGATTTACTTTCTTGTGCGTCTAAACCATAATCTGTTTGACTACGCGCAAACCAACCTACACGTTGATCAAAATAACGACGTTTCATTGGTACTTTAGGTAGTAAAATCATAGAGTTATTGATCTCTAAAGTAATAGCACCTGTATTTGCATTAGATGGAGGACGACCCGCAGCATAAGTTTTTACGTGACGAGACTCAACATTTGTTGGGTAACTTTTTAAACTTTCTATGTATGATAATTGAGGATCAACTCTTGTAATTCTGAATGGTGTTCTTCTATTTTGAGGAAGACCTAAAGCTTTTACATCTCTTGTAAATAAGTTAGTAACATCAATTACAGTTTTAGTAGAATCTTTACTAAAGGCTTTAATTGGGAAGGTCGCTAAAACAGGTTCAAGATTAGAGTTTACAACAGCTTCATGAACAGGGAGTGAATCTGCAGCAACAACTCTGTGAGATACAACTCTTAATAATACTTTTTTACCTTTCTTTTGCCAGCGTAAAACTTGCTCGCTTAATTTACCTCCACCGAAGCCTAAACCAGAAGCAGTTTTAGCAATACGGCTTACCATAAGCATTTCGCGTTCAAAAAGAGAGTCAGGAATTTCATAGAAATACGTGTCGTCTATTTGATGAATATCAAAAAGACCTTTATCAGTCTTTGCTTTTTTAGTAATGACCTTACCATAAGGTTGAATATCATTTTTTCCAGGACGTTTTGCTGGTGGCTTTTTAGCAGCAGCTGATGGTGCTGGAGCTTTTGATTTGCTTGCTTTTTTTGCTGTAGAACATGAAAATGCTACAAAAGCAGTAACTACAAAGAGTAGTTTAATAGTTAGGTTTTTCAAAATAAGTCAGTTTTTAAAAATTTTCCGTGAAAATAAGCAATACATATAGAAATACTTAGATTGTACAATAATATTTAGTATATATTTAACGCGTATATTATGCGTGCATAATATTATGTGAAATTAAGAATCATCTCAGTGCTTTTTTAGCTTTGAGAATTACTTCAATTTCTTCAGGAGAAAGATTATTTCCAATCACATTTCCGTTTTCATTAACTAAATAACTAGCAGGTATAGCTTGTATAAAATAATCTGTAGCTGTTTTACCATTGAAACCACCTGTGTCAATAACATTACTCCATGTAATACTATCTTTAGTAATTGCTTTTATCCACGGCTCAGTAGACGTATCTATAGATACACTTAAAATGTCAAAACCAGCATCATTGTATTCGTTGTATAATTCTCTGTATTTTGGGTGTTTTATTCTACAAGGTTTACACCAAGATGCCCAAAAATCTATAAGTGTAATCTTACCTCTAAAAGTAGTTGTACTCAACATGTTTTCGTTAATATCAGGTAATTCAAAATCTAGAATGGGCTTACCAACAGTAATTTTTTGTAATTTTTCTAGACCAGATTTTATCATCATCAAATCATCTGTACTTTGATATGAGGTATCTATAAGTTTGTATATCTCTAGAGCTTGGTCATATGAAAAGTGAGAAGACATTGAAGCTGTTTGACCAAGTATTTTGCCAATTAAGCTGTGTTGCGGATGTTCATTAGCAAATCGTTTAACTTCATCAAAAAGCTGTGTTTTAAAATCAGCATCATTCTGATGTGTTTGATAAAAAGAAGCAAAATTATCTTGTAAATCTTGAGACTTAGAGCCTGTTATACTATCAAATGTAATATATTTTATAGTTTGATCACCTCTATTTGCAAGCGAGTAAGTTGCTTTAATATCTATATTATTATTTTCTAAATAGAGCCATTCAACTGTAGAGTATAGTCCTAAATCTAACCATGCTTGAACAGGGAAATCAACTGAACCTTCAAAAGAAAATGTTCCATTTACAACCTTAACACTATCTTTTATTGTATAAACGCTATCTCTGTAATTTGGGTAACTTAGATAGATAAAATCAGTATAATCACCATCTAATGTACCGCTTATGGTGAATTTTTCTGAAGACTTTTCAGAATTACAGTTCAATACTAATACAAACAAACATAGGAGAAGATATTTTGAATTCATTTTTTTGAAGGATTTTTATCAAATATAATTGTTTTTATAAATTTTAATGTAAGTATTTAACATTCTTTTTCGACTCAATCAAAAACTAAAAAAACTTAAGACGATGAAAAAGGTAATTAGTATTCTAGTAGTATTAATAAGTATAAATTTTGCAAGCAATGCCCAAGAGATAAATGGAATTCCTCCAGGATCGGCAAGAAACTTGCCAGATGGTTGGCATGTATTTCAAAATCAAGGTGCGACTTTTGATGTTGAAGTATTGGGAAAAAAATTAACTCAAGGAACTATTGTTTGGTTTGATAAATCTAAATATTCTGGTACACTTTCAGGTGATAATATTACTGGAAAAGGTACCTATGTGTGGAAAGACGGTCAACGTTATGAAGGTTATTTTAAAGATGATAAGCGTCACGGAAAAGGAACAATGTACTATGCAGATGGAACTAAGCATTATGGAAAATGGAAAAACCATGTAAAACATGGAAAAGGACAAACCTATGCTAAAGATGGATCTTTAATTACTGATGGTGTATGGGAAAATGGGAAACTTGTTAAAGAAAAGACCAAGAAAAAGAAAAAATAATATAGAATTGTTATTAAATGAAAACGGCATTATTCTCAAATAATGCCGTTTTTTATTTTTGTATATAAATGTGTTATAAGAGTTCTACAAACAATCCTTCATCAGTTTTTTCAACTTTGGTTAAACCATGTTTTCCTAAACCTTTAAGACCTTTGTCCCATGCTTTGTTGCTTAATCCAGCCTGAGTTTTTAAATCGTTAAGCGGCATGCTTTTTTGCGTTTTTATAATTTCAAAAATCGCCTTTTCATTATCGCTAAGCGCAATTGCTTTTTTCTCAGGTCGCATTTGAGGGAAAAACAATACTTCTTGTATAGACTGATTGTTAGTTAAAAACATAATTAAACGATCCATGCCTATACCCATGCCAGAAGTTGGTGGCATACCGTATTCTAAAGCACGTAAAAAGTCAAAATCAATAAACTCAGTAGCTTCATCATCTCCTTTTTGTGCAAGTTTTAATTGATGTTCAAAACGTTCGCGCTGATCGATAGGATCATTTAATTCTGAATACGCATTTGCAATTTCTTTACCACAAACCATAAGTTCAAAACGTTCAGTAAGTTCAGGGTTTTCTCTATGTTCTTTGCATAAAGGACTCATCTCTTTTGGGTAATCAGTAATAAACGTTGGTTGTATATAATTACCTTCACATTTTTCCCCAAAAATTTCATCAATAAGCTTGCCTTTTCCCATAGTGTCATCAACTTCTATGTGCATGTCTTTAGCAGCTTTACGAATTTCATCTTCAGACTTTCCATTGATATCAAAACCTGTAAATTCTAATATAGAATCGCGCATGGTAATGCGCTTATAAGGAGCTTTAAAATCTACATGATGTTCTCCAAAAGTAGCTTCTGTCGTTCCGTTTACAGCCATTGCACAATGTTCTAATAAACGTTCGCAAAACTCCATCATCCAATTGTAATCTTTGTAGGCGACGTAGATTTCCATTGCCGTAAACTCTGGGTTGTGTGTACGATCCATACCTTCGTTACGGAAGTTCTTTGAAAATTCGTAGACACCATCAAATCCACCAACAATAAGGCGTTTTAAATAGAGTTCATTTGCTATACGCATATACAAAGGAATATCTAAACTATTATGATGCGTTATAAATGGACGTGCAGCAGCACCTCCTGGAATAGGTTGTAAAATGGGTGTTTCTACTTCAAAATAACCAGCATCATTAAAAAACTGACGCATGGCGTTAAATAGTTTTGTACGTTTTACAAAAACGTCTTTTACGTGTGGATTGACTGCTAAATCTGCATAACGTTGACGGTAACGCATTTCAGGATCGTTAAACTCGTCATAAGTGTTGCCTTCAGCATCTTGTTTTGGTAACGGTAAAGGCTTTAACGCTTTACTTAACAATGTGAAGTTTTTTACCATTACGGTTTTTTCACCAACTTGCGTAGTGAATAACTCTCCTTCAACACCAATAAAATCACCAATATCTAAGAGTTTTTTATAAACATCATTGTATAGCGTTTTATCTTCACCAGTACAGATTTCATCACGATTAAAATATACTTGAATACGACCTTCACTATCTTGTAATTCAGCAAAAGAAGCTTTTCCTTGTATACGACGAGACATTAAACGGCCAGCAATAACCACAGATTTACCTTCATTAAAATCTGCTTTAATATGTTTAGAATTTTGATTAACAGGATATAAATCGGCTGGGTAAGGATTAATACCTAAACCTCTTAATTTATCTAACTTTTCGCGTCGTATTAATTCTTGTTCTGAAAGCTGCATTCGTGTTATTTTAGAACTGCAAAATTACATTATTTATTAGCAATAAAAAACAAGATATTTAATCTTAAAAAGCAGATTATTTTTTTGGGAGTTTAGTTATAGAATGTTTACTGCGTGTAACAATTTTATAGAAGTTGCGTCACATATGTAATCATCAATCTATTCTATTTTATTATGAGCATTTGGCGTGTTATTCTTTCTATTTTATGTCCACCTTTAGCAGTATTAGATAAAGGCTGCGGTTCTATACTTATTGTTTTTCTTTTATGGCTTTGTGGTTGGGTGCCTGGTGTTATTGCAGCTCTGGTTATTTTAAATAATCCTAATAAGTAAATACGTATCTTTGAGGCATGAATAAAGTCGTGCAATTAGAGGATTTAGGTTCTAAAGATTTTAAAGCCACATGGGATTACCAAGAGCAACTCTTTAAAGGGATTTTAGATACTAAAATTAAAAATCGAAGAGAGGAAACTCAGTTAAAAACAAATAATTATTTTCTGTTTGTAGAGCATCCGCATGTGTATACTTTGGGGAAAAGTGGAGATTTATCTAATTTGTTACTTTCTGAAGCGCAATTGACTGAAAAAGGAGCTACGTTTTATAAAATAAATAGAGGTGGAGATATTACCTATCATGGTCCAGGACAAATTGTAGGTTACCCAATTTTAGACTTAGATAATTTTTTTACAGACATCCATAAATACCTTCGTTTTTTAGAAGAAATGATTATTCTTACCTTGGCAGAATACGGGTTAAAAACAGAACGAAGTCCTGGCGAAACTGGTGTTTGGTTAGATGTTGGTACTCCTTTTGCGCGTAAAATTTGCGCCATGGGAGTTAGAGCAAGTCGTTGGGTAACCATGCATGGTTTTGCACTTAATGTAAATGCCGACTTAGGTTATTTTGATAATATTATCCCTTGTGGAATAAGAGGAAAAGCGGTAACGACTTTAAATAATGAATTGGGTATTGATAGCGTAAGTGAAGATGAGGTAAAGCAGAAGTTACTAAAGCATTTTAAGATGCTTTTTGAAGCTGAGTTTGTTTAATGATTTTGTTTATGATGTGCTTCGTTGGCTAGCTTAAAGATAATAACTATCACGAACTAGAGGAAAGTCCGTAGGATTTTCCAAATAAGCACTTGTCAAAACAATTGATTATACACGTCTTAAGTTAGGAAAAGTTTTTATCTAGTTGTATTTTTGAATTTTATTTATTGAATGCGAGTGGTTCAATCCATTTCTTTCTTTATTTGTTGTTGTTATAACTATCCAAGAATTTCTTAAATCTATATATTTACTATAATAAGGTATTTCAAATTTTAACTTTGAGATATCAATAGAATCTCTCAATGAATTAATTTTTTTGTCAATATTTATTGGTTTACTATGATTATAAATTCTCCAATTTTTTTCCTCCTTATCAGTATATCTTCCTAAACTTAGAAAGATTTCTCCAATAGTATAAGTTGGGTTATCAAATTTTGGATTAATTTTTATACTACCTTTTTCAATCGTTATTTTTAGTTTTTTTTCGTAAACATCTATTTTTCCATTTCCATTTATTAAGGTTGCTAAGCAACAATTGGCAAAATCAAAGGAGACATTTTTAGAGATTAGTTTCCTTCCATTTATTTTGGATGTTGAACAGTTTGTTAGAATTGTTATAAGAATCAAGTTGATGAAAACATATTTTAATCGCGATATTTTTCCCATTTTAATTTTTGCTATCTTAGAAGATATGAGGCTGTTTTAATAACTTACATCAATCATTAAACGAAGTTAGTTGAAAATTATCAGAAAGTCAAACTAAGCTTCAGCATTAAAAAACACCTTGTAGTAATGCATTTTTTTGTTTTCGTCGTAGCCGCGCTCTAAATATTCTGCAGAGGCATCTGGTGCATCAACATCTAATTTTATCTGTATGTTGGTGTCTAGTTTTATTTCGGTTTTAATCTTTTGTTTTTGCTTTTTTAGTGCAATTTCAGAAACATCAAACTGATTTCTAATGAGAATACTATTTTCAGTTTCGTAAACTTTTTTATAATCTTCAAACTGACGGATTTGATCTTCTTCTTCAAAAATTTCCTCTTTAAAAGTTTCAATATTTACAATTTCATTTTCTTTAAAAAAATCAACCGTTTTTGCTAAAAAATTACTTTGTTCTTGCCCGCCAAAATTTGGTTGTAAAACCTCTTTAGAAAACTCTCTACACAACTCAATATAGTTTTTAGTATGTTGGTTACTATCGTCGGGGTATTTAATGTTTAAAAAGCTATTTATCCAATATTGTGCATCGTAATTATTGTTATCTACACTAAATACAATTTTACCTTCTAAATCAGAACTATTTAATATTAAACAGCCTTTGTCAACTTTCTTTGCTTGGATGCCTTTTTGTACTAAAATATCATAGCTATTTTGCTCTAAATACGTCTGAAAAAACTCAGTTTTATTTTCAATTTTAAAAATACCAATAGCATCTGTAAAATAATCTTGGTATTGTATATTTTCAAAATAACAAACCATAACATCTCCTGTTTTAATTTGAGCAGAATTGCTTTGCTCAAAAAGATGTGTAACCATATGTTTAGAAACATCTACAAATTCTGAATCGTCATTAAAAAGCTGGTCGCTATAGGTGTTGATTTCATTTAAACTAACATCTGAGTGATGATTAAATCGGTACGTTTCAGCAGCGCTCACAAACGGTTTTAAAAGATAGGGTAAAATAAGATTGTAAGTAGCTTCATCAAAATCTACGCTAGCGTTAGAAAATGCGTTTTTTGTATCGTTAAACTTATTGCCAACTTTATGGATAATTAGTTTTTTTATAGAGGCTTTTTGACGTTTAATCATAGTTATAAATCTCCTGAAAATTAAGAGTTACAATAGTACAAAATTGAATAATAAAGCGATAGGTATATTTAATTCAACTTATAAACAATAATGGTTTTGTCATCACTTTGAGTTATAAGTTCTAAACCTCTGTTTTTATCAATATTGTTTAGTGTAGCAGCAGATGTGCCATAAACAGGAAAGTTGGGTATTGGTTTTGCTTGGCTGTCAAACAAATACACCTTTTTAGCTTGTAAATCCGTGGTGCTTATATAGATTTTATCGTTGAGGTAAAATATTTTTGGATTTGTATACTCACCAAAATCTAAATCTATAGATCTACTTTTTATATGAAGCGTATTGTTAGACAAGTTAACAAGTGTTTTGCTCGTAGCTTCAACACTATGATTGTTGTCTGTTGTTAATGGTTTTATATTAATTTTGCCTTTGGTATCTACCTGTACTAACTGACCTGAAGCATTAGTCGTTGTAAACTTGTTTTGATACAAAAAAACAGCATTACCCGAAAAAGAAATATCTTCGTTTACATGAACTCGAGTTTTGCCTTGACGATTAAGAACTTCTAGTGTTTTACCTTGAGTAAAAACAATATAATCTTTACGGCCAATTCTAAAATGTTTAGGCTGTGAAGAAATGGTATTTGTAGCTTTGGCATACTTAAAACCATTGATGCGCTTTCCTTTAACATCATACATTAATAGGTTTTTATTTTGCGTCACTAAAAGTCTGTAGTTCTTTTTGTTATCATAATCAAAAACAGAAAGTGGTTGTGTAATTTGATCATTAAATTTTAAAGGGAAAGTATCGACGTCTTTTCCATTACGGTCAATAACATAAACTCTATTTGTAGTTGCAAATGCTAATTGTAATCTGCCGTTTTTATAAATATCAATTTGTTGAATATCCCCAAGTATTTTTCCCTGCAATTGTTTTTTCCAAAGAATATTACCATTATTAGAAATTTGATATAAGATATTGTTGACGTCTTGCACAACAATATCTTGAGCTTTTGTAATATGATTTTTCACAGTTTGTGGAGCAATAATAAGTTCTGAAGGTAATATTGTAGAAAAATCTTCGGTTATAGAATTAGCAACGCCTCGTTTTTTATAGGCTTTAAAAACTCCATTAATATGTGCAAAATTAGTATCATAAATAAATTGAACAACATTGGTATTGAACGGGCTTGATGTATTATCTAATAATGCATTTAAACCTTCTTCATTTTTATATACTAAGTATGAAGATTCATCAGCCAAATCATCAGCTATACTTTTAAAACTATCAGAATTGCTTAACGTATTGTTGTTTAACTTATTTGTAATTATAGATTTAAGAGATTCTATAGAGTTAGAGAAGACAGCGAAGTTTTCTAAAACAAAAAAATAATCTGTTTGAGAGTATGAAATAAAAGGTTCTAAAAATTGATTAAAAAAATTAGAATCTTCAAAAGAAAAAATATTTACCGTTTTATAAGTCTCAATACTTGGGTTAGAAACTAATGTTTCAAAGATTAAATCAGAATCTAAGCCGTATAGAGCAAGCGCATTTTGGTTTTCAAACTCAATGAAACCAATTTCAGTACTATAGTTTAAAATGCTAGAGACAGAATCTTTAGGTGTTAGTTTGATAGTTGAAAGATTTGTGGCAAATGTTTCATAATCATCAAAAGCAATACGTTTTATAGAAGAAGCGTTTGCAGGAATAATCTCAGCAAGTTTAAATTCTTGAGGAATCGTGTTTTTAAAATTATTAATTAAATGCAAGGTGTCATTGCTTTTTGTAATGCCGTTATATTTGGAAGCATTACTTTCAAAGACAAAATCTAAAATTGAATATTCTGTAAAATTTGATAGAATTGAATTTAAAAATAAGGTGTTTTCCGTTTTTGGTTGCTCCTTATATATATAGGTAACAGTTTTTTTAGAATCAGAAATTTCTAATAAATCAGTTAATGCTTCATTTTTGTAATTCGGCGAACTATTTTTTACTAGCTCTAAACTAGAAGAACCAAAAAACAAACTGTCTATTAGAGTATGATATAGTGTATCCTTATTTATAATTGATTTATAGATTTGAGACTGAGCTAGTTTTTTTGTTGAATTATTAGGTGTAGAATCTAGAATGACTAATCCAATAGAATTTTTTGTAATATAAGAGATGTTGTAATCAGCATTAGAAGAGTCAATAGTGACAAATAAATCTTCTGTTGGGTTTAAATGATTTAAAATGTTGGATATGCTTTCAGTATAACGATTATCAATTTCTGAAAGTATTGAATTCCCTTCTAGCGCATTTTTAAAATCATTGATAGCATTAACTTTAATTATAAGACTAGAATTGCTCGGAATTAAATCGACAATTTTTATGTCGGTATTATAATTGTCAGAACAAGACAAAATCAAAACACCTATAATAAGGAGTATACATTTTTTCATTCAACACAAAATTTATTACAAATATAAAATAGTCATAAATCTAACTGGTATTGTTCTGGTAGTAATTTAAATGATTTTCGATGATATTTTGTTGTGCCATATTTTTTAATGGCTTCTCTATGTTCTTTAGTTGGGTAACCTTTATTTTGTTTCCAATTATACATCGGAAACTCTAAATGTATTTTCTCCATGTATAAATCTCTATAAGTTTTGGCTAAAATTGAAGCCGCAGCTATGCTTAAGTATTTACTATCTCCTTTAATAATGGTTTTATAAGGGATGTTTTTATATGGTTTGAACTTGTTACCATCTACAATAATATAATTAGGTACTGGTTTTAATTTCTCAATAGAAAGGTGCATCGCTTTAATTGAAGCATTAAGTATATTAATACTATCTATATCTTCTTGAAATATATTTGCTACTCCATAACATATAGATTCTGATTCTATAATAGGTTTTAATAATAATCGCTTTTTCTCAGAGAGTTGTTTAGAATCGTTAAGAATATTGTTTTCAAAATTCATTGGTATTATTACTGCAGCTGCAGTAACTGGTCCAGCCAAACAACCTCTGCCAGCTTCGTCTGTGCCGCATTCTAAATCTATTTCAGAAAATCTGTTTTTTAGTGCCATATTATATAGTGTAGAAAATTAATTCTAATTATTAAAAAACCAGTAGAATTGACTGGTATATTTTTATTCAACAACATAATAAATATAAAATTGCCAGATTATTAAGTTTTATGCGAGTTTCTTTAACATTTTTTTATGTGAATCACTTGGATATTTAATATTTTATTAAGATGTTTGCGCTAGACTAACTCAAATAATTGTTTTATGAAATTAAAGTTAACATGGTTATTAACGCTATTTATGGCGTTTGTAATGCAGCTTTCTTTTGGACAAGAGAAAGACATTACAGGTACAGTTACTGCAGCTTCCGATGGTTTACCATTGCCAGGAGTTACAGTGCTGATTAAAGGTACCGCTACAGGTACATCAACAGACATTGATGGTAAGTATTCTATCAAAGCAAAAGCAGGGGACATTTTAGTGTTCTCATTTGTCAGTATGAAAACTACTGAGAAAACAGTAGGATCTAGTAGTACAATTAATGTTGCAATGGCGGATGATATTGCTTCATTAGATGAAGTTGTAATTACAGGTTATTCTACAACTACAAAAGCAAAATCAAGTGTGTCATCTGTAAGAGTCTCTAGTGAGACAATAGAAAACAGACCTAATGCGAGTTTTGTTCAAACGTTATCTGGTCAGGTGCCAGGTTTGAATATTACTACAAGTAGTGGGCAGCCAGGTGGTAACTCTTTAGTGCAGCTTCGTGGTGTAGGTTCTATTACAGGTGATACAGAACCATTATTTATTATAGATGGTGCGCCAGTAGATCAGGATAATTTCCGTTCATTAAATCCACAAGATATTTTATCGGTGGATGTATTAAAGGATGCGGGTGCAACAGCAATTTATGGAAATAGAGGTGCAAATGGTGTAATTGTTATTAAAACACGTCAAGGTGGTTTTAACGAAGGATTGAAAATCAATTATAACGGTTTTGTGGCATATAGTTCTTTACAAGATGATGATTATGATGTTTTAGGTGCTCAAGACTTATTACGTTATGAGCGAAGTAGAGGTAATGGTGCAGGTGCAGGTAACAGTAATAGTTTGTTTAACCCTGGTAATGGTACGCCATTGACTGATGCGCAAATAGCAGCAGCACCAAACTTTAACTGGACAGACTTTTTCTTCCGTACAGGTGTTACGCAAAGTCATACCGTATCTTTAAGTAGTGGTGGAGAAAATTCATCACAGTTTACTTCATTTGGTTTTAATGATACAGAAGGTATTTTAGTACAATCATCATTAAAGCGTTTTAACATTCGTTCAAATATTACAGGGAAATCATCAAATGGAAAGTTTAATTATGGAACTAACTTAACGTTAAACTATTCTGATTCAGGTGAGCCAAATAATATTGGTGGCGGTGCGATTAACCGTAACTTTGTATTAGGAGCGTTACAATCAGTGCCATATCTTACACCAGAAGATTACACTAATGGCGCAGCATTATTAGCACCACTATCTTTTACTAATACACCATTATTCTTATTAGATCGTGTAGAAACGTTTACTCGTGTTGATGAAGAGGTGAGATTAATAGGTAGTGCTAACTTTAGTTATGCACTTTCAGATTGGTTAACTGCTAATTTATTAATGTCTGGAGATTATCAGGCAGCACAGAATTTACGAGCAGAGGGACCAACATCATTTAATGCATTATTATTTGGTGGTGCTGAAAACCCAACTTCAGGATTCCAACAGCAAAATAACCCAAGAACGTTTGCTTACAACCAAGTAACTTCATTAAATGCTAGTAAAACTTATGGTAAGCATTCTGTTGATGTAGGATTATATACAGAATATTTTAAAACACATTTTAGAACATTTGGATTCTTCCAAAATGGATTAGATCCAAGAACGTTCTCGCCAGGTGATGGTTCAGGTTTTATACCTGTTGCTCTTGATCCAGCTTCAGGTGGTATTATTTTTAATGATAACCCTAATGCTGATATTATTAATACAGGATTATTCTCATACTTTGCATCAGCAGATTATGATTATGATGAGCGTTTTGGTGGTTCTGCAACAATACGACGAGATGCTTCATTTAGATTTGCTGCATCTAATCGTTGGGCAACATTCTGGTCTGTATCTGGGCGTTGGAATATTTCTAATGAAGCTTTTATGGAGAATTCAGTATTCAATAACTTAAAGTTAAGAGCATCATGGGGTACAGCAGGTAATCAAAACATTGCAGCTCCAGTTGATGCAACTGAAGACTTTTTTGCTACAGGATCAGGTTATGGTAATGCCAACTCAATATTCTTAGCACAGATAGGTAATAGAGATTTACAGTGGGAGACTACTGAGCAGGTAAACATTGGTGTTGACTTTGGGGTATGGAATAATAGATTAAGAGGGTCATTAGATGTTTATGAGCGTGAGACTTCTGATTTATTTCAACAGACACCATTATCAGCAACTGTAGGTTTTACTTCACAGCCAGCAAACACAGGTTTATTAACTAACCGAGGTTTTGATTTACAGTTAGATTATGATATCATTCAAGCTAAGAATCAAGGTGATTTAAGAGTTTCTGTAGGTGTGGTTGCTAACTTTAACGAAACTGAATTAGATGAACTTCCAAATTCAGAAGGTGAAATTATTGGTTTAGGTAGAAACGGAGGTCGTTTAGGTGAATACTTCACTTTACGTTATGCTGGTATCAATCCAGCTAATGGGGAATTATTATTCTTAACAGCTGATGGAGATGTTACAGAGAACCCAAATGCTGATACAGATCGTGTATGGTTAGGCAAGAATATCATTCCAGATTGGAATGGTAGTTTTAATCTTAATGTAGATTACAAAAACTTTTTCTTTACTACTCAGTGGAACTATGTCTTAGGTGTTGATCGTTTTGATAATGACTATGCAGGTTTTATTAATGAGGATAATGTTGGTCAATTTAACTTTTCAGCAGATATCTTAAGAGCATGGACACAACCAGGTGATATTACAGATATCAATTCGCCAACGGCAACGAACAGAAATACATTTGCATCAACTAGATTCTTAAGAGATGCGAGTTACTTACGCTTGAGATTTGCATCATTTGGTTATAATTTCCCATCTAAATATTTAGAGAACACAGGAATATCAAGTGCAAGAGTATTTATCAATGGTGAAAATTTATTCACTTTCACAGAGTGGAGAGGATTTGATGCTGAGACAAGAAGTAATGGATCAAGAGAATTCCCTACACCAAGAACAATTTCCTTTGGTTTTGAATTAGGAATATAAAAAAATAGAATATGAAAAAAATAAATAAAATAATATTTGTCGGACTCTTAGCAGTGCTAATGGGTTGTAACGACGCAATAGATATCAGACAACCTGGTCGTTTAGATGCTGCAAATGCATTTACTAATGTGGAAGATCTACAGTTAGGTTTGTTAGGTATATATGCACAATGGGATTTAACCCCAGAGATCGCCTTAGCCTCTAATTTTTGTGATGAGGTTTCTATTGGATTTGACAGTGGTGGGCAAGGTTTAGCATTATATGGATTTCAGTTGAATCCAGCAAGTGCAGCAGGGTCTAACTTCTGGGTAAGGAACTTTGCATTTAACAATAGAGCATCGATTTTAATTGAGGCTGCTAATAGTTTATCATCAGAGATTGATGCAGCAGATCAGGCAGAGTTTAATAATATCTTAGCACAAGCACATTTTTTAAGAGCTTATGCAAACCACGAGTTGTTATTATATTTTAGTACTGATGTAAGAGATGATTCAACATTGGCAGCGCCAGTGATTGATTTTGTTCCAGGATTAACATTCCAACCGCTTAGAGATACCACAGGTGATTTATGGGCATATATCAATTCAGATTTAGATTTGGCATCAAGTTTATCTAATGTACAATCAGATGTAACTTTTATCTCAAGAGATGCTATTACAGCATTTAGAGCACGTTTAGCTATGGAAAGAGGAGATTATCCTACTGCAGCTTCATTAGCTCAAGGCCTATTGAATTCTTATCCAATAGCAGACAGAGATCAATATCAATTAATGTTCTTAGATGCAGATAATACAGAAATTATTATGAAGTTGGAAAGAACTCCTAATGACCCTTTTGATGGACAAGGAGCTACAGGATCAGTAAATGCAGGTGGCTGGGCAGGAGCTCGTTTTGCATTTGTTGATGCAACATTAGCAGGTTCACCATATTTTGAAATGGATAGAAATGTATTTAATATGTTAGATCCAGCAGATATTAGATTTGATGTTAACGTAGCACCAACTTCAGTGATTAGTGGAGATTTTGATAATGATCCAGATCCTGTAAATAATGATATTTTAGTAATTCAAAAATATCCAGGTTCAGAAGGACAACCATTAATGAATGATTTAAAAGCGTTTAGATCTTCAGAGATGTTATTGATCTTGGCAGAGTCAAGAGCAGCTATGGGTAACTTTAGTGGTGCAGCAGAATTAATACAACAATTACGTACAGCACGTTTTGGATCGGCTCAACCGCTTCCTGTTTATAATTCAATGCAAGAAGCTTTTGCAGGTGTTTTAGATGAGCGTCGAGTAGAATTAGTATTTGAAGGACACCGTTATAAAGATTTAAAACGTATAGGTGTAGCAGCAGGACGAGGTATTGATAGAAACATGATTGATTGTTTAGGGCAAGGAAATGCTTGTACTTTATCAGCAGATGATTTTAGATTTACATTACCAATTCCAATTGTAGAAATTAACGGTAATCCAGCTATAGGTGCTGAACAAAACCCTGGTTATTAATTTTTAAATAACAATAATTATGAAAAAAAACATATATAAATTATTTATACTGTGTATTCTCTCTTTGAGTTTCACAGGATGTGATGAAGATTTAATAGTATTTGATGTAGATAATGGCCAAACTTTGGTAGCTTTTGCTTCAGCAAGTGCAGATTTACCTATAGAAATTAACAGTACAGGTAGTGTATCAATACCAATTAATTCTACAACTAGATCTTCATCTGATAGAACTATTATGATTAGTGTTGATCCTAGTTCAACAGCTAATCCTAATGCATACAGCTTTAATAGTCAAGTTGTAATACCAGCTAATGAGTTTACAGGAACCTTGGTTATTAATGGTGTTGATGATATGGTTGAAACGACACCAGAATCTTTAGTATTATCTTTATCTGGTGGTGATATTAATGGATCTAACATTAATATTAGTGTATTTCAAGTTTGTCCAGTGCCAGAAACATTTGGAGTCGGTAATTATATGTTAACATCAACAGGAAATCTTCTTTTTGGTACTGATGTATTACAGCCAGGTTCAGTTTTTAATGTTACGGCCAGTGGTTTAACTAGACAGTTCTCTTCTCAAGATTTTGCTGGTTTCTGTGCGGGTACTTTAAATACATTCTCATTAAACCTTGTGTGTAATGAAGTATTAGTACCAGATACAGAGACGACTTGTAATTGTGCAGATAACAATTTATTTACAAATGGTAGTGTTAATGGTACGTATGATCCTAATGATGATTCAGTTCTAACTTTTTCGATGATAAGAAATTGTGGAGGAAGTAGTGTAGAGAATACATTTACATTTACTAGACAGTAAATAATAACATATTATTATATTAAAAGCCTTACTATTTTAGTAAGGCTTTTTTTGTTTATAATAGAATGGAATAATTTTCGTTTAAAAATCATACTTTTGTTGATTAAGAATATATAAATGAAATTTTTTAAATCGAGAATAATTTTTATTGCTTTTTTATTGGTTCATGTTTCGTTTTATGCGCAGCCCAGTAATGTAAAAACATTACCAAAAAACAATAAAGCTAATATTGAATTATATAATATTGTAGATTTAAAAAACGATTCTACATACGTAGATACTACACTAACAATTAAAAAAGATTATAAATATAATTATCTTAGAAAAGATAATTTTAATCTTATCCAATTTGCTAATATCGGGCAAACCTATAACACTTTAAGTTTTGATGCTTCTTCTAATAAAACGTTACCATTATTTGGTGCAAGAGCGAAGCATTTTAATTATATGGAAGTGGATGATATAAATTATTACCATGTGCCAACACCATTAACAGAATTATTTTATAAAACAGCTTTTGAGCAAGGACAAGTTTTAGATGCTTTTTTTACAGTTAATACGTCTAAACAATTTAATTTTTCAATAGCCTATAAAGGACTAAGGTCTCTAGGAAACTATGAAAATGTATTAACAAGTACAGGTAATTTTAGATTTACAACAAATTATAAATCTAAAAATAATCGATATAATATGCGTGGGCATATTGTAACTCAAGATCTATCTAATCAAGAAAATGGAGGTCTTAGTGATGCAGATGTTGAGCGCTTTATTAATGGTGAAGAAGAAGTTTTAGATCGCTCAATATTTGAACCTAACTTTGATAATGCCGAAAATATATTAGAAGGAGAAAGATTTTATTTAAACCATCAATACAGTCTAATAAATAAAAAAGATTCTCTGTCTAACAATAAATTATCTATTAATAATATTATTTCTTTTGAAGACAAATTTTATCGATTTACACAGTCTAATGTAGAAAGTAGTTTCTTTGGTAATGCATTTACTAATGAAATTAATGATGAAGTGACATTAGAACACTTTTATTCAGAGTTCGGAGCTATATATAGTAACAATATATTGGGCAATTTTGCATTTAACATCAATTATACAGATATTAATTATGGTTATGACAGCTTAGTATTATTAGAAGGAGAATCTATCACTAATAGAATAAAAACGAGTTTCATTGGTTTTAATGGCTCATATTCTAAACAAATTGGTAAATTAAAAATTGATGGAAGCATAGGTGCTAACCTCTCTAATAATATAGAAGGAAACTATTTAGATACAGCTATTAGTTATAATTTATTTGAAGATATAAAACTAAGAGGAAGTATAAATATAAATTCAAGGCTTCCTAACTATAATCAATTATTATATCAAAGTGATTACATAAATTATAACTGGGATAATCAATCTGAGTTCGATAATATAAATACGCAACAGATATCATTAAGTCTTTTGTCTGATAAATACCTTAACGCTAATATAGATATATCTAATATTGACAATTACACGTTTTTTAATCTAGTAGATACTGTAGAAGGTGTTAATGTTATAAGACCTGAACAGTATAATGAATCACTTCAATATTTAAGAGTTAAATTACAAAAAGAATTTAAGCTAGGTAAGTTTTCATTAGATAATACTATAATGTATCAAAATGTTACTAGTAGCTTAGATGTGTTAAATGTGCCTGCATTTATAACTAGAAATACATTATATTTTACAGACGATATATTTGATAAAGCATTAAAATTTCAAACAGGTATTACGTTTAATTATTTTTCTGAATATAATGGAAATGGTTACGATCCATTATTAGCTGAGTTTTATACTCAAAATGAAACTGAAATAGGAGGTTTCCCGCGATTAGATTTTTTTATTAATGCAAAAATTCGTCAGACAAGAATATTCCTTAAAGCAGAACATTTTAATTCGTCATTTACAGGTTTTGACTTTTTCTCAGCTCCGAATAACCCATATAGAGATTTCAATGTGAGATTCGGACTAGTTTGGAACTTTTTCATATAATTTCTTTACTTTTTAATAAAACCTCCATTTAAGTTTTTCACTGATATTCTAAATGTTTCACTGATACATTTATGATTTTTTGATTGATAAAAGTATTAGTGTATGAGGGATTAAAGTGTAAGAGGGTATTGAGTTAAGTAGGTGTGTTAGGTTTATATT
>NZ_JAIQXX010000050.1 GCF_021887715.1 Winogradskyella immobilis
TGAACTTTCCTGAAATAGGTTGACTAAAAATTAATCATTTAATTATAGTCAATTATGAAACCACAAAAACAGCACTGGCGAAAAAAAAGCTACCAAAAAGCAACTTTAGAGACCAAGCTTTTGGTTGTTGACCAAATTCTAAACGGTCAACTATCCACTAACCACGCTTCTAAAAAATACGATGTCCCAAGGACCACCATTACCTATTGGTTAAGAAAATACAGTACCTTGGTGCAACAAAACAAAGGCATGAGCAAAAACGACGAGATTAAAAAACTAAAGGAGCGTATAGAAGAACTTGAGTTCGTAAAGGACTTCCAGCAAGACGTCATTGCGGATATGGAACTCATTACAGGCGTCGATATGTCAAAAAAGTCCTTGCCCAAAACATTAGCAAAAGAGATAGAGCAAAAAAAGAAAAACCGTTTAAAAGAAAGTGGTTCTATCAGTGCTTTGGGATATCTAAACAAGCCTTCTACAAACGACTCAAAACCCAACAAAAGCAACAAATAGACCATCAAACATTAACCAAAATGATCAAGGACTACCGTAAAAAGGTAGGCTCTAAAACTGGTGGAATAAAGCTGTACAGCGAACTTAAACAAGACTTTATAGACGCTGACGTTAAAATCGGAAGGGACAAGTTCTATCGCTTTTTGAGGCATAATAATTTACTGATTCCCAAACGTAAAAACTACATCACAACTACAAACTCAAACCATATGTACAAAAAATATAAGAACCTCGTAAAAGACCAAGTCCCTAATCGACCAGAACAGCTTTGGGTAAGCGATATCACATACATTAAAACAGAAAACGGACACAACTACCTTGCCCTGGTCACAGATGCTTATTCTAAGCAGATTATGGGCTATAAACTCGCTGACCATATGAGAACATCGCTTTGCACAGATGCACTCGCCATGGCCATTAAAAACAGGAAATATCCCAATAAGAAGCTTATCCACCATTCTGACAGAGGGTTCCAGTACTGTAATCCCAAATACACAAGCTTTGCTGAAAACAACAATATAACAATGAGCATGACCGAACAGTACGACCCTTACCAAAACGCTGTTGCAGAAAGAGTCAACAGAACACTTAAATACGAATATGGACTAAAACAAACCATTAAGAACACTCATCTAGCTCAAAAAATGACCGAGCAAGCTGTCTATATCTATAATAATCTAAGAACTCATTTTAGCCTTAACTTAAGAAAACCTGTCGAAGTCCATCTCAATCCAAATATCAAATACAAATCTTATCGAAAAAATAATGTAAATTTACCTGAACTAACAATTTAATATCAAACCTAGTTCAAACTATTTTTTTGCCTTCTAAACGGCTGAAAAAAATCTTTTGAACGTCGAAATAATAATCAAAAAAGAGTCAACCTATTTCAGT
>NZ_JAIQXX010000051.1 GCF_021887715.1 Winogradskyella immobilis
CTTAAGTTTACAATCTATTACATTAGATATATTAATCAGAAAGAACAAAAGAGAGAAATAAGGTTAGTATACACGGTGAAGCTATGACTTCGACAACATTGATAACCCTCTCTCTTTTCCTACTAAGATTTCGTTCAGTTCTGTGAGTATAAAAACTCGATTTTAAGTTGTTGAAACGTCAGTAGTTCGTTCTTTCCAAATTTCAAGTTGTTATGAATAAATATAGCGAAATTTATGGAATAGACATTAGTAAAAATGTCTTCGATGTTTATGGTTCCAAGACAGGCCATAATCAGTTTAAGAATGATGAGCAAGGCTTTAAAAGCTTTCTGAAGCGCTTACCACAAGGGGCTTTAGTAGTTATGGAAGCTACGGGTTATTATCATTACCGTTTAGCACAGTTTTTATACCATAAAGGAGTTTGTGTATCTGTAGTGAATCCTTTATCAGTAAAGCGTTTTATCCAGATGAAATTAGCCAAGGTAAAGACCGATAAGAGTGATTCAAAAGCGATTTGTGACTATGGTCAAATGAATGATATTCCTTTGTATACTGCCTTAACAGATATTCAGAGTGAGTGCTTACAACTTTTTAGATTATTGGATAGTTACCTAAAACACAGAACAGCGACCAAGAACAAGTTAAAAGGCGAAGAAGTATTGGGAGTTCCATCGCAGTTTGTCTATAAGTCATTAAAGCGTAATTTAAGACACTTGAACAAGGAGATAGAAGCATTAGAGTCTCGATTATTAGAGTTGGTTAAACAAGACCAGCAACATCAATTAACACTACTAAAAAGTATTCCAGGGATGGGGGTAAAGACGGCTTTATTTTTAATAGTAGTAACCGATGGATTCAAGAAGTTTGAAACAGCATCACAACTATGTAGTTATGTTGGAATAACACCCACTATACGCGAATCGGGCAGTAGTGTAAAAGGGCGAAGCAGAATCAGTAAAGTAGGGAATAAGAAATTAAGGAATCTCTTGTTTCTATGTGCTTTTTCAGCTTGCAAGCACAACAAGGCTTGCAGAGAGTTATACGAAAGGTTAGTAGCTAAAGGAAAGAGTAAAAAGTTAGCATTAATAGCAGTGGCAAATAAGCTATTAAAACAAGCTTTTGCAATAGCAAAAAGTGGATTGCCTTATGATGAAAATTTTGTTTCAAAATTAGCTCAATAATGCTTGTTTTTTAACTCAGTTCTTTGTTG
>NZ_JAIQXX010000052.1 GCF_021887715.1 Winogradskyella immobilis
AGCCAACTTACGAAAATCCTCGCGGATTTTCTATTCAGTAATTATTTGCTAACTTTACACTAAACCAACGCAACAAAGCATACACAAACACGTTGTGCTTCATTATCCAAAACTCGAATGAATTAATTATCCTACCTTTCGAGAAACAGCTAATCAATGATAAAATTCTTTAGAAAAATACGTTTCGACCTAATGGAAAAAAATAAAACTGGAAAGTATTTTAAATATGCTATTGGAGAGATTATTCTTGTTGTTATTGGAATTTTGATTGCATTAAGCATTAATAACTGGAATGAAGATAGAAAAACTAAAACCTATGAAAAACAAGTTTACACACAAATTTATAAAGATATAAAGGCAGATAGCTTAAACCTTTCTCTTGTCATTAACTTTTACAAACAAAAGGATACTTTAATGAATCGAATTCTTCACGATAGTGTGCCTTCAATCGCTTACGACACCATAAATAATAAAAATCAATTTACATTTCCCTACGGTATCCGTCTTATTACGAATTCTGATAATGTAACGAACACAAAAAAAGGATATCAACTTTTTAAAACATTTAATACAATAGGTATAGAATCTGATTCACTCTCTTTTTCTATAGAAGACTATTATTCGAAAGCGATCATTAACGAAAATTATGAAGAGGTTCGAAACGCTACCGATAGAAACATTGCTGAATTTCAACAAAAAGATTGGTTTCTAGATTTGGCAGTAAATCATAAATTAAATCTTGACTATTTAGATTATATTAATAATAGTAGAGACTTTAAAATTCGAGTTTTTGATTATCAACTTTTTGCTATAAAAAATTACAACCGAGATTTGATACAACAACAAGAACTTGCAGAGATAATTAAAGAAAGAATTAAAAATAGATTAGAAAAATAACGAAAGCACAACAACGTGTATAATTCATTGCTTGGTCTGTGTGTACTCGGAAAATCCTATCGGACTTCCCTCTGGTTCGTTTTTGTTTACTAACTTAGTCCTAGCCAACGCAACTAACCATACACGAACACGTTGTGTGTAATTGAAGAAAAAATCGAACTATGAGAAAAACATTTTACTTTTTAATAATAATTCTATTAATTTCAAACTTGTCATTCGGA
>NZ_JAIQXX010000053.1 GCF_021887715.1 Winogradskyella immobilis
CAAGACCGTTAGCCTTAATTAGAGAAAAACCCAGAAATGATATTCAATAACAGAAAAAGAAAACAAGCAGTAATAGACTTTTTTGAATATGTAGAATCTGAATTATTAACTAATGAAGAAGATTCAGAAGTCATTAATGGAATAAAAAAACAACTAAAAAGCGGATTTGAACTAATAGAAAATAATGAATGGGGAATTGCGTTTGAAAATCTCTCATCAGAATTAGTTGAGCATTACATTATAGTTGATAGAAAAGGAAATGATTTAGTAAAAAAAGTAATTAAACTCTGTAAATTAAATAAAAAATGGGAAGTTGATTTAAGGAGAATAAATTCACTTGGTTATAAAATGGGAAGTTGGAAATTAACTGATTCTGAAAAATTAGCTAAACAAAACAAATACACTTTTTACAAACCAAGCAGAGAAATATTAAAAAATCTAAAAGTTGGTAATATTGTAAAACTCACATTTGAATTTGAATCTTCTAATTCAGAACATCCAGGAGCAGAAAGAATGTGGCTTGAAATTACCGAAATTAATGATGAGAAATTTAAAGGAACATTAGACAATCATCCATTTTATCTTCACGAATTATATGCAGGAGACGAAATAGAATTTGAATATAAACACATAATTGACCACGATTTAGAATTATCTGAACCCAATCTTGTAGACAAATATTATGATAGATGTTTTGCTACAAATAAAGTATTGTATGAAAATGCACCAATAAACTATATTTATAGAGAAGAACCAATGGAAAAAGATGAAGAAAGAGATTATGTAGATACTGGTTGGAGAATTTTATCAGGAGACGAATCTGATGAATATATGGAAGATTCAGAAAATATTAGTTTAGTTTCAATTGGTTCTATTTTATCCAGAGATGATTCGTTTATCGACTTACTCGAATCTGAAATTGGAACAAGTTTTGAGCGTAATGAAAATGGAATATTTGAGGAAATTAACGAATAATAACTAAGGCTAACACCGTGTATAATTCATTGCTAGTAAAGGCTTACTTACGAAAATCCTCGCGGATTTTCTATTTAGTTTGTATTTGCTAAATTAGTTGCTGAAATACGCAACGAAATCATACACAAACACGTTG
>NZ_JAIQXX010000054.1 GCF_021887715.1 Winogradskyella immobilis
AACTATTTTTTTGCCTTCTAAACGGCTGAAAAAAATCTTTTGAACGTCGAAATAATAATCAAAAAAGAGTCAACCTATTTCAGTATAATACATAAAGCTGACTTGTGTCTCTATATTTTGCAAGCAAAATCCCAATCCACAAGAAATGTGATTCAACTCCAGCGTTATGCCAAATTGCTAACGCAGCGGCAATCTTGGGTGTTTTATTTACATCAGCTTAAGCTTCCCGTCGAGGGTAAACGTAATCCAACGAACATTATGCCGCAATTTGGCATAACGCTGGAGTTGGCAACAATTTTGAAATGATTCATATTTGATGTATATTTACACCAAAATATATAATTATGTCAAGACAAAGTATATCATTTACCGAACCTAACGATGAATGGCTAAAAGCACAAGTGAATAAAAATGAATATTCAAGCAAAAGCGAATTAGTAAACGATTTAATAAGACAAGCTAGAAAACAGCAAATACAAATTGACTGGGTTCGAGCAAAACTTAATAATGCTGAAAAAAGTGGATTTACGAATGATACTAAGAATGAAATCTTAGCTCAATCAAAGTCATTGTTGAATGGCTAAATATAAATTAAGTAACGAAGCTAAAAAAGATTTAATTAGAATTCATCATTACGGAGTTCAAAAATTCGGAATGGCTCAAGCCGATAAATATTTTGAGTCATTTTTTGAATATTTTGACATTATTTCTCAAAGACCTTTTTCATTTGAGTCAGTTGACTACATTAAAAAAGACTACAGAAGATGTGTTTGCGGAATAGATAGTATCTACTATAAAGTAAATAATAACGTAGTTGAAATAATGGCAGTTATTGGAAGACAAGATTTAAATGACACACTGTAATCTGAATAAAAAAAGTTGCCAACAAAGAACTGAGTTAAAAAACAAGCATTATTGAGCTAATTTTGAAACAAAATTTTCATCATAAGGCAATCCACTTTTTGCTATTGCAAA
>NZ_JAIQXX010000055.1 GCF_021887715.1 Winogradskyella immobilis
AACGTTTATGTATAAGGTTAGTTGCGTGTTTCAAGCACTAAAGTTAGCAAATAAATCACAGATAGAAAGTCCGCGAGGACTTTCGTAAATAGGCTAGAACTAGCAATTAATTTTATACGGTGTTGTGTGTAGTTGTTATTCCGTTTTTATAAATTTATTAAAATTCGCAAAATCTGTTTCAAAGTAGCAATGCGAAAATAATTCGTCTGTTAAATAAATCTGCTTTGTACTAAAAGAGTATTTTCCGCCTTTTATTTTATGTTCAGTTCTTATTCCTCCAATTATTTTATACTTACTGTATTTTGTGTAAATCTGAAATTGAACGATATTTTTTTCTTTATAAGGTGCGATGTGTAAAATCAATTTGGTGTCATCTTTTTGGTCATCTTTAAATTCCATTTTTGACTTAATTAATGAAAAAGCCTCCTTTTCGGATTTGTATTGTACGCTTACAGTAGTTTCCAAGTCAATTTCTATAAGATTGATTTTGTTGTCCTCAATTGTAGAAATTTTTTCCCATTCAGATTTTTTGAAAACATAAGCCAAATAAGAAGTGTAATTATTCCAATCTTCCTCAATAGATGAGTAAGTGTAAAATCCGTCTTTATATTTTTTGATAAGAATATAGTATTCCTCTCCTTTAAAAGTCAAATCTCTTAATTGGTATGATTTAAAATTGTCAGAACCTAAACTATATTTTTCATAGTTTATCAGTTGTTTAAATTCAGACGATAAATATGCAGGAATTGTATTTGTCAGAGATTGCCATTCTTCTTCAGGATTTAAAACCCAACCTTTCGCAGATGTTAATTGTCCGATTATTGAATTTGAAATTTCAGGCTTTGGTTTTGCATTTCTCTCCTGTCCGAATGACAAGTTTGAAATTAATAGAATTATTATTAAAAAGTAAAATGTTTTTCTCATAGTTCGATTTTTTCTTCAATTACACACAACGTGTT
>NZ_JAIQXX010000056.1 GCF_021887715.1 Winogradskyella immobilis
AAGTTAAATCATTAGCATCTTGATCACATTCAATAGTGATATCTGCAGGAACAGTAAATGTAGGTGCAGTAGTATCTTGAATAGTAATGGTTTGATCTTCAGAGGTAGCATTACCACAAGCATCAGTAGCAGTCCATGTTCTAGTAATAGTAAAGTTACCTGCACAATCACCATCATTAATAACATCTTCAAATGTTATGGTTGGTGTTGTACAATTATCAGTAGCTGTAGCTACACCAGTTGCATCTGTAGAGTTATCTTGATCACACTCTAGAGTTTGATCACTAGGAATTGTTAATACAGGAGCTACAGTATCAATAATAGAATAAGTAGCAGTGACTTCGCTAAAATTACCACAAACATCAGTGGCAGTAAATGTTACTGTAATAGGTCCGCCAGCACAATCTACATCTGTAATTTGACCAAAATCATTAGTCCATATTATATCGTTTTGAGCTGTACAGTTATCTGTAGCAGTAGCTCCAGCATTATCAGCTAACCAAGCTTCTAAAGTACCATCTGGCGTAACACCACATTGTATTTCAATATTTTCAATATCGGTAGTATCTATTATTGGGTCAATTTCATCATTAATAGTAATTGTATGAGAACAAGTAGATGTATTACCCGCTAAATCTGAAATCTGATAAACTCTAGTAACTATTTCTGGACAGATTCCATTGTCACTAGTTTCACTAACTAATCTAAAGCTAGATTCATCTATATCACAATTATCAGAAGCAGAACCATTCGCTATCATAAACTCACTAAAAGAAGTATAAGCTGGTTGCTCAGAAATATCACAAATAGCGGTTAAATCAGCAGGACAAGTTATAGAAGGATCTTCATCATCCGTAATAGTGACTGTTTGTTCACAAGTAGCAGAGTTACCAGCTTCATCAGTTACAGTCC
>NZ_JAIQXX010000057.1 GCF_021887715.1 Winogradskyella immobilis
TTTTGCAATAGCAAAAAGTGGATTGCCTTATGATGAAAATTTTGTTTCAAAATTAGCTCAATAATGCTTGTTTTTTAACTCAGTTCTTTGTTGTAAGTAGTTTTTATTCAAACCATTCTATTTTCAGACCAGTTTTACTTTTAATTTCTTTCAAACTTTTCTCTGTCTCAAAGCCTATAACTGCATTTTGTCCTCCAGTGTCAAAATATGTATATCTTCCTTTAGATTTTACTTTTTCAGTTAGTTCAACGACTTTTGAAAATAAATCAGTATCAACCCAATCATCGTCAACTTCCAAATTCCATTTATATTCTTTTCCGCTAAATGTGAATGAAACCCAAGCCTTTCCTTCTTCGATGTCAACATAATCTTTTACGTTTTCAAATTTTAATTCTCCTCTTGTAATTCGTTCAAGATTTTCAAAAATTTCAATATAAGAACCGTGGTCTTCAATCGCTTCAGTGTCAAAATCCCAGCATTTATTAGTTAGAGGTGTCCAAGGTTCTCTCTCAATTGTCTGTCCGAGTGTCATATACATTAGAGTAAATGGTTCATCAAGGAATTCTTGTTTTTCCCAACGTTCAATATCAGATTTATTAGTTCCATTATTCAAATCAAAGCCTAATTCTCTAAAGATTTCTAATTGTTGTTCAAAAGTAGGATTCTTTGGAATCGAATTATTAAATCCAAATAGCGATAAAATTCCCATAAATATCAATTTTTTCATTTCGTTCGTTAAATTACTTACAACGGTCTCGGCTAAGCGTAGTGCGGAAGCAAGGAAACGTTACGTTTCCGACTGCGCACGGAGCTAAAGCTTTTTGTTTAGTTTTTAATTTTTCATGTCCAAAGCTAAATCCAAAAGATTTAGCGACACAATAAATATACGCAGACATTTC
>NZ_JAIQXX010000058.1 GCF_021887715.1 Winogradskyella immobilis
CGTTACCACACATTTGAGAAAACTGCTAAACATAATAATTTTGACTTTAATTTTGACCTCTTGTCAGAATGAAAAGAAACTTAATGGTACTTGGATATCATCCTATAGGTTTTCTGATAATGATACAATTAAAGATTATGTTGTTGGAAATTTTCCTTTCAACGAATTAATTACATTCGACAATGGAACTTTTAATTTCAAAGAATTTAAATACGATAGCTACGAAATTGAAAGAACTGAGCAATTTGAACTAAGAGGAAAAAGTTTAGTGAATTTTGGAGATGAATACTTTGTAATTGCTGGAAATGAAGACTATGATTCAGAAATTATTGATCCATTAACAAAAGACAGTATTGTATTCAAGAACTATAATCATAATAGAGTTTATAAGAGATTGGTTGATTCATTAAAGAATAAGACACCTGAAATAAAATTTACTGGAAAAAAATTCATCAGGAATTTTAGAAAGTGGACTGATACAATCCAATTTATAAATGACTCTGTTTATATCAGTAATTCGTGGAAATTCGGCGATTCCGACCATTTTATGTGGGAACGAATAAATCATAATGGATTTGATATTTTATTTACCGAAAATTACGCACCTTACATACTGAAAAAACAAATAGGAAATGAAATTTACATATCAGTATTTGGAAATGAAAAAGAAGACTATATTTTAAAAGAAATTGAATAAAAACGTGTGGTAACACCGTGTATAATTAATTGCTAGTTCACTGCCGACTTACGAACATTCCTTCGGAATATTCTATCTGTGATTTATTTGCTAAATTAGTTGCTTAACCACGCAACTAACCATACACATCAACGTT
>NZ_JAIQXX010000059.1 GCF_021887715.1 Winogradskyella immobilis
ACCCTGGAAACGAAGTCTTAAACTTTAGTCAAAACGATTATATCACTATAAGCACTATGAGTGTTGCAGGTAATGGCACTGATATTAATGGAGACAGAGTGTTTGATGGTAACGATGTCCCTGAAGAGAAAATACCTTCTGGGCAAAGTTTCTTTATCCCTTCTAAACTTCCTGATCCTATTTTAACTTCACCACCTGTAACTCCTGTAATTTCTTCAGAAAATGTACTCTTTACAAACAGCATGCGTGTTAGTGGAGATAATGCAAATGATTTGTTTTTTAGAAATTCTAAAAGCTCTTTTTCAAAAAAGAACATTTCTAAACGTGAAAAATTATGGCTAAATCTAAGTTCTGATATTGGTATTTTTAGTCAGATTTCTATTGTATATTCAGATGTTTCTACTAATGATTATGATGGTAGTTCAATTGATACTCCTAGAAATTATGCTGGTAATGCTGGGATTCTATACTCTTTAATTGAGTCTGAAGAAAATATTCCTTTTGTAATACAAGCGAAATCATCAAGTTCTTTAAATATTGATGAAGTTGTTAAAATTGGTTTTGGGGCTTACATCTCCACCGAAGAAACTTACCGTATAGATCTTTTAAAAACTGAAGGTGAATTTTTAACCTCTAATTCTATTTATTTAAAAGATAATTATTTAGGCGTTTTGCATGAAATTTCATCTTCGCATTATACTTTTAAGTCTCAAGGAGGTACTTTTAATGACCGTTTTGAAATTGTATTTCAAAATAATACGCTTTCAACGGATGATGAAATCATTCAAGACAATGGGTTATCTATTGTTGAACTTACCGATGGAAA
>NZ_JAIQXX010000005.1 GCF_021887715.1 Winogradskyella immobilis
CCTTGTGCGCCAGTTGCTCCAGTGGCACCTGTAGCACCATCTTGTCCATCTTGACCATTCTGTCCAGCAGGACCTTGTGGTCCGATTTCACCTTGTGGTCCTTGTGCACCAGTAGCACCTGTTGCACCATCAGCACCAGCAGCACCAGCAGGACCTTGTGGTCCGATTTCACCTTGCGGTCCTTGTGCGCCGGTAGCACCTGTTGCGCCGTCTTGTCCAGCAGGACCTTGCGGTCCAATTTCCCCTTGCGGTCCGGCAATGGTTGGAAGTGTTACAGTACCTCCATTACTAAGAGATAGATTCAGTCCTTGAATAGATAAATTTTGCAATTCATTTGTAGGATCTGAATCAGGATCGTTAATATTTATATTAGTTGTAGTCCCAATTTCATTAGTGTAAGTATATGTGCCATCTGAATTTAATACAAAACTGGTTACAGTCTCATTTGACATAACATCAACGCAAAGGCTAACCCAAGCATTGTTTCTGAACTGAAAAAGACAATTTTCATCAGTATTATATACCAAAGCTCCGTTAAGAGGAGTTATCGCATTCATTTGAGTATTTGTTAGCCTAGTGACGACAAGAACTTTATCGGAACTTTCAAGCTCTAATAATGAGTTTTGATTGATAAGATTAGGATTAGATCCTACCTTAACTTGACTATACGAAAAAAAAGATAAGCTTAAAAATATAAGAAATAGAGATAACTTCTTCATAACTAATAGGGTTTATTATAAAGTTTAGACACAAAGGCGCAAAAATAGTCACATAAAACGAATTATTTTAAAATGTTTTTCAGGTGACAAAAAAATTACAATAGAATAGAATTTTAATAAAAATATTAATAAAAATATAATTTTTTAACTAAAAATATCATTCTTTATAGTGTTGTAAAATTAAATATAAGTTAATATTTAAAGACGATTTAAAAGCTCTAAATTAGAATTTGTAGCGATTTCATAAGGAGTTTTATTGTATTCAAAAATGCGAGCTTTTAAATTGCCTTTAAGTGTTATTGAACTTCCTTTTACTTCAAGCCAACTGCCTTCTCTAAGTCCAATAACAGGTTGTGTATTAAACTTATGAAATTCTTTAATACGAGTTTCTCTAGTTTCCCCCATATGTTTACTATTAGTAATAGGATCTAAATAATGCGGATTAATATTAAAAGGAACTAAACCTAATGTTTTAAAACTAGGAGGATAGACAATAGGCATATCATTAGTAGTATGCATTGTTAAACCACAAATATTACTACCAGCGCTAGTACCAAGATATGGAGTTCCTTCTTTAACAACATTAGATATGGTTTTTAGTAAATTGTTTGTATAAAGTTGATTTACTAATACAAATGTATTTCCGCCTCCTGTAAAAATGCCTTTAGCGTTTTTAAGAGCTGCTTTAGGGTCTTTAAATTCATGAAGGCCTTTTACAGATTTACCAATAGTTTTAAAAGCTTTTTTTGCAATATCCGTATATGCGTTGTGTGATATTCCGCTTGGCCTGGCATAAGGAATAAAAATAATTTCGTCTGTGTTTTTATAAAGTACTTCTAGGGATTCTAAAATGTATTCTAGGTATCCACTTCCATGAACAGTAGATGTACTTGCTATAATGATATTTTTCAAACTGATTTTTTTGTAAATTTAGGTAATTGACGAGTTTAACAAAAATTTACCACCGCATTGACAAGTTATTAAGATTAGAAAAACGAACTTTATGACGCTAACAAAACCACACAACCTAATGAAACAGCATTTACTTTTTATTGCTCTATTTTTTTCAATAGGTTTTATTAGTGCACAAAACATAGAGAGGATTGAAATTTCTGGACGTATAGTCATTGCCACCGAAGAGAAAGAAGGTATTACGGTTTTTAATGAAAGTTCAAACCGAGGAACTGTTACTGACGAGAAAGGAGCGTTTACAATAGAAGTTGCATTAAATGAAACATTAGTTTTTTCTGCATTACAATTTAAAAAGTTTAAAATTACTATTGATGAACGTATCATAGACTCTAAAAAAGTTTTAGTTCAGTTAGTTGAAAAAATAAATCGATTAGATGAAGTAATAATATTACCCTACGATTTGTCAGGAAATTTAAATGTTGATCTTGAAGCCGTCAGAACCTATAATGTAGATATAGATAAAATATATATTGGCATTCAAGATTTAGACGATTATAATTTTACTGAAGATTACTTGTCTAAAATTAATAACCCTTTAGTTGAAAACAGATTACTGTATGGGTTAAATATTGTAAATATAGTAGGCCTATTTGTTAGGCAGAATGATAAATTAGATAAGAATAGACCTGAAGCAAGCGAACTTACTAAACGTTTTACACCCAATTATTTATTGACATATCTCAATATACCTACAGATAGATCTGAAGCATTTATAGATTTTGTAGAATCTAAAACTTTTGATCAATCACTTTTAAATAAGAATAAAGAATTACAACTTTTAGAGCATTTACTTTCTGAAAGTAAATTGTTTTTAGAATTTGAAAGTGAAAATTAATAAAACGTTATTTCTTGTTTGTGCTTTATTCTTTAATTGGTTTGTTACTGCCCAATTAAAAACACTTAAAGGCAAAGTTGTTGCTGATGATGATGTAGAAAATATACACGTACTTAATAAATCAGCCTTAAAGTTTACAACAACAAATACAGATGGAACTTTTGAAATTTTAGTTAAAGTAACAGACACTTTAACAATTTCTAGTCTTAAATATCAATTAGAAGAGGTTGTTATTACCACAGAAATTCTTAATATAGGTTATATTCAAGTAAGTTTAACTGAGAAAGTTAATCAGTTAGATCAAGTTGTTATAGGCAAAATTTTAACAGGAAATCTAGATTCAGATATCAATAATTTAGATGTTAAGACAGATATTAATTTTTATGATTTAGGTATTCCTGGTTATACAGGGAAATTGCCTACTTTGGCTGAAAGAAAACTAATTGCGGCTACAGGTAGTGGTGGTGGCGTTTCTATTGTGGGCCTAATAAATGCAATAACAGGTAAGACAAAATATTATAAATCTTTAGTAAAATTAGAAAGGAGAGAACGTTGCTTAAATCAATTAAAAGATGCTTATTCTGAGTCTATTTTTGAAAATAAAAAAATGGTAGACTCACTAAAATTACAATATTTTGAATATGCGGCTGACGATTCTAATTTTGAATCTATCTGCAAAGAGAAAGGGTCATTGAATCAATTAGAATTTTTAATACAAAAATTAAAAGACTTCAAAATTCAAATTAAGTCTAAAGATGAAGATTAATCGGTCATTATTTATAATACTCATATGCTTTTTAAGCGGATTTGCGTCTGCCCAATTAAAAACATTAAAAGGCAAAGTTATAGCTAATGAAGAAGTAGAAGGCATACACATACTTAATAAAACAGCTTTAAAATATACGGTAACAGATACGGATGGTTCTTTTGAAATTTTAGCAAAAGTATCAGATTCATTGATGATTTCGAGTTTAAAATATATACATAAAACTATTATTGTAACTAAATCGATGATTGATTTAGGTTTTTTAGAAGTTGCATTAGATGAGCGTGTTACTGAGCTTGATGAAGTTATAGTAGGACGATTTTTTACAGGAAATTTAAACTCAGATATAAAAAACACAGAAATAAAAGAGGAACTTAATTTTTACGACTTAGGGATTCCAGGATATACAGGTAAACCTTTAACGCAAAACGAGCGAAAACTACATGATGCAGATTCAGGACCATGGGGAAGTATCGGTTTAGGATTTAGTGTTAACTTTCATAAGTTACTTAATAGAGTTAGTGGAAGAACTAAAAAATTAAGAGAGATCGTAAGATTAGATGCAAATGAAAAATGTGTTCGGCGTATGCGAGATCATTATCAAGATATTATTTTTCAGAAAGAAGTTTTAGCAGATTCTTTAAAAACAGATTATTTTTATTTTTGCTCAGACGATGCTAATTTTGACGAAATCTGTAAAATTGATAATGGAGTAGTGACTTTAGAATTTTTACAAAAAAAATTAAAAGCATATATGGCAAATCGTAATTCTACAGATAATGATTAAGAGTGGAATGCTTTTTGAATAATTAAAGAATTAAAAGAAACAAATGAAATTAAAATATATAATTGTTCTATTACTTGCATTTCCGATGTTGACAGCAACAACAGTCCATAAATACTATGTAAGCGTTACCAAAATAGAATATGTAAAAGAAAAAAAGTCAGTACAAATTATTAGTCAAATATTTATTGACGATTTTGAAAAACTACTTCGAGAACGTTATGATGAGTCTATAGAATTAGCCACAGGGAAAGAACCAAAAGAGTTAGACGATTATATAGAAAGATATCTTAAAGGCAAGTTTAAACTTAAAATAAATGCTAAAAACATAGACTATAAATATTTAGGTAAAGAATATAAAGAGGATATTGTCTACTGCTATCTCGAAATCGAAAATATCTCAGAAGTTAAAACTATAGAAATCACTAATGATCTTCTATTCGATGTCTTTGAAGAACAGCAAAATATTGTAAGAACAGAAATTAACGGTAAGAAGAAGAGTTTTTTACTAATTCCGCAGAATAATATAGGTGTGTTAAACTTTGACTAAAAGTCTTTGTAAACGCATCAAATTTGCTACTTTAGGCATCATTTTTTAACACTAAACTTAATTATGAAAATTTTCAAGTATTTTTTATTGGCATTTCTTTTTGTGTCAGTAGGTGCATTTGCGCAAGACCAAGCAGCTGATGCCAAGCCACAAGGCCACACTAACAACAACAAATTCAAGCAATTGTATGATGAGTTTGCAACGCCTAATATGTTTCGTACAGGATCTGGAGCACCAGGACCAGCATATTACCAACAGCAAGCAGATTACAAAATGGATATTGAAATTGATGATGATAAGGCAAGGTTACATGGTAATGAAACCATTACTTACACAAACAATTCGCCAGATGAATTAAAATATCTTTGGGTACAACTCGATCAAAATATGCGTGCTAGAGATTCAAAAAGTCCATTAATTAATAGCTCTGGTATTGGTCCAGCAACTACAGCTGCTAATGCAACAACCTCTTATTTAAAAGAACGTTTTGATGGTGGTTTTAATATAGAATCGGTTACAGATACTAATGGTAAACCATTACAGCATATGATTAACCGTACTATGATGCGTGTTGAGTTGCCAAAGGCTATGAATACTGGGGATAAATTTTCTTTTAGCATTAAATGGTGGTATAACATCAATGACCATGTTAAAGATGGCGGACGTTCTGGTTACGAATATTTTCCTGAAAATGATAATAGAATTTATGTAATGGCGCAATTCTATCCACGTATGGCTGTCTATAATGATGTAGAAGGATGGCAGAATTCTCAGTTTTGGGGACGTGATGAATTTGCATTACCATTTGGTAATTTCGATGTTAACATTACAGTGCCAGCAGATCATATTTTAGATGGTACAGGTTACTTAACTAATAGAGAAGAAGTTTTTACTAAAACGATGATGGATCGTTATAATAAAGCTAAAAAAACTTTCGATAAGCCAGTTATTATTGTAACACAAGAAGAAGCTGAGAAAACAGAAAAGAAGAAAAGTAAAGATAAAAAGACATGGAAATTATCTGCACAAATGGTGCGTGATTTTGGTTTTGCAACATCTCGTAAATTCATTTGGGATATGATGGCCGTTAAGGTAGGAGATCAAGATGTAATGGCTGTTTCTATGTATTCTAAAGAAGGAAATCCATTATGGGAGCAATGGTCAACACGCACAGTAGCTAGTACATTAGAGTCTTATTCTCGTATGACGTTTGATTATCCTTATCATAAAGCAATTTCAGTACATGCGCCAATGGGTATGGAGTATCCAATGATTTGTTATAATTTTGGACGTCCAAATGCAGATGGAACTTATTCAGACCGAGTTAAATTTGGAATGATTGGAGTGATTATCCACGAAGTTGGACATAACTTCTTTCCGATGATTGTAAATAGTGATGAGCGTCAATGGACATGGATGGATGAAGGTTTAAATACATTTGTTCAGTATGTAGCAGAACAAGATTTTGGTGAAAAATACCCTCAAGTTTTACCAGAAGGAGCAACTAAGTATCCATCGCGTCGTGGACCTGCAAGAAATATTGTAAGATATATGGGAGGCAATCAAGATTTTATTGCGCCTATTATGACTAAAGGTTTAAATACCTATCAATTTGGTAGTAACGCATATTCTAAACCAGCAACAGGTTTAAATATTCTACGTGAAACTATTATGGGTCGTGATTTGTTTGACTATTCATTTAGAGAATATGCAAACCGTTGGAAGTTTAAGCACCCAACCCCAGAAGATTTCTTCCGTACTATGGAAGATGCATCTGCAGTAGATTTAGATTGGTTTTGGAGAGGATGGTTTTATACTACGGACTATACAGATATAGCTGTTAGTGAGGTAAAGAAATTTGCAATAACAACAACTCCTAGTGAAGATGGTAAAAGAATGGCAGATCGTTTCCGTTTAGATCCTAAAAGTTTAGTTTATTTTGTAGAAGAAGGAAAAGATGGTTATGATGAAGCAAGCAAAAATGCAAACGGCTTAGAAGGTTTACCAACGGTAAAAGAATACATTATGGATAACTTTACGGCTGAAGAACGTAAAGACCTAAAGTCTCCTAAATACTTCTATCAAGTTACTTTTGAGAAACCTGGCGGATTAGTAATGCCTTTAATTGTTCAGTACGAGTATGCAGATGGTACAAAGGAAAAGATTACATATCCAGCTCAAATATGGAGATTAAATGATAATAGAGCAAGTAAATCTATAGCTAGTGAAAAAGAAATCGTTTCAATAACTGTAGATCCAGATTTAGAAACGGCAGATGTAGATGTTACTAATAACTCTTGGCCAAAAGAAGTAAAACAAAGTGATTTTGATGCGTTTAAAAACAGATCAAAAGACGACTAATTATAATTTTGTTCATAAAAAAGCCGACTTTATAGAGTCGGCTTTTTTATTATCCAAAAGTCAACCTATATTTGCAAAGTGATATTTAAACCCACATTATTATTTATCGGAGGTACCGAAATTATTTTCATTCTATTTATAGTAGTTATGGTTTTTGGTGCTGATAAAATTCCTGAGATTGCTCGTGGTCTTGGTAAAGGAATGCGTCAACTTAAAGATGCTACTAATGATATTAAAAATGAAGTCACAAAAAGCGCAAAAGAACAAGGTCTCATAGATACAGATGTTACTAAAGACATTAATGATGAGATTAATAAAGTGAGAGATGAGGTTGAAGAGTTTGCCGGATCGGTAAAACGAAAGCTATAACAACAGTTATATTTTTCTGCTAATCGTTAATCCATCTCTAATAGGTAACACAACAGTTTCTATTCTCGTATCCGTTTTAAGTAATGTATTATATTCTAAAACAGCTTTAGTAGATAGATCTTTTGGGTTTAATGATTCTACAACTTTTCCATGCCATAATACATTATCTGAGAGAATAATACCACCTGGTTTAAGTCTATCAATGATTAAATGAAAATAATTAGAATAATTAGGTTTATCAGCATCGATAAATACTAAGTCAAATGTTTTATTTAATGCAGGAATAATATCTAAAGCATTACCTGTATGTTGAATAATTTGATGACCATAGTCTGATCGGTCAAAATACTTTCGCTGAAAGCCTTCTAATTCTTCATTGATGTCTATAGTGTCTATAGTGCCATCTTTTTTTAGACCTTCAGCCAAGCATAATGTTGAATATCCAGTAAACGTACCTAATTCTAATATAGATTTAGGGTTAATTAATTTCGAAATCATGCTTAAAACACGTCCTTGATAAGGACCGCTAAGCATTATAGGTTGTAATACTTTTTGGTAAGTTTCTCGTGTTAATTGCTGCAATAATTCTGGTTCAGTTTCAGAATGAGCAACCACATAATTATCTATAGCTTCAGGTAGAAAATGCATATTTAAGTTTAGTAAAGCGTAATGAAATATTAGTTTTTATCTTCTGAATTAGAAGCTTCAACCGTTGTGTCTTCTTGTTTTTTACCTCCCCTGAAATAGAGAACAGCACCTATAATTATAAATCCAATTTTTATTGCCCAAGCAGTTGTATCTCCCCAGTTGTAGATCCATTGTAATAAAGTTGGTACACGATCAAAAAGATCTAAAACGATTGCAAGTGCTCCAAAGAAAGCAATATAACCTCCGATTTTTTTCATAATTATAAAGTTTAGTTAGTAATTCTATCAATTAACTTTTGTCGCTTGTCTTTATCACCACCACAAAGCCAACGTAAAACATTACATTCCCAAATTTCGTCATATTCATTTTGGTTAATAATATCACGGTCAATGGCCAAATCTAAAATTTTACCAGGATAAGACGATTGTGCATCACTTTCCATCTCACCTAAAGGATACGGATCATCGAGCCCCATAATAACTTGTTTAGAGCCTTGTCGATCAATCATTAGTTTTAAAGAGTCTGTGTCGTGCACTAAAGTGTCAAAATAGATATTAGGATGCCCTACAGCTTTTCTTGGGTGATGTTTGCCTTTAAATAAGTCAGGTCGGCCATCAAAACCTTGTATCCGTCGCCCTAAATTCATTTGTGCTAATTGTCCGCCATGAGCAAAACAAGTTCTAATGTTTGGAAAACGTTCTTGCATGCCATTGAGTGTATAAAAATGATAAGCATCACCACATTGGGCAAGCATCCATATTAAATGAAAACGCCAAGAAGTGTTTTCTAAATTAATCATTTTGTCACCATCGTATGGATGAATTTCTATAGCGAGTTTATATTTGTCAGCAAGTTCAAAAATCGGATCATTTTCTTTATCAAATACAGAACGCCATTGCCCTATAGAATCCATAAAATGTGTAGGCAAACACAATACGCTTAAACCAAGGTCAATAACACAACGTTCAATTTCCCATAATGCTCCATGAATAAATCCGGGGTGTACGACAAAGCCACAAGTAAACTTTTGAGGGTGATCGTGCTGTACTTTGGCATTGAAATCATTTTGAAAGCGCAATGCTTTTTTCATTTCTTCCAAACGTAATCCGTTACCGTATAATTGCGATAAATTAAGTACTACAGCGTGATCTAAACGGTTTTTATCCATCCATTCTAATTTCTCGTCTAAGAAAAAACTAGAATCTGTAACTGGACGTTTCCAGCCTTTTTGAAGCATATATTTACGCTCATCATCAACCCAGAAAATTTCTTTTTCCTTCATAAAATCAGGAATCTGCTCAGGATAGGGAAGAAGGTGTGAATGGCCGTTTATTCTTAGTTTGCGTTTATTCATCTAACTGAACCTTTTTTGGTGGTTGCATTACTTGGCCACAATTTGGGCAGCTACGCTTGTCTTTGTTTCCATAATAATTATCAAAAATAACAGGCATATCTGTCTCTATATTGTCTAAAGTAAAATCTTCTTCATATAACTTGGTTGTACAATTTTCACAAAACCAAAGCAAAGCATCTTTAACACCTTTTTCTCTTGGGTATTCAATAACGAGACCAACCGTATTTGCACCACGTTGCGGTGAGTGAGGCACTTTTGGTGGTAATAAAAAGATCTCACCTTCTTTAATGTGGATGTCTTTTGGTGCGCCATTATCAATAACCTTTAAAACAATATCTCCTTCTACTTGGTAGAAAAATTCTGGGGTTTCATTATAGTGATAATCTTTACGGCTATTAGGTCCACCAACAACCATAACGATAAAGTCACCATTTTTCCAAACGACTTTATTACCAACAGGTGGTTTTAATAAGTGACGATTTTCTTCAATCCAAGCTTTGAAATTTATGGGTGGATATAATTTACTCATGATATAATCATATTATATGGTAATTCTATAAAGTTACAAACTTTTTGTGCGTCCACCATCAACCGGAAGATTAATTCCGTTTATATATGAAGCACGCTCGCTGGCTAAAAATGTAATAGCATCGGCAGTTTCTTCTGGTTTAGCAAAGCGTTTAGCCGGTATCGCATTTTTCATAGCATTTGCAGCTTCTTCTTCAGATTTACCTGTTTTAGCAGATTTGTTTTTAATAATTTGTGTGAGTCTTTCAGTGCCAGTTGCTCCTGGTAATACGTTGTTTACGGTAATACCAAACTGACCAAGTTCATTTGCTAAAGTCTTACTCCAATTAGCAACAGCACCACGTATGGTATTACTAACTCCCAAACCATCTAAAGGTTGCTTTACAGAAGTGGATATAATGTTGATTATGCGACCATAACTTTCACTCTTCATAAACGGAACAACGGTTTGCGCCAATAGATGATTACATTTTAAATGCTGAGTAAAGGCATTTTCAAATTCATCTACTTCAGCTGAAAATACAGGACCTCCTTTTGGGCCTCCAGTATTATTGATTAAAATATGAAAACCGTGATTGTTGTTTATATAATTAGATACTTTAGTTTTTAATTCTGAAGGATTTGAAAAATCGGCAACGATATAATCGTGATTTCTGTGTTGAGGTAACTCGGTAAGAGTAGCTTTTAATTTGTCTTCATTTCTTGCGATTAAAGTGACGTTTACACCTTCTTCAGCTAAGGCCATTGCTGTGGCTTTTCCTATTCCTGCTGTGCTTCCACAGACTAATGCGTATTTGTTGTTTAATTCTAAGTTCATATTTATTTCCTGCGAAGGCAGGAATCTTTTTAATGTTAATCTTGTTTTTAATTTATGTTCATTTTTGTCTTGACACAAAAACGAACCAAAAAAGTCAAATCAAAATTAGGAAATTACTCTGTACCATTCACTTTCGGAATTTCGTGCTTAAAGCTTCGCTTTGCATCTGCATTCCTTCGTTCATTATTTCTGAATTTTGATGTTCAATTCTTTGAATTGATTTATGTTTCATTAATCATTGAGAAAAGAGATATTAAGTCTATTATCTTGTTTCTATATTCTTTTAATACTTTATACACACATTCTTAGCTTCGGTAAAAAAGCGCAAGGCTTCAAAACCACCTTCACGTCCAACTCCAGAAGCTTTAGCACCACCAAAAGGGGTGCGTAAATCACGCATTAACCAGGTGTTTACCCATATAATGCCAGCTTCGAGCTTGTTGGTCATACGCATGGTACGTTTTAAATTGTTTGTCCATAACGTAGCTGATAAGCCATATTTTACAGCATTGGCCATTTCTAAAACGTCTTCTTCTTTTTCAAATGGCATAATGGTTACTACCGGACCAAAAACTTCTTCTTGGTTAATTCTACACTCATTAGTTGCTATTTCTATTATTGTAGGCTCTAGATAATAACCGTTTTCATAACCTTCAATACTAAGTTCATTTCCGCCGCATAAAACAGTTCCGTTTTCTTCTTTTGCAATATTAATATACGCCTTTACTTTTTCTAAATGCGATTTTGAAACTAAAGCACCAACTTTAGTATTTGGCTGTGACGGATGGCCTACTTTAAGAACTTTTACTTTTGCGACAAAATCTGTTTTAAATTGCTCATAAATTGATGCTTCCACAAAAATGCGACTCCCACACAAACAGATTTGACCTTGATTTGCAAAAGAGGAACGAACCGTTGTATTCAACATATCGTCATAATCACAATCTGCAAAAATGATATTCGGGTTTTTTCCGCCGAGTTCTAAAGATAATTTTTTAAATAGTGGTGCTGCAACTTTTGCAATATGTGCTCCTGTAGCTGTGCCTCCTGTAAAGCTAATGGCCTTAATATCGGGGTGTGCAACAATGGCTTGTCCTGTAGAACCTCCAAGCCCATGAACAATATTTAGTACTCCTTTTGGTAAGCCTGCTTCATTACAAATTTCTCCAAGTAGATACGCAGTCATTGGTGTGACTTCACTAGGTTTGGCAACCACACAATTACCTGCTGCTATTGCAGGTGCAATTTTCCAACTAAAGAGGTAGAGTGGCAAATTCCAAGGGGAAATACAACCCACAACTCCAATGGGTTGGCGTAAGGTATAATTCATCATGTTTTGTCCAACACTCTCGTGGCTTTCACTAGCAAATTGTGTAATGGCATTAGCATAAAAACGAAAGTTATATGATGCTCTTGGAATATCTACTTTTTTAGCTAGCCATAAAGGTTTGCCGTTATCTTTACTTTCGGCTTCAGCAAGTTGATCTAAATTGGCCTCAATGAGCTCAGAAATTTTAAGTAGTATTTTACTACGTTCTTCAAAGGTAGTTTGACTCCAAGAAGGAAAAGCAGATTTAGCACTTTGATACGCTTTTTCTACATCGTCTTTTGATGAGTTTGGAATTTGGCTATATACTTCGCCACTTGCTGGATTGTAATTGTCTAACCATTTATTTTGGATTGGATTTACAAATTCTCCGTTTATGTAGTTTTTGATATTCATTAATGCAATTTAAAGATTTATTGGGATATTCTTTATTAAGAATTTAATCATTCGTCTCTTCTAAAATAGCATCTAAAGTTATTCCGATTCGTTTTAAACTGTTTTCAGCTGAAACCACTCTGTAAAGGTAATCATCACTAATATTTTCAAACTCAATATCATTAAAAATGGCATATTTGTCTATTTTAAGATTTGTGTTTTCTTTCCAATTTAAAGCACCGTATTTGTCTATGTCTTTTAATGCATAATGTTTTGATAGGTATGGTATGAGCTCATTGTCAATTTTTAGCTCTACACGCTCAAAAGCAACATGCACATCTTTGAGTTCGCTTTGCCAATTATAAAGTAATATTTTAAGTTTTTTATTTTTTAATAGTCTTAGCCTACCAGACTGAATAAGATCATTAATCGTATTTTCACTCGGACGGTATTCACCAGTTTCAAGAACCGTAAATAATAGACTATCTATATTTTGTGTTTTTAATTCCTCCTCTGGTTTTCCCATAAGGTCCATTATGCTGAATCCTATTTGTTTTGAAATTTTAGTTACAGCCATATTTTTGTCAAATAATTTCTTATTCTCGGAAAACTCATCATTTAAATTTTGAATGATGTTATTCTCTTCTGAGTTTTCCCTCCTGCTTTCATTCCAATTGTTAATCTGAAGTGCGATTAAAATCCCAATCACCACAAGAATAATTTCGCCAATGGCGTATTTAAAGTATTTGGATGTTTTGTTTTCGCTCATAAGTTGATATCTGATTCGTCTAAAAAACTTAATCATGTTTGTTGATTTTAATTTTTCCGCAAGCGGCTATCTTCACCAAAGGTCTACTAGACCTTTGATTTTGTTTTACAAAATTGTATTTCGATAATCTAAAGAATTTAATCATTAGTTTAAATCTTGTCCTATTAAATCTAAAATTTCGACTATGCGTTGTCTTAAACTTGTGGATTGACTATTCGCAATTATAGCCATTGATGCGCAAAAGGCCATATGGTCTTCAAGTTTAGGGTTGTGAAGCACTTTTGATTCATCAAAATCAGTTTTTGATTTTTTTAGGTTGACCTGTATTGTTTTTCCCTTGTCAAGATTAAAGGCATCTGTGGTATTATTTTCCCAATAAGAATTCAATACATTTCTAAACGAAGTATGTTCTAGCAGGAAAGGCGTATAATGCTTTTGTGAATAATCGAGCCATTGAATTTCTTCTTCTGTAACAGCCACAATTTCGCTAGACCAGCGCGTTAATAATTCTTTTAGTCTATTGTTTTGTAAAAGTTGAATTCTACCAGTGCCTACAAAATCAGTGCTTATTGGGTTGAATGTAGGCGACAATGTAGTTTGTACAAGATGCTTTAAAATACTGTCGTTATTAATACCAACAGGATTGTCTATATAATGTAACAGCTTTAGAGATGAATTATACATATTTCTTCTAATCGTAATTTTCTCATCTAATTGTTTGATATTGCTATTGAATTCAGATTGAAGTTGAACTAACAGCGCTTGTTCTTGAACACGTTCTTTTCTATTCTCATTCCAGTTGTTAATCTGTAAAGCAATCAAAATACCAATTACCACAAGAATAATTTCTCCAATGGCGTATTTAAAGTATTTGCCTGTTTTGTTTTCCATGAGTAATGATTTACGGATATGACGGAAGAATTTAATCATTGGTTTTATTCATAAGATTTCTGCCTACGCAGAAATTGGTTTATAAGCCATAACTTTAATTTCTACAACCAAATCTGGGTGCGGTAATTGGTGCACAGCTACAGTAGTACGTGCAGGGCCAGTTTCTGCGCTAAAGAATTCTGCGTAAGTTTTATTGTAGCCAGCAAAGTCATTCATGTTAACTAAAAAAGAGGTGACATCTACAACGTCACTCATTGAAGCTCCGACTTTAATTAAATTCTTTTCAATGTTTTGTAACACTTCTCGGGTTTGTACTTCTATGTTTAAATGTTTTGTGCCCATGTTGTCAATAATATCAACCCCGGCAATGGTATTATCTGGTCGACGAGAGCTTGTGCCAGATACAAATATAAAATCTCCTACCTGCTTTGTATGTGGGTATGCACCTCTTGGTGTTACATTATTCCCTGTAGAAACAGGGATTTTATCATTTTTGTTACTCATACTATTTTTATTTGTTTGGTCGAGCGCAGTCGAGACCTTTTTTTAAGCTGCGCTTCTCATCTGCATTTCTTCGTTTATTATTTCTGAATTTTGATGCTCAATTCTTCAAATTGATATCATTTTTTAATATTTCTAACATCTAACATCTAACATCTAACATCTAACATCTAACATCTAACATCTAACATCTAACATCTAACACCTAACACCTATTTCAACCCCGCAATTCTATCATCTTCTAAAATGGCTTTGGTTTCAGTTTTTACTTTATCTAAAATAGCTGCAATATCATCATCTGTAGAAATTACGCCATCAGATAACATATTTAAAATGGCTTTGTCTTGCGCTCGTCCTTTTAACATGGCTTCTCTATAACCAATATTTTCATTAAAGGTAACTAAACTATACTTTGAAGAATAGTCTTTTGGAAATGCTTTCTCAAGTGCCATTTCAATTTTTCGTTTTTCTTGAAATATCGCTTGACCAACATGATCCTTCATTTCATGAAAATTATCAACGGCTAAATCTGCAATTGCATCTGTATCTTTTTTTCGATTCTTTTCGTAGGCTTTAAAAGTAGCTTCCCAATTGTCTAAATTCTTATCGAGGACTTTATCAAACTCTACAACATCTTCAAAAGATGCATTCATACCTTGACCATAAAATGGTACAATGGCATGCGCAGCATCTCCCATTAATAGTGTGTTGCCTTTGTAATGCCATGGTGAACATTTTACGGTTCCTAAAGGTGCTGTTGGGTTTTCAAAGAAATCTTCAACCAGATTAGGCATGAGTTCTAAAGCATCTGGGAATTCTTTTTGAAAAAACTCAGTTACTATCTCTGGTGTTGAGAGATTATTAAAATTGTACTCACCTTCTGCATAACTTAAAAATAAGGTTACCGTAAAACTCCCATCTAAGTTGGGTAAAGCTATGAGCATAAAATCACCACGAGGCCAAATATGCAATGCATTTTTATAGGTTTTATAGCCACCATCTTTAGCGGGTAAAATGCTGAGTTCCTTATAACCATGCGTTAAATACTCTTGAGAGAAACTGAATAAAAATTCTTTTTCTAGATAATAACTTTTACGCAATGCAGAGCCAGCGCCATCGGTAGCAATGATAGTATCAGCATCTTCTATAAACTCGTCTTTAGTGGCGTAGTCTTGAAATAGAGCTGTAGTATTTTTAAAATCTACTGATAAACATTTTTTATTGAAATGAATGTTGACATTTTTATGTTTTTCTGCTTCATCTAATAATAGTGCGTTTAAATCTTGACGCGAAATAGAATTAATATATTCGTGTTCGCGACCACTATAATTAGATAAAAAAGTATTTCCGCCTTTATCGTGAAGCATGCGTCCATTCATAGGAATGCATAAGTCTTTTACTTTATCTTCAATACCAACCAATTTCATCGCTTTATTGCCTCGATCTGAAAATGCGAGATTTATAGAACGACCAGCAGAAATATCGGTTTTACGTAAATCTGGACGCATTTCGTAAACAGTAACGTTGTAGCCACGTTGCCCTAGACGTAATGCTAAGAGGCTTCCGCAGAGTCCTGCGCCGATGATAAGTATGTTTTGTTGGTTGTTAATCATTCTGTTTTTTGTCATCCTGAACTGTCACACTGAGCTTGTCGAAGTGTTGTTTCAGAATCTCATTTTTCTTAATTTATTCTGTTCATTTTGTCTTGATACAAAACGAACCAAAAAATCACAATCAAAATTAGGAAATTGCATAAGCATCTTTCACTTTCGGAATTTCGTGCTTGAAGCTTTGCTTCGCATCTACATTCCTTCGTTCATTATTTCTGAATTTTGATGTTTCCGACGTTGTCGGAATTTCAAGTTCAATTTGTTATAAATTCAATTATTTTAAAACTACTATCATTCCTTTACAAGGATGAATTTTAATCGTTCCACCAATTTATACGCATCTTCAAAAGAATTATACAACGGTACAGGAGCACAACGAATGACATCTGGTTCTCTCCAATCTGAAATAACTCCTGCTTCAGTTAATTTATTGTGTAATGATTTGTTTGCATTTAACACTTGAATTGATAGTTGGCAACCACGTTCATCAGGGTTGCTTGGTGTAATAACTCTTATAATATCTTCACCTAGGTTTTTCAATAAAAACTCAAAGTAGCCTGTAAGTTGTTTCGATTTTTTATATAGTTTATCCATTCCTACTTCATTAAACATATCTAAAGAGGCTTTAATAGCTGCCATAGATAATATTGGAGGATTGCTGAGTTGCCAACCTTCGGCACCAGGAAGCATATCAAAATCGTCACGCATATTAAAACGTGTCTCCTTATTATGGCTCCACCAACCTGTAAAACGATTCAATGTTTTATTATATGCATGTCGTTCATGTACAAAACAACCTGCTAAACTTCCTGGTCCTGAATTTAAATATTTATAACTGCACCAAATGGCAAAGTCTGCGTTAGAGTTATGCAAATCTAAATTTACATTGCCAGCACCATGTGCACAATCGAAACCTACAACACATCCGTAGTTATGTCCTAGTTGCGTAATTCGTTTTAAATCGAAAAATTGACCAGTATAATAATTCACTCCGCCAATCATTATTAAGGCAATTTCATCACCATGAGATTTAAGAATAGTTTCTAAATCTTCGTAGTTTAATAATTCTTCTCCTTTTCTAGGGCTCCAAAGGATCAGACCTTCTTTGTCATCATACCCATGATGACGTAATTGCGATTCTACAGCATATTTATCTGAGGGAAATGCATCGCCTTCAATAAGTATTTTATAGCGTTTTGATGTTGGTTTGTAAAATGACACCATCATTAAATGTAAGTTGGTAGTCAATGTATTCATCATTACAACTTCTATAGGTTTAGCTCCAACAATAGTAGCCATATTTTCGGTGAGCAATTCATGATAATGTAACCACGGATTTTTACCATGTGTATGTCCATCGACTCCTAACTCGGCCCAATCTTTTAATTCTTGCTCTACATAAGCATGTGTAGATTTAGGTTGTAGACCAAGAGAATTTCCTGTCATGTAAATAATGTCATCCCCATTTTTGTCTTTTGGGATATGAAATAGTTCTCTATACGAAGCTATAGGATCATTTTTATCTTTTGATTTTGCAAAGTCTAAACCTGTTTTGTAATTAAGCACAGTTGATTAATATTGATGTCTAACAAAAATAGGAATTTAATATGATTGAATGAAGATATACATTTTATATGGTATAAGAATAAGATCTCGTTTTTCAACGAGATAAATAAAAAAAGCGCTTTGAAACAAAGCGCAGGTGAATATATGTAGACGCGTATAGCGGAAAATTATTTGATACAAATACTAAGTCGTAACTTAGTTAGTGTTCTTACATATTTATATCAAAACACATGCCATTTTTTAATTATCTATGCTAACACTAACATCTCCAAAATTTAAATTCCATTTTCCATTATTACGCTTATGGTCTATAGCTATCTTAATGCCATTAAAATCTTGATAATTTTCAAAGGTATTTGCTATGTCTATTGTTTCTCCATTACCTCTTCTGAATGCCCATTCTTTAATGAGATAATCTTCTCCATAAAAAATGTCGTAAGCATCACCTGGTGTATAACCACCTTCTTGCGCATAGGTAATAGTTATCATATCCATTTGGGTTTTACTTATTGGTGCTTCTGCTTTAACAGGGTTAGAAATAGTAGCAGTGTTATCCCATACCAGTTGAAATGGTACTAATAGCCAAAACTTATCATTGATAAAGGCTTGATCGGTTCTTCTATTAGTGCTATCTATTTCATTTTGATTATAAGTAATATTTCTTGTGTCTGTAGACAATGAAACTATATTTATTTTTGGTTTCCAGGTCCAAACTCTTCCGTTACCTTTAATAGTATCTCTATCGACTTTAAACGTAAATTTTATTTCAGACACATCGTCCCAGTTTTTAAAACCATGTGCATTAGCGATCTTTTCGGCAATAGTTAATTCTTTAACTTCTTCTGTTATTGGTGTTTCTGATTTTTCGGATTTGCATGCTGAAACTAAGAATAGACAAATCAAACCTAGATATAATGATCTCATATTAAAAGTGTGTTTTAAATTACAAGCAAAATTAACCAACGATGGGAGACAACACTAATTATTTTGAAGGAAATAAAGTTGCTTGAAATCAAAAAGTTGCTATACATGCTAAAAACGGCATGTGTAAAATAAAGAATCAATTATTCTCGATGCTGTTTGAAATTAAGAGCATAAAAAAAGTCTAACTACTTAGACTTTTTAATGTTGTTATAAACAAGATTTTATATAGTTAGTGTTTCTCTCCTTTTTTTAATAAATGCGGAAACTTAGCTTGAAAACGTCTTAAGCGAGGTATAGATACGGCTCTTATATAACCCTGATTAGGATTTCTACGTTCATAATTTTGGTGATAATCTTCTCCTACCCAGAATTTTTGAAACGGATAAACTTCAGCAGCAATTTTTGTATCTAATTGTTTAGCTAAAGCCGCTTTTTTATCTTCTATAATTTTTTTCTGTTCATCGTTTTGATAAAAAATAATAGAACGGTATTGTGAACCTCTATCTGGACCTTGACCATAAAACTGTGTTGGGTTTTGTGATCCAAAATAAACATCAACAAGTGTTGCAAAACTCACTACATTTGGGTCGTAAATAATTTCTACAGCTTCAGCATGTCCTGTTCTACCAGTGTTACTAGCTTCATAAGTTGGATTTTCAGTAAAACCTCCTGAATAACCACTAATAGATTCTTCAACACCTTTTACACTTTCATATATAGCTTCAACACACCAAAAACAACCACTAGCAAAATAAGCACGTGCTTTTCCATCTTTTACAGGAACTTCAATAGGATCAGCTTCGATAACTGCCTTTTGTTTTGGGTTTATACTTTGAGCAGAATTATTGCAACTAAACAATAATGCAATAATAAATAAAGGAACTATTTTTTTCATAATTATCTTTTTCTCTTTCTATAGACGGATAAAATTACAAATCCTTAACTCTTTTTTTAGAATTTTATTAAATAAAAAAGCCCCTGCAATTACAGAGGCTTTATAAACTTTATAGATTTTATTAAGAGAGTTTAGCAAAAAGTTTTGCCATTTTCACTTTTTCTTCTTCTGCTAAAGCAGCATCAACTAAGATACGTCCACTATGCTCATCTGTAATTACTTTTTTGCGAGAAGCAATTTCAACTTGTACTTGAGGAGGAATTGTAAAGAAAGATCCACCAGAAGCTCCACGTTCTATCGCAACAACTGCTAAGCCGTTTTTAACGTTATTTCTAATACGATGATAAGCCTTTACTAAGCGGTCTTCTATTTTAGTTTGAAACTCTTCAGATTTTGCAATTAATGCCTTTTCTTCTTTTTCAGTTTCTTTAAGGATTTCATTAAGCTCACCTTTTTTATGCTTTAAGTGCGCACTGCGGTCTTTTAATTTATCTTTAGTTTCTGTGATAACTTCTTTTTTCTGTTCTATCTGTACCTTAAATTCTTTAATGTGCTTTTCAGCCAATTGAATCTCTAATTCTTGAAACTCAACTTCTTTTGTTAAAGAATTGTATTCTCTGTTATTTCTAACATTTTTTTGTTGCTCACTATATTTGCTTATTAAAGCTTTAGACTCTTCAATTAAATTCTTTTTAGATTTAATTTCTTCATCTATAGTTTCTAGACTATCATTTAATTTTTCTAGTCTTGTGTTTAGTCCTGCAACATCGTCTTCTAAATCTCTAACTTCTAAAGGAAGCTCTCCTCTGACATTTCTAATTTCGTCTACTCTAGAGTCGATTAATTGTAAATCATATAATGCTCTTAATCGTTCTTCAACAGAAACTTCTTTTTTTGCCATAATTAAAAATACTTTACCGGATTTGTATTTGTGTTTGATAAAATGATTGCAAAATTAGTAATTTTTTTCGAGAGATAGTCTACTAAAAACGTTTTTGTGAACTGTTCGCTCTCATAATGTCCAATGTCTGCTAATACAATGCTGTTTTCAGCAGAAAAGAAGTCGTGATACTTTAAATCTGCAGTAATTAATATGTTAGCACCAACAGCTTTAGCTGCATTAATAGCAAAACTTCCAGAACCTCCTAGAACAGCTACTTTCTGTATCGGTTTTTCTAAGAGTTTAGAATGCCGAATATGCTTGACATTCATGCTGGTTTTAATATGTTGTAAGAACTTTATTTCACTTAATGGTTGATCTATTTCGCCTACCATTCCCATACCAATGTGTTGGTTAACATTATCTAGCGTAGTTACCTCAAAAGCTACTTCTTCATACGGATGTTCTTTGAAGAGTGTGTTTAATAGTTTAGTTTCTATATGTTTTTGAAATGTTAGACTTATAAGGATTTCTTCAGCTTGTTGTAATTCTTCTTTGTTTCCAACAACAGGATTTGAATTTGCATTACCTTTATACGTGCCTATGCCATTGGTGTTAAAACTGCACATATCATAATTACCTATGTTACCTGCGCCAGCATTAAATAATGCTCGTCTCAATGTTTCTGCATTTTCCTTAGGAACATAAGTTGTTAATTTTTTAATAGTGCCTTTTTGAGGTAATAAAATGTGCTTATTTTTTAAACCTAGTTGATTACAAATAATAGAATTAACTCCAACAAAAGCATTATCTAGAGCAGTATGTATTGCAAATATGGCAATGTTATGTTGTATTGCTTTAATGACAGTGCGTTCTACATAATTTTTGCCAGTTAATGTTTTTAATCCTTTAAATATAATAGGATGAAAACTAACAATAAGATTGCAGCTATTTTCAATAGCTTCGTCTACAACAGCTTCAAGCGTATCTAAAGTGACTAAAATACCTGTTATGGGTTGGTTTTTATCACCAACTAAAAGACCAACATTGTCAAAATCTTCAGCATAAGCTAGAGGTGCTAAATCGTGTAAATGATCTATAACGTCTTGTACAATCATAAAATCTGTGTTTGTTCAAATATAAATAATTACTTTCGTTATTATGAAAATTCTAAGAATCATATTATTTCCAATTGTGCCCATATACTATTCAGTGACTTGGTTGAGAAATCGCATGTATGATTCTGGTTATAAATCTTCAAAATCTTATGATTTACCAGTGATATGCGTTGGTAATTTAAGTACTGGTGGTACTGGAAAAACACCAATGATTGAGTATCTCATTCGTTTGTTGCAACCCACAAAACATGTGGCTACTTTAAGTAGAGGTTATAAAAGAGTAAGTAGTGGTTATGTTTTAGCAGATGCAAAAGCAAATGCAGATAAAATAGGTGATGAACCTTTTCAGTTTTATAAAAAATTTAAAGATGATATTGTTGTAGCTGTAGATGAAGATAGACAACATGGTATTGAGGAGTTGTTAGCTTTGCAACCTACGCCAGATGTTATTTTGTTAGATGATGCTTTTCAACACCGTAAAGTAAATTCAGGTTTAAATATTGTGCTTACAGCGTATAATAATCTGTTTTATAAAGATATTGTTTTACCAACAGGTAATTTAAGAGAACCTAAACAAGGAGTAGAAAGAGCTCATATAATTGTGGTGACAAAATGCCCTAAAGATTTAAGTGATTCTGAAAAAGAAGATATTAAAAAGAGAATACAGCCAAATCCTAATCAAACAGTGTTTTTTAGTACAATAGACTATTCAAATTCTGTGCAATCTTGGAGTTCTGAGATGTCTTTACAAGAACTGCCTCATTTTACTCTAGTGACAGGAATTGCAAATGCAAAACCTTTGGTTGATTTTTTACATTCAAAAACATTAAATTTTGAACACTTAGAGTATGGGGATCATTATAGCTTTAGACCTAAAGATATTGAATTGCTAGAAAAGAAATCTTTTATAGTAACTACGGAAAAAGATTATGTACGCCTATCTGAGGTTGAATTGTTAAGAGATAAATTGTATTATTTGCCTATTACATTAGAAATTGATGATTCTAATACGTTTAATACTATGGTTACAACGTTTGTAAATTAACTGTTAGCAGCTGTTTTTTCTCCTTCGGCAAGTGCATGGTATAGTTTTTTCTCAAAGTCTTCTTGCTTAAACGGTTTAGAGATGATATCATCAAAACCAGCTTCGTCAAACTCATGCATTTTATCTTCGAGTGTTACAGCTGTTAAAGCAAAAATGGTAAGCTCTTTATCAAATACTCTAATACGTTTGGTAGCTTCTAATCCACTAATACCTGGCATATGTATATCCATTAAAACAACGCCATATTCTGTATTACGTACTTTTTCTACAGCTTCCTCACCATTATCTACCACTTCACAGAATAATCCCATTTTATTTAAGATTTTCTTGGTGATCATTTGGTTGATTTTGTTGTCTTCCACAACTAAAATTTTAATATTACTTAAATCCAATTCTTTGAAGTTTTTAGATTGTTCACTGATTTTTGGTACTGCTTTTTTAGGCTCTTGGTAGGTTAGTGGTATTTCAAAGAAGAATGTCGTTCCTTTTCCAAGTTCACTCTTTAAAGAAATTTTACCTTTTAAGATTTGAATTAATCCTTTAACAATAGACAAGCCTAAACCTGTACCACCATATTTTCTGTTGATTTGTACAGAACCTTGAGAGAAACTTTCAAACATATTATCTTGTTTCTCTTGCGAAATACCTATTCCGTTGTCTTCAATTTCGAAACGTAAACGATAATCATTTTTATTTTGATTGATCTTAGTAACTCTTACCCATATATCACCATCTTTTGTAAATTTAATGGCATTACCCAATAGGTTAATTAAAATTTGAGATATTTTAAGTTGATCTCCAATGTAAGTTTCAGGTAAATCTTTTTCGTAGTCGTAATGTATTTCTACCCCATTATCTAATGCTGAATTGTTAAGGGCAGAAATAACATTTCCTATTTTCTTTTTAAGATTAAATTGCTCTGGATCTAACTCTACTTTATTAGCTTCAATTTTATTAATTTGAAGAATATCATTAATAAAAGTCAATAGATAATCTCCAGAAAATTTCAATGATTTTAAATGTGAAATTTGACTTTCTTTAGGACCTTCGTCTAGTAACATATTAGTTAGACCTGTAACAGCATATAAAGGTGTTCTTAACTCGTGCGTTACCGTAGATAAGAAATTAGCTTTAGTTTTAGAAGCTAATTCGGCTTTCTCTTTAGCCACAATAAGTTCATCATTTTTTTTATGAAGCATATTGTTAGTTCTTAATCTAATATTGTTGTTCTTATAGAGCGACAGTGTTAATAATGATAAGATTGTAATTAAAGAAATACTTAAAATGGTAGTTATACGTGCTAAATTACTATCCGCAAAAGCTTCGTCAATTTGATCTTTTAGCTGCTCATCTGAACTGTTTTTTTGAACACTAATAATTCCTTGTTCTATTGAAAAATCTTCACGCTGAATATTTTGAAGTGAATCAGACATGCCAATGTGTTTCTTATAATAGAGAAGTTCTTTTTCAAGGTTTTTTGATTTTCCATAAATTTCACTTAATGTAGAATAAGCATCATTAATGACTCTTGAGTAGTTGTTATCTTTAGCTATTTTAAGGCCATCATTAGCATTTATTTGTGCGATACTATTATTCTCTAACTTTGAATATACTTTTGCACTTTGTATTAAAGCATCACTTTGTATTAATTTTTCATCATGCTTTTCGGCTAATTCAATGGTTGACTCTAATTGATCTTTTGCTTTGGTATATTCCTTTTGACTGATGAATACTCTAGCTTTATTTAACATCACTTCAGGCTTGTATCTTTCTTTGCCAAGTTTGTCAAATATGTCTAAAGCTGATTTGTAATATTGTAAGGCGTCGTCAAATTCGTTTTTACTACTAAGTATAAATCCTCTGACTTTATAGGTTAGGGCAAGATCAATTTCATATTCTGGATTACGTTGAATCTCTGTAGCTCTATCTAAAAATTCAAAAGCCTTATCTAACTCATTTAAATAATATTCATTCTTGGCCATTTTAGTATAAATAATAGCCTCATTTTTAGGGTTGTTAAGTTTAACGGCAATTTCTTTAGCTTTAGTTAAACTTTCTTTAGCCTTAAAATAATCTCTAACATCGATGTGCTTTTTGTGTTCTTTAAGATGCTCATCAAGCATTTCAATTAAAGCTTTGGTGTCTTGTGTATTAAGAGTTTGAGCAAAAGAAAAAGTGCTCATAGCTATTAAAAAAACAAATATGTAGTTTCTGATTTGGGACATTTCAGTATACTTAATAAGAACAAATATAACTATTTATCCGACAAAAGCACATTTTTCTTCGATAAATTGCAAATTAAATCAATAATTCTACTGCTGTAACCTGTTTCATTATCGTACCAACCGATGATTTTCACCATATTTCCTATAACAGAAGTCATTTGCGCATCGAAGATGCAAGAATTTGTATTTCCGACAATATCAATAGAAACTATAGGGTCTTCAGTATATTCTAAAATTCCTTTTAATTCATTAGTAGCAGCGTTTTTAAACACAGCATTTATGGCAGTTATATCAGCGTTTTTTTGAATATTAAAAGTAATATCAGTTAAAGATCCATTAGCAACAGGAACTCTTATGCCGCAACCTCCAATAACATTAGATAATTCAGGAAATATTTTTGTCAATGCTTTAGCAGCACCTGTTGTAGTAGGAACAATGGATTGTCCTGCAGCTCTAGCTCGTCTTAAATCTCTGTGAGGTTGATCGTGTAAACTTTGATCTGTTGTGTATGAATGTACAGTGGTAATATAAGCTTGTTTTACCGTAAAGTGTTTATGCATTAAAGCAATCATTGGTGCTGCATTATTTGTAGTACAAGACGCATTAGAAATGATGGTTTCATCACCATCTAAAATAGATTCATTTATGCCTAAGACTATAGTTTTTATACTGTCATCTGCAGGCGGTACAGCTAAAATAACACGTTTAGCTCCATTTTTAATATGATAGTTAAGTTGTTGACTTGTTTTAAATTTCCCAGTAGACTCTATAACATAATCGGGTTGAAAGTCAGTCCAATTAATCTGCTTTATATCTTTTTGATTTATTAGAGGAATAACTTCGTCTTCAATACTAATACCTTCTTCATTATAACCAACAGATTGGTTTAAAACCCCATGAATGCTATCGTACTTTAATAAATGACTCAATGTATGCGCATCAGCTAAATCATTAATAGCAACAATTTTAATTAAAGGATTGTTAAGCGCTAAACGAAAAACACGTCGTCCAATTCTACCAAAACCATTGATAGCTACTTTAATCATTAGTTAATATGTTTTTGCGCCTTATAAGATGAGCGTACAAGTGCACTACTTTCTACATGTCTAAATCCTAAATCAAGACCAATAGATTTGTATTCTTCAAATTGATCTGGTGTAATAAATTGTTTTACAGGGAGATGTTTTTTACTAGGCTGAAGATACTGACCAATGGTTACTACATCCACATCATTAGCTTTTAAATCGTGGAGTGTTTCTATGACTTCTTCTCGTGTTTCACCAAGACCTAACATAATACCAGATTTAGTTCGTCGTTGTCCTTGTTGCTTTAAATATTTTAAGACTCCCATACTGCGATCGTATTTTGCTTGTATGCGTACTTCTCTAGTAAGTCTTCTAACAGTTTCTATGTTATGAGAAACCACTTCTGGGGCAACATCAATGATACGATTGATATGGTGTTCTATTCCTTGAAAATCAGGGATTAAAGTTTCAAGTGTAGTCTCAGGATTCATTCGGCGAACAGCTTTTACAGTTTCTGCCCACATAATACTTCCCATATCTTTTAAGTCATCACGGTCCACACTGGTTAAAACCGCGTGTTTAATTTGCATAATTTTTATAGAGCGTGCTACTTTTTCAGGTTCGTCCCAATCTACGGTTTCTGGTCGTCCTGTTTTTACACCACAAAAACCACAAGAACGCGTACAGATATTTCCCAAAATCATAAATGTAGCTGTGCCTTCTCCCCAACATTCTCCCATATTAGGGCAACTTCCAGAGGTACAAATCGTATTAAGATTATACTTGTCTACTAGGCCTCTAAGTTCAGTGTATTTTTTACCTGTAGGTAGTTTTACACGTAACCATTTTGGCTTAGGTTGGCGTTCTTTTGAAGGTGTTGTAATATCAGTATGCATTAAAATCTTAAATAAGAAAACAAAGATACAAAGTATTACGTTAAAAAAATCTTTATAGTGTGGTAAGATACCAAATACTAAAGCTGGTTAAGAATATAATGCCAGCCCAACTTAATAGATGAAGCCAACGTTGAGGTTTAGCATTTTGAGGCATATGTTTACTTCTAATAAGCCAATAATTAATGATGGCGTAAAATGGGGCTGTTATAAAAGATAATATGGTTGCTATTTTTACTAATAATCCCATTTCTGAAGCAAAAGCAAAAAAGATGATGATAGTCCCAATAGCTAAAATTGAAGCCCAAAATAAAAATCCTTTAGAAAATTCTTTTTTAAATAATAATTGAGAAGAACGATGCATTGTTCTTGGTGACGCATCTAAGGTCGTTAACGTAGTGCTAAACATGGTGGTGAATGCTGCAATACCAATAATAATATATGCCCAATTCCCTAAACTAGATGTATACATTTGAATCAGTTGATTAGAAAAAGAAGCACCAGAATTACTGAAGGTTTCACCACTACCATACATTATTAAATAGCCTAAAAAAACAAAACAAACCCCTAATACTATAGTGCTTATGTACCCAATATTAAAATCGAAAAGTGCAGTTTTAGTATTGAATGATTTTGTGTCTTTCTTTTTTTCTACTGTCCATAAAGATTGAGCAACAGCAATATCTAAAGGCGCTGGCATCCAGCCCATAAAAGCGGCTAAAAAGCCTATTTCAATAGTGCCTTTAGGGAATACTTGTGTAAAATTAAGAGGCTCAGTAGTATTTGTTAGCGCTACAATTACTGCTCCTATTGTACTAATACTTAACGTGATAATGATTACTTTCATTAGGACGTCTAATAACTTGTATTTTCCTCTTAGCACAATAGCTAAGCATATTATAGTTATTATAACAGTCCAAATTTGAATACTAGAAATAGTTGTACCTCCAATTACTATTGGGGAAAAATCCCCAAAAAGTGTTGTAGCTAAGCCTGCAGTAACAATAGTAACTGCAGTTTGTATAGTAAATATTGTAGCAAATGATAAAATGTAGTAAATGATGAGAATTGGGGTGCCTAATTTCTTATATCCATCTAATAAACTTTCACCAGTAGCTGAAGCATAACGCGCGCCGTACTGAAAAAAAGGATATTTAAATAAAGTAGCAAGTAGTAATGCCCATAATAAACCTAGACCAAAATCTGCGCCAGCTCTAGTAGATTGCACTAAATGTGATACACCAATAGCAGCACCAGCGAATAAAAGTCCTGGGCCAAGTTTTTTAAGTGTTGTAATCATCTGTTTTTATTATAATGTCTGCGAGAAGTTTTTTGGCTCTTAATAATTTTACTTTTACATTATTGATAGGCTCATTGAGTTGTTTAGAAATATCTTTATAACTCAATTCTTGAAAGTATCTTAAGTTAATAACCTCTTGATAATGTGGTTTTAATTGTTTTATGTCTCGTAAAAGTTTTGCTAAATTTTGTTCTGTAATAATTTTATCTTCGGGTGTTGGAGATTCGTCAACAATATTATAAACGTCATCATTGCTATTATCTTGAATCTTGCTATTAATTGAAGATTTATGTTTTCTGATTAAATCTACATGAAGGTTTTTTGAAATGGTAATCAACCAAGTCTTAAAGTTATATTTACTATCATAAGTTTCAATTTTATCAAAAGCTTTAGAAAATGTCTGTATACAAATATCTTCAGCATCATTTTCATTTTCAGTACGTTTTAATTGAAAACCATATACACTATTCCAGAATTTATCTAACAGAAAATTAAATGCAATCTGATTGTTTTGCTTAGCAAGTTTAATAGCCTCTTTTACTTCCAATGATTTGGTTTTGAAATAAGATTAGCAATAAAGATAGATAATTGCATGCTAATTAAAAAGAGTTCAAAAATTGGCGCAAGAAATAAAAGATCTAAGGCATCTAGTTTTTTAGCAGCGTAACCAAAGTTAATTAACTGTATCACAAACCTAAACAAAATTAAAGCTAAGACAATTTGCCATTGAAAATTTAGGATTAACAAAGTAATTGCTAAGCCCCAAAAACATATTTGACTAATATAAAAAAGGCCTAAAATTAATTTATGACTTTTTTTATAGTACTTAGAAGTACTCACATGCCTTCTTTTTTGAATAAACCAATTTTTAAAACTGGTTTTAGGCTCAGAAACGGTAAAACTATCTTTAGAAAAACAAATAGCTGTATTTTTATTTGAAGCGATTTCGTTTACGAATAAATCATCATCTCCAGATTTAATGCTCATATGATTCATAAACCCTGAATTGTTAAAAAACAATTCTTTTCTGTAGGCTAAGTTTCTGCCAACACCCATATAAGGCATTCCTAGTTTTGCATAGGCAAAATATTGAATGGCGGTTAATACGGTTTCAAACCGTATTAGTTTGTTTAAAAAAGAGTGTTTGGTTTTTTTATAAGCGCCATAACCTAAAATCAATGATTTTGAATTTGAAAAATGCGAACTCATTTTTGAAATCCAATATTCAGAAACAGGTTTACAGTCGGCATCTGTAAATAAAAGGAAGTCATTTTTTGCAGCTTTAATACCTAAGGTTAAAGCGTATTTTTTGTTTCCCCAAAATTGTTCAATAGTTTCTACATCTACAATCTGAATATTATCATTTTGTGCTTTAAAACTTTTCATCACCTCTAAAGTATCATCCCAAGAAGCATCATTAACTAAAACGATTTCAAAATTTGAATACTCTTGGTTTATAATAAGAGGTAAATTCTCTTTTAAATTTTCAGCTTCATTTTTAGCGCAAACAATAACAGAGATCGGAACGTTTTTAAGTTTGCCAGACTCTGGTTTTGATAAGGAAAAATAATTTAAAAAAAGAAAGTAATAAATAGATTGAATTACGGTAATAGCAATAAAACTATAGAAAAGAACCGTAATAATCATTTAAAATCTATGAGTGTTGAGGTTCAGAACAACTATCAAACTGATCTGGTAGCTTACCGCAAAACCCACAGGCTTCACCGTCTTTGTTTAACATAGGATTTTGGCTTGCACAAGTACCAGCAAACTTACCATCTTTTTTTGCCCAAATTTTTATTGCTATTCCAGCGAAAGCAATTGCTAATAAACCTAATGTTATAAAGAAGAGTTTCATCTTAAAGCTAATAATTTTAAATAAATTTAATACAAAGATAGTGCTTTTTACTTATTTAATATTGAACGTAATGTGACTTTTAACAGCATTTAAGAGTCTTAATATATAGAATATTAACTAATAACTGATTTATATATGAAAAAATTATTTGCAGAGTTTTTTGGAACATTTTGGCTGGTTTTTGGAGGTTGCGGGAGTGCAATTTTCGCAGCAGGATATCCAGACTTGGGTATTGGATTTGTAGGTGTATCCTTGGCTTTTGGTTTAACAGTGCTGACCATGGCTTATGCTGTAGGTCATATTTCCGGAGGTCATTTTAATCCAGCAGTATCATTAGGATTGTGGGCTGGAGGCAAATTTGAAGCGAAGTCTTTACTTGGATATATTACGGCGCAGCTTATAGGAGCTATTGTAGCAGCAGGATCTTTATATCTTATAGTTAGCGGAAAATCTGATTTTACTGATATAGGTGGTTTTGCAGCCAATGGCTATGATGCATTGTCACCAGATGGCTTTAGCATGCAATCTGCACTTATAGCAGAGTTTCTACTAACGCTTTTTTTCTTATTAATTATTTTAGGAAGCACAAATGCTAGAGCACCAAAAGGGTTTGCGCCTATAGCTATAGGTTTAGGGTTGACACTGATTCATTTAATCAGCATCCCTATTACAAATACTTCGGTTAATCCTGCACGTTCAACAAGTCAAGCTTTATTTGCAGGCGGAGATTATACAGGGCAATTGTGGTTGTTTTGGGTAGCTCCAATTGCAGGAGCTATTGTAGCGGGGTTAATACACAAAGTATTTTTTGATAAAGAATAACGATTGTTACTAAAAAAGCCACCTATAGGTGGCTTTTTTAATTAACTTTTTATGATATATTAATTATCTCCTTTTAAAGAAATTTCAGCAACTTCTTTATCTTCGAGTGAAGACTCACCGTTTTTATTAGCAATAGTAATACTAAGTGCTAAAGCATCTTCTAGATAAGGTATAGACCTTAATCGACGTTCAGAATCATCTAAATATCCTAAACTTACCATTTTATCTTCAAACTCAGCTCTTATTTGGTAATATTGTTCTTCAGGTAGTTTTGGTAAAGAAATGACATCAATCATTGATGTTTTGTCAATAGGGTTAATGTAAGCTACTGTTTTTAAATCTTTAGCGCGCTCATTACCATTAAGTACATACTTTTGAGTATCAGGGTTGTTTAATTTGTTAAGCTCAGAAGACAGCTTGCTTAGTTGCGAATTGTTTTGATCTATATCACTTCTTAAATCATAAATTTCTTCAATAACGACTTGATTTTCAGAATTTAAATCTTGATTTTTTAGATATAAATATAAGCTCGACCCTGCAAATAGAAATGCAGTTATGGTTGCGGCAATACTATACCAAGATGTTTTATGCTGAGGTATAACTATAACCTTAGGGTCTTTCTTTGTAGCCTCTAAAACATTGTTTAAAACTCCTAAAGGTGCTTCAACTGCGTTAGTTTTAGCAACAATTTCTAGGTTTGTTTGTAATTTGTTGTAAGCATCTGATACTTCTTTGTAAGATTCTATATAATGCTCTACTTCCAAATTTTCTGCAATAGAAGTATCTCCGACTAGATATTTTTCTAGTAAACCAGATTGTAAAAAAGTATGTAGTTTTTCTTCCATAAACTAATAATTTATACGTCGTAAACTTTTTTTAATTCCCTTAAACCAATCTTTAATCTCGATTTTACTGTACCTAAAGGAATTTCAAGTTCATCACTTGCTTCTTGCTGTGTCATGCCTTGAAAGAAAAGTGCATTTAATACAATTTGATACTTTTCTTCAAGACGTCCAACATGTTCCTTAATATCCATAACCTCTTGGTTAAAGTTTATTGAAGGGAGTATATATACGTTAGATTTATCGATTTGGACTTCTTTATGAAATCGATTATTAAAACTCCTAAGTTTATCAATGGCAGTGTTACGGGCAATTCTATAGAGCCAAGTAAATAATTTAGCTTTTGTTGCATCATATTTTTTTGCATTTTTCCAAACTTTTATAAATGTCTCTTGCAATGCGTCTTCAGCAACTTCCTCATTTTGGGTTACCTTTAAAATAACACCATATAAACTAGCTGAGTAATTTTCATACAATAAGTTTAACGCATATTTATCTTCGCGTTGTAGTAGTTGAATAATACGTTGTTCAGTATTTAAACTCAAAGTTTTAGTGTTAATTTAGTTGATGTAATTAAGAGTTATAAAGTGTTAAAATACAAATTAAATAATGTTTACTTCTGTCTCAATATTTATTTTAAATAGACGTAACACTGTTTTTTGTATGAGTTGAGCAAGTTTAAAAATGTCTTCTCCAGCTGCATTGCCATAATTAACGAGTACAAGTGCTTGTTTATTATGGACACCATAATCTCCAAAGCGTTTGCCTTTAAAACCTGCAGTTTCTATAAGCCAACCAGCAGGAATTTTAATTTCTGATTCTGAAACCACATAATGTGGAATTTTTGGAAAATCCTTTTGAAGATTTAAGAATTGAGGCTTTGAAATGATTGGATTTTTAAAAAAACTCCCACTATTACCAATATCTTTAGGGTTAGGTAATTTACTTTCTCGGATTGCGATTACAGCTTTAGAAACATCTTGAATAGTAGGGTTTTCTATCTGTAAGATTTCTAATTCAGTTTTAATAGCTCCATAACCTGTTTTTAGATTGTGGTTATGTTTTGTTAGTTTTAAGCAGACACTAGTAATGATATATTGTTCTTTTAACGACTGTTTAAAAACAGACTCTCTATAACCAAATTGGCAATCGTTATTAGAAAATATTCTTATAGATTGATTGTCTATTTTTATAGCTTCGCAGCTTTCAAAAACATCTTTAATTTCAACACCATAAGCTCCAATATTTTGCATGGGAGCTGTACCAATATTACCTGGAATTAATGATAAATTTTCAATACCTCCATAATTTCGTTCTAAACACCACTGTACAAAATTATGCCAATTTTCTCCAGCTTGTGCTTCAATAATGACATGTGTTTCGGTCTCACTTTTAATACGAATGCCTTTTAGATTAATATGAAGCACAAGTGCATCAATATCTTTAGTAATTAACAGATTACTGCCGCCACCTAGAACTAATAATTTTTTAGAATGATACAGCTTTAAAGCTTTTTTAAGTTCATCTATATGATTAATGTTAAGATATTGCTTTGCATTGGCATTAATGCCAAATGTATTGTAATTCTCTAAAGAAATATCTTTTTGAATAATCATTAATTGTTATAGACTTTTAAAGCTTCTCGTATAATTGTTACTGCTTTTTTTAAGCTTTCTTCTTTAAGTACGTATGCAATTCTAATTTGGTTTAAACCCATGTTTGGCGATGAGTAAAAGCCTGCAGCAGGAGCAACCATAACAGTCTCATTTTCATAGCTGAAGCTTTCTAATAGCCATTGTGCAAAATCATCAGAATTTTTTACTGGTAATTCTGCTATGCAGTAAAAAGCACCATTGGGCTTAGCTACTTTTACACCTTCAATTTTTTCGAGTTCAGAAATTAATGTATTTCGTCGATCTACGTATTCTTCAATAACTTCTGTAAAATAAGATTGAGGTGTGTCTAAAGCCGCTTCGCTTGCAATTTGAGCTAAAGTAGGTGGGCTTAATCTGGCTTGAGCAAACTTTAATGCTGTGCTAACTATAGCAGTGTTTTTGGATACTAAATAACCTATACGTGCGCCACACATACTATAACGTTTAGATACAGAGTCTATAACAATAGCATAATCTTCTAATCCAGGTTCTTCAAGAATTGAATAATGTGAAATTCCATCGTAAGCAAATTCTCGATATACTTCATCAGCAATTAAAAACAAATCGTGTTTTTTTACTAATGCAGCGAGTTTTTTTATTTCTTCTTTAGAATATAAATATCCTGTTGGATTTCCAGGATTACATATAAGGATAGCTTTAGTTTTTGGTGTTATTAGTTTTTCAAAATCTTCTATTGGAGGTAGCGCAAAGTTGTTTTCGATTTTAGAAATTACAGGCACTACATTGACACCAGATGCTATTGAAAATCCATTATAATTTGCATAAAAAGGTTCAGGAATTATAACTTCATCGCCAGAATCCATAATACTACCAAAAGCAAATAAAAGAGCTTCGCTTCCTCCTGTAGTGACTATAATGTCATTATGCTTTATTTGAATGTTATTTTTACTGTAATAATTAGCGATTTTTTTACGGTAGGTTTCTGAGCCTTCGGATCTTGAATAAGCTAATATATCTATGGTAGAATTTTTAATAGCATTAAGAGCAACTTCTGGTGTTTTTATGTCTGGCTGTCCTATATTGAGATAATAAACATTTTTTCCTTCCTTAACAGCTTTTTCAGCATAAGGAACCAATTTTCTAATTGGGGATTGAGGCATTTTATGGCCTTTATTTGAAATAGATGGCATAATTCTTTGTTTAAAGTGCTAAGTTCTGAAAAAACTTAAAGTTTATTTAAAAAAATGCCTTAAAATTATTTACTTTAATAAAGATTTGTATTTTTAATATAAAGTGGATTTTAATGACGAATGGTTTAAGATATATTACTTTATTTATAGCTGTCTTTTTTAGTGCAAACACATTTGGGCAAGGTGCTTTTAATTTGTCTAAAGAGAAAAGCTCCAAAATTAAATTTAAACTTGTTAATAATATAATAGTTATACCTGTAGAACTTAATGGAGCCGAATTATCATTTGTTTTAGATACAGGTGTAAGCAAGCCTATACTTTTTAATTTAGTAAATTCTGATTCTTTGCAAATTAAAAATACTGAGACTGTATACTTAAGAGGTTTAGGAGGAGGTGGATCAATTAGAGGTTTAAGGTCAAGACGTAACATTTTAAAAATAGGAGAAGCTATTTGTGTTAATCAAGATGTTTCAGTAGTTTTTGATGCTTCTATAAATTTTACTCCAAGATTAGGTATACCAGTACATGGTATTATAGGTTATGATGTGTTTAAAGATTTTGTAGTAGAGATTAATTATAGTTCTAAATATATAAGATTATATAAACCAGAAACATTTAAATATAAAACATCTTCTAAATGGGAAACGATCCCTATTAGTTTATACAATAGAAAGCCTTATTTAAATGCTGAAGTAGAGATTGAATCAGAGATTAAGCATGTTAAACTTCTTATTGATTCTGGAGGAAGTGATGCATTATGGTTATTTGAAGATGAAAATTTAGGGATAATGCCACCAGGAGAGCTTTATTTCGATGATTTTTTAGGAAAAGGTTTAAGTGGTTCTGTTTATGGAAAACGATCTAAGGCGAATAGATTTAAATTAAATTCTTTTAATATAGATAATGTTAATGTGGCCTTTCCGGACTCACTGTCTTTAAGTACAGCACGGAATTATAAAGATAGAAATGGAAGTATTTCAGGATATTTATTAAAGCGTTTTAATATTTATATGGACTATGCGGGAAAGAAAATGCAGCTTAAGAAAAACACAAATTTTAAAGAACCATTTTATTATAATAATAGCGGTATTACTCTAGAACAAAGAGGTACTAGAATTGTAAAAGAACAAGATAGAAAAAATAGTTTTGATATCTACAGGAGTCAAAATAACGATGGGGCGCTAGGTGTAGATTTTGCTTTAAGCTATATATATACTTTAAAACCAGCTTTTCAGGTTGTAGAATTGCGTGAGTCATCAAATGCTAAAGCAGCTGGTGTAAAATTAGGGGATATTATTGTATCTATAAATAATAAGAAGACGAGCCAAATGTCCCTACAAGAAGTAAATGCTGTATTTCATGACAAAGAGGGTAAAACCATTAGAATACGGGTAGAGCGAGATGAAGAAGAAATATATATTCAATTTAAGCTAGATAATGTATTCAAAAAAAAGAGCCTTCCTAAAGAAGACTCTGTTGTAATATCAAAAAGTTAATTTTGTTATTATTGTTCTACTGAACTTTTCTTTTTCTTTTCTAAAACACTAGATTTCGCAGGGTCAACTACTAAGCCTTTTATTTTTAGTGCTACAGTTGGAGTCTCGGCATTAGAAATTACAGTAATTGTTTTTCTAATAGGATTCACTCTATTTGTATCATATTTCACTTCAATTTCTCCCGTTTCACCAGGCATTATAGGGCCTTTAGGTTTTTTTGGCACGGTGCAACCACATGTAGATTTTACGTTAGAAATTATTAAAGGAGCATCACCAGTATTAGTAAATTCAAATACACGCACGCCATCGGCACCTTTTTCAATAGTACCATAATCTATAACATCAGTTTTAAATTCAATTTTTGCGACCTTCTTTTGGGCAAAACTTCCCAAACTTATCATACCCACTAATAAAATTGTAATTAAATTTTTCATCACTCTAGTTTTTAAAGTTATAATCAAAGCTACTCACTTTTTAAGTTTTGGCAAAATTAATTAGATGTAATGTAATTTATTTAACATGAAATAAGTATTTAATAATACATTATCTAATTAATAATTCCTCAAAAAAAGAAATATAAGTATTTTTGCGAGTTATAGATCAAAAACGATACCAAACACATGGAAATACCTTTAAAATATAACGCTTCTGCTGTAGAAAACAAGTGGTATGAGTATTGGATGAAAAATAATTATTTTCATTCTATACCAGATGATAGAGAGCCTTATACAATAGTAATTCCACCTCCAAATGTAACTGGCGTATTACATATGGGGCATATGCTTAATAATACCATTCAAGATGTATTGATTCGTCATGCACGTTTAAAAGGAAAGAATGCCTGTTGGGTTCCCGGTACTGATCATGCATCTATTGCCACTGAAGCTAAAGTTGTTGCTAAATTAAAAGAACAAGGTATTGATAAAAATGATTTAACACGTGATGAATTTTTAAAACATGCTTGGGATTGGACTAACGAGTATGGCGGTGTTATTTTAGAACAATTAAAAAAGTTAGGTTGTTCTTGTGACTGGAATCGTACCAAGTTTACAATGGACGACGATATGTCTGAAGCTGTAATTAAAGTTTTTGTAGACTTATATAATAAAGGGTTGATTTACCGTGGATATCGTATGGTGAATTGGGATCCTGAGGCAAAAACAACATTGTCTGATGAAGAGGTGAATCACGAAGAACGCCAAGGCTTATTATATTACCTAAATTATAAATTAGAAGGTAGTGATGAAACTTTAACAATAGCAACAACACGCCCAGAAACCATTTTTGGGGATACGGCAATATGTATAAACCCTAATGACGAACGCTTTGCACATTTAAGAGGTAAAAAAGCGATTGTGCCTATTTGTAATCGTGTAATTCCTATTATTGAAGATGACTATGTAGATATTGAATTTGGTACAGGTTGCTTAAAGGTAACTCCGGCTCATGATGAGAATGATAAGATTTTAGGAGATAAACATCAGCTTGAAGTTGTAGATATTTTTAACGAGGATGCATCGCTAAACAGTTATGGTTTACAATTTGAAGGACAAGATCGTTTTGTGGCTAGAAAAGCTGTAGCTAAATTATTAGAAGAGACAGGAGTTTTAGCCAAAACGGAGACGCATATTAATAAGGTTGGTACTTCTGAACGTACAAAAGCAGTAATAGAACCACGTTTAAGTGATCAGTGGTTTTTAAAGATGGAAGAACTTGTAAAACCAGCTATTGAAGCTGTTTTAGGAGAAGATCCAGATATTAAATTATTTCCAAAAAAGTTTGAAAACACCTACCGCCATTGGATGGAGAATATTAGAGATTGGAATATATCTCGTCAATTACTTTGGGGGCAACAGATTCCAGCGTATTACTATGGTAACGGAAAAGAAGATTTTGTAGTAGCAGAAACTATAGATGATGCTATAGAATTAGCGAGAAAGAAAACTGTTAATTCACAATTGACAATTAATGATTTACGCCAAGATACTGATGCATTAGATACTTGGTTTTCATCTTGGTTATGGCCAATGAGTGTTTTTGATGGTATTAGAAATCCTGAAAATGAAGAAATCAATTATTATTACCCAACAAACGATTTAGTTACTGGACCTGATATTTTGTTTTTCTGGGTAGCTCGTATGATTATTTCTGGTTATGAGTATAAAGGAGAAAAACCTTTTAAAAATGTTTACCTCACTGGCTTAGTGAGAGACAAACAGCGTCGAAAAATGTCAAAATCTTTAGGAAATTCTCCTGATGCTTTAAAATTAATAGAAGAATATAGTGCAGATGGAGTTAGAGTAGGCTTACTTTTAAGTAGTGCTGCTGGTAATGATTTAATGTTTGATGAAGCATTGTGTCAACAAGGAAGAGGTTTTGGTAATAAAATATGGAACGCTTATCGCTTAATTGATGGCTGGAAGATTGATAATACAATTTCGCAACCAGAGTCAAGTAAAATAGCAATTGCATGGTACGAATCTAAATTTCAAAAAGTATTATTAGAAATAGAAGATCATTTTAGTAAATACAGATTAAGTGATGCTTTAATGGCAATCTATAAGTTAATATATGACGATTTCTGTGGATGGATGTTAGAAATGGTAAAACCAGCGTATCAACAACCAATTGATGCTAAAACATTAAAAAAGGTAATTTCTATTTTTGAAGAGAATTTGAAAATCGTTCATCCATTTATGCCTTTTATAACTGAAGACTTATGGCATTATATATCGGAACGAACACCAGAAGAGGCTTTAATAATATCCAAATGGCCAGAAGCGAAACCAATAAATGATACTCTGATTTCAGAATTTGATTTTGCTTCAGAAGTAATATCAGGGATCCGAAACATTCGTAAACAGAAAAACATTGCATTTAAAGATGCCATACATTTTTCAGTTATAAACAACGAGAATTTAAATACATCTTTTGATGCTGTTATTTCCAAATTAGGAAATTTAGAAACGTTAGAATATATCTCTGAACCTATTGAAGGTGCTCTAACTTTTAGAGTAAAGTCTAATGAATATTTTATTCCAATGGCAGGTGCTATAAATGTAGAGGAGGAGATTAAAAAAATAAATGAAGAATTAAAATATGCTGAAGGGTTTTTAAAATCAGTTCAAGGAAAGCTATCTAATGAACGTTTTGTTAATAATGCTCCAGAGCAAGTCGTTGCCTCTGAGCGAAAAAAAGAAGCAGATGCAGTGGCTAAAATAGAAACATTAAAAGCAAGTTTAGCGAGTTTACAATAACTCGTAATTATATATATAATTTAAAGCTGTTCTGAGAAGAATGGCTTTTTTTTTACCATTCATTAATCTTGTTAGAATCGAGTTTTACAAAAATAAATAGCAATATAGTAAAGCCCCATAACCCAGAGCCACCATAACTAAAAAACGGTAATGGAATACCAACCGTAGGTATAAGCCCCATTACCATACCTGTATTTATGGTGAAGTGTACAAATAATATAGAAGCTACAGCATAACCATATACGCGACTAAATTGTGTTTTTTGAGATTCCGCTAAATACAATATTCTTACAATAAGCATTACAAAAAGGATAACGACTATTGAAGTACCTAAAAAACCCCATTCTTCTCCAACGGTACTAAAAATGTAATCTGTATGCTGTTCTGGCACAAATTTGCCTGTAGTTCTAGTGCCTTCTAAGAAACCTTTACCTAAAGGACCTCCAGAACTTATCGCTTTTTCAGATTCATTAAGATTATAGAGAATAGTCTTTTTCATCTGTTCTAATTTAGCAGGGTCTTTTTCTAGACGGAGCCATAAACTTATTCTATTCTGTTGATGAGGTTTTAATATAGAAGTATAGAAGAATTTTACTCCAAAAGCAATTGCTATCCCAGCAACAATTACAATCAGTGATTTTAATATAGGAGGTTTTCGTTTTCGTAATGTAAAATTTGTAATTAAAGCAATAGTAATTAAAACGACACCAGTGACAACAATCCCGTATTTTAAAGCTAATACGGCTACTAAAATAAGTAGAATAGCAGAGATTAAATAGATATGTTGTAAACCTTCTCTATAAAAAACAAAGAAGAATGCAGCGTATACAATGGTACTTCCTGCATCGTTTTGTAATAAAATTAAAACTGCAGGTAATATTATAATGAGTAGTGTACGTAACTGGTCTTTAAAGGTTTTTATATCTGTTTGTAGATCGCTAATATATTTGGCTACAGCTAAAGCAGTAGCAAACTTAGCAAACTCACTAGGTTGAAGCGTCATTCCACCAATCCCATACCACGATGTGGCGCCGTTAACATTCTTTCCAGCAATAAATAATCCTACTAATGAAAGTAGTGATGCTAGATATATAATACTAGAAAAGCGTTCATAAAACTTAGCTTCAACAGACAAAATTGCTATGATGAGAACAATAGTGAGTATGATAAATACTCCTTGTTTTCCATAAGGCTGAGACATATCAAAATAACTAGTAATCTCGCCTTCATGCGAGGCAGATAATATATTTACCCAACCAAAAAAAACCAGTAATAAAAAAAGTAAAATGATAGCCCAATCAAATTTAAAACGTCTATGGTTTTCTCTTTGCATACTTAAGATTTAATAGGCGGCTCTATAGTTAATTTCACATCATCTTTATCAACAATTTGTAATGTGGTTTCTCTATTAATTTTAAAAGGTTCTCCAGAATGAGGTTTAGCATATTCGTTTTCTAGGCTGTGTGTTAGTATCCAATCTTCCATATCCGTTCTGCTAATTTCTCCTTTAATATGCTTCTCAATCATTAAACTTGCCATTCTTCCAGCAAAACGACTTCCAAAATATCCATTCTCAATAAATACAGCTATCGCAATTTTAGGATTGTCTTTCGGCGCAAATGCAACAAAAATAGAATGATCAGTTAATTGCGTTTTTACACTATCAACTATTGCAAAATTCTCAGCAGTACCAGTTTTACCACAAATTTCTATTCCAGGTATCTGTAAAGTTTCAGCAGTACCTTTGTTGTATACATCGAACATACCTTGTATTACGGGTTCAAAATGGCGTTTGTCGATGGTGGTTTCTTTGCGTGTAGTGTATTTGCTAGGAATAGTATCGTTTTGAATGTTTTTAATAATATGTGGTGTATAATAAAACCCTCGATTTCCGATAGCAGCAGCCATATTTGCTAATTGTATAGGTGTTGCTAAAACTTCACCTTGACCAATAGCATTAGAAATGGTAAATGTTGTATACCATTTATCCTTGCCATAATCTCTATTATATTTTTTTGAGTCAGGAACTTTTCCAGGTTGGCCAACAGATAGATCATTATTGAGATAATTACCTAGGCCAAAACTTTTAATGTGCTTACTCCATTTGTCCATACCAATTGAAGGCTTATCATATTTATCTATAATTCTACGATATACATTAGCAAAATAGGCGTTACAAGATTCGGCTATTCCTAAGTTCATATTTACAGGACTAGAATGCGCATGGCATCCCATTTTTCGATTTCCATAACGATAACCCATAGCACAACTAAAACGTTCTTGTGTGGTAACTACTCCTTCTTGGAGTGCTATTAACGCATTTAATGTTTTAAAAGGTGAGCCTGGTGGATACATAGCTTGGAGACTTCTGTCAAATAAAGGCTTTGCAATACTATCTCTATACAATTCCGTGAAATTTTTAGAGCGTTCTCTACCTACTAATAAATTAGGGTTATAACTAGGTCCAGATATCATAGCAAGTATTTCACCACTGCTAGGTTCTATAGCAATAATACCACCACGTTTATTTTTCATTAGCAATTCGCCATACTCTTGTAAGCTTGCATCAATAGTAATTGTAATGTCTTTACCTGGTTGTGATAAGGTGTCTAATGTTCCTTCTTTAAATGGACCAATATTTTTATTAAATCGATCTTTTTGTATAAACTTAATGCCTTTAACACCACGGAGTGTTTTTTCATACGTTTTTTCAACTCCTTGATTACCTATTAAATCACCAGACCTGTAATAAGAATTTTTATTTAAAGTAGATTGATTCACTTCTGCAATATCACCTAGAACGTTTGCACCAATTGAGGTTTGATACGAGCGTAACGATCTTTTTTGAATATAAAACCCATCGAATTTCCGCATTTTTTCTTGAAGCACCGCATAATCTTCTTTTGCCAAATGAGATACAAAAACTTGTGGTAAACGCGGAGAATATCTATAAGTTCTATTATATTTTTTAATAAAATCTTCTTTGGTGATTTTTAAAAGATTACAAAACTCTAAGGTATCTAGGGCTTCAACTTCTCTTGGGATTACCATAACATCATAAGATGGTTGGTTGGCAACAAGTAAAACACCATTTCTATCGTAGACATAACCACGTTTGGGATAATCGTAAACCTTACGGACAGCATTATCTTCTAAAACATTATAAGATTCAGTGTTATGGATTTGAAGATAGTAGAGTCGTGCTAAAAAAATTAAGCCGACACCAATAACTGTCATTAAAAGGAATAGTTTTCTCATTTACGTTTCCCGAATAAAATGATGAGTAATATGCTTAATATAATGGTAAAAATACTTGAAAATAACGTTTTTTCTAGTATTTGAAGTATTTGAGAAGTGTTAAAAATTTCTAATGAAAATAATACTAAATGATGAATAACGGTTGCTAATGAAACATAAGAAATAAGACTACCTAACTCTAAGTTACTAAACTTTATGGCTTGGTGTTCGTATAACATGCCAAATGAAAATTTTAATAGAACAGGTCTTGTATATGCTAATAAAACAGCAGCTGCTGCATGCACTCCTCCAGAATTTGAAAACATATCTACTAACATGCCTAGTATAAAAGCAACAAGTAAAAAAACAAGTCTGTTATTCGTAACAGGGAAAAGCAGAATAAAAATAATGTAGATGTATGGATTGATATATCCTAGAAAATTAATGTTATTACAAATAATTACCTGAGTTATGAGAAGTAATACAAAACGAAATATATTATTTGTTACAATATTATTCATCGTTGTTTTGCTCTAAGGTTTTAATTTCTTCAATATCTAAGTTTTCAATAATAAAAACATGCCCAATATTTGTCATGTCATTAAATAATTTAACTTCAATATTATAAGTATCTCCATTTGTGTTTTCCTCAAAAGATGCAATAGTGCCAATACCAATACCTTTAGGGAAAATAGAAGACTGACCCCCTGTAATTATTGTATCTCCAATAGCGATATTTGCAAATTTTGAGATGTCTTCTAATTGCACTATATAAGGTGATATGGTATTCCATCTTAAAGACCCTATTTGATTCGATGATTTTAATTGCGCATTAATAGCACTGTTTTCGTTTAAAATAGACAATACTGTAGAATAGCCATTAGAGGTATTATCTATAATACCAACAATACCTTTTGAAGTAATGACTCCAAAATCTTGTTTTATACTATCCCTTTTACCTTTGTTTAGAGTTAAATAGTTTTTAGGCCTAGAGTAACTATTGCTATAAACTTTAGCAGGTATACTTCTGAATTTTTGTTTTGAAAAACTAGAGTCAATCAGAATTGAATCCGTTTCATTTGAATAATTGAAAATTTGAGATCTCAATTTATTGTTTTCTTCTAATAGAAGTGCATTTTGAGATTTTAAACTAAAATATTGATCGATACCACTAAAAGCTCCGTAAACCCCGCCTGTAATACTATTTGCAGAGTTAATAAATTTACTGCGGTGATAAGAATGAGATTGTATGGTTAAACTTAATGCAATACCAAAGAGTAATAAAAACAATAAGAATGTTTTGTTTCTAATTACAAAATTGAAAATTTGTTGCATTATTTAATCCTATTTAATCAATACGCTTTTGAATTTAGGTAAATTTTTAAGCACAATACCAGTACCACGTACAACGGCCCTCAAAGGATCTTCAGCGATATAAACGGGCAAGTCGGTTTTTTGTGATAAACGCTTATCTAAACCTCTAAGCATAGATCCACCACCAGCTAAATAAATCCCAGTGTTATAGATGTCTGCTGCTAATTCTGGTGGAGTTTGGGATAGTGTTTCCATTACAGAATCTTCAATACGTAAAATAGATTTGTCTAATGCTTTTGCAATTTCACGATATGATATTTGTACCTGCTTAGGTTTTCCTGTAAGCAAATCACGACCTTGAACACTCATGTCTTCAGGCGGTAATTCTAAATCTTCTGTTGCAGCACCTATTTGAATTTTAATTTTTTCGGCTGTTCGATCACCAACATATAAATTATGTTGTGTACGCATGTAGTAAATAATATCGTTTGTAAATACATCGCCAGCAACTTTTACAGACTTGTCGCAAACAATACCTCCTAAGGCGATAACTGCAATCTCTGTAGTACCACCTCCAATATCAACAATCATATTTCCTTTTGGTTGCATAATATCTATACCAATACCAATAGCAGCAGCCATTGGTTCGTGTATTAAATAGACCTCTTTACCATTAACACGTTCACAAGATTCTTTTACAGCACGCATTTCAACTTCTGTAATTCCAGAAGGAATACAAACCACCATTCTAAGTGCGGGATTAAAGAATTTCTTTTTTAATGCAGGAATATTCTTAATGAAAAGGCTAATCATCTGCTCAGAAGCATCAAAATCTGCAATAACACCATCTTTTAATGGACGAATGGTTTTAATGTTTTCGTGTGTTTTTCCTTGCATCATGTTGGCCTCTTTACCAACAGCGATAATTTTTCCAGTGATTCTATCTCTGGCAACTATAGAAGGATTGTCCACAACAACCTTGTCGTTATGGATAATTAGGGTGTTAGCAGTTCCTAAATCTATTGCTATTTCTTCAGTTAGGAAATCAAAAAAGCCCATGTGCGATTATTAATTAATTGGGGTTGTATTAGTAAAAATATTGAATGCTTATAAATGTTTTTAATTATACGATATTTTTATTAGAATAGACGTTGATTCATTAATTTTTTTTTAATGTTTAAAATGACGTGTTCCAGTAAAAACCATAGCCATTTTATTGGCATTACAATAATTAATACTTAACTCATCTTTAATAGATCCGCCAGGTTGTATTACAGCAGAAACGCCAGCATTATCTGCAATTTCTACACAGTCAGGAAAAGGAAAAAATGCATCACTAGCCATAACAGAACCTTTTAAATCAAAATTGAAGGACTGTGCTTTATGAATAGCTTGGTTTAAAGCATCAACTCTACTGGTTTGTCCTGTTCCACTAGCGCATAATTGTCTATTCTTTACTAAAACTATGGTATTAGATTTTGTGTGCTTACATATTTTAGAAGCAAAAATTAAATCGTCTAATTCATTATTTGATGGATTTACTTCTGTAACGTTAGTTAAATCATCAACGCTATCTGTAATATTATCACGCTCTTGTACTAGAGCACCATTTAAGCAAGTTCTTACTGTTGTTTTTGGTAATTCTACATTGTTTAAAATTAGTAAAATTCTGTTTTTCTTGCCTTTTAAAATGTCTAAGGCATCGTCAGCGAAAGAAGGAGCAATTACCACTTCACAGAATAGTTTATGAATTTCTTCAGCCGTTGCTTTATCAATTTCAGTATTACTAATTAAAATACCTCCAAAAGCTGAAACAGGATCACCAGCTAATGCATCTACATAAGCTTGATGAATGGTGCTTCTTTGTGCAAAACCACATGCATTATTATGTTTTAAAATAGCAAATGTTGGATCTTCATTTTTAAATTCTAAAATTAAATTAACAGCAGCATCAACATCTAGAAGATTATTATAACTTAATTCTTTACCATGAAGTTTAGTAAACATAGCATCAAAATCACCAAAGAAGAAGCCTTTTTGATGTGGGTTTTCACCATAACGAAGCACTTTTCCATTAGTTTCACTAATTTTTAAAGCAGCTTCTTCATGATTAGCATTAAAATAATTAAATATAGCAGTATCGTAATGCGAAGAGATATTAAATGATTTTCTGGCAAAATTATATCTATCTTCTTCCGAAGTTTCGCCGTTTTTAGTGTTTAAGACCTCTAAAAATTCAGAATAATCATTAACAGAAGATACACAAACAACATCGGCATAATTTTTTGCAGCAGCTCTAATTAAAGAAATACCACCGATATCTATTTTTTCAATAATATCTTGATTGCTAGCACCAGAAGCAACCGTTTTTTCAAACGGATATAAATCTACAATTACTAAATCTATTTGTGGAATTTCAAATTCCTTTAATTCGGCAACATCACCATCATGGTTTTGACGATTTAAAATACCTCCAAATACTTTAGGGTGTAAAGTTTTTACTCTTCCGCCTAAAATTGAAGGGTAAGATGTAACGTTTTCAACAGGTACAACTGAAATGCCTAAATCTTTAATAAATTTTTCTGTGCCTCCAGTAGAATAAATTGTAACTCCAAGAGCGTCTAATTTTTGCACAATTGGCTCTAGGCCATCCTTACTAAATACAGAAATTAGTGCTGATGAAATGGTTTTGTTGCTCATAATGATGTATTGTGAATTTTAAAAGCGTAAAAATACATATTAGTTAAAAAAGAGACGTTGATAAAAACGAGTTTGTTTAAGTTTTTTGTAACAAAATATTGTTGAAAACGTCCTATCTTTATATTTGAAAAAAAAGAGCCAACTATGTTAGTTTATTTACGTGTTTTTAAGGAGAGTTTTGCATTTGCTATAAATGCATTACGTAACAATAAACTACGTACTTTTTTATCGCTTTTAGGTGTTACCGTTGGGATATTTTCTATTATAGCAGTTTTAGCTGCCGTAGATTCTTTAGATAGAAATATTAAAGAAAGTCTTTCGGGGATTGATAGCAATACCATTTATTTAACACATTTTAGTTTTGGCCCATCTGAGATTCCGCGTTGGGTTAGAGATAATTTTGAACCTTTACAATATGATGATTATGAGTTTGTGAAAAAAAATGTAAGTGGTATTGATGCTGTAGCTTATAGTATTTTTGGTTCTAATGAAACTGTACGTTATCAATCAGAAAGTGCAGAAAATGTTACTATTGTCCCAGCATCTCAAGGTATATCTAAAATTAACGATTTTAAAATTAGCAAAGGGCGTTTTTATACAGAATTAGAATCTAACTCAGGATCTCCAGTAGTTGTTTTGGGTTACTCACTAGCAGAGACTTTATTTGATAATACAAATCCTATAGGTAAAAAAATTCGTATTTATGGACGCAAATTAACGGTTATTGGTGTGCTTGATAAAATAGGTGTTTCTTTTGGAGATTCGCCAGATGATCAAGCTGTTATACCTGTAAATTTTGTAAGAAGCCTTATCAATACAGGTAAAAATGGTTTGCCAGGAGCTATAGTTATTAAGCCAAAAAAAGGTATTGATGTAGATGCTTTTGAAAGTGTGTTAAAGCAAAAATTTAGAGGATATCGTGGATTAAAGGCAGACGAGGTTGAAGACTTTTTTATATCTAAAGTATCGGGGTTTGTTTCTTTAATTGATGGTATAATTTCTGGGATGAATTTAATCGGGTGGATTATAAGTTTCTTTTCACTCCTTGTTGGTGGTTTTGGTATAGCCAATATTATGTTTGTTAGTGTTAAAGAGCGTACAAACCTTATCGGGATACAAAAATCGTTAGGAGCTAAAAATCGATTTATTTTATTACAATTTTTGTTTGAAGCTATAATACTAGCAGTAGTTGGTGGATTGGTTGGTTTAGGTTTAGTAGGTTTAATCGCTGTAATTTCATCAAGTTTTACAGGAGATTTTGAATTTGTGCTCTCATTTAAAAATATGGCTATAGGATTTGGTTTATCAACTTTTATTGGGTTAATATCTGGAGTTATACCAGCAATATCAGCATCTCGTTTAGATCCTGTAGAAGCGATAAGAACCGGAATGTAATTATAAATTTTCCTATAAAATCTTAGCAACTTCTTTACAAACAAACTCTAAAAAGCGTTCGTCAGCTTCAGTAAACGGATCTATTGTACTAGAGTCAATATCTATCTGACCAATGTTTTCACCATTTACAAAAATAGGCACAACGATTTCTGCTTTTACAGTAATACTACAAGAGAGATAATTGTCTTGTGCATGTACATCTGGTACTACAAAATTTTCGCTACTAACAGCAACTTGCCCACATATGCCTTTACCAAAAGGTATAATAGTATGATCTGTTGGTTCACCGACATAAGGTCCAAGTTTTAGTTCATTTTTGTCACCATTTTTAAAATAAAAACCAACCCAATTGTAGTAATCTATATGTGCTTCTAACAATTCACAAACCATGAATAGGCGATTATTAACTTCTGATTCTGAATCATTTAAAATAGATTGTATTTGTGGTTTTAATTCCTCTAAACTCATTTTGTATTAAAATTTTGGTAAAAATATCTAAAAAGTCATACTTTCAAACCTCATTTCTATAAATTTAACAACTCAATAACATAGATTATTATCCTTGAAGACATTGCTTACAAAATATAAATTAGTTATTCGTTTTATACTTACGTTTGGGTTAGTATATGCTGTACTTTCTTTAGGATATTATTTTTATTTAGAATACTCAGATGGATCAAAATATTATCCAGATTATTTTACAAACATGGTCGCAGAGCAAAGTAATGCAGTACTAAATTCTGTAGGTTATGAAACTGTAATACAAAAACACCCTAATGAGCCATCAATGATGGTGATTATTAAAGATAAATATATTGCTAGAGTTATAGAAGGTTGTAATTCTATTAGTGTTATTATTCTATTTATCTCTTTTGTGCTGGCATTTTCAGATAATTTAAAACGTACGCTTCTCTTTATTCTGGCAGGTAGTGTATTAATATATACAGTTAATTTAATACGCATTGTTATACTATCTATAGGTTTGTATCATTACCCATGGAGAAGAGAAGAATTACATACAGTTATTTTTCCGCTTATTATTTATGGAATGGTATTTTTACTTTGGATGTTTTGGGTAAATCATTTTTCTAAAAATTTAAAGAAGCCAATTAATGTCTAAAGTAAAAGCATATATACTTGCATTTTTTCTTTTCGTGCTTTTAGTTTTAGTGCGTCTTTTTGAGGAAGAATTGTTTTATGACCCTTACCTGTTGTTTTTTCAAAACGATTACTTATACATAGATAGCCCAAGGCGTGAAGTGGCAAAATTGGTATTATTTACATCGTTACGATATCTTATTAATTCAGTATTATCATTAGGAATCATTTATTGTTTTTTTAGAGATAAAAATATTCTTAAATTTTCAAGTTTAATCTATGGTATTGCATATGTGTGTTTCTTAATTCTGTTTTTATATTTTGTAATTAACCCAAAGCAAGACGAGTATTACCTGTTTTTTAATGTAAGACGTTTTTTAATACAACCATTAATCTTAATTCTTTTACTTCCAGCACTCTACTATTATAAGCTAAAACGTTAAGACTTCAATAAAATAAAAACAGTTAAATCATATTTTTATAACTTTGCAGTGTGAAGCTTATATTTTTACATAAGAGTTTTTCAGTAATGTTATCCATACTGGTGTTATGTTCTACAATGTCAATTACTGTAGAAAAGCATTTTTGTGGAGGTACATTAGTTGATGTGGCGTTGTTTTCTGAAGCAAAAGGTTGCGGTATGGAAATGACTTCAGAATCACAGATGAAGAAACCGTGTTGTAAAAATGAAGTTGAAATTATTCAAGGACAAGACGAATTAAAGGTAACTCCGTTTCAAGGTTTAGATCTAGAACAACAGTTATTTGTTTTCTCATTTACATATAGTTATCTAGAACGTTTTGAGAACCGCCAAGATAACTCAGCTTTTATAGAATATCCTCCGCCTCTCATAGTCAGGCAACTCTACAAGCTTGACGAGGCTTATCTCATTTGATTTTTAATTATTATTCTCAATAACAAGATTTTCTAAACTTGTTATGTGCGCGTATACTATATTTTATACGTGTATAATTTCACTTGAAATAATAATTAAAATAAATAATAATGAAAAAATATGTTGGATCATTAATAGCTATAATGCTTTTTAACCTTATCGGGTTAGCACAAGGTCCACCAATAATATTAGACAAAATTATTTTGTTAGGGAGCAATAGTTTTACAGCCAGAACATTAACAGAATACAGAAATACAGAACGAGGAGATTTTGTGTATACACCTTTTAGTCTAAGTTATTTGCCTACATCTAATACAACTTTTACAGTTGATGTTCCTTTTATTAATTATGATTTTGAATCAGGGTCTAGCGGAAGTAGTTTAGCAGATATACGATTAACAGGTAAATACCAATTCTATCAAAAAAATGCCACAGGCAAAACCTTTAGAATATTAATTAAAACAGAGCAAACATTACCGACAGGTGAATCATTAGATTTAATAGGCTTAAGTACAGGTTTATATCAAGGTTATTATGGTATCTTAGGAGGTTATGAATCTTTAAAGTTTGGAATTACTAGTGAACTAGGGTATAATTGGATTCCTGATGGAACACTAGATCATCTTCGTTATAAGTTAGGATTTGGACTGCCTTTATTAAAGCCACAGTTTCCTAATAAGCAAATCAACCTCTATTTTGAATACAGTAGCTTTTGGATTTTTGAACGTGATTGGTACCAATTACTTTACGCTCAAGGCATTCAATATGCAGGAAAAGATTATACAATTGAACTCTCTGCTCAAATACCGATAGTTAATGATGTAGATGCTGACCGAGAATTAAATTATTCATTATTCATCGGCGGGAGATATACATTTTAAATAGAATAACAATTAAAAAAGAAAATTATGAAAACAAAAATAATAATAATGCTGATTCTAGGACTAGTTTCAGTATCAACAATACAAGCACAAAAACAACGTGATGATTTTAAAATTCAAGTAGATGGGTTAGGTTGTCCATTCTGTGCATATGGATTAGAGAAGAAGTTTAAAGAGTTTAAAGGTATAAAGAATGTAGCTATAGATATTGAAACGGGTGATTTTACATTTACATTTCCTTCAGACAAGAAATTAACGCTTTTACAAGTTAAAACTCAGGTTGAAGAAGCAGGTTATACTCCAGTAACTATAAAAATTACTAGGGCTAATGGAGAAATAGAGGTTTCTGAAAAGGAAAAAGAATGACCCTAAAAAGTTACAGTTATGAAAAAAGTTTTAATCTTATTAAGCATAATTATTGTTAGTTGTAATTCTCCTAAAAAAGAAGAAAAAAAGACAATTAAAGAATGGACATTAAAAGAGGTTATTAAAATAGATGGAATTAACCCTATTGGTATTGCCCTTAAAGGTGAAGAATTATGGTTGTCCGATTCAGATCATAATCGATTAGTACAGATAGATACTACGGGAAATATTATTAAAACAGTTAATGATTTTGATAGACCCATGCATATAGATGCTAATACAACCTCTATTTATGTTCCTCAATATGGTATAGATACTGTTACAGTTTTAACGAATAATACTCGGAAAGTAGTACCATTACAGATAGAATTAGATGCCCCAGCAGGTGTTTCTACTTATAAAGACGAACTAGCTATTGTAGATTTTTATAACAATCAAATTCATTATAACAATGGAAATCAGTGGAGTAGTTTTGGAAGTGAAGGCAATGCTAATGGTCAATTTTATTACCCAACTGATGTACAGATTACATCAAATGAAATTTGGGTCGCAGATGCGTATAATCATAGAGTACAAGTATTTGATAAAAAAGGTGTTTTTGTGAGAGCTATTGCTTGGGATCAAGGTATTAATGCTGCTACAGGCATTTTTGTGTCTAAAGATGAAGTCTTTGTAACAGATTTTGAAAACGATCGTGTTTTAATCTTTGATCATAAGGGAGTTTTAAAACAAGAATTAAAAGACAAGGTTAATAAGCCAACGGATATGATTATAAAAGAAAATATTCTGTATACATTAAATTATAGGCAGAGCACTATAAATGCATATGTTTTAGAATCTGTATTAAAAAAATAGAATGACACGTACATATAAAATATCAGGAATGACCTGCAATAATTGCAAAGCCTCTGTGCTGTCTGCACTTTTAGCGATTCCTAATGTCGGTGATGTTTCTATTAATCTTGAAAAAGCAGAAGCAACATTAAAACTAAAAACACCTATTGGAGTTTCAGAACTTCAAAACGCATTACCAGAGAAATATCGTATTTCAGAAGTTGGTGTAGATCATAATCTTACTTCAGAAAACGAGATAAACAAATCTCAGCAAACTGAATTAAAACAACTATTTCCATTGTTTTTAATCTTTGGGTATATTACAATAACCGCAGTATTATTAAATAATAACCCATGGAATACAGAAGCTTTTATGCTCGATTTTATGGGGTTGTTTTATATCGTTTTTAGCTTCTTTAAACTACTAGATTTAAAAGGCTTTTCTCAAAGTTTTAAAATGTACGATCCTTTAGCAAAAGTAATGCCTCTATATAGACATACGTATCCGTTTATTGAGGTTGCCTTAGGATTAGCTTTTTTATTCCGATTTCAAATAGAAAAGGCTTTAATACTAACACTTTTAATTTTAGGTATTACCACTATAGGTGTTACAAGAGTTTTGCGAAAAAAAACTAAAATTCAATGTGCATGTTTAGGAACAGCATTAAAATTGCCAATGACCAAAGCAACATTTATTGAAAACAGTATCATGATAGTTATGGCAATAGTGATGTTGCTAAAATTATATCTATAAATATGATTTAATTGATAGAAGCTATGCTATTAGCTTGGCTTTTTTTTATAATTTAGGGCAAAACTAAAAGCATTCTAATGAAACCAATTTCAAATCTTTTTTTAATTATAGTAGCACTGACATTGTGCTTTACATCTTGCACAAACGATAAAAAAATAGAAGCTTCTATGCTTATTTACGGCGGTACCATTTACACGGTCAATGATAATCAAACTACTGTTGAAGCTGTTGCAGTAAAAGGCGATACTATTCTTTTTGCTGGTTCCATGGCAGAAGCAGAAGTATTTAAAGGTGAAACAACAGAACTTATAGATTTAAAAGGTAAAACAATGACACCTGGACTTATTGAAGGACATGGTCATTTTATGGGATTAGGTTATAATGAAATTAGTTTAGATTTATTGGGGACAACAAGTTACCAATCTATTATTGATGCTGTAGCAAAACGTGTAGAAACAGCAAAACCAGGCGAATGGATTACAGGTCGCGGATGGCATCAAAGCAAATGGGATTCTTTACCAGAGAATTTAGTAAAGGGATTTCAAACACATTTTAGGTTGAGTGATGTGTCACCAGATAATCCCGTGTATTTAAGTCATGCTAGTGGACATGCAGGTTTTGCAAATGCAAAAGCCATGGAAATTGCTGGTTTAACAGGTTTGTATAAAGAAGGTTTGGGAGCCTATGAGGTTGAAGGAGGAGAAGTGATTTTAGATCAAGGAGGACGACCAACGGGTGTTTTTAACGAACGTGCGCAAACTTTGATAGTAAAGCATATTCCTGAAAAAACAACAGAAACCGATAGGCAAGCTTTTGATTTAGCCGTTAAAGCTTCGCATAGAAATGGGATTACAAGTTTTCATGATGCAGGTATTCCAAGAGAAACGATTGAATTTTATGATGAGATGCAAGCTAACAATAAAATGGATGTGCGTATCTATGCTATGTTAACAGGTTGGGATAAAGAACTGTTGAATGAATGGTATTCTAAAGGAGTTAGAATTGATCCAAATCATAAATTTACAATCCGTTCCGTAAAATTAAACTGTGACGGAGCACTTGGTTCAAGAGGAGCTTGGTTGTTAGAACCCTATGCAGATCGTCCAGATCATTTTGGGCATGAAACGTTGCCAATGGAATTTGTAAAAGAAACAGCTTATAATGGATTACGAAATGGATTTCAGGTCTGCGCACATGCTATAGGAGATAGAGCCAATAGAGAAATTTTAGACCGTTATGAAATGGCAATGAAAGGTGTTAATGATAAAGCAAAAACAGAAGATCATAGATTTAGAATAGAACATGCACAGCATTTACATCCGGATGATATTCCTCGTTTTGCTGAGTTGGGAGTCATTCCGGCGATGCAAGCAGTACATATGTCGTCGGATCGTCCATGGGCAATAGATCGCCTCGGCGAAAAACGTATTAAAGAAGGAGCGTACATGTGGCAAGATCTATTAAAAAGTGGTGTGCCAATTGTTAATGGTACAGATGTGCCAGTTGAGCCTGTTAATCCTATAGCAAGTTTTTATGCGAGTATAAGCCGTAAAACATTGAAAGGACTTCCGGAAGGTGGTTACGAGCCAGAACAAAAAATGACTCGTGCCCAAGCTTTGAGGTCATATACATTAGATGCGGCATATGGTGCATTTGAAGAAGGTATTAAAGGTTCTATAGAAGTAGGAAAACTTGCTGATTTTGCTATTTATAATCAAGATTTAATGACTGTATCAGAAGATAAGGTACTTGACACAAAAGTAGTGATGACTATTTTTGATGGCAAAGTTGTATTTGAGGATAAATAGACTTTAAAAAAGTATAATTTAAAAAGTCCTTGATGAAAATCAAGGACTTTTATTTTATATTCAATGTACTCACTGAAATCTTTTATTCAAGAGTGAGTTATTTGTCTGTGGCGACTCGCCGCGGTAATTGAGCTTGTCGAAATTACATCATGCCTGGCATTCCACCGCCACCCATTGGCGGCATAGCAGGAGCATCTTCTTTAATATCTACTAAAGCACATTCAGTAGTTAAGATCATCCCAGCAACAGAAGCAGCATTTTCTAATGCAATACGTGTTACTTTCTTAGGATCTATAATACCAGCTTTAAGCATATCAACATACGTTTCAGACTTAGCATCGTAACCAAAATCTTTTTTACCTTCTAAAACTTTATTGATCACTACCGAACCTTCACCACCAGCATTTTCAACAATAGTACGCAAAGGAGACTCAATTGCTTTATTTACGATTTGTACACCTGTAGTTTCATCTAAATTATCCGTAGTAATTTTTTCTAAAGTTTTTTTAGCACGTACTAAAGCAACTCCACCACCGGCAACAATACCTTCTTCTACAGCAGCTCTTGTTGCATGTAAAGCATCATCCACACGATCTTTCTTTTCTTTCATCTCAACCTCAGAAGCAGCACCAACATATAATACAGCAACTCCACCAGCTAATTTAGCTAAACGCTCTTGAAGTTTTTCTTTATCGTAATCAGATGTTGTCGTTTCTATCTGCGCTTTAATTTGGTTAACTCTAGCTTTAATATCAGAAGCTTTTCCTTCACCATTTACAATTGTTGTGTTGTCTTTATCAATAGTAACCGTTTCAGCAGTACCTAACATTGATAAATCAGCATTTTCTAGAGAGAAACCTCTTTCTTCAGAAATGACTACACCACCAGTTAAGATGGCAATATCTTCTAACATTGCTTTACGTCTGTCGCCAAAACCAGGAGCTTTTACAGCAGCAATTTTTAATCCACCACGTAATTTGTTCACTACTAAAGTAGATAAGGCTTGGCCTTCAACATCTTCAGCAATGATTAATAACGGACGACTAGATTGTGCTACTGGTTCAAGGATTGGTAGAATCTCCTGTAAATTAGATATCTTTTTATCAAATAATAAAATATACGGATTTTCTAAATCAGCAATCATTTTGTCTACATCAGTAACAAAATATGGAGATAAGTAACCGCGATCAAACTGCATACCTTCAACAACATCTACATAAGTATCTGTTCCTTTTGCTTCTTCTACAGTAATCACTCCTTCTTTACCAACTTTTCCAAAAGCTTCAGCAATTAACTCTCCAATAGTACTATCGTTATTTGCAGAAATAGAAGCAACTTGTTGAATTTTCTCAGAAGAGTTTCCTACTTTTTTTGTTTGCTTTTCTAAGTCAGAAGTAATAGCACTTACCGCTTTGTCAATACCACGTTTTAAATCCATAGGGTTTGCACCAGCAGCAACATTTTTAAGACCTTCTTTTACAATAGCTTGAGCCAATACAGTAGCTGTTGTGGTACCATCACCAGCTAAATCGTTAGTTTTAGAAGCGACTTCTTTTACCATTTGTGCTCCCATGTTTTCTAACTCATCTTCGAGTTCAATTTCTTTAGCTACAGAAACACCATCTTTAGTCACTTGTGGTGCGCCGAAAGATTTACCTATAATTACATTACGACCTTTTGGTCCTAAAGTTACTTTTACAGCATTTGCCAATGCATCTACACCACGTTTAAGTCCGTCGCGTGCTTCAATATCGAATTTTATATCTTTTGCCATCGTTAAAATTTTAATTTTAGCGTTTCCACGAAAATGGAAATCTGTTTGTTTTTAATTTTTGCTTTTAGCTGCTAGCTCTTGGCTTTTAGCTAAAATGTTAGTTTATTGTGTTTTTTATTGTGCTAAAGGCTAATAGCCAAAAGCGAATAAGAATTTAAATAATCGCTAAGATGTCGCTCTCGCGCATCATTAAATAATCTTTACCTTCTAATTTAAGTTCTGTACCTCCGTACTTTCCGTAGAGTACAGTGTCACCAACTTTTACGGTTAAAGGTTCGTCTTTTTTTCCGTTGCCAATAGCAACAACAGTTCCTTTTTGCGGTTTCTCTTTTGCATTATCTGGAATAATAATACCAGAGGCTGTAGTAGTTTCAGCTTCCATAGGTTCTACTAGAACACGATCTGCTAAAGGTTTAATGTTTAAAGCCATTTTTATATGTTTTAAGTTATTTTGAAATTTATTTAACGCTTAAGCGTTATTCTAAAATTGTGCCATTAGAAACGAACTGACAAAGTTTCAGTCATAAAAAAAGTCAACACTAAGGTTGACTTTTTAATTATCTTTTTTCAAATACTATTAATTAGAATCTGTAGTATCATTAGTTGGAGTTGTTGGTGTCTCTACTGGTGCTGTTACAGGTTGTTGCGTAGTAGCTTCGTCAGTATCTAAAGCTGTAGAATCACTAACACCACCAGCGCCAGGTATAGTTACGTTTGCTAATAATATTAATGCTATTAGTACTGTTGCTAAAACCCAAGTACTTCTGTCTAAGAAATCTCCTGTTTTTTTAACACCTCCTAATTGTTGAGTTCCGCCTCCGCCAAAAGATGATGATAATCCTCCACCTTTAGGATTTTGAACCATAATTACTACAACGAGTAAAAAAGCGACAATTACGATTAGTATTAAAAATATGGTAAACTTTGTCATTGTTCTGTATTGTTATGTTCTCTTAATTCTTTTACTGCTTTTATTTGGTCTGCAAAGAAACTACTTTTTTCTGGATATTTCAAACTTAAAATTCTGTAAGATTGAATGGCTTTATCGTAATTTTTTTGTTCTAAATAGATGCGAGCTAAAGTTTCTGTCATTAAAAGGTCTTCAGACGCGTCATCATTGTTAACTAACTTAGGTTTAGGGGCTTTTGTAGAAGGTTTAATTTTTGGGTTCTTATCTAAAAAGCGATCTATAGTAGTCATTTTTGCGTCTAAAGATGATGTAGTTTTTACATCACTATCGAGATCATCGTTTCTTATAATAGGTTTAAAACTTGTAATCTTAAGCCATTCTGCAAAAGAATGGGTTTCAGATTTGTTAAACTCTAAGGGTTTACCCAAATTAAGTTTAGTTTCAGGTTTTATGTTTTTAACATCGATATCTATAATGGCATTTTCAATAGCATTCTCGGATTCTATTATAGGTTTTGAAACGATTTTCTCTTCAAATAAATGCGGATCTAAAACGCCTTCTGTAGCTTTTATATGTTGCTTTAAGGCATCGTCTATTGTAACACTTTTATTTACAGAAATGTCATCAATATCCGTAACAGTTATATCTTTTAAGTATTCTGAATTTTGTTTAATGACATCAGAGATTGCATTTTGGTTAAAAACTTCTGAAGTTATATAATCAAATAAAACACTGCGATCTGTGGTGTAAGCAGCAGTAACTTTTAAGGCATTATTATATTTGTAGCTTTCTTTATTCTTTAAACCTTTAAGATATAACGCGCGTGCAGGTTGAAAATAGGGGTAAGCATCGACAATCTTTTTAATAGCATCTGTTTGCTCAGTGTTTAGAGCTTCAGGATGCTGCATTAAGTATGTCAATTCTTGTAATTGCATATTACCAGTTGGCTAAGGATTCGTTAAAAATATCTTGCGTTATACGTTCAAAAATGGTTTCTATAGCTGTGTCCTTTTGGCTTCCTGTTAGTTGTGCTGAACCGGCAAAATCAAAGAAAAATGAAAAACGCCTTTCAAAATCTTTTTCTTCGTCATTTTTATCATAAAACCGAACTTGTATACCTATAGTAAGTCTATTTTGTGCCGCTGTATTATCTGATGTTGCCGTCGTTGGAGATATACGATACTCTACAATTTCACCTTCGTAAGTTAAATCTCCACCAGAATTAACCAATTGTAAACTCGTTTGATTTTGAATTAAATCTTGAAGCGCATTTGTAAACTGTATATCTATACCAGGCTCATTAAGTGGAGCATTATTAGGAAAGAAATTAACCTGAAATGTTTCTGCAACACCAGTATCCGCTCCTGTAAAACCATAACTGACTTTACAACTATATACCGTTGTAAAAGCAATAATGGTAATTATATATTTTATGTATTTCATTTAATAACTGTTTGGGCGTTTCATAGTTATAAACGCATAGATATAACCTGCATTGTCCGCAATATCAAAATCTACATTAATTAAGCGATAGCCTTTGTAATGTTTTTCATTAACTAAATTTTCAGCTTCTTCTCTAATGGTCTCGGAGCTGTTAGGCCCAAAACGTTTTCTAATTCTAAAAATTTCTACAGCTTTCATTTATATTTATTATTTTTTACCTAACACCTAACACCTAACACCTAACACCTAACACCTAACATGTCTCGCTGAGCTTGTCGAAGTGTCTAATACCTACAAATCGTATTGTTTAATCTTTCGGTATAAAGTACGCTCACTAATGCCGAGTTCGGCGGCAGCTAATTTACGTTTTCCACTATGACGTTCTAAAGATTTTTTAATTAATTCTAATTCTTTGTCATGTAATGATAAAGTTTCTTCTTCCTCAATCTCTTCTGCAAAGTGATATTTATCTTCAGATTCGGTGATAATCTCTGGAGTAGCTTCCACACTTTGAGGAATAGCTAAAACTTCTACATCTTTTGCAGGTGGTTCAATATTATCAGAATCTTCGTCTCTATATATTTTCTGTATTAAACTCTCGTTGTCTTTTTGGACATCTTTAACGTTGCCACTTTTCATAAGCTCCATGGTGAGCTTCTTTAAATCATTAAGATCGCTCTTCATGTCAAACAACACTTTGTATAAAATTTCGCGTTCTGTACTAAAATCACTTTCAGATTTTGTGCCTTTTATAACTGCTGGTAAATTTTGTCCTGCGCCAGAAGGTAAGTACGATTGTAATGCGAGTGCGGTTATAGTACGATTGCGTTCTAAAACTGAAACTTGTTCAGCAACATTTCTTAGTTGTCTAATATTACCATTCCATCGGTATTTTAATAAAAGTTGAACAGCATCATCTGTTAGTTTAACTGTAGGCATTTTATATTTTGAAGCAAAGTCACTAGCAAACTTCCTAAATAGCAAATGAATATCTTCTTTGCGTTCTCTTAAAGCAGGCAAATGAATTTCTATAGTGCTTAAACGATAATATAAATCTTCTCTAAACTTTTCTTTTTCTATGGCTTCAAACATATTTACGTTTGTAGCTGCTACAATACGAACATCTGTTTTTTGAACTTTACTAGAGCCTACTTTTAAAAACTCACCATTTTCTAGAACACGTAATAAACGTACTTGAGTCGTTAATGGAAGTTCGCCAACTTCATCTAAGAAAATAGTACCGCCGTCAGCGACTTCAAAATAACCAGACCGAGTTTGTGTAGCTCCTGTAAATGCTCCTTTTTCGTGTCCAAACAGTTCACTGTCTATAGTGCCTTCAGGTATAGCTCCACAGTTTACAGCAATATATTTGCCGTGTTTACGATGCGAAAGTTGATGTATGATTTTTGGAACACTTTCTTTGCCAACACCACTTTCTCCCGTGACGAGTATAGAAATATCGGTAGGAGCAACTTGTATCGCTTTTTCTATAGAACGATTAAGTTTAGCGTCATTACCAATAATTCCAAAACGTTGTTTTATGGCTTGTATAGATTCCATATTTATTTCCCACGGAAGTGGGAATCTTTTTAATTAATTTTTAATTCTATTTTATGAGATTCGTGCGTAAGCAAGAATAACAAGTTAATTATTTTCAGAATACCCAACGGCTTTACCAATAAGTGTTGCACTGGTACAATCTGTTATTTTTACATTTACAAAATCTCCTACGTTATAATGTTCTTTCGGAAACACAGCAACGGTATTTTGTGAGTTTCTTCCAGACCAATGTAAATCAGATTTTTTAGACGTTTTTTCAATCAGTATTTCTTCAACTTTACCGACATGTTGTTGCGTTCTATATAAGCTATGACGACGTTGTAAAGCTTGTATTTCGTTTAATCGACGCTGTTTTACATCAGCAGAAATATCATCTTCCATTTTACGGCCAGCAGTAGTGCCAGGCCGCTCAGAGTAAGCAAACATAAATCCGAAATCGTACTTTACATAATCCATTAAACTTAAAGTATCTTGATGATCTTCTTCTGTTTCTGTAGGGAAACCAGCAATCATATCTTGGCTAATGGCTACATCAGGAATTAGAGTTCTAATATTATCAATAAGAGTAAAATACTCTTCACGTGTATGCTGACGATTCATTTCTTTTAAAATACGATTGCTTCCGCTTTGTACTGGTAAATGCACATAGTTACATACGTTTCTATATTTTGCCATCACTTCAATAACATCTAAAGTCATGTCTTGAGGATTAGATGTTGAAAAACGAAAACGCATTTTAGGTTGTGCTTTGGCACATAGTTCTAATAGGTTTGCAAAATTTACTGCGGTCGCTTTTTGCATTTCAGAGGCTTTAACAAAGTCTTTTTTTAAACCACCACCATACCAAAGAAAGCTATCTACATTCTGCCCTAAAAGCGTTACCTCTTTAAAACCTCTACTTGCTAAATCGTTAACTTCTTCAATAACAGATTGTGGATCTCTACTGCGTTCTCTACCTCTAGTAAAAGGAACCACACAAAACGTACACATATTGTCACAACCTCTAGTAATAGAAACAAAAGCTGTAACACCATTACTATTTAAACGAACAGGAGCAATATCTCCGTAAGTTTCATCTTTAGATAAAATAACATTTACAGCATTACGGCCTTCATCAACTTCACTAATTAAATTGGGCAAATCTTTATATGCATCCGGGCCAACCACAAGGTCAACCATTTTTTCTTCTTCTAAAAATTTACTTTTTAAACGTTCTGCCATACATCCTAAAACACCAATCTTCATTTTAGGATTGATTTTTTTTACAGCATTGTATTTTTCTAAACGTTTACGTACAGTTTGTTCGGCTTTATCTCTAATGGAACATGTATTCACCAATACTAAATCAGCCTCTTCTAGATTTTTTGTAGTATTAAAACCCTCTTTAGAAAGTATAGAAGCTACAATTTCACTATCACTAAAATTCATTTGGCAACCATAACTTTCTATAAAAAGTTTTCGTTCATTGCCAACTTTAGGGGCTATAGTAAGGTGTTCTCCTTGTTTATTTTCGTCAATTATTTTCTCCATATTCATTTCTCGAAAAAACGAGAATTTTTATATAATAGGTGCGTTTTTTAAAAGCGCAATAAGCATGCAAAGATAGAAATTATTTGCAGATTATGACAAGTTGACAGTATCGATTTGTTAGTGGTTATATTAATTTTAATATTGAAACATACATTAATTAACAGGGTCTTAAAGAAGGTTAAAAGCCTAAAAAATAATATACAATTCAATACTTATTAGGAATGTGAATTTTTTTTCACATACATTTGTAGCCTTAAAAAATGAAAAATGTCGAAGAATTTAGTTATCGTTGAGTCACCAGCAAAAGCAAAAACTATAGAGAAATTTTTAGGTAAGGATTATAAGGTAGAGTCTAGTTTTGGACATATCTCAGATTTGCCTTCTAAAGAACTTGGAGTAGATGTTGATGGTGATTTTATGCCTAAGTATCAGGTGTCTAAAGACAAGAAAGATGTTGTTAAGAAACTAAAAGCTTTAGCAAAAAAAGCTGAGATGGTTTGGTTAGCAAGTGATGAGGATCGAGAAGGAGAAGCTATTGCATGGCATTTAGCAGAAGCATTAGGTTTAGATAAAGAAAAAACGAAACGTATTGTTTTTCATGAGATTACAAAAAGTGCTATAAATAAAGCTATAGAGAACCCAAGAAGTATAGACTATAATTTGGTAGATGCTCAACAAGCAAGACGTGTTTTAGATCGTATTGTGGGTTACGAGCTGTCTCCAGTTTTATGGAGAAAAGTTAAAGGCGGTTTGTCAGCAGGTCGAGTGCAATCCGTATCTGTGCGCTTAATTGTAGAACGCGAACGCGATATACAAAAATTCAATCCTGTAGCTTCATATAGAGTAGATGCCGAGTTTACAACAACTTCTGGTGCTTCATTTAGAGCCAAGCTGCCTAAGAATTTTGAAACTAAAGCTGAAGCAGAATCATTTTTAAGTAAAAATATTGGAGCTTCTTATGAAGTGGCCAATCTTGAAAAAAAACCAGTTAAGAAATCTCCAGCACCACCATTTACAACATCAACGTTACAACAAGAAGCTTCTCGTAAGTTAGGCTTTTCTGTAAGTAGAACAATGAGTAATGCCCAACGTTTATACGAAGCAGGTTTAATTACTTATATGAGAACAGATAGTGTTAATTTATCTGATGAAGCAAAGCAAGGTGCAGAAAATGAAATTGTAACTGCTTATGGTTCGCAATACAGTAAGCCTCGAAACTATAAAGGAAAATCTAAAGGAGCACAAGAAGCTCACGAAGCTATACGACCTACAAATTTTGCTAATCATTCTGTAGGAGCAGAACGCGATCAAGCACGCTTATACGATTTAATATGGAAACGCGCTATAGCGTCTCAAATGAGTGAAGCCAATTTAGAACGTACCAATGTTAAAATTCAGGTAAACAGTACTTCTCCAGTAAATGAGTTATTTGTAGCTAATGGTGAGATTATAACATTTGATGGGTTTTTAAAAGTATATTTAGAAGGAAATGATAATGAAGATGAAGAACAATCTGGCTTGTTGCCAGAGCTTCATGTTTCAGATGCGTTATCAAATAAATACATTACAGCAACAGAGCGCTTTACAAGACCGCCAGCACGTTTTACGGAAGCAGCTTTGGTAAAGAAATTAGAAGAACTTGGTATAGGTAGACCATCTACTTATGCGCCGACAATTTCTACAATTCAGAATAGAAATTATATTGAAAAAGGGACTGTTGATGGAGTTGAACGTAACTATGTACAATTAACTTTAGAACATCAGTCTATAAATGAAAAACAATTAACAGAGCGTGTAGGCTCTGATAAAGGAAAATTGGTGCCTACAGATATAGGAACTATTGTTACAGATTTCTTAGTTAATCATTTTGAAAGTATTCTAGATTATAACTTCACGGCAAAAGTAGAAGAGAGCTTTGATGACATAGCTGAAGGCAAAGAAGATTGGCGCGTTATGATGAAAGATTTTTATAAAGGATTTCATCCACAAGTAGAAGATGTACAGGCTAATGCAGAGCGTGAATCTGGGGAACGTATTTTAGGTACTGATCCAGATAGCGGAAGACAAGTAAGTGTGCGTTTAGGAAAGTTTGGTGCCATGGTACAAATGGGAACTATAGAAGATGAAGAAAAACCAAAGTTTGCAAGTCTATCTCCAGATCAGCAATTAAGTTCTATAACTTTTGAAGAAGCAATGGACTTATTTAAGCTTCCAAAAGCACTAGGACATTATAAGGATGAAGAAGTAGAGGTGAATAACGGACGTTTCGGGCCTTACGTAAGATTCGGAAAGAAATTTGTGTCTTTACCTAAAGGTGTAGATCCACTTAGTGTAGATTATGATGAAGCACTTATATATATTAAGGAGAAAGAATTAGCAGATGCTCCTATATATACATATCAAGGTTTAGATGTTATTAAAGGTAAAGGACGTTTTGGACCATTTATTAAATGGAACAATATGTTTATCAATGTAAATAAAAAGTACGATTGGGATAATTTATCTGATGAAGATATTATAACTTTGATTGAAGATAAAATTCAAAAAGAAAAGGATAAACTTATTCATGTATGGGAAGCTGAAGGAGTACGTGTTGAGAAAGCGCGTTGGGGAAGACACAATGTCATTAAGGGTAAACAAAAAGTAGAGTTGCCAAAAACTGTTGATGTTTCGGAGATGACACTAGAAGAAGCACAAGCCATACTAGAAAAGAATGCTCCAAAAAAGAAAAAAGCAACAAAAAGAAAAACGACAGCCAAAAAGAAATAATATATGAACTTTAATTTTCTATCGCCAGTTTCTGATGCGGTTTTAGCGCACAGCGAATTATTGTCAAATCAAGCTTTAGGTAGGAAATTTAAGATTCACTCTAACCAAAATGGAATGCCTGACATCGATGATGCTCAAATCGCTATCATTGGGGTTCACGAAAATAGAAATGATGTTAATTATATTGGATCCGAATTAAATTTCGATCCTATAAGAACTGCATTGTATGGTTTATTCCCGGGGAATTGGCACACAACAATAGCAGATTTAGGAGATATTTTGCCAGGTGAATCTGTTGAAGATACGTATTTTGCACTAAAGACAAGCATAGAGGTTTTAGTAGAAAAAAACATTATACCTATTATAATAGGAGGAAGTCAAGATTTGACTTATATAAATTATCGTGCTTACGATAATTTACTACCGATGGTTAATATTGTTAATGTAGATACAAATTTCGATCTTGGAGATGCGGCATTACCAATAAAGAATAATAGCTATGTCGGTAAAATTATTTTAGAAGAACCTTATAATTTATTCAATTACTCTACTATAGGTTATCAAACCTATTTTAATTCTCAAGAAGAAATAGACTTGATGGAGAAACTTTATTTTGAAGCTTATCGCTTAGGCGAAGTTTCTAGTAATGTAAATATAGTAGAGCCCGTAATGCGAGATGCACATATTGTAAGTGTAGATTTAAAATCTATACGTTCTGCAGAAGTTTCAGGTAAACAAAAATTTTCTCCTAATGGATTAGATGGAAAAGAAATATGTGCCATAACACGTTATGCAGGTATAAGTAATAAAGTGTCTTCATTTGGTATTTATGAATATCAGTATGATGTAAATGACCCTATAACAGCAATGCTAATTGCTCAAATGATATGGTATTTTATAGAAGGTGTAAATTGTAGAGTCAAAGATGACGATTTTAAAGACTCTAATATGTACCAAAAATATAATGTTCTTATAGAAGAAGAAGAACTTATTTTCTTTAAGAGTCTAAAAACTGGACGTTGGTGGATAGAAATTCCTTTTTTAGCAAATCTTAATAATAAATTAAAAAAGCACACGTTATTACCTTGCACCCATGCAGATTATGTTGCTGCTACGGAGGGAGAAACCCCTGAAAGATGGTACAAAGCCTACAGGAAGAATAACTTCTAAAAATGCAGTTCATCGATATTTTAAAAGTATTTTATCGACAAAAAGCAATTTTTTTAGGATGAAATGCAAAAAAAATAGAAAAAAAGTTGTTTTTTCCGATTTATATAAATATGTTTACCATCTCAAAATTTATGGATACTAATTTAACCTATAGTTTTTATGAAAATTAAGAAGCTTATTTTACTAATTACCGCAGCTACTTTTATAGTAAGTTGTAGCTCTGGTGATCGCGGACAGGTTGTCGGCGCTAAAGGTAAAAAATGGCATCCCGAAAAGCCTTACGGAATGACACTTGTCCCAGGTGGAGCATTCATTATGGGTAAGTCCGATGACGATTTAGCAGGCATACAAGATGCCCCAACAAGAACGGTTACTGTTCGTAATTTTTACATGGACGAAACCGAAATCACAAATAGTGAGTATCGTCAATTTGTAGAATGGACTAGAGATTCTATCTTAAGATACAAGTTAGCAGAAGAAGCTGAACTTGAAGATAAAACTCCTGGTAATGGAGATATTGGTGAGTATGCATTTTTAAGTGCTGATCCTGCCAATCTAAATCCATATCAACAGTTTATGTTAGAGCAATATGATGAAGGAGGTCGCGTGGTTAATAGAGATGTAGAATTGATTTTTGATACTAACGAGTATCCAGATGTTCCATATGCAAGAGTTATGGATGGTATGTATTTGCCACCAGAAGAATCTTATAATGGACAACGCATTTGGGATGTGTCTCAATTTAAATTTCGTTTCTCAGAAATGGATTTAGATGCTGCCGCAAAAAACCGTTCATTAAGACGTTCAGATGTAATTACAACTAAAGAAGTAGAAATCTATCCAGATACAACAGCATGGATTAGAGATTTTGCATACTCATACAATGAACCAATGCATAATGATTATTTCTGGCATGATGCCTATGGAGATTACCCAGTTGTGGGTGTATCTTGGGATCAAGCACGTGCATTCTGTCAATGGAGAACATTATATCATAATGGTTACAGAAAAGGTAAAGGAAGTCAACCAGTAAATATATACAGATTGCCTAACGAAGCTGAATGGGAATATGCAGCTCGTGGAGGTCTTCAAGGAGCTACATTTCCTTGGGGTAATCATTATACAAAAAATGATAGAGGTTGTTTTATGGCAAACTTTAAACCTTTACGTGGCGACTATGCAGCAGATCAAGCATTATATACAGTAGAAGCCGATGCTTATGAACCTAATGATTTTAACTTATACAATATGGCAGGTAACGTGTCAGAATGGGTTAATGGTTCTTATACATCATCTTCTTACGAATATTCATCTAGTATTAATCCAAATGTTAATGATAAAAACAACCAACGTAAAGTTGTTAGAGGAGGATCTTGGAAAGATGTTGCTTACTTTTTACAAGTAAGTTCTAGAGATTACGAATATGCAGATTCTGCAAGAAGTTATATTGGTTTTAGAACTGTACAAGATTATTTGGGTACAGAAGTCACTAATAATGCACAAGGTCACTAAACAAAAATTTAATCTATAAACTAAACATTAATTAACCTACTTTTTAAGTTAACCATATTAACTTAAAAATTTAAAAACCTAAAATTATGGCGCAAAAAGGAAAACTTACGTTAACAAATATGATCTACGGATTAGGAGCAGCAATTGTAATTGTTGGGGCTTTATTTAAAATCCAACACTGGCCTTATGGTTCAGAGATTTTAACAATTGGTATGATTGTAGAAGCTTTAGTATTTACATATTCAGCTTTTGAAAAACAAAGTGGAGAATTAGATTGGTCATTGGTCTATCCTGAATTAGAAGGAGGAGCAAGCGTAGATAAAAAGAAAAAAGAGCAACCTAAAGACGCTGAAGGTTTATTGTCTAAAAAATTAGATGAGTTATTAAAAGAAGCACAGATCGATGGTGAGCTTATGGCAAGCTTAGGTGATAGTATTAAAAACTTTGAAGGTGCTGCTAAAAACCTTAACCCAACTGTTGAGTCTATGGCTGCTACTAAAAAGTATGGTGAAGAATTATCATTAGCTGCGGCTCAAATGGAGTCATTAAACAGTTTATATAAAGTGCAATTAGAAAGTGTAAATCGCCAAGCTTCAATTAACGAAGAAGCTGTTGAAAATGCGACGAAACTTAAGGAGCAAATGCAATCATTGGCATCTAACTTATCATCATTAAATGGTGTGTACGGAGGAATGCTTACTGCTATGAATAAAAGCTAATTAGCTTTTAAGTCAAATCTATTAATTAACCCAAAAACTAATTATTATGGCAGGAGGAAAAGCCAATGCAAGGCAAAAAATGATCAACCTTATGTACTTAGTATTTATTGCTATGATGGCAATGAATATGTCTAAAGAAGTATTATCAGCGTTTGGTCTTATGGAAGCAAAGTTTGCAGATTCTAACGTGTCAGCAACAGAAGGAAACGCAGGTATGCTTGCAAATCTAGTAACAAAAGCTGAAGAAAAACCAGCTGAGTTTGAGGATGCAGCAGCTAAAGCTAATCAGATTAGTGTGGTTTCTGAAGATTTCTATAAATATATTGAATCGTTAAAAACGGATCTTTTAAAACAAGGTAAGTACGAAATAGAATCTGAAACAGGAAAATTACCATTCGAAGCAATGGATAAAACTGATATTTTAGATGAAGCTTGGTTTACTGGTGATCGTTTAACTAAGAAAGGTGATGAAGTAATGGCTACTATTGAAAAATATAAGTCAGATATCAAAACAATTCTTGGTAATGATGTAAAATACAGAACAGCGATTGCTAATTTTGATAAGCGTTTTAATACGGATAAAGTCAAAAACAAGGATGGTAAGGAATTAAAGTGGTTAGATTACCACTATCAAGGATTCCCAGCAATAGCATCATATACTAAGTTAACAGCAATGCAAAATGATGTAAAGTTAACTGAAACTAATATGTATAACCTATTTTTAGGAAACACATTAGATGAAGCTGTGACTTTAAAAAATTATAAAGCAATTGTATTAGCAGATAAATCAGCATTCTTTGCAGGTGAAAAATTCCAAGGTAGAGTAGTGTTAGGCAAATATGCTAATGTTAAACCTACGGCGATGTCTGTTGGTGGAAAAGATATTAATGTTGAAGAAGCAGTTGATTCTACTGGTGCTGCTCGTTTAGATTTTACAGTTGGTAATGTTGGTGAACAAAAAATCAACGGTACTTTTACATTCTTAGAAGATGGACAACCGTTACAAATTCCTATTGAAGGTAATTATGTAGTTGTACCAAGACCTAATTCAGCAACCATTTCTGCTGATAAAATGAATGTAGTATATAGAGGTGTAGATAACCCAATGACGATCTCTTTTGCAGGCGTATCAGATAATAAAGTAAAAGCTACTGCGCCAGGTCTTACTTGTCCTGGAGGACAATATATAATGAAGCCACAAGGTGGAAGAGAAGTGTCTATAAATGTTACAGCGACTTTAGATGACGGACAACTTGTGTCTGATAAAAAAGTATTTAGAATTAAAGATTTACCAAAACCTTTAGGATCATTTAATGGTCAAGAAGGTAGTGGTAAGTTACCAAGGAATAATGTAGAAATCGGAAAATTAACTGCAGACTTTGGTGATGACTTTGATTTTGCTTTGCCATTAGATGTTGTATCTTATACAATAAAAGTGCCAGGAAAGCCATCAGTAAATGTTACAGGAAATCGATTAAACACTGCAGCTAAAAATGCATTAAGATCGGCAAGAAGAGGAGATGCTATACAATTTATTAATATAAAGGCAAAAGCAAAAAATAATCCGATTAAGATTAAAACAGTAACACCAGTTGTTATTGAGTTAGCTAATTAATATTGGATTAAAAGCCTCAAATTTTAATATACAATACAATGAAAATAAAGAATTTAATATTAACAATTGCAATTGTCATTACAGCTAACGGATTGTTTGCTCAAGCAAATATCTTAAACGCTAAAATTGCTGAGGAAATTGGACTTAAAACAGAAGGTCAATTGCTTTTAGACAATGACAGACCTTTAGAATATGGGTATGTAGATGATAGAGATCGTTTATTCTCTAAAATGACTTGGGAAAAAGTGGTTTTAGAAGAACGTGTTAACTTTCCTTTATACTATCCAATCGATACTAATAATATTGGTGTTGATCGTCGTTCTTTATTTCATGTATTATGGAATGCTGTAAAATCTGGAGATATTTCTACAGTTTATGCAGATTCTTATTTCGCACAAGAACGTACGCTTGAAGAGTTGAGAGGTTCTATGCGAAAAGTAGATACACTTGATGCAGGTATAGATCAATATAATGCAGAAGGTAAAGTTGACCCTGAATATATTACACAACGTGATATTGAAGCTTTTGATATTCTAGAATATCATATGAAAGGACTTTGGTATTTTGATAAACGTCAAGGCGAAATGAAATATCGTTTGTTGGCTATAGCACCAGCAGCACCAGATGTCAATTATATAGACACTGATGACGAAGCTAATAAAGAGCCTGTACCTTTATTTTGGGTATTTTTCCCAGAAGCTAGGGATATTTTACACGAGGCAAAAGCTTTTAATGATAGAAATAGTGCTATGTCCATTTCTTTCGATCATATTTTAAATGCTAGACGTTTTAATGGCTATATGTATAAAGAAGAAAATGTCTATGGTGATCGTGAAGTTAAAGATTACATTAAGGATAATGCCTTAATGCAATTGATGGAATCTGATCGTATAAAAGATAAGATTCGAAGCTTTGAACACGACATGTGGAATTATTAATTCTTACAGTATAAAAATATAAACGCTCACTTTTAAGTGAGCGTTTTTTGTTGTAATCATTTTACAACAAACATTAATCTTTTTAAATATTTTTGCATTAATGAAATCGGTAGATTATATAATAGTAGGTTGTGGTTTAGCGAGTATAGCATTCTGCGAAACTTTAAAAACAAACAATAAAACATTTGTAGTTTATGATGACGCTTCCCAGCAATCCTCTATAGTTGCAGCAGGCTTATATAACCCTGTAATATTAAAGCGTTTTTCTGAGGTATGGAAAGCTAAAGAACAGTTAGAGTTAGCATTACCAATGTATGCTAAAATAGAAATAGATTTAAATATAAAATTAGACTATAAGTTAAAACTCTTAAGACGATTCAATTCTATAGAAGAACAAAATCAATGGCTTGTTGCATCAGATAAATTAACTTTAGAACCTTATTTATCAACCGAGTTTATTAAAAATAGAAACCCTAATATTAATACAGATTTTGATTTTGGAGAAGTACTACATGCTGGCCGAATAGATACAAAAACGTTAATATTAGAATACAAGTTGAGCTTACAAGAAAATGAGCAATTAGAATCAGAGCATTTTCAATACGATGAACTCAAAATAAATAGTGACGAAATAAATTATGGAGATTATAAAGCAAAACATATTGTTTTTGCAGAAGGTTTTGGAATAAAAAAGAATCCATTTTTTAAGGAGTTACCACTAAATGGTACAAAAGGTGAAGTTATAACTATAAAAGCTCCAGATCTAAAAATCGATTATGCAGTAAAATCTTCAGTATTTATTATTCCTATGAGTGATGATTTGTATAAAGTAGGAGCAACTTATGAGTGGAATGATAAAACCAATACACCAACCGAAGAAGGAAAAGCAGAGCTTATAAAAAAACTTAAAATAGTTATAACCTGTGATTTTAAGGTTGTAGAACATAAAGCTGGTATAAGACCTACGGTAAAAGATAGGCGTCCTTTGGTAGGTAGGCATACAACATATAAAAATATGTATGTACTAAATGGATTAGGAACCCGAGGCGTAATGATAGCACCTTATGTTGCTAAAAAATTATATAATTATATAGAGAATAGTGTTGTTCTAGATAAAGAGATTGATATAAGTCGTTTTGGTTAACTTCCAACTTCCAACTTCTAGCTTCTAACTTTATAGGTTTTGTCGTATGAGATAAAAAGGTTGATCCATATGTTTCTAGAGACGCGCATAATAATAGGCATAAATGAAATTAATGTAGCGACAATAGCAATAAAAGCAGTGGTTAAAGAACTTTCAAAAACCAAATAACTTATAGCAAAAGCAACTAAGGCAAATCCAATACCAACACCATAACTCACATACATAGAGCCATAAAAAAAAGACGGTTCCATACGGTATTTAATATTACAATTAGAACAACGCTCGTGTATCTTTAAGGTGTCAGATAAAATGTATGGATTTTTCTCTACATACATAGATTCTTCATGGCATTTTGGGCAAGCTCCAAAAAGAATACTATAAAGTTTCATTCCTTTTCTAATCATAGCTAAAAACCTTTATTTTTGCATTTTTTAAAACCTGTGTAAAGGTATCTTTTTTAAGGTAACATACTATAACAATTGCAACGTTTAAAACAATTGTATTATTTATAAAAATTATGCTAAATATTCATAATCTATCCATATCATTTCAAGGAGAATATCTTTTTGAAGACATTACCTTTAAACTAGGTCATGGAGATCGTATTGGTTTAATAGGGAAAAATGGTGCCGGAAAATCGACAATGCTTAGAATTTTATCTAGAGAGCAAGAATCGGATACTGGGCAAATAGCGGCAGATAAAGCACTTAAAATAGGTTTTTTAAAACAAGATATTGATTTCGATTTTGGCAAAACAGTTTTAGAAGAATCTTATGAAGCTTTTAAAGAAATTAAAGAATGCGAGGCTAAATTAGAAACGATTAATATACAGTTAGCCGAGCGTACAGATTACGAAAGTGAATCGTATAATCAATTAATGATTGATTTAAATGATATTCAGCATCAATATGAAATTTTAGGTGGTTATAACTATCAAGGTGATACTGAAAAAATACTTCAGGGATTAGGATTTAAGCGTGAGGATTTCAATAAATTGACAGATACATTTTCTGGTGGTTGGAGAATGCGAATAGAGTTGGCAAAACTCTTACTTCAAAACAATGATTTATTATTATTAGATGAGCCTACCAATCACTTAGATATTGAATCTATTATTTGGTTAGAAAACTTTTTAAAGAATTATAGTGGTGCAGTGGTGATTGTCTCTCATGATAAAATGTTTTTAGATAATGTAACCAATCGTACTATTGAAATTTCATTAGGTCGTATCTACGACTATAATAAGCCATATACTAAGTTTTTGGCTTTACGTAAAGAAATGAAGATTCAGCAGTTAGCGGCTCAAAAAAATCAAGAAAAACAAATACAGCAAACAGAAAAGTTAATTGAAAAATTTAGAGCAAAAGCTTCTAAAGCTACAATGGCACAATCTTTAATTAAAAAATTAGAAAAGATTGATCGTATTGAGGTTGATGAAGAAGATAACAGTGTAATGTCACTTAATTTTCCGGTATCCATTACTCCAGGAAAAGTCGTTGTAGAAATAGAAAATATATCTAAGCGTTATGATGATCTACAAGTTTTAACTAATGTAAATTTAGCAATACCTAGAGATGCAAAAACGGCGTTTGTAGGGCAGAATGGACAAGGCAAATCTACACTTGCTAAAATAATGATTGGCGAGCTTCAGCATCAAGGGAAGTTAACTATTGGGCATAATGTTCAAATCGGTTATTTTGCTCAGAACCAAGCTGAGTATTTAGACGGTAGTAAAACTGTTTTAGATACTATGATCGATGCTGCTAATGAAAGCAATAGAAGCAAGGTTAGAGATATATTAGGATCATTTTTATTTAGAGGAGACGAAGTGGATAAGTATGTACGTGTACTTTCTGGAGGTGAACGTAATCGTTTGGCATTAGCCAAACTGTTATTACAACCACTTAATGTGCTTATTATGGATGAGCCAACAAACCACTTAGATATTAAATCTAAAAATGTTTTAAAAGAAGCATTGCGTAAATTTGAAGGAACTTTAATATTGGTTTCTCACGACAGAGATTTTCTTCAAGGTTTAGTAGAAACAGTGTATGAATTCAAGGATCAAAAGATAAAACAATATCTTGGAGGTATAGATTATTACTTAGAACAACGAAATATTGAAAATCTTAGAGAGGCAGAAAAACGTACAGTGACAACAACAGTTGCAAAAGAAAGTAATAAGCAAAACTACCAAGATCAGAAAAAACTAAAATCTTTAAATAACCGTCTTAGTAATATTGAAGCTAAGATTAATCAACTTGAAAAAGAAATAAAGAATGATGATGTGGCTTTAGCTACCGACTATGAGGTTACAGCTTCAGATCCGGAATTTTTTAATCAATACCAGTCTAAAAAGAAGCGCTTAGAAGATTTGATGGCAGATTGGGAAACAGTTCAAGAGGATTTAGACCAAATTTCATAATCTATCTTTTATAGATTCTTTAACTTCAAAATATTACCAGTTTACTACTTTTGCGGTCTTAAACCAGACCATCAAAATAGAATGAGGAAAGCAATATTAGCTGTATTAGGTATTTTATTAGTTGTAGGAGCAATCTTTGGAGCAAAGTATTTAATTGATAGTAAGCAACGTGTTAGACCTATACCACCTAAAGTGGTTAAAACTGTTTTTGCAGATAAGGTTGAAAATACTGTTGTACCTATTATCATTTCTGCAAATGGTAATTTAACGGCAAAGCGTCGTGTTGAAATATATGCTGAAGTCCAAGGAGTATTTAAGCCAGGACGTAAGTTATTTAAGCCAGGTCAGGAATATAGAAATGGAGAGCAATTAATTAGTATTGACGCTTCAGAATATTATGCTACAGTACAATCAGCAAAGAGTAATTTGTACAATGCGCTCACGGCTATTATGCCAGATTTACGATTAGATTTTCCTGAAGTATATAATAAATGGCAAGAGTATCTGAATAATTTTGATATCAATAAAACTACTCCAGAACTGCCAGAGATGACTTCAGAAAAAGAGAATTACTTTATTTCTGGTCGTGGTATAGTATCTAATTATTATAATACTAAAAACTTAGAACAACGCCTTTCTAAATATAATATCAGAGCACCTTTTAGAGGGATCTTAACTCAAGCCTTAGTTACAGAAGGCACCTTAGTTAGAGCAGGACAAAAATTAGGGGAATATATTGATCCTACGATCTATGAAATGGAAGTAGCTATTAGTAAATCGTATGCAGATTTATTAGAAAAGGGAAAGAAGGTAGCTTTAAATAATCTAGAAGGTACACAAAATTTTGAAGGTACTGTAAGCCGTGTTAATGGAAGTATTGATGTAACTACACAAACCGTTACCGCATTTATAGAAGTTAAAGATGAGCGTTTAAAAGAAGGCATGTATCTAGAAGCTAAACTAGAAGCTAAACAAGAAGAAAATGCTATAGAAGTGAATAGGAGTCTTCTTTTAGATAATAATGAAATATATGTAGTGAGACAAGACAGTATTTTAGATGTGGTTTCAGTAAACCCTGTATATTTTAGTGATGCTAAAGTAGTGCTAAAAGATGTGGCTGATGGCACTGTGATAGTTACAAGGCCACTACAAGGAGCTTTTGCAGGCATGCTGGTTAAGATTTTTGAAGAAGACAATACTAAATAAAGCAATTAATTTTATTTAAATTATGAGAAAAGTTATTGCTTATTTTATTAGGCACCATGTAGCAGTAAATGTTGTTCTTTTTGCATTTGCAGCTTTTGGTTTTATTGGTTTATCGTCTCTAAAATCTTCGTTTTTTCCGCTTGTTAGAACCAATACCATTACAATTAATGTTACGTATCCTGGAGCTTCACCTCAAGAAGTAGAAGAAGGAATTATTCTTAAAATTGAAGACAACTTAAAAGGACTAAGAGGTATAGAACGTGTAACGTCTACATCAAGAGAAAATAGTGGTAATATTATTATTGAAGTTCCTAAAGGAGAGAACATAAATTTTGTGCTATTAGAAGTTAAAAATGCCGTAGATCGCGTGCCTTCTTTTCCAACAGGTATGGAGCCTTTGGTAGTTGCAAAGCAAGAATCTGTTAGGCCAACTATATCGTTTGCTGTTAGTGGAACAAATATTTCTTTAAAATCACTTAAAGAAATCGGTAGGCAAATAGAAAATGATTTAAGAGGTATTGAAGGTATATCGCAAATAGCAATTGCAGGTTATCCAGCAGAAGAAATTGAGATTGCAGTTAATGAAGTTAATTTACTAGCCTATAATTTAACCTTTAATGAGGTCTCTCAGGCAGTAGCAGCTTCTAATATATTGGTTACGGGTGGAACTATTAAAACAAATGCAGAAGAATATTTAATTAGAGCCAATAATAGATCGTATTATGGAGACGAATTATCTAATATTATTGTCAAAGGAACTGCTGATGGTAAAACCGTTCGTCTTAAAGATGTTGCCATTTTAAGAGATCGTTTTTCTGAGTCACCTAATGCATCGTATTTTAATGAAGAGCTCACTGTAAATGTTACGGTAACTAGTACAAATAGTGAAGATTTAATATCGTCCGCAGACAAAGTAAAAACCTATATAGAAGATTTTAATCTCAGCAATACTAATATTAAGTTAGATGTTGTTAATGATCAATCTATAGCACTAAGACAAAGAACAAATTTATTACTAACAAATGCTTTTCAAGGAGTACTTCTGGTGCTTATATTTTTATCACTGTTTTTAAATACGCGTTTAGCATTTTGGGTGGCTTTAGGTATTCCTGTCGCTTTTTTAGGAATGTTTATGTTTGTTAGTGAGTTTGGGGTTACTATAAATATATTATCGCTATTTGGGATGATTATCGTTATTGGTATTTTAGTTGATGACGGCATTGTCATTGCCGAAAATATATACCAACATTACGAAAAAGGTAAAACACCTACTGAGGCAGCTATTGATGGAGTTATGGAAGTAATTCCACCTGTAGTGTCTGCAATTATAACTACACTGTTAGCCTTTTCAATTTTCTTGTTTCTAGATAGTAGAATAGGAGAATTTTTTGGAGAAGTCTCTGTTGTTGTAATGTTAACTTTAGCAATATCTTTAGTTGAAGCACTAATTATTTTGCCAGCACATTTAGCGCATTCAAAAGCATTACGTCAAAATAAAGAGGAAAACTCTAAATCTAAAATAAAACAGTTTTTCGCTAAAATGAGACTGGTTAATGTTATAGGAGATCGTATTATGGTTTATTTCAGAGACCGTTTATATATGCCTGTTTTTAAATTTGCATTACGTTATAAAGTATTAACAATAGGCTTCTTTTTAGCAGCTTTAATTTTAACTTTTGGATCTACTGGCGCAGGTATAATAGGAGTAACTTTATTTCCGACTACGGCAAGTGATCGTGTAGATGTTGAGTTAGATATGCCAAATGGTACTAATGTAAAAACTACAGATTCTATCATTTCATTAATTGAAGAAAAGGCCTATATCGTTAATCAAGAATTGTCTGAAAAATACCTCAAAGGCACTAATAAGGTTTTATTTAAAAATACAATTAGAGATATCAACAGCGCTTCTAGCGCAAGGTTAACCATAAATTTACTGCCTGGTGAAGAACGCCCAGATGAAGTAACATCAAGTATAGTATCTAACCGATTACGAGAGTTGGTTGGTCCAGTAATAGGAGTTGAACGTTTAATTTTTGGTTCTGGTCGAGGATTTGGAGGAAAACCAGTTTCTGTTTCGCTATTAAGTAATAATATCGAAGAATTAAAAGCGGCTAAAAAAGAACTTAAAACAGTATTAAGCGCAAACCCTTTGTTAAAAGATATAGAAGATAATGATCCTGTTGGGATAAAAGAAATACGTTTAAAACTTAAAGAAAGTGCTTATTTATTAGGCTTAGACCTAAGAACAGTAATGACACAAGTACGTTCTGCTTTTTTTGGCGTACAAGCACAACGTTTTCAGAGAGGTCAAGATGAAATACGTGTTTGGGTGCGTTATGATAAAGAGAATAGATCTTCAATTAATGATTTAGATGAAATGCGAATCATTTCACCTTCAGGGCAGCGTGTAATATTAAAAGACATTGCAGATTATTCTATTGAAAGAGGAGATGTAGCTATTAATCATTTAGAAGGGAGACGAGAAATTCAAGTTTCAGCAGATTTAAAAGATCCTTCAGATAGTGCTACAGATATTTTAGCAGATATTAAATCGAATATTGTACCAGATATTCAATCAAAATATCCATCAATTACACCTTCATATGAAGGGCAAAATAGAGAATTTGTTAAACTCACAAACTCACTAGCAAAAGTAGGTGTTATAGTATTTATTCTTATTTATTTAACCATTGCATTTACATTTAGAAGTTACAGTCAACCTTTATTATTAATTTTATTAGTACCATTCAGTTTTACAGCAGTAGGTTGGGGTCACTGGTTCTTTGGATTTAAATTAAATGTCATCTCCTTATTAGGCATTATCGCTTTAATTGGTATTATGGTTAATGATGGATTGGTACTCATCGGTAGGTTTAATACCAATTTACGTGAAGGTTTAAAATTTGAAGATGCATTATTAAATGCTGGTAAATCTAGGTTTAGAGCTATTTTCTTAACGTCTTTAACGACCATTGCAGGTTTAGCGCCATTATTACTAGAAAAAAGTAGACAAGCACAGTTTTTAAAACCTATGGCCGTAGCAATTTCTTTCGGTATTGCTTATGCTACCTTATTAACGTTAATAGTACTTCCTATTTTTCTATCATTTAGTAATAGTATAAAAACAAATGTAAAATGGTTAGCTACAGGTAATGAAGTTACTAAAGAAGAAGTTGAGCGTGCTATAAAAGAAAAAAATCAAGACAATGAACATTAGAAGTTTACTAGCTATATTGATGTTGGTTAGTGTAACATCAATTCATTCACAAAATATTTTAACTAAAGAGCAAGCTATTACATTCGCCTTAGAAAATAATTTCGGAATAAAAATTGCAAAAAATAATGTTACAATAGCAGCTAATGATAAAGGAGTTTTAAATACAGGTTATTTACCAACAGTAACAGGTACCGCAGGCGCTACATTTAATAGAGATAATACAGAAGCAGAATTCTTAAACGGTGATGTTACAACATTAAATGGAGCTACGAGTTCGCGTTACAATGCAAGAGTAAATGTTAATTACACCTTATTTGATGGTCTTGGTCGTTTGTACGATTATAAGCGTTTAAAAGAAACACACCAATTAACAGAATTACAAGCAAGACAAACTATAGAAAACACTATTTTTCAGTTGTTTACTGTGTATTATAATGTTGCTCAATTATCCGAAAATGTTAACGCTTTAGAAGAGACAATTACAATTACGAAAGACCGATTAAAACGTGCAGAATATCAATTTGAATATGGGCAAAGCACAAAATTAGCGGTATTAAATGCCCAAGTAGATATTAATAATGATAGTATTAATTTAATCAACCAGCGACAAGCTTATAAAAACACAAAGCGCGATTTAAATGTTGTTATTGGTAATGTGCTAGATGAAAACACGTTTGATGTAAATGCTGAAGTTAATTTTTTACTACAATTAAATAAAGCCGATCTATTAACAAAAATGAAAGCTAATAATGTATCCTTACTACAGGTTAATAAAAACATAAGTATTAGTAATTATACATTAAAATCTGGGACATCAGCATTTTTACCAACAATAGGTCTTACGGGATCTTACGGTTGGAATAAAAACAATAACAACGCAGCTTCATTTTTAACAACATCAACAAACACAGGTATAAGTGGAGGTCTAAATTTAACATGGAATTTATTTGATGGTAGAGCAGTAAATATCTATAAAAATGCAAAAATTGCATTACAAAATCAAGAGTACGAAAAGCAGAGTTTAATTCAGAGTATTGAGCGCGATTTTAATAATGCTTGGGACGATTATCAAAATAAATTAACTGTTTATAGAGTTCAAGAAGATAATATTGTTACCTCTAAAAATAATTTTGATCGTACTGCAGAGCGCTTTAAACTTGGGCAAGCTACTTCTATAGAGTTTCGCCAAGCGCAATTAAATTTATTAAATGCTGAATTGAGTAAAATTCAAGCAAAATTTCAGGCTAAAATTGCAGAGTTATTGGTGCTACAGATTAGTGGAGAACTTCTTAATGTAGATTTTTAAACAAAAGCTTTATGCATGAGCATTTTTTTCAATGTCCACATTGCCGGGAGACTATTTCTATGCTTATAGATGTTTCTCAACCAGATCAGAATTATATCGAAGATTGCGAAATTTGTTGTAATCCACTTCAAATTATAGTGGTGATAAATGGTGGAAAAATCGAAAATTTTACTGTAAATAATATAGAGCAGTATTTTTTTAAATGACTGACAATCAATTAATTAATTTTTAATTAGTGCATTTCATCGAAAAAATTTGTCATTTAACCGATTGACATATATATTTGATGCTATAATTAACTTCCCTCACCCAAATCCGCTAAAATGAAAACTTTAAAATTAACCGTATTATGCTTATTGCTTTTTGCATTTACATATGCAGACGTATCCAAAACAGAAAAAGACGCCCTTATAGCACTGTATAACGCCACTGAAGGTGAATCTTGGAATACTACATGGGATTTAAACCAACCTATTAATACATGGCATGGTGTTACCATAGAGAACGATCAAGTTGTTGCTTTAAAATTGAATTTTAATAATCTTAAAGGAAATATTCCTGAAGATATAAAAGCATTTACTGAATTAAAAACCTTAGACTTATCTTTTAATAAGTTAGAAGGCGGCTTACCAAATGGACTTACGACATTAACTCAATTAGAAGGTTTATATCTTTTTTCTAATAATTTATCAGGCAGTATTCCTAATAGTATTGGTAATCTTGTAAATTTAAAGTCTTTAGAATTATTTAATAATAACTTTATGGGACCAATTCCTGTATCAATAGGGAAGCTAAAGCATTTAGAAAATTTATTATTAAGTAGTAATCAACTGATGGGAAAATTACCTGTTACGATTTCTAATTTAAAAGCCTTAAAGAAATTAAGTGTATTTGATAATAATCTATTAGGAGCCATTCCTAATTCTATTAGTGAATTAACTAACCTTGAAGAATTAATTTTATCTAATAATAGTTTTTATGGTAGTTTGCCTTCAGGGCTTGCTAACTTAACAAAGTTAAACACCTTATTATTGGGTAATAATGCCATTAAAGGCAATTTGGCTAATTTACAAGAACAATTACCAAATATTATTAATATAGATATAGATGCTTCTAATACCAGAGGAAAATTAGCAACTTTAGATGAAGAAACAGATGACGAAGACGAAGATGATAATTAAGCTATTTATATAAAATAAAATTAAAGATAACCTTCAAAATTATTTTGAAGGTTATTTTTTTGAATCCTTTTGTAATCTAAAAAAAGTATTATATTTGCAGTCCTAAAATGATTGAGTCGGCATTATGAACCGAGAGTTAAAAGCTAAGAAAATCATTTTAATTTTATATCGCGGGATAGAGCAGTAGGTAGCTCGTCGGGCTCATAACCCGAAGGTCACTGGTTCGAGTCCAGTTCCCGCTACTAAGTAAAGCTTCACAGAAATGTGAGGCTTTTTTTGTACAATAAAACGAGATTTTGCATCTAAGTTTAAAGGACTAAATAGTTAATGAGGTAGTTCTTGTTTTTTATTTATTTTTTCAAAGCTTAGCCTACAAACGACATGGTCAAAAAACACATAACACTTTATTTTGTATATAGATATTTTCATCTAAACAAACAATAATTAAATTTTTTGCCAAAAAAAATCTTGTGTATTTAAAAAATAAACATATATTTGGTAAACCAATCTGGTAAACCAATTTTAATTTGTTTATTAAATACTACAATTTAAATTGAGAACGCTAATTTTAAAACTATAGAATATGAAAACAAAATTACTTTTGATTGCAATCTTTTTCATGAATTTGGCTTTAGCCCAAAATCTTGTTATAAGCGAAATTATGGTCAATCCTTCTGGATCGGATTTCGGATTTGAATACATAGAATTAAGAGGAGATCCAGGAGCTACTATAGCTGCTGATACTTACTTAATTCAGGTAGAAGGAGATGAAAACGATCCAGGGGATATAGAATCTAATGGTGATTCAAGTAATGGTTGTACTGTTAATAATGATGGTGTTACTCCTTGTCCTCAAGGAGGTATTATAGATTTGTCTGGGGTAACTATTGGCTCTAATGGTTTTGTGGTAATATTAACCACAGGTCATGATTATACAGTAAACCCAGATGCTACTATTTTGTTTGATGTCACAGATGGAGATCTTGAAGGACAATCCCATAGTTTTCTTTTGGTAAATACTAATGGAAATGGTGCTCCTTCATCAAGTGATGATATAGATGATAATGATGATGGGGAAATTGATACAGCTTTCACAGATATTTGGACATTTATAGATGGGGTAGCTTTTATTGATGACGATGATGCTACAGAATATGCTTATGCAGATGTTATTTTTGCAGAATCTGCTGCAGTAGCTACTTTAGAACGTCCTTCAACAGCAACAGTAATATCAACACCAACACAATATGACTATGCTGCTCGTATAGGTAATTCTACAGGTAGTGTTGTTAATAATGATGCTTCAGTTGACGCAGTAGACTGGGTTGGTGGTGATGTGCCTTCAAGTACTACTTCCCCAAGAGTTTGGAATTTGGGATCTAATAGTACTCAAGTTAGAACACATCCAGAAAGTTGGGAGGGTTCATTGCTAAACCACATAGGTGGTCCAAACCCAACTCAAAATACATTATCTACACAAGATTTAACACTATTAGGGTTAAGTATTTATCCTAATCCTGCTGATGATTTTATAACAGTAGAGTCAAATAATATTGAAATTTCCTCAATTAATATCTATGATGTTTTGGGTAAAAATGTACTGTCTCAAAAAGAGTTAACAAACAATAGAGTGGATGTTTCAGACCTTAATGAAGGTGTTTATTTTATGAAGATTGATGCAGGAAACACAAGTGCAACTCAAAAGATAATTATTAAATAAAATTTATTTGAGAATATAAAACGCATTAATGCCTTAACTTCAAAGTGTTTTAAAGTAACTTAATGAAGATTAAAGGTGGTTAATGCGTTTTTTATTAAGCAAGCAATACTAAAAAATACCTTATTTAAGGTATTTATTCTGTTTTTTACTCAGAATAAGATTTATACACTTGTAGTATTTTAAAAGCTAACAATACCTCATTACACATTAATTATATGAAAAAAACAAGTATAGTCGCAGCTCTACTTTTATTAGTATTTGCATGTGATACTAAAACTAAGATTACAGAAACACTAGTGTCTAGTGCTGAAGAATTAGATAAAGCTATTGCAAATGCTGAGCCAGGAGATCATATTGTTTTAAAGGAAGGCGTGTATAAAAATCTCCAAATAAAATTTATAGCACAAGGTAAAGAAGGTAATCCTATAACCTTAAAAGCAGAGACACCAGGAAAAGTAACTATTGAGGGTGAGTCAAGCCTTAAGTTGGGTGGAGACTATTTAGTAGTTGATGGCTTGTACTTTAAAAATGGATATACACCATCAAATGCTGTTATTAATTTTAAAGTAAATGATACGTTGTTTGCTAACCATTCAAGGGTAACTAATTGTGTAATTGAAGAGTTTACGCAACCTAGTAGAGATACTAAGGATCATTGGATAGAATTTTGGGGACAATATAATGAGCTTGACCATTGTTATATTGCTGGCAAATCAAATCAAGGGCCTACACTTCGCGTATTCTTAAAAGGAAATCAGCATATTAATAATTACCATCAAATTCATCATAATCATTTTGGGCCTCGACCTAGAAAAGGCGGACCAAGGTCAGAAACTATGCAAATTGGAGACAGTTATACTTCAATGACTCCGAGTTATGTAAACGTAAGTAATAACTATTTTGAACGTTGTAATGGTGAGGTAGAAATTATTTCTAGTAAATCTAATTTTAACACGTTTAGTAATAATGTGTTTTTTGAAAGCGAAGGTTCATTGGTATTGCGCCATGGTAACTATGCTAAAATAGACGGTAATGTTTTTATAGGTAACGATAATTCAGAATTCATTGGAGGTATTAGAGTTATTAATACTGGGCATTGGATTACAAATAATTATTTCTACAAATTAAAAGGAAACGAATTTAGAGCGCCAATCGCGGTAATGAACGGAATTCCTAAGTCTCCTTTAAACCGTTACAACCAAGTTACGGACGCAGTTATAGCTTACAATTCTTTTATTGAAAGTAAAACTCCATTTCATTTTAGTGTAGGAGCTAATTTAAGTCAGGCTGAGGTATTACCACCAAGTGAAATTCGTTCAGCTCGACCAGAACGTGTCATAGTTGCCAATAATTTAGTGTATTCTAGTGCTAATAATGCATCCTTAATTAAAGCTTATGATAAAGTAGATGGAGTAAAATTTGAATCGAATATCCTTAATTTTAAGGTAGCTTCAGAATTTACTTCCAAAGGTCTAAAAACTAAAACGTTAGCTTTAGAAGGCGGTTCAGATATTTTTAAAAAGTCAACAAACCAATATGAGACCTACAAAGGATTTGATTTTAATAAAATAGATAAAGATATTTTTGGTAACAAACGACAAGATGCTGAAAATAATATAGGCTCTATTGTAGCTTCACCTGAGGCTTCTGTTCTAATGGATAAATCTCAATACGGTGCAGATTGGTTTATGTCGAATACGGGAACTAAAAAAACAGCAGAAATTATAGTAAGTAATGTAAATGACTTTATAAACGCTATAAAAAACACCAACGGAAAGACAAAAATTATACTAAAGTCAGGTAATTATAAAGTAATTGAAGAATTGCAAATTAGCCAGCATATTGAGTTAGCATCTGAGGATGCTTCCAATAAAGCAATAATCAATTTCACTTCTCCTAAAACCGCTTTTAGATTTTTACCAAAAGGGAGATTAAGTTTAGATAACGTTATTATAAATGGTACAGGTGAACAGAATACTTTTACAACTCTAGATAAGAATATGAGTAAAGCCTACAATCTTTTTATTAATAATACGGAAATTCAAAATTTTAAAAGCATTTTAGAAGTATCAAAAGGCGCTTTTGCAGATACTATTATGGTAAAAAATTCAAACTTTAAAAATTGCAAAGCAGGTTTTAGATTAAATAAAGAAACCAATGATAAAGGGGATTATAATGCAGCGTTTGTAACCATTAAAAATTCAACCTTTAATGCTATAGATGAAGATGTTCTAAATTATTATCGTGGTGGTTACGATGAATCTACTATTGGAGGATACTTAACACTTACAGGAAATACATTTACAAATAGTGGTAAAACCGATAAAGACAATATTTTATTGAAAAACAGAGGCATTGTCAATGTAAAGTTTGTTGATAATACTTTTAAAAATAATCCTGTGAAATTAGTGGCGATTCTTTGGGGTGAAAAAGGTCAGAAAGATGAGAATACTACTTTAGTAAACTCGGGAGAGGTAAAAATAGTTCAGAATTTAAAATTGAAATTAGTGTATTAAAATGAGAAAATACCTAGCCTTAGTACTGATGCTTTTAGCATTCTATTCCTGTAAACAAAAAAACGAAACAACTTCAGAAGTTAATGAAGAGATTGTAGAAGCAATTAAAATATATCCGAGTGATGTTTTACCGATAGTTGAAGAATGTAAAATTTTATTAGGAGATGGCACCAGCGTCAAAGATCTAAAAAGTTTTCAAAAAGAAGATTTCTTTTATGTAAAAAAAGAACAAGGTATTGATTGGGTAGTTTACAAAGCGCCAAACGCAGGCGTCACATCTAAAACATCTAAAAATACGCGGAGTGAGCTGCATCAAAAAAAGTATTGGAGACCAATGCAAGGTGGGAGATTAACAGGAACTCTAAAAGTTAAAAATGTTTCTACTACAGGAGACGCAACAGTATCATCTTCTTATGCTGTTGTTATTGGGCAAATCCATGGAGACGAAGGTCATAAAAACGAACCATTAAAGATCTTTTATAAAAAATTTCCGGGTCATACAAAAGGCTCTGTATTTTGGAATTATGAAATCAATCATGATGGTGATAATTCAGGGAGATGGGATTTCTCTACAGCTGTTTGGGGTTATGACTTCTCTGTAGTTGGAGAAACAGAAAACTCGTATCCTACTGAACCAAAAGATGGTATTGCTTTAGGTGAAGAGTTTAGTTATGAAGTAAATATCTACCAAGGTGTTATGTACTTAACATTTACTAGTAAAAATCACGAAACAAAAACATTTACTAAAAGTTTAGTACAATCAGAATTTGCAGATAAAGCAAGTATACCAGAACAGATTAAAAATACATATTTCAAGAGAGGAAGAGATGGTGTAGAAAAAGAATCTGCTTATGCAGGAGAGTTACAATACTTTAAGCAAGGAGCTTATAATCAGGCTAACCCTAAATCTACTAAGTCTCAAGTTTATGATGGAGATATAGATAAGCAATATCAAAACGGGAGTTACGCCGAAGTATGGTTTAAAGAAGGCGCATTGAGTATAGGTGTTCAACCAAAAAAAGATAATTAATAATGCTAAAATTAATAGGCTTTAAGAGCATTACAAACCCTATAACAATAATCTATAGACTTTTTGTTTTATTGTCTTTACTGTTATTAATAACAGCATGCAAGGAAGATAGTTCAAAAAAGAAATCACCAGAAGTAATTAGTGATTCTCACCCTAATTTAATATTAACACAAAACGCAGTTTCAGATATAAAGAAAGAATTAGGGAATGTGCCAATTTTTGATGCAACCTTATCTAAAGCTAAAGAAGAAATTGATAAAGCAATAGCTAAAGGTATAGATGTGCCGATTCCTAAAGATATGGCTGGTGGCTACACGCACACACAACATAAAGCTAATTATAGTAATATGCAAAAAGCAGGCGTGTTGTTTCAGATATTAGGTGATGAAAAGTATGCTGTTTATGTTAGAGATATGTTACTTCAGTATGCAGAAATGTATCCGACACTTGGTCGTCATCCTCAACCTCGAAGTTATGCTAGAGGTAAGTTTTTTTGGCAATGCCTTAATGACTCTAATTGGCTCGTATATACAAGTCAAGCTTATGATTGTATATACGATTGGTTACCAAAAGAACAAACAGATTACTTAAATAAAACACTGTTTAGGCCTTACGCAGATTTTCTTTCGATAGAAACTCCTCAATATTTCAATCGCGTGCATAATCATAGTACTTGGGGTAATGTAGCTGTAGGATTAATAGGCTTGGTAATGGATGATGATGAGCTAGTGCAACGTGCTTTATATGGTTTGAGTAAAGATGATGTTGACTTAACCAAAAAAGATAATGATGGAGGGTTTATCTATGATAAAGATGGAAAAGCAGGTTTTTTAGCCAATTTAGATCAGCCTTTTTCACCTGATGGGTTTTATACAGAAGGACCTTATTATCAGCGTTATGCTATGTATCCGTTTATGATTTTTGCAGAAGCTCTTCAGAATAAAAAACCAGAGTTAAAAATATTTGAATATAAAGATGGTGTTTTGCTTAAAGCTATGGATGCACTTTTAAATCTTACTGATGCTGATGGCGAATTTTTTCCTTTAAACGATTGCCAAAAAGGGATGTCTTATTATACAACATCATTGGTTTCTGCACTTAATATAGCTTACTATTACGGCAATCAAAAGCCAGAATTATTATCTGTTGCTAAAGCACAGAATAAAGTACAATTAGATGCTAGTGGCTTAGCAGTAGCAATGGGTATTAGAGATGAAAAAGCAAAACCTTTTGTAAAAACATCTATAGAATTGAGTGATGGAGCCAATGGTGATGAAGGAGCTGTAGGGATTTTAAGATATAATGATTCTTTAAATACTATGGCTTTAGTTATGAAATATACAGGTCAGGGTTTAAGCCATGGTCATTATGATAAACTTTCATTTTCACTTTATGAAAATGGAGAAGAAATATTACAAGATTATGGATTGTCTCGCTATGTCAATGTAGAGCAAAAGAATGGTGGTGGCTATTTAAAAGAAAACAAAACTTGGGCAAAACAAACTATTGCGCACAACACAATTATACAAGATGAGGTGCCTCATTTTAATGGGGATTTTGCAACAGGAAGTAAAAATCATTCAGAGAAGTATATCTATGATGTTTCAAATGCTAAAGTTCAAGTGATGAGTGCCAAAGAGAATAATGCATATTCTGGAACAGACTTACATCGTACAATGGTAATGATAAAAGAAGAAGCTCTAGAGAAACCTTTCGTTATAGATATGTTTAGAGTGAATTCCGATAAAACACATCAATTCGATTTACCATATTATTATTTTGGGCAAATCATTGCCGAAGGTTTTGAGGCCAAAACACCTAGCTCGCTATCAGCTTTAGGATCAAAAAATGGCTATCAACATCTTTGGAAAGAAGCTAGTGGTAAATCTAATACAGAATCATTGCAATTTACTTGGTTAAACAATAGAAAATTCTATGGGTTAACTACAGCTACAAAAACAGATGATACTATTCTTTTAGCAAGATTAGGAGCCAATGATCCAAAATTTAATTTACGTAATGATCCTGCATTTATTATTAGAAGAAATGCAAAAGAAACCATTTTTGCAACGGTTATAGAACCACACGGTAATTATAATCCTGTTACAGAAAAAGCCGATGGAGCATACAGTGAAATAAAAGAAGTGAAAGTTTTATTTAATTCAGAAAAGTATTCTGCCTTATCTATAGATTTAAAATCTGAAGAACAAAGAGTATTTATTATATCTAATGATAATGCATCAGATAAAGCTTCACATATTCTTGAAGTAAATGGCCATACCTATCAATGGAAAGGAACACATTATTACAACTAAAAAATAATTAAACGTATATATAATATGAAAACTTACGGAGCAAGTAAAGAGTTTATTCTCGATAAAGATTTAGAATGGGAAACCGTTGGAGAAGGTGTAAAACGAAAAATCATGGGTTATGATGATAAAATCATGCTAGTAAAAGTTCATTTTGATGAAGGCGGAATTGGGTACAAGCATGAGCATTATCACAGTCAAGTAACTTATATAGAAAGCGGTGAGTTTGAGTTTTCAATTGGTGATGAAACAAAGTTGGTAAAAGGTGGTGATACCGTTTATATTCCTCCTCATGTATTACACGGAGCTGTCTGTAAAGCAGAAGGTGTTTTAATAGATGTTTTTAGTCCAATAAGAGAAGATTTTATGGAATAACTTATTTTAGTCGAAAAAAATTAGAATAATTACATTGAAAACTTGTAATTAACATTTTTTTACATATATTTGGTAAACCAATCTGGTAAACCAATTTTATAGCATTAAAAAAGGACAGGTTTTTTAAAAACTGTCCTTTAATAATTTACTTCTTGGTTGTGAAGTTGCTATAAATATTATTTAGTAACATTTATATTACAAAGGTACAAAAAAACCTTTTCTTTATTTGTAATAAATGTGATTTTTAAGTAATGGGTGCATGCTGAATTGGCAATTAACTTAAAAATTAAATCATGAATTTAAAAACAAAATTTATTTTAATTATTACTCTCTTTCTCGGAGTAGTTTCTTATGCGCAAGATAGTTACCTTATTAAAGGTACTGTTACGGCTGCATCAGACAAGATGCCTATATCAGGTGTTAATATCCTTATCGTTAGTACTACAAATGGAACGTCTACGGATATTGATGGGAAGTACCAAATTAATGTTAAGAAAGGAGATGTGCTTCAATTTTCATTCTTAGGTTTTAAGCCAAAGACAATAATCATTGATGCTCAAAAAACACTAGATGTAGCTTTAGAAGATGATGATAATCTTTTAGACGAAGTCGTTTTAATTGGTTATGGAACACAGAAAAAGAGCCTTTTAACAGGAGCAATTTCTAAAGTTAAGAATGAAAAGCTAGATCAAATTGCGGTATCTAGGATTGATGAGGCATTAATTGGTCAAGTATCTGGTGTAAATATTAGAAATTCAGAAGGAGAAGCTGGTGGAGCACCAACAATTAGGATTCGTGGTGCTGGTTCTATTACATCTAATAATGGACCTTTAGTTGTTGTTGATGGGGCTGTTGTAGACTCCGATTTCTTAACAAATATAGATATGAATAATGTAGAGTCTTTTGAGGTATTAAAAGATGCGGCTTCAGCAGCTATATTTGGATCTAGAGGAGCAAATGGAGTTATTCAAATAACGACTAAAGTAGGGAAAGAAGGTAAAGCTAAATTCACATATAATACATTTACAGGGTTTAAAGAAGGTAGAAAAAGTGATGATTATGATATCGATTTTGAAGGAGAATTACAACGTGAAATAGATATAACAGGTAGCCTTTCTCTAGGAAGCCAATTCAGACAGTTGATAAATGCAGAAAACAATTGGCAAGATATAATTATAGATGGTGGTGTAATTACAAGTCATAGTTTAGGTGTAAGTGGCGGAACAAAGAAAACAAAGTATAATGTTAACCTTAGTTATGTATCTGATGAAGGTGTGCTGCTAACTGATGATTTTGAAAGATATAGAGCGCAACTAAAAATTAGAACAGAGTTAACGGATAAACTTAAAATTGGTGCAAGTTTTTCACCATCTTACTCAAAAAGAAGAAGATTTAGCGCTACAGGGCTTTACGATGTTATAAGACAACCATCATGGGTGCCAGCACGTTTAGATGAGTTTAATATTCAATTTGTAAATCGAGTTAGAGATGGAGGACGATTTGCAGATGTCCAAGTTGGGGATTATGCACTACAGAGAATGTTTGATGATTGGCAATTTCCTGATGGAGCTACAAGTATTTTTGATGAAAATGGCAATTTTCAAGGTGTACCAGCAACTAGTGCAACGGATATTAGTAATACAAGTAATACTAACCCTTTAGCAAAATTATTAGAAAGACAACGTTTTGAAAATAGATATAATTTTTATGGTAACCTCTTTGCTGACTATAAAATATCTAATGATTTAAGTTTTAGAACTACATTTACGGCGACATATGAAAATAGAATAAACACTGATTTTCAAGGGATCAATGAATCAAGAAATGGAGCTGCTGCAGCCAACGCATCTTACGATACAAGAAGCCGTTGGGCTTTAATATCTGACAATGTTTTAAGTTATAATAAGACAATTGGCAAACACGATATAAGTGCAATTGCAGGTGCATCTTTTGAACGTAGATTCTTTGAAGAGTCTCAAATTGAAACGAGCGGGTTTACCTCAGATATAATTCCAAACGTTGGTGGTGGATCTATTATTAATGATGCAACAGCTTTTGATTATGAAAACTTTTTAAATGGGTTTTATACAAGAGTTATTTATGCTTATGATAATAAATATTTGTTCAATGCAAGTATTCGTACAGATGGAAGTTCTGTTTTTGGTAAAGATAGTAAGTATGGTATCTTTCCGGCAGTATCGGCAGGTTGGGTAATATCTAATGAACAATTTTTAGAAGAGACCGATTGGGTTAATCAATTAAAAGTAAGATTAAGTTATGGTCTAACAGGAACAAACAGTTTAAATTCTGGATCATTTTTAACAGATAACTACCCGTCATTAGGTTTATTAGGGCCTAGTAGTGCTGTAATAGATGGTGGTATTACGCCAGGTTTTAATCCTCTTAATATTCCTAATGAGTTATTACAATGGGAACGATCTATAGAGATTAATCCAGGTATAGATTTTGGGTTTTTAAACAATGCTATTTCAGGTTCATTAGATTATTACAAAAGAACAAGCGATGAGTTGTTATTAAACAATCCAATTGCAGGAAGTACAGGTTTAACTACTGCGCTTGTAAATCGTGGTGAAGTTGAAAATGAAGGATTTGAGCTAGAGTTAAGAACACGGATTCTAAGTACAGAAAAATTTAGATGGACTGCTTCATTAATAGGATCTTTTAATGATAATACTTTAACTGATTTCGGGGATTCTAATGGACAAATAGTTAATACAGGTGATGGTAGTAGATTAGTTGAATGGATAAATCAAGTAGGCCAACCAATCTCATCTTTTTACGGATATGTATTTGATAGAGACATTCCATTTGAATTTTTAAATGATCCTTTTAGACAAGTAGGTAATAGAACACAGTTCGTTTATGCAAAAGATTTAAATGGAGATGGAATAATTGATGATGATGATAAGACCATTTTAGGTGATCCTTACCCAGATTTGGTTTGGAGTTTTGGTAACGAATTTAGATACGGAAATTTCGATCTTAGTTTCTTGTTTCAAGGAAGTCATGGAGCAAAAACCTATAATTTAGGTGACCAATATATTTTCGACTTCTTTAATAGTAATACTGTGGATTTCGATCGATCTGCCACACCAGATCAACAATTTTTGGTACCACGAATTTTTACAAGTCAATTGGTTCAAAATGCAGGGTACTTAGCTTTACGTACTATAAGTTTAGGATATAACTTCCCTGAAGATATAACTTCAAAACTAAAATTATCAAGTTTAAGACTATATGCAACAGGGCAAAACTTATTATTTGTTACTGCAAGCGATTACACAGGTTGGAATCCAGAACATATAAGAAATTTACCTCAAGGCCCATTAACTTTTGGTTACCAAAGAGGAGGAACTGCAATTCAACAAACCATATCACTTGGCCTTAATGCCCAATTTTAATACTTAAAAAACTACGATTATGAAATTTAAAAAGATATATATAGTTCTATTTTCAATAGTTTTTCTTGGATCGTGTGATTTAGATCCAATACCAACTTCTGCTATTGTTGTCGATAATTTTTTCAACAATGATGATGAGATTCTAGCAGGAATAATAAACATCTATGATGGCTTACAAGGTAGTAATCCTCTTGAAGGAGATGGAGGTTTTAATAACCCACATTTGGCTATTCAAGTAGAATACCAAATGGGTGAAGTATTAAGTGATAATGCTAGGACCAAAAGTGGATCTCCTCAAGGTTTTGATTTTGAAACCTTTACTGTGCTACCGCAAACTGCAGCTGTAATTACATATTATAGAAGTATGTATAACATTATTTTTAGAGCTAACTTAGTTTTAGAAAATTTAGGAAATGCTTCTGAAAGTAATGTAAACAGATTTGAAGCAGAAGCACGTTTTTTAAGAGCTTATGCCTATTTTAATTTAGTGCGTTTTTATGGAGATGTCCCTTTAGTGGATAGAATTTTAAATACTGAAGAAGAAGAAGATAGGGTTATTGCGTTTACAAGAGTAAACGAAGATACCATCTATAACTTTATCATTGATGATTTAGAATTTGCAGTTAATGGTGGATTAGATAATTCATCTAGATCAAGAGCTTCTTTAGCTGCTGTGCAAACTATATTAGCTAAAGTGTACTTAACTTTAGGTCAGTATGGTCAAGCTCAAGGACTTTTAGAAAGTGTAATAGCAAGTGGTGATTATAGTTTAGAGCCTAATTTCTTTGATGTTTTCTATACAGAAGCTAATAATGAAACAATTTTCTCTATAGGTTTTGATGATACACTAGTAAATGATAGCCAAGGCTTTTCAGCTGAATTTTTAGATGCTGTAGGTCGTGGTACAGGATCAAATTATGCTACTGCAGAACTTGTTGAAGCTCTTGAAAATAATGGTGGTGACAGAACACAATTTACAATTAGAGAAGATCCAGGAAACCCAGGTCTTTTTCAAACAGTGAAATTTTTACCAATACCAGATCCTAATGTAGGAACCTTTACTGTGCCATCAAATCCAAGAATTGCAGGAAATGATTGGATAGTAACACGTTATGCAGATGTATTGCTATTGCATGCAGAAGCTATTTTAGCAGGAGCTGACCAAACGACGTCATCAGCTGCGTTAGAATCCTTTAATGCAGTTAGAGTGAGAGCAGGTCTAGATCCACAAACGGTAATTACCAGACAATTAATTATGGATGAAAGACGTGTAGAATTAGCATTTGAAAATCACCGTTTCTTAGATTTAAAGCGATTTGGTGTTGCTCAAGAAGTTTTAGCAGCGTTTTCGGCGGCAAATAGCCATGATTTTCAAGCCTTTGAATTATTGTTGCCTATTCCTGGTCCAGAAATTGCTATAAGTCAAGGTGTATTAACTCAAAATCCAGGATATTAAAATTAAAATATAATATTATGAATACAATAAACTTCAATAAAAATACCTTTAAACTAAATTTTATACTGTTATTGGTTTTTAGTTTTGTGTTTTTCTCATGTGAATTTATAGATGATCTTCCAGAAGAAGGTTCTATAGCGGATGAGACGCCACCCGCTTCATTCTTTACCTTTGAAGCAGGTACTGGAGTCAATGACTTTACTCGAGTAGTGTTTGCAAACCAATCTGATAATGCAATTGTTTTTAACTGGGATTTTGGAGATGGAAACACATCAAATGATGTAGATCCAACGAATATATTTCCTAGCCAAGGAACATATGTAGTATCATTAACGGCTTCAGATTCATTGAATCAAACATCTGTTCATACTGAAACTATAGAAATTATTCAGCCACCTGCTTCTGCAGATTTTAATTTTACAACAGCTGGTCTAATTGTTGAATTTACTGATAATTCTGTTTTTGCTGAATCACATAGTTGGGATTTTGGAGATGGTAATACCTCGACAGATACTAATCCTACGCATACATATGCGGTTCCAGGAGCATACAATGTTACTTTAGTAATTACAGATTCTAATGGAGTTACAGCAGATATAGTTAAAGAGGTAAATGTTGGTGTTGTAGCAACATTTGATGCTGTTATTCAAAATGGAGATATGGAAAGCTATCCTACCTCAGAAATGAATAATAATGATTTAGTAGATGCATGGACTATAGATCCAGATAACTCTTTTAATGATAGCTCTTCTTCTACATTTAATTTTTGGAGAAACGATCCTTTAGAGTCTTGGGTTTCTAACCCTGTTAATAACGGTGGTTCAGGAACCACAGATAAAGCAAGTTCTTCAGGTACAGATGCTCAAAGTGCTGGTGGTACATCAGGAAGATCATTGAAATTTGATAGTTCTGGAGAAAGAGCTTATCAACCTTTTGAAATAGAAACAAATGTTGGTTATGAGATTTCTGCTTTTATAAAATCTGAAACCACACCTGAAGGTGTTGTTGAAGGTACATTCTATGTGTTATCCGGACAGCCTACTAGTGATGATGATTTAATGTCTTTAGCTCTAGCTAGTCATGAAGTAATTGCTGGGCCAGAAGTAGATACATGGCAACAAGTAACATTTAATTTTAATGCGAGTTCATCATTTGCTTTTCCTCAGAGTAGAGTAGATGAAAGTACAGAAGATATTTTAGATTCTGTTGTACAGCGTTTTGTAATACTTTATTTTGTTCCTACAAACACTGTTACAGGTTCTAATGAAGTATTTCTTACGGATATTGAAATAACAACGCTTTAATATAGATTAATACCGAATCTTAAGCATAAAATAAATATTATAAATGATGCGATATCAGAAAAAAACACTTTTACTTTTAATTACTTTTGTTTTTTCGATCTATATTAATGCTCAAGACAAGCAATCCGATAATGCATCGCAAGTATCTGAATTAAAGAAGAAAGATAAGAAATCAAAAAAGCGTAAAAAGAAGGTTAAACTACCAAATATAGATTTAAGCCACTGGAAAGTTACACTTCCCGTAAATAATGATAAAGGGAGACCTTATGAAATATCTCCGCCAGAGATTAAAGATTTTGCTTTAGATGAAGTCGCAAAACCTTATATGTACATTGACTCTACAAGAGGAGCTATTGTGTTTCATGCTTTACCTACAGAATCTAAAACTAGAAACACCAAGTTTACCAGATCCGAGTTGAGAGAACAAATGGTTCCTGGTGAGAATAATGTTAATTGGACATTTAAAGATGGCGGATATATGAAAGGAAAACTTGCTATCGATGAGGTTACAAAAGATTCAGAAGGTAAATATCATAGAGTCATTATTATGCAAATACATGGTAGATTAACTAATGAACAACGTGATTTAATTGGTGAAGATGATAATAATGCACCACCTATATTAAAAATCTATTGGGATAAAGGTAAGGTTAGAGTTAAAACTAAAGTCTTAAAAGATTTAAATGCTTCTGATACAGAAATACTTCATGAAGACGCATGGGGAAATGATGTAGGTTTTAATTTTGAAGAAGAAGTAGGCTTTAGAAAATTTACTCTAGAAGTAAAAGTAAGTGAAGGTAAAATGGTTATAATTTTAAATAAAAATGAATACAAAGTTTACGACAGTATTCATATTAAAAAATGGGGCGTTTTTGAAAATTATTTTAAAGCAGGTAACTATTTTCAAACTAGAGATGAAGGTGCATATGCAAAAGTTAGGTATTATGAATTGGAAGTTAGTCATTAATTGTATAGCATTTTAAATGCTTAATTTAGTATATAATAACCTTAAGTAGAATTATAATAAACTCGTTTATGAAATTAGATACAATAATAAAGAATGATAGAATAACAATTCAAAAGCAGATCATTTCTAATATTAGAGATTTAATTAATTATAAAAATCTAGAACCTGGAGACAAATTACCTTCAGAACGCATGCTTTCAGATAAGTTTGAAGTATCTCGAAGTAATGTTAGAGATGCAATACAAAAATTAGAATTTTATGGCTTATTAAAGTCTATACCACAAAGTGGAACTTTTGTAGCTAACATAGGCATAATAGCTTTAAATGGTTTAATAGAAGATATTTTAAGTCTAGAAGAACCAGATTTTAAATCACTAGTAGAAACTAGAATTTTATTAGAATTAAAAACGGTAAGATTAGCAGCATTAAGAAGAACTGAAGAGGATTTGCAACAAATGAAATCTGCATTAGACGCATATAGTACTAAAGTACGTAATGGGGAAGACGCAGTGCAAGAAGATTTATTATTTCATTTAGCTATTGCAAAAGCATGTGGTAATAATTCCATGAATGAGTTTATGCTTATTATAATTCCCGAAATCATAACTAATTTCACTAAATATCATGTCTGCGATAATGATTTGCCGCAAAAGGCAATCGATGAACATAAATCTATATACGAGGCGATTAAAGCACAAGACCCAAAATTAGCTAAACAAAAAATGAAAGATCATTTTGCTGTTTTATATCAGTATTGTTATAACATTAAAACTTAATAGTAATTCCTAGATAATAACGGATATAAAACATTATGAAGATAAAAGGACTTAGATGGTGGGTAGTAGGTTTAGTAGCCCTAGCAGCTGTTATAAATTATATTGATAGACAAGCTTTTGGAGCATTATGGCCAGATATAGCTAAAGATTTATTTCCAGACATGGATTCGGATGATACGAAAGCTATCTATGGTACAATATCAGCTGTATTTATATTGTCTTACGCTGCCGGTCAAACAATATTTGGAAAGATATTTGACTGGATAGGTACTCGCATAGGGTTTGCTTTATCAATAGGGATTTGGTCAATAGCTACAATGCTTCATGCGTTTGCGAAAGGCATGTTGAGTTTTTCTGTTTTTAGATCGATTTTAGGAATTGCAGAAGCGGGTAATTGGCCAGGCGCTGCAAAAGCCAACGCAGAATGGTTTCCTACTAAAGAAAGAGCTTTAGCCCAAGGCATATTCAATTCTGGAGCAGCTGTTGGAGGAATTGTTGCATATCCAATAATAGGACTTCTTTCTGTCTATTTATCATGGAAAGCAATATTTGTTTGTGTAGGTCTAATAGGCTTTTTATGGTTATTACCATGGTTGTATCTTGTAAAATCACCACCAAAAAAGCATCCTTGGTTATCAGAAGATGAGAAAAAATATATCCTATCTGGGCAACAAAATCAAAATATTGAAGAAGATGAGGATCATGAAGAAGGATATAATCCTAGTACAGCTAAACTTCTTAGTCATAAAGAAAGTTGGGGAGTCATAATTGCTTCAGCAGCAATAGATCCTATTTGGTGGTTATTTATAGTATGGATTCCTATATATCTTAATGAAGTTTTTGGTCTCGATGTAAAAGAAATTGCATTTTCTGCATGGGTACCTTATGTAGGGGCAATGTTAGGTGCTTGGTTCGGTGGACTTTTAGCTCAAAATAGATTAGGTAAAGGATGGACTGTTAATAAAACAAGAAAAATGGTAATTACATTGGGTTGTTTAATTATGATTCCTTGTTTTTTCCTGTTAAAAGCACCAGGATCAGCGACCAATGCAGTTATTATAATGGCTGTATTATTATTTGGGTTTCAAACAGCAATTGGTAATGTACAAACACTACCTAGTGATATGTTCAGTGGTAAAATAGTAGGTACCTTATCTGGCTTTGCCGGAACAGCAGCAAAATTAGGTGCATTTGGACTAACGGCTTTAATTCCAATATTAACAGCAGGTAAAAACTATATACCAGCATTTATAGTAGGTGGAGCTTTAGCTGTTATAGCACTATTAGCTGTTTGGTTATTATGCCCTAAAATAGAACCCTTAAAAGAAAAATAAACCAATCTATAATTTATAATAATATATTGAAAAGTATGAATTCAAACAAAAAAATAGCAATAATAACGGGAGCGACAGGTGGCATAGGTTTCTCTGTAGCAGAACGATTAGGTAAAGATGGATATACCGTGATTATTAATGGAATTGATAACGAAGCAGGTGCTAAAAGAGTTAAAGAATTAAGCTCGGCAGGGATTACAGCCGAATATTATGGTTTTGACGTAACTAAAGAAGCACTTGTAGATCAAAACATTAAAGCTATTGGTGAAAAATATGGTAGAATTGATGTTTTAGTGAATAATGCAGGTGGTCTTGGCGGTAGATCTCGATTTGAAGAAATGACTACTGAGTTCTATAGAAATGTTATGGCGCTAAATTTAGATTCAGTATTTTTTGCTTCAAGAGCTGCTATTCCATATTTAAAGAAAGGAGAACATCCGTCAATAATTAATTACACATCAAATGCAGGATGGACAGCAGGTGGACCAGGAGCAGGAATTTATGGCACATCAAAAGCTGGTGTTCATGCAATAACAAGAGCTTTAGCTAAAGACTTAGCTGAATATGGAATACGAGCAAACGCTGTATCTCCAGGTACAATTGATACTGATTTTCATAAGCAAATTAAATCAACTAAACCAGAGGTTTTTGCTTCTTGGGCAAATAATATTATGTTAGGAAGATTAGGTCAGCCTGAAGATGTTGCAAGTGTAGTTTCTTTTTTAGCAAGTAAAGATGCTTCTTTTATAACAGCGGAAACTATTCAAATTGGTGGAGGACAAGCTTTAGGTATTTAATTGTAAAATAATACAATGAAAAAAGTAGTAACATTTGGAGAAATAATGTTGCGCTTATCTACAGAGCGGCATTTGCGATTTATACAAGCAAAATCATTTGCAGCTTCTTATGGTGGCGGTGAGTTCAATGTTTCTGTGTCTTTAGCTAATTACGGAATTGATACTGAATTTGTAACTAAGGTTCCAGATAATGATATAGGAGCTTGCACGGTAAAAGAAATGCGTAAGCTTAAAGTAGGTTTAGATCATACTGCTTTTGGAGGTGATAGATTAGGGATTTACTTTTTAGAAACGGGAGCAGGAACACGAAGTAGTAAAGTTGTTTATGATAGAGCTCATAGTGCATTTGCTACAACAGAACCAGATGATTTTGATTGGGAAGTTATTCTAAAAGATGCGACTTGGTTTCATTGGAGTGGTATTACACCAGCAATTTCAGAACAAGCAGCACAACAATGCCTAGTAGCAATAAAAACGGCTCATAAATTAGGATTAAAAATATCTTGTGATTTAAATTACAGATCTAAACTATGGAAATATGGTAAAGAACCTCATGAGGTGATGCCTGAATTACTAAAGTATAGCCATGTAATATTAGGAGATATTGATACAGCGTATTTTATGTTAGGTGAGAATAAAGTCGAACCTAATTATCAAGACGAAGCTACGTTGCCTAATTTATATGATGTTATTTTTGAGTATTGCCCTAATTTAGAAATGGTTGCAACAACATTGAGATATTCTATTAGTGCTTCTCATCAACGAATAGGTGGTATTTTATATAATGGAAATACAATATATAAAGCTGCTATAAAAGAAGTAACACCAATAGTAGATAGAGTAGGTAGCGGAGATGCATTTATGGGTGGATTAATTTATGGCTTGATGACCTATAAAACAGATTTACAACGCACTATAGATTTTTCAGCAGCTGCATGCTGTTTAAAACATACCATATCTGGTGACTATAATTTAGTGACTAAGGAAGAAATAGAAGATTTAATAAAAGGAAACGCAACAGGTAAAGTTTCTAGATAAATGTAATATGGCTAGATTTACAAGATTAGACGTAATAAAAACAATGAAAACAACCGGACTTGTGCCACTGTTTTTTAATGAAAATATAGATCAAAGTAAATCAATTGTTAAAGCATGCTACGATGGTGGTGCACGTCTTTTAGAATTTACTGCTCGTGGTGATTTTGCACAAGAGGTATTTTCGGATTTAAGTAAATATGTGTCAGGGGAGCTCCCCGAAATGATTTTAGGGGTAGGTTCTGTGACAGATGCATCTTCGGCGTCAACATATATGGCGATGGGAGCAAACTTTATAGTAACACCAGTATTAAGAGAAGATATTGCATTAGTTTGTAACAGAAGAAAAGTTTTGTGGTCTCCTGGTTGTGGCTCTTTAACAGAAATTACTAGAGCTGAAGAATTAGGATGCGAAATTGTTAAGCTATTTCCAGGAGGAATTTATGGTCCAGATTTTGTGAAAGCTATAAAAGCACCACAACCATGGACGAGCATAATGCCTACAGGCGGTGTGTCCCCGACAGAAGAAAGTCTTTTATCTTGGTTTAATGCTGGTGTAACTTGTGTTGGCATGGGTTCAAAACTTATTGTTAAAGATAAAAACGATAACTACGATTTTAATCAAATAGAGGAACTTACAGCTAAAACCATAGCAATTATCAAAAAAATAAGAGATTAATTGCATATAATATATTCTGATTTTAGAGCAAACTACAATCACTCTTTACCATTAATTAGGTTAAAATAGTTTCTAAAAGCGTATCATTGAAATTAATTTAACTTTGCTTAAATAAATTACAGCACATTAAATGCTAAGATCAGCGATTAAATATATGCTTATAAGCACGTTTGCATTTGCATTTTTAAACGCTATTGTTAAGTATTTATCAGATTTTAATGTGTCTCAAATTATATACTTTCGAGCCTTAGGTTCGTTTGGGTTTTGTATGATTTACTTAAAGCGGAATAAGATTTCTGTATTAGGTAATAATAAAAAATTATTGTTGTTAAGAGCATTAATGGGACTTATAGCCATGACATTGTTCTTTTTATCTTTGAAATATTTATCTATGGGTTCTGCAACATCCATACGCTATATCTCTCCAATTTTTGCTGCTCTATTTGCTGTATTGTTATTAAAAGAAAAGATTTGGCCAACACAATGGTTGTTTTTTGCTATGGCATTTTTAGGTGTACTTTTATTAAAAGGTTTTGATGCACAAATGAATACTATAGGATTGCTTGCCGCATTATTCTCAGCTATATTTACAGGTTTAGTATTTGTTATACTTCGTAAAATAGGTAAAAGAGATCATCCAGTTGTAGTTGTTAATTACTTTATGGGAGTTTCTGCTTTTGTGAGTATGTTTTTTATGTTATTTCATTGGAAACAGCCTACCTATATAGAGTGGTTGCTTTTTCTAAGTTTAGGCGTTTTTGGTTATTATGGGCAGTTGTATATGACTAAAGCATTTCAGGCAGTAGAGACAAACAAAATTGCGCCAGTAAAGTATGTAGAAGTAGTATTTACATTAATTATAGGTGTGTTTTGGTTTGGCGAAGTTTATACACTATTAAGCGTATTTGCAATTGTTCTTATTTTATTAGGTTTAATACTTAATGTATTTTACAAACAAAACATAAAAAATACGAAATAGAAATACTGTTAAATAACGTGCCAACGTGTATTCAATTTTATACTTTCGAAAAAGTAAATAATAGAATTAGAGTATTGAAGCTTGTTAAATTTATATATTTTTTAATAATAGTAGCAACATTTAGTTCTTGTACTGTATTGCAATGGCGTTCTACAGATGCTGAAATTTACGATAGATTTAGTAGTCTTAATATTCCTACAGAAATATCATATTATACCGCAGATACTTTAGATATAAAAGTTAGAGCACAAAAAATTAAACAGGTTAATAATACTATAAATATTCTATTTCTTCATGGTTCTCCAAGTTCACTTTCAGCCTGGAATGGTTATTTAAAAGATACATCTTTAATTAAACAAGCTAATTTATATGCTATAGATCGTCCGGGTTATGGGTATTCAAACTTTGGAGATGAATTAGTGTCTATAAAACTTCAAGCTGAAATAATAAGTAAATTAATTTGCACTTATAAGTTAGATAATGTTATTACCGTAGGTTCATCGTATGGAGGTCCTTTAGCGGCCAGACTTGCGGTTATAAATACTAATGTAAAAGGAGTGGTAATGATATCTCCAGCAATAGACCCAGAGCAAGAAAAACGTGTTAAAGGTCAAAAATTTACGCAATTTTGGTTAACACGTTGGTTGGTTCCTACAGGTTATCGTGTTGCAGGCGATGAAAAAGAAACTCATGCTAAAGAGTTGTCTTATATAGATGCAGATTGGCCAAAAGTTAGCGTACCTGTAATTCATATTCACGGAGATAAAGACGATTTGGTGCCATATGGAAATATTAATTATACCAAAAAAAAATTTAAAAATAATAACATTATAACAACGCCAAATACAGGTCATGAAATTGCATGGGCAAGACCAGAACTTATAAAGCCGCATTTGTATAAGCTTATACAAAACATAGCCAATAGTATTGCAAAATAAACGATTGCATCAGAATACAAAAACCTATCTTTGTGGCAAATTAAGTAAGAATGCATAGAGCAGGTTTTGTAAATATTATTGGTAATCCTAATGTAGGGAAGTCTACATTAATGAATGCATTTATAGGCGAAAAATTATCTATTATTACCTCTAAAGCACAAACTACACGTCATCGTATTTTAGGTATTGTTAATGGTGAAGATTTCCAGGTCATATTAAGTGATACACCAGGTATTATTAAACCAGCGTATGAGTTGCAAGAATCTATGATGGATTTTGTAAAATCTGCTTTTGAAGATGCAGATGTTTTAATCTATATGGTTGAGATTGGTGAGAAAGCGTTAAAAGACGAATCCTTCTTTAAGAAAATAACCAACTCTAAGATTCCAGTACTTTTATTACTTAATAAAATTGACAGTTCTAATCAAGAGCAATTAGAAGAACAAGCTGAGTTATGGCAACAGAAGGTTCCAAACGCTGAGTTTTATCCTATTTCTGCATTGAATGGTTTTAATGTTCAAAATGTATTTGATCGTATAGTAGAGTTATTACCCGAATCTCCTGCATTTTATCCTAAAGATCAACTGACAGATAAACCAGAACGCTTTTTTGTCAATGAAGCGATTAGAGAGAAAATATTATTACATTATAAAAAGGAGATACCTTATGCTGTTGAGGTAGATACAGAAGAATTTTTTGAAGAAGAGAAGATTATAAAAATCCGCTCTGTGATCATGGTAGAACGCGAAACCCAAAAAGGAATTATTATTGGGCATAAAGGTTCTGCTCTAAAGCGTGTTGGTATGGAAGCACGTAAAGATTTAGAACAATTTTTTGGTAAGCAAGTACATATAGAGTTATATGTTAAGGTTAACAAAAATTGGAGAAGTAATCAAAACCAGTTAAAACGTTTTGGTTACAATCAACGGTAACTTATTATATATTTAGATATATAAAAAATATACTAAGACTACAAATTGGATACTAAATAGTATATTTGCAGCCGCTTACAGGATATGTAATGCAAATTAAAACTTAAGTTATGAGTAGTATCGTTGCCATTGTTGGTAGACCTAATGTCGGTAAATCCACTTTTTTTAACCGATTAATTCAAAGAAGAGAAGCTATTGTTGATGCTGTTAGTGGCGTAACCAGAGATCGCCATTATGGAAAGAGCGATTGGAATGGCAAAGAATTTTCACTTATAGATACTGGAGGTTATGTTGTAGGAAGCGATGATGTTTTTGAAGCCGAAATTGACAAACAAGTAGAGTTAGCTATAGAAGAAGCTGATGCTATTATTTTTATGGTAGATGTAGAGTCTGGTATTACAGGTATGGATGAAGATGTAGCAAGATTACTTCGTAAAGTTGATAAGCCTGTTTTTTTAGCCGTTAATAAAGTTGATAATGGGAAACGTGCAGAAGATGCTGTAGAGTTTTATGGATTAGGATTAGGAAATTATTATACTATTGCTAGTATTAATGGAAGTGGTACAGGCGAATTATTAGACGCTTTAGTAGATGCTTTACCTGAAGTTGAAGAAGATGAGGATGAAGAAGCTTTACCACGTTTTGCAGTAGTAGGTAGACCAAACGCAGGAAAATCGTCATTTATTAACGCTTTAATAGGAGAGGATCGTTATATAGTTACAGATATTGCTGGCACTACTAGAGACGCTATAGATACAAAATACAATCGTTTTGGATTTGAGTTTAATTTAGTGGATACAGCAGGTATTCGCCGCAAATCAAAAGTAAAAGAAGACTTAGAGTTTTACTCAGTAATGCGAAGTGTTAGGGCCATAGAACATTGCGATGTTTGTTTATTGGTTTTAGATGCTACTCGTGGTTTTGATGGACAAGTACAAAACATCTTTTGGTTAGCAGAACGCAATAGAAAAGGAATTGTAATATTGGTTAATAAATGGGATTTAGTTGAAAAAGAAACACGTACAGCTCGTGATTTTGAAAAGTACATACAAGCACAAATTGCTCCATTTACAGATGTTCCTATTATTTTCATCTCGGTTTTAAATAAACAACGTATTTTCAAAGCTATTGAAACAGCAGTTGATGTATATAAAAATAGGAGTAAACGCATAAAGACAAGTGAGCTTAATGATGTGTTTTTACCAATAATTGAAAACTATCCACCGCCAGCATATAAAGGTAAGTTTGTAAAAATTAAATACATTATGCAATTGCCAACTCCACAACCGCAATTTGCATTTTTCTGTAATCTTCCTCAGTATGTAAAAGATCCTTACAAACGTTTTTTAGAGAATAAACTAAGAGAGCATTTTGATTTTAATGGAGTTCCAGTGAGTGTTTATATGCGAAAGAAGTAGTATGGTAATACGAAATTTAACATTTACTAATGTTAATTATCATTTTTTTAAGAATTTTCATACGATTATTCATATACATTCGTTACCATAACAACAGTCAACAATTTTAATATTTCAAATTAACTAAAAATACAGTTGTATAACTATAAAAATAGTTATATGTTTGAATTATTAATCATCAATCAAAGATCATGAAGAAACTAATTTTAGTTTTTGCAGTATTATTTAGTCTTTTTTCAATTTCTCAACAAAAATCATTTAAAATTACTGGTAAGGTCGTAGCTGAAGATGCAAAAGAGCCTCTTGAATCTGCTACAATTTATTTAGAACGCCTAAAGGATAGTAGTTTAGTGACATATACCATTTCGGATAAAGATGGATTATTCTCTTTAGAGGACAGAACCTACGATGATATACTAAAAATGTACATTTCTTATGTAGGTTACGCTACGTTTACTAAAGATATAACTATAGATAAGGAAAATATAGATTTAGGCGATATTCAATTAAAAGTAGATAACAATGTATTGGATGAAGTTATTATTAAATCTAGAGCTCCGATAACCGTTAAAAAAGATACTTTAGAGTTTAATGTAAGTTCCTTTAAGACTAAGAAAGATGCAAATGTTGAAGATTTACTTAAAAAATTACCAGGTGTTGAGGTCGATGCAGAAGGAAATATAACAGTAAATGGAAAACCTGTGAATAAAATTTTAGTAAACGGAAAACCTTTTTTTGGGGATGATCCTACAATTACAACACGTAACTTAACGAAAGAAATTATAGACAAAGTTCAGGTTACTGATACTAAGACTAAAGCAGAAGCTTTTTCGGGTGAAGAAGGAGATGATCAAAATAAAACCATAAACTTAACCATAAAAGAAGAAAATAATAAAGGCGTTTTTGGGAGACTAGCAGCAGGTGCAGGAACCGATGATAGAAATGAGTTTGCTGGCATCCTAAATATATTTGATAATGATCGGCGGATTAGTATTCTAGCTGGTGGAAATAATATCAACTCACCAAGTTTTAGTTTTGGTGAGATAGAACGTATGCTAGGAAATATATCTTCAGTAAGTGTTAGTAGTACAGGTGCTTTTTCTATTAATGGACGCTCTTTTGGTGGTGGCGGTCAAGGTATAGTAACTTCTCGTAATGGAGGTGTCAATTATGCTGATGAAATAACAAAAGGATTTGATGTTTCTGCAGATTATTTTTATTCAGATAGTTCTTCCGAAAATGATACACGTTCTGAAAGTGAAAACATTTTACCAGACCGTCGTTTTTTTACGAATTCAGAGTCTAGAGATGTTTCAGATAATAGAAATCACCGTTTTAATACAGAGTTCGATATAAAAATAGATTCTACGTTTCTTATTAATATAAGGCCTTCATTTACCTTTGGGGATACAGAACGCTTTAATAATGCTTCTAATCAATCTTTTGATGAAAATAATGTGTTGACCAATCAGTCTACTTCCAGTTCAATTTCTGAAGGAGAAGTTAGAAATTTCAGTAATAGAGTAGATGCTACAAAGCGTTTTGGTAGTAATGGAAGTTTTATAAAGTTTGGCTTAACTACCACATTTAATAATAACGAAGGTGAAAACTTTCAACGTTCAGAAGCTTTGTTTGAAGATCTTAACGTACCAGATGTAATAAGAGATCAATTTATCAACAATGATGGAGAGTCTACTATTATTAGTGCAAATGCTACATATAGAATACCCATTATAGCTAAAGAATTATTTATAGATACTAAATTAAGTTACAGAAGTAGTAAAGATAATAGCTTAAATTCTAATTTCGATTTTAATGATGTAACACAAGAATACGATTTGTTTAATTCGCAGTTGAGTTCAGATTTTGAGTATATTAATAATCGTTTTACTCCGAGTGTAGATGTTACTTACAGAAAAGAAAAATGGTCAATTAGTGGCGAAGTAGGTTATGTGTTTAGAACCATAGAGAATGAAGATGCTTTGCGACCAGAGTTGAGTGATAAAAGAGACTTTGAAGCGGTAGAGTTAAGTAGTAATTTTAATTATAGATTTAGTAATAAAGCTTCCATATATTCAGGATACTCATTGAGTAATAGTCCGCCAGATTTAAGACAACTCCAAGCTTTTGAAGATGTTTCAAACCCATTAAATATTATTACAGGTAACCCAGATTTAGAACCAACAAACACGCATAGTTTATATGCCGGTTATAACAAGTTCGATTTTCAGAAAGGCACAGGTTTTTTTGGTAATTTAAATGTATCGGTAGTACAAAATCAAATCATTACACGTACACTAGTAGATGATAACTTTGCACGTCGTACCACTTACGATAATGTTAATGGTAATTTTAGAATTTCTGGTAGTGGTAGATTTAATAAAACAGTTAAAATAGATTCTGTAAGGACATTAAAATTAAATTTAGGTTTATCAGCTGGAGTTAACAGAAGAATAAATTTTAATGATGATGTAAAATATGCATCAACAAATACAACTCTAGGGCCAAGTTTAGGAGTAACATTTACATGGAAAGACATTTTAGAGCTTAGACCAAATTATAGATTATCATTTACATCGACTGATTTTGATATTAATAATTTTGAAGATCAAGAATTTACAACTCATAATTTAAGATTACGTACTACAACGTATTTGCCTAAAAAGTTTGAATGGAGGAATGATCTCAATTACAATTTTAATCCTAATGTTGCAGACGGATTTCAAAGGTCTTCTTGGTTTTGGAATTCTACAGTTGCATATTCCTTCTTAAGAGATAAAGCCACATTGACGCTTAAGGTTTACGATTTGCTAAACCAAAATACGAATGCACGTCGTGTCTCTAATGCTAACTTTATACAAGATACTCAGAGTACAGTATTAGAACAGTATTTTTTGTTGAGTTTTAGTTGGAAATTTAATAGCCTAGGGAGTAAAGGAGAAACAAGATCAAATAATTTTATAATATTTGATTAGACTCAAAAAGGTACTTAATTTAAAAACGATTAAAAATAAAAACACAATCTACATTTAGGTTGTTGTTTTAGCTTATAGGTTTTATTACCAACTACCAGAAGCGCCACCACCACCAAAGCTGCCGCCTCCGAAACCACCACTAAAACCACCGCCAGAACTACTTCCTCCTCCAAATCCTCCAAAACCGCCAGAAGAAGAACCTCTAGAGTAACTACCACGTCCCATATTGCTTAAAATAATAGCTTCAAGTATACTTGTAGCATCTCTATGATTGCCTCTATGACCACCTCCACCATTTTTATGGTTAGAGATAATAATGATAATGATAATAAAAAAAACAAATAAGATAATGAATACTCCTAAAGGGAAATCATCACCAGAAGATTTTGGTGTGCCTTGATACTCTCCATTTAAAATTTTAAAAATAACATCAGTGCCTTTGTCTAGTCCTGAATAAAAGTTTCCTTTTTTAAATTCTGGTAGTATAATTCTATTAATAATACGCTCTGCGTCAATATCGGTAAGTATATATTCAATACCATAACCAGTGTTTATGTCAATTTGCCTATCGTCTTTAGCTAGTAATATTAATATTCCATTATCCTTGTTAGCTTGTCCAATACCCCATTTCTGTCCCCATTCTGCACCTACTAAAGAAATATCATCATCATTAGTAGAACTAATAATAGCAATTACAATTTGTGTAGAAGTGGTATCTGCATAACGAATTAATTTTTGTTCGAGATTGTTTTTTTGAAAATCAGATAATAGATTTATTTCGTCATATAAACTTGTTTCTTTATCAGGTTTAGTCGGAATTTTATATTGGGCATTCGCGACAAAGAAGAAACTTGTCAGAATACTAAAGCAAATGATAATACCTATATGTTTTAGTTGAATCATTTAGTTGGTAGAGATTGTATTATCCAATTCGTTAGTATCTCCATGTATCCAAGGGAAATGTTCAGTCAATTCTTCTCCTGCTTTTTTAATTCCTTTAATTAAGCCTTTTGCAAATTCACCTTGTTTAAATTCTGAAGCAATAACGTCTCTAGTTGTATTCCAAAAATCTATAGGAACGACATCATTAATTCCTTTATCACCATAAATTACAAACTCTTTTTTATCTACAGCAACATAAATTAACACACCATTTTGAAGCTTAGTATTATCCATTTTTAAATAATGAAAAACTTCCATCACATGTTCATAGACATCATTACTACAATTGTGTTCTATATGTACTCGTATTTCACCAGAAGTGTTTAGTTCGGCAATACGGATGGCTTCAATAATGTCTTGTTCTTCAGATGCTGTTAAAAAATCCTCAATGCTAGGCATTTAATTATCAGATTTATAGTCGTTAACATCAACACCTTTTTCAGCACCATCATCAGCATTAAATCGCTCTTTTTTCTCAAAACCAAATATCATAGCATATATATTGCCAGGAAATTGTCTAACTAAATTGTTGTATGGGGTTATTTTTTCATTAAAACGATCGCGCTCTACTTTTATTCTTTTCTCAACACGATCTAAAGAATTCATTAATTCTTTATAATTTTCATTAGCTTTTAAATCAGGATATCTTTCAAAAACAGCAAGTAAACGAGATAAAGCAGATGTCATTCCGCTCTGAACTTTTTTAAACTGCTCAAGTTGTTGTGGAGTAATATTTGAAGGATCTATTTGAATACTGGTAGCTTTAGACCTAGCGTCAGTAACAATTTTAAAAGTTTCTTGTTCATATTCTGCATAACGTTCAGCTACTTTCATTAAATTAGGAATTAAATCACTTCGTAATTGGTATGCACTTTCTACTTTTGCCCATTGCTCTCCAATATTTTCTTCTTTTTCTATAACATTATTATAAAACCCAGAGCTTTTAGTATATAGTAATAGTGCAATTATAATTATTATAATTAATGGTAGCCATTTTTTCATAATTGATATGTTTTAAAGTTGTGTTTTTATTTTTTGAAGTTGATTCTTTATGCTTTCAAGTTTAGTAATAATTTCAAAATTACTAAGTGTTTGTTTTTTTTCTTCTTTAAGATGTGTTTTGGCACCTTCTAGTGTAAATCCACGTTCTTTCACCAAATGGTAAATCAACTTTAAGTTTTTAATATCTTCAGGTGTAAATTTACGATTGCCTTTGGCATTTTTTTTTGGTTTAAGGACATCAAACTCTTTTTCCCAAAATCGAATTAAAGAAGCATTAACTTTAAAAGCTTTGGCAACTTCTCCAATGCCATAATATCGTTTTTCAGGTAAGTTTATATGCATATTAATCTAAAGATTGATTTTCTAATGATGCTTTTTGTAATAAATCGTTAAACTCTTCAGCAGATAAATTACCGTAATAAAAATTAATAGGGTTGATACGGTTACCGTCTTTTATAATTTCGTAATGTAAATGTGGCGCTTCTGAGCGACCTGTGCTTCCAACAAAGCCTATTAAATCTCCACGTTTTACACGTTGATTAACACGTACATTATATTTATATAAATGAGCGTATAATGACACATAACCATAACCATGGTCAATGCGGATGTGCTTTCCAAAACCTGAGGCTTTACTATCAGCTCGCTTTACAATACCATCTCCACTAGCATAAATTGGAGTGCCTCTTGGAGCCGTAAAATCCATACCGTAATGAAATTTTCTAACTTTAGTAAATGGATCTGTTCTATAACCATAACCAGAAGCTACGCGTGTTAAATTCTCATTGTTAACAGGCTGTATGGCAGGTATAGCTACTAAAAATTTCTCTTTATCTTTTGCTAATATTTTTATCTCGTCTAAAGACTTAGATTGTACAACAATGGCTTTCTCTAAAATATCTAAACGTTTATTACTTTCACTAATAAGTTGTGAGTTATCAAAACCTTCAAATTTTTTATAACGGTTAACACCGCCAAAACCAGCACGTCTTTGTTCTTCGGGTATAGGATTGGCTTCAAAATACAATCTGTAAATAGCATTATCTCGTTCTTCAACATTACCTAAGGCTGCAATGGCATCATCCATACGTTTGTTCAATAAATCGTATTGCAATTGCATGTTTTGTAATTCTCTTGCAAGTTGCAATTCTTTAGGAGATTGAAAAAACTGACTAGCAATTAAAACAAAGAAAAAACCAAAAAGCGCAGAAGCTAAAATAAAAACAGTGGCATATTTAAGAGTCGTTCTTTTTTTACGCTCTACCTTTCGGTAGGAAAGCGTTTCAGCATCATAATAATATTTTACCTTAGCCATGTCGCAATTTATACTATTTTTGCAGTGATTAAGGCACTATAAGTGTCTTAATTTTATTAACAAAACAATCAAACCTACAAAAATATTTTCATTACAAATTTAAGAAACTAATGGAATATATTTGTAGAAGCTTTTTTTAGACCTTAAGATTAAATAAAAAGGATCTGATAAAAATTAAAAATTGTTAGCCAATTAATACAAATTAATAAAAATTAGCTCTAATATATCAACATGAAGTCTCAAGATATTCGCACTAAATTTTTAAACTTTTTTGAGAGTAAAAAACATAGTATTGTTCCATCTGCACCAATGGTTTTAAAAGATGATCCAACATTAATGTTTGTGAATTCGGGGATGGCTCCTTTTAAAGAATATTTTTTAGGCAATGCCCAACCTAAGAACAATAGAATTTCAGATTCTCAAAAGTGTTTACGTGTTTCTGGTAAGCATAACGATTTAGAAGAAGTGGGTTATGATACCTATCATCATACTCTATTTGAGATGTTAGGCAATTGGAGCTTTGGAGATTACTTTAAAAAAGAAGCTATTGCTTGGGCATGGGAGCTTCTTACTGAAGTTTATGGTATAGACAAAAATATATTATACGTTACCGTCTTTGAAGGAGATAAAGCCGATGGTACACCTATGGATAATGAAGCATACGATTTATGGAAAAATATAATTCCTGAAGATCGTATTCTTATGGGAAATAAGAAAGATAACTTTTGGGAAATGGGAGAGCAAGGACCTTGTGGCCCTTGTAGTGAAATTCATGTAGATATACGTTCTGAAGAAGAAAAATCTAAAGTTGATGGTAAAACTTTAGTCAATATGGATCATCCACATGTGGTTGAAATCTGGAATCTTGTATTTATGCAATACAATCGTAAAGCTGATGGTTCATTAGAAAACTTACCGAATAAGCATATTGATACTGGTATGGGTTTTGAACGCCTTTGTATGGTTTTACAAGGAGTACAATCTAATTACGATACAGATGTATTTACACCACTAATTAGAGAAATTGAGACGATTACCAAAATGAAATATGGTAAGCTTGAAAATATAGACATAGCTGTCCGAGTTATATCAGATCATGTTAGAGCTGTTGCATTTTCTATAGCAGATGGTCAATTGCCGAGTAATACAGGTGCAGGTTATGTAATACGTCGTATTTTACGACGAGCAGTGCGTTATGGTTTTACATTTTTGGGTAAGAAAGAACCATTTATTTACCGATTGGTAGATGTATTAACCAAAACTATGGGTAAGGCGTTTCCAGAATTGAAAATTCAGAAACAGTTGATTGAAAATGTTATAAGAGAAGAGGAAACCTCTTTTTTAAGAACTTTAGATCAAGGTTTATTGCTACTCGATGGTGTTATCTCATCTACAAAAGGTAAAGAAGTATCTGGTAAGCGCGCTTTTGAATTGTATGATACTTATGGTTTTCCAAAGGATTTAACCGCACTTATTTTAAATGAAAAAGGGTTTACTTATAATGAACAAGAGTTTGAAGCTGAGTTAAAAAAACAAAAAGAACGCTCACGTTCTGCAAGTGAAACATCTACTGAAGACTGGACGGTTTTATTAGAAGATTGTGAGGAAGAATTCGTGGGTTATGATACACTTGAAGCTGAGGTTAAATTAACACGATACCGAAAAGTTACCTCTAAAAAAGATGGAGAAATGTATCAAATGGTATTTAATTTAACTCCATTTTATGCCGAAGGAGGCGGACAAGTTGGCGATAAAGGATATCTGGAAGTGCCAAATGGAGATGTGGTTTATATCATAGATACAAAGAAGGAGAGTAATGTAATTATACATTTCTCTAAAAACCTGCCAAAACATATTAATGAAACCTTTAAAGCAGTTGTAGATGCTAAACAGCGTTTTAGAACAGAGTGTAACCATACAGCAACACATTTATTGCATCAAGCTTTGCGTGAAGTTTTAGGAACACACGTAGAGCAAAAAGGATCGGCAGTACATTCTAAATATTTACGTTTCGATTTTTCACATTTCTCTAAAGTCACAGTAGATCAATTACGCCAAATAGAAGATTTTGTCAATAGGAGAATAGATGGAAAATTACCGTTAGAAGAACGCAGAAATGTGCCAGTAGCAGATGCAATGAAACAAGGAGCTATGGCATTATTTGGTGAAAAATATGGAGATGCTGTGCGTACCATTAGATTTGGACAATCTATTGAATTATGCGGTGGAACACATGTAAATAATACAGGAGATATTTGGCATTTTAAAATTAGATCAGAAAGTGCTGTGGCATCTGGGATTCGACGAATCGAAGCTATTACAAGTGACGCAGTTAAAGATTTTTATTTTGAAAATAATAGATCGTATTATGAGATGAAAGACCTCTTAAATAATGCAAAACACCCTGTAAAAGCGCTACAGAGTTTACAAGAAGAGAATACAAATCTTAGAAAGCAAATAGAAACATTACTTAAAGATAAAGCTAAAAATCTAAAAAATGAATTAATTAATGAGTTAGAAGACATTAATGGAGTTCAGTTTTTGGCTAAGAAAGTAGACTTAGATCCATCAGGAATTAAAGATGTAGCCTTTGGAATGGGAGAAAAGCATAAAAATTTATTCTTAATATTTGGCACTGCTACCGAAGGAAAAGCCTTATTAACTTGCTATATCTCTAAAGAATTGGTTACTGAACGCGGATTAAATGCTGGGCAAGTGGTTAGAGACTTAGGAAAGTTCATTCAAGGTGGTGGAGGTGGACAACCATTCTTTGCAACAGCTGGCGGTAAAAACCCAGCAGGAATTACAGAAGCTTTAAGTGCAGCTAAAAATTATATATAAGGTTACCTTCTATACGATATTGTCTAATCTATTATGGAACTACAAACCAAAATATCACTACAAAAACAATCTCACCATCAGGTAGATTACAATTCTAAAGTGTTGTTATTAGGGTCTTGTTTTTCTGAAAATATAGGAGAGAAGTTTAATTATTATAAGTTTCAGGCAATTATTAACCCTTTTGGTATTTTATTTCACCCATTAGCTATAGAAAATTTAATTACTAGAGCTATTAATGAAGACTATTATAGTGAAGATGAAATAAAAACAAATAAAGACACTTTCTTTTCTTTTGATGCACATTCAAAATTAAATACGGTAGAAGCAAAATCATTAGTTTTTAATTTAAATACCACATTAAGTGATACTTTGATTCAAATAAAAGAAGTATCACATATTATTATTACTCTAGGAACAAGTTGGACGTATCGTTTTATTGAAACCGATAAAATTGTTGCCAATTGCCATAAAATACCACAGAAGCAATTTTTAAAAGAATTATTATCTGTTGAAGATATTACAGCTTCGCTTCAAGCAATAATCAGTTTAGTTAAGACTATAAACCCTAAAATAACATTTATTTTTACGGTATCTCCAGTACGCCATTTAAAAGATGGTTTTACAGAAAATACACGTAGTAAAGCACATTTAATTTCTGCAGTGCACAATGTTGTGTCGACGAGAGAACAATTGTTCTATTTTCCATCTTATGAGATTATGATGGACGAATTAAGGGATTATAGATTTTATAAAACCGATATGATTCATCCAAACACTACTGCTATAGATTATATATGGAATTGTTTTATTACAGTTTGGATTAATGATACCACTCAAAAAACAAGGGATATAATACAAACTATTCAAAAAGGGTTAATGCACAAACCTTTTAATGAAAATTCTACTCAGCATCAATTATTTTTAAAAGACCTAGAAATTAAGATTGAAAACCTTAAGGCTAACTTTCCGCATATATCATTTTAGAGAAGAAATTCTAGATTAATTTCACCTAAATTTAGGACACTTTATCTTTTTTTATTGCATATAACCGAATAAAATATACGGTTAAACGATTTAACAATATATTCGATATGCTATTAATCAATTTTTACAAAAGTGTTAGTTGTCTTCTTAAAAAGAGATAGCTAGCACTTTTTGTCTTTTTAGAATTATTTAATAAAAACACTACTCGGAACTAAGACAGAATAATCTCCACCATTTCTTATGACGTCGCGTACAATAGAAGACGATATGTAAGACGTGTTTGCAGCTGTTAAAAGAAAAACGGTTTCAATATTAGAGAGTTTTCTATTGGTATGAGCAATAGCCTTTTCAAACTCAAAGTCCGCAGGGTTGCGTAGTCCACGGAGTATAAATTCAGCATTAATCTCACGACAAAAATCAATGGTTAAACCTTTATAGGTTACCACCTTTACTTTTGGCTCATCTTTAAAAGCAGCTTCAATAAATTGTTTGCGTTGCTCTAACGAAAACATATATTTTTTTTCAGCATTAATGCCAATAGCAACAATAACTTCATCAAAGAGTTTAAGGCCACGTTGTATAATATCGTAGTGTCCTAAAGTAATGGGGTCAAAAGATCCTGGGAATAATGCACGTTTCATATGTGTTTCCTGCGTAGGCAGGAATCTTTTTTAATTCACTTTCAAATATAGAGGTTTTAAATAGAAAAAAGAAAACATTAAAAAACCTAAGATGCAATCTATGTTCTAGTTTCTATGAGCAAAGCGATCTAACTTCTAATTCAACGCTTCTTCAATAGCATTTACAAATAAAGCTTCTAAAGATATATCAGCAGCTTGTGCTTGTTGTGGTAGTATACTTTCTTTAGTTAATCCAGGTACAGTATTCACTTCTAATAAATAGGGTTCATCATTTTTAAAGATAAATTCACTTCGCGAAAAACCTGTCATTCCAAGAACTCGATATATCTTTTTAGCAATGGTTATCGTTTTTTGTTTATAATCTTCAGAAATACGGGCAGGTGTAATTTCTTGAGATTTTCCTTCATATTTTGCTTGGTAATCAAAAAAATCGTTCTCAGAAACAATCTCGGTGATTGGTAATACTTTTACTTCACCTTTATAGGAAATAACTCCAACTGAAACTTCAACTCCATCTAAAAATTGCTCAATAATAATTTCATTATCTTCTTTAAATGAATTTTCAATAGCAGCGTTGAGATCTTCTTTTTTATAAACTTTAGAAATGCCAAAACTACTGCCTGCCTTATTGGCTTTTACAAAACACGGCAAGCCTACTTTTGCAATAATAGCATTTTCATTAACAACATCTCCATAGTTAAGATAATAGCTTTCAGCGGTTTTAATACCAAAAGGTTTTAGAGTAGCTAAAAGATCTCGTTTGTTAAATGTAAGCGCAGCTTGATACATACTGCAACTGGTATGCGGAATACCTAACAATTCAAAATAACCTTGAATTAAACCATCTTCTCCTGGTGAGCCATGTATGGCATTAAATACGCAATCGAATATGATTTTTTTTGTGTCAACTATAACAGAGAAATCATCTTTATTTATAACATATTCATTTTTTGCTTCGTCAACATATACCCATTTATTTTTAAAGATATGAACGGAATACGGTATGTAAGATGTCTTTGCTAAAGTCTCGTAAACGACAGCACCACTTTTTAGTGAAATTTCATATTCACTAGAATAGCCACCCATTATAATTGCAATATGCTTTATCATTTTTAAACGAAATAGTTGTGATGTAAAAATATCATTTATTTTATTTTTTAATGCTATAATCAAATTACTAATTATATACGTATATACTAAAGCAAATAGATTGCGTTTTAATTACAGTGTTAAATTCATTAGTTTTGTCAACAATAATTTAGGGTATGAGTCTTATTAAATTCTTAACAAGTAAAGTCTTTTTTAAACAAATAGCATTAGCTGCTGTAGCCGTTGTTGTATTTTGCTTTTTAATACTTAAGTGGTTAGATGTAACCACAAATAATGGTGAGTTTATTACAGTGCCTGATTTAAAAGGTAAGTCTGTTGAAACCGTTAAAATAGAATTGGAAGACAACGATTTGGTAATGGAAATTCAAGATTCTGCAAATTACAATCCAAAGTACCCAAAGTATTCTGTGATAGAACAAGATCCTATTGCAGGAGCTCAAGTTAAAGAAGACCGTAAAATTTACTTAACATTAAACCCATCAGGTTATAGAAAAGTAGCTGTTCCAAATGTAGTAAAGCGTACGTTTAGACAAGCAAAACCAACATTAGAAGCATTAGGTTTTATGGTTGGAGATATTACTTATAAAGATGATATCGGTAAAGATATTGTTTTAGGTATTACTTATAAAGGGAAACCTATCGACTCTGGTGAAATGTTACCTCTAAAATCTAAAATTGATGTTGTTTTAGGAAATGGTAAACGCGTTTCAAATTAATTTATGGATACAATTCCAGAATTTCAGGATAATGAAGAGCTCTATGAGCATTATGCTTTTAAAGTAGAAAAAGGGCAACAAGCACTCCGTATCGATAAATATTTAATGAATTTTATAGAGAATGCAACCAGAAATAAAATTCAGGCTGCAGCAAAAAACGGTAGTATTTTTGTCAATGATGTTCCTGTAAAACAGAATTATAAAGTAAAGCCTAATGACGTTATTACTGTAAAATTTGAGCATCCTCCGCACGAGCATTTATTAGTTGGTGAAGATTTACCTTTAGATATCGTTTATGAAGATGATACTTTATTGGTAGTAAACAAACTAGCAGGTATTGTAGTGCATCCAGGACATGGTAATTATTCTGGCACTTTAATTAATGCATTAATTTTTCATTTCGAAAACTTACCAAAAAACTCAAGTGATCGACCAGGTTTAGTACACCGAATAGATAAAGATACTAGCGGGTTATTAGTGGTTGCAAAAACCGAACACGCTATGGTACATTTGTCTAAACAATTTAAAGATAAAACGAGTGAGCGTGAGTATGTAGCACTGGTTTGGGGAAATGTTAAAGATGAAAGCGGAACTGTAGAAGGCAATATAGGACGTCATCCAAAAAATAGATTACAAAATACTGTTTTTGAAGGTGAAGATGCCGAAAAAGGAAAACCAGCAGTAACGCATTACAAAGTGTTAGAACGTTTAGGATATGTTACACTAATAAGTTGTAAGCTCGAAACAGGACGTACACATCAAATCCGTGTACATATGAAACATATTGGACATACACTTTTTAATGACGAACGTTACGGAGGCGAAAAAATATTAAAAGGAACAACCTTTACCAAATACAAACAATTTGTAGATAATTGTTTTAAAATATTACCAAGACAAGCTTTACATGCTAAGACGTTAGGTTTTGAGCACCCAACTACTGGAAAGTTTATGCGTTTTACTACTGAGATTCCTGAAGATATACAATTGTGTATTGAAAAATGGAGACAATACGCAAAGCATCAAGAAAATGAATAGTTGTATAGTTAATTATTTTTATTATCTATTTTAATTATAAGGTCTTAGTTGTAAATTTGAACTTATAAAAAGAGATTTCTATCCTAACAGCTATTAGGATGGAAATGAAAAAGAAATTTTCAATGAAATTAGTATTATCTCCAGCAAAATCTTTAGATTTTGAATCGCAACTGCCAACAACTATAACATCAGAAGCCACATTCTTAAAAGATTCTGAGCGTATTAATAAATTATTAAAAAAGAAATCTGCAAAAGGTTTATCAAAACTGATGAGTATTTCTGATGCCTTAGGGCAGTTAAATTATGAACGCAATCAAGAATGGGCTTTACCATTTAGTAGTGATAATGCTAGGCAAGCAGCTTTTGCATTTAGTGGCGATGTTTATCGTGGATTAGATGCGTATACAATACCTAAAGATAAATTAGAGAAACTACAAGATTCTGTTCGGATTCTTTCAGGGTTGTATGGTTTGCTAAAACCATTAGATTTAATACAACCTTACCGTTTAGAAATGGGCACAAAATTTCCTGTAGGTGTGAAAAAGAATTTATATGAATTCTGGAAAACAAAATTAACAGCTCAGTTAAACGATGAGTTAGAAGATGGAGAATTGTTCTTAAACTTAGCAAGTAACGAGTACTTTAAAGCTATAGATAAAAAAGCATTAAAAGTGCCTGTAATTACTGCAAACTTTAAAGACTTTAAAAATGGCGAATATAAAATGATTTCGTTTTTTGCTAAATATGCAAGAGGTTTAATGGCGCGTTATGTTGTGGATATCAATGCCCAAACTATTGATGATATTAAAGGATTTAATATCGATAATTACGGATTTAGTGAAGAATTATCTTCAGAGAACGAATTGGTTTTTGTGAGATAAAAACATTAAAAATATAATAAAAAGTGAAGCCTATTTAATTTAAATAGGCTTCACTTTTTATGTTATCTGTGTTTTTTGATTTTATAATCACCGTTTATATTATCAATATAAATACTATAATCTTTAAAAAAGCCAATACCTAATCGCAATTGACTAGAATGCCTTATGTCTGTTAAAACATTTTTAAATTCAATATCTCCTAATAAAATAGATGGCACAGTTCCAATTTTTTCTTTCACCATTTGGTTACCACCTATAGTATAAATCTCTCTTTCATTGTCCGTAAAATTATATGTAGACAATATTTTTTCAGCAAGAGGATGATCTTTCGGAATGTTTAATCCTTTACTAGAAGAACCTAAGTCTATAACTGCTTTATACTTTTGTCCATTAATAGTAATGTATGTGTATGGAGAGCCTCCTTCTCTTTTTATTTTAATAGATCTATAAGTATCATCTACTAAGTGTTTGTTTGAAATCTCAATTTCTCTTTTAGGATAATTAATGAGCCAATTCGCTTTTTTTATAATAGGTTGTCCTACAATTCCACCAAAATTTGGAACCTTTTCTTTTAAATCGGCTAAATCTCTATTTAAAGCATAGGTATTTTTAAAATCTATATTACCAATTTTAATAGATGATACCACTTCACTACCAAAGAGCGCTTTTCTGTTAGATGCACCAATAACTTTACCAGTTTTACCAACTAGCTCTTTACGTTGAATAATACTGAGTTGCGCACCAGTATCAAATAAAAAATTTTTAGACACTCCATCCACTTTTACAGGAAGTACTATTATCGATTTTATAGATGTAAAATCAGTTTTGTAATGAAAAGTATTAGGAGATACACTACCTCTTTTTTGATCTTTAACTACGGAACAGTTTAATGTAAGTAACAAAAGTAATGCTGTTAATACAAGGTTTGATGTTTTAATTGATGTGTTCATTTAACTTATTTTATTAATTATAGGAACAAATAAAAGCATCAGTATTGATTTGAACGCCCCAATAGAAGAGTTGGTACCTTTTAAATGGGTTTTAATTGCTTTTTATATGCAGACGGAGAAAGCCCAGTAATTTTTTTAAATATTCTGTTAAAACTAGTTTTAGAATTAAAACCACAATCATAGGCTATTGCTAGCAAGGTATATGTTTCAGAAATATTATTATCTATCATTCTTTTTACTTCATTAACTCTATAACTATTAATGTAATCGTAAAAAGAAATATTCATATGTTGATTTAATAATAACGATAATTTTTTGTCCGAAGTAGAAAGTAACTCTGCTAAATAACGTAGTGTAAGATTCTCTGTTAAGTAAGGTTTCTCGTCACTCATTAGCTTTTTTAGCGCCACTTCTAAAGCGTTCATTTCACTTTTGTCATATTCAATTTGCTTTTTTTTAATTTCTGAGGTTTGACCTTTATTCAATTCTGTCAATAGAAAATTGGGTAATAGTACTTTAGTTTGAGATATGCCGTAATACCCTAAATAAGCAATTAAAAATACAATAGGTATAATTGTTAGATATCCAATATTCCAATCTAACTCACCTAAAAGTAACTCATAACTAGTTGTTATAATATCAATGCTAATAATAAGAATAGTGCCTTTTAAGAAATACTCAATCCATTTTAAATCCTTATTGTTTAAGTTAGAATAACTATGCTTAACTAAACGGCTAAATCTTTTAAGAATTTTTAAAGAATATAAAATATAGAATAAGGAATAGAGAATTGAGAAAGAAACGATAGGATCTAATATTTGTAGATATTTAAATGAATAACTTTTATTTACTAAGTCAATAAATCCAGGAATAGATATAACGCAAATGAATATAAAAGGGAAAATAAAATGAACTAAGTTTTCTTTAAAAATTAGTTTCGAATTTTTGGTTATAGCCTTAACATATAAAAAAAGTAAAGGACCTATTAACACTACAATAGAAGTTTCTAAAATATAAGTTGTTAAAATTAAAACAACAATTTTATTTAAATAGCTATAACTAAAAACAAACTCTAAAAAAATTAAAATAAAAATGCTCAATAATACTTTTTTAGCTTGACTTTTATTCTTTTGCTTAAGTAATACAAATAATATAATCGAGGTAATAATAATTCCTGTAGTTAAAGAAAAATCTAAAAATGTTTTCATGTATAATCTCGATTATGAGTATTCAAATTTAAAATTATAATCTATATTGTTATACTTTAATTTGTAATAAGTTTTTATCTTTCAGTCATCAATGTATTTTCAATGCTGTACTATCTAATTATTGCTCTAAAGCTATTTTGCTTATATCATATTTATAAAAATCGCAAACCTTATTTTTGGTTCTTTGTGATTTTTTTTATTCCTGTTTTTGGTGCTATTTTCTACATCATAACTCAGGTTTTAACGACAAGAGATGTCGATAAAATACAGAGTGAGATTACTACAATTATTAACCCGACTAAGAAAATTAAAGACTTAGAACGGAAAGTTGAATTTTCTAATACTTATGCCAATCAATTAGAGTTAGCAGATGCGTATTATGGGATCAACGATTTTAACAATGCCATTATAAATTATAACAAAACACTAGAAGATACTGTACAAGATTCTTACTATACGCGTCAACAATTGGTGTTATGTTATTTTAATATAAAAGATTATGAATCTGTTTTAACACAGGTTGAATACATTAAAAATAAATCAGAATTTAAAGGTTCTAAACAACAATTTTGTTATGGTTTGGCATTACGCGAAAAAGGAGATTTAGAAGCTGCAGAAGAACAATTAAAAGCAATAGATAGACCTTACTCTAATTACAACGAACGTTTAGAATTGGCAAAGTTTTACCTTGGAAATAATAGGAAAGAAGAAGCTCATGCTTTGTTAAAAGAAATCTATGAAGAATCTCAGCATATGACTAAACCTAACAGACGTTTATTTAAAACAACAATAATTGAGGTGGAGCGTTTGCTAAAATAGTATTAATCCTATAATAAGATTCCTGCCTACGCAGGAATAGATATGTTTTTTCATCAACATCCTTACAAACCGTTTATCCAAAAAGATACTAAAAAATTAATTGTTGGTACTTTGCCGCCACCGCGATTTTCAACAGGAGCATTATTAGAAAAGGATGTTGATTTTTGTTATGGGAGTTGTTATAATTCGCTTTGGTTAAAAATTGATAAAATTCATAATCTTAACTTACGTTACGATAATTCTCAAGAAGCTATTGAAGAACGCAAAGCATTTTTAATACAGCATCAAATAGGCGTGTGTGATATTGTAGAAAGTGCAGAGCGCGAAAAAATTGATGCTTCTGATTTGGGGATGAAAAATATAAAACTTCGGGATATTATTGGCTACTTAAAGCAATATCCAAATATTGAAACCTTATTATTCACAGGAGGTAATAGTAAAAATGGACCAGAATATTTCTTTAGAAAACACATAAAAGATTATAATATAAAATTAGAATTGGTTTCTAATGAAGTGCCACGTATTCATCAATTCTCTTTACCTTGTCATTCAAGCTGTCACATTGAGCGCAGTCGAAATGAAAGCGAAGAATCTAAAATAGAGATTCCTCAATCGTTGCACTCTTCTCGGAATGACAACCGCATTATCAAAACTGTATCACTTACCTCAGGATCGGGCGCAGCAAATATTTCTATTAGTAGAATGCCTTTATACAAACAACTAAAAGCTAAAAACCCAAAGTTTAATACTTTTGATTTTAGAGTAATGCAGTATCGGGAGTTTTTCTGAAGTTTGGTTTAATATATCGATATCGTTCTGTTTTAATGAATGATATCGTGTTTGTGTATGATTTCGTTGCGTGTTTCAGTAACTAATTTAGCACATACAAACCGAATAGAAAATCCGCGAGGATTTTCGTAAGTAGGCAAGTACTAGCAATGAATTATACACGTTGTTGTAGGCTGGCTTTTATATTATTATAATTAATTTCTTTCCGTTTATTTTTAATTCGACAAGTTGTAAATTATTACTCCTTTTAAAAACAAATCTATTATTTTCTCTTTTCAATTTAGCTTTAGCGAAGAGAGTTGTACTATGGTTTTTCAATAAATGGTTTACTTCAAATTCAATGTCACTTTCGATTTCGGATTCCAATTTGATAATTATTTTTCCTTTTCTCCTTTTTATTCTAATGTTTTTCAATTCGGTTATCTCGTTCATTATTGGTTTGTTTGGTCTATTTATTAGAACAAAACCAAGATTACATTTTTGAGGATAAACTCCGTCAGATTCGCAAAGAGATGGCGCAATTTCAATATTTTCAGATGGAAATAGTTTAAGAGTTTCAATTTGTTCTTTTGAAAAGTCATTTGCGGTTGAAATAACATTACCAGAAATCACAATGTTAAGCCAAAAGTCAATTTCATTTTGTTCTGATTCTTGCTCACAATTAATTCTTTTAAAAATTTTGCTTTTGCGTTCGTCAGAATTCAGCTGTTTAATTTCCTTAATCCACTTTTGAGATTCCTCATAATTTTTAAAATCTCCGCAGTTATTCTGTCCAAATGAAACTTGGCTAAATAATATAAATAGAATAAAGATTTTAATGGTTCTCATAGGTTTTCACAGCTTGCGTACAACTATTGTTAAACGAAGTTCGTTGATTTAAATTAGAAAGTCAAATATTTAAATTAGTGTCTATTTCCCTTTTTTCTTACCTAACGAAACCTTATAATCATCAATAATACCTTTAACTTTTAGGTTGAGATACCTGATTTTTCTATTAGGGTCAACTTCCACAATTGCATCAACTTGTTCTGGGTTAACAATTGTATCTTTCTTGTTTCCAAATAATTTTTGCCAAGAGGCTTTTCTTACGGTTTTCCAAGGAATACGGATATAATAATCGATATTTTGATCGCTATCATGAGTGCCTGACAATTCTATATGACCCAAAGTAGATTCAATCGTCATCGTAGGAATATTAATTTCTCCATTTTCAATACCTAAACTATTTTGCAAAGTATCAAACCGAATGTTTTGTAGATTTTTATCACCCATATAGTCAGAAAGTGCCAACATAGGATTGTAATTTTTTAATCGACCATTTAAAACTTTTACATCCATTTCTAATGTGGATTGGTCGAGATCTGGTACCATATCAGGGTAGACTCTAATTTTACCTTTAATTTTAGAGGTGAGTTTTCCTTGTAAATTTTCTGAAACGAGATGATCTTGTCCAAAATTTTCGAATTTAAATAGCAATTTATCTAAATCTACATTATTCATTATCAAATCGGGTTGCATATATATGTGTTTTGGGTCACTACCATTAAAATATCCACCCAATTTAATATTGCCTCCAGCAGCATCCATAGTAAGTGTATCTATATAGATATAATGATCTGGTGTGGTTCTAAGATCGGCTTTGATCTTTTTAAGATCTATTCTATGGTATATAAAGTGAGAAATATCTGCTTTGAATTGCATATCTGTAAAGGGCAATTCATAGATGTTAAAAGCTTCAGCATGTGCTTTTATATCTGCTGTTGTAGAGCTTACATTTTTTGTTAGTTCTGGAGGATTTAAGTTAAAATTAAAAAGGGCATCAAAATCAATGTAGTTTGCTTTTAAAGCTAGGTAATTATCTCTTTTCTTTATCTGTAAGTCGTCTCCTAAATAATAGTTTAAATCAAAATTAAAATTGGTAGTTCCAATCTCACCATGAAAATCTTTTATGACAATGTGTTGATCTTCATAATGAATATTTCCTCTAAAATCATGAAAACGCTGTGGATGTAATTTCATTTTTGTATCTAACTTGTCTAAAGCTAAATCAATAGAGTGCAACGCAGAATCTTTATAATGCATACTAGAGGAGAAATGTAATGCTAAATCATCAAACGATTCGTGTCTGTATTCTTCTGGGACATAGTTTTCTCCTTGATAAGAGAATACATTTTCTAGCTGTAATTTTTTAGATCTAAGATTGATATCTAAATCTACATCTCCATTAAGCTCAGGTTGCATCCAAAACGAATAGTCGTGTATAAGGCCATTAAAATGAAAATCGCTATCATCTATATATCCTGCGAAGTTTTCTATTTTTAAGTCTACATTATCAATTAATATATCAGCATGAAAATCGTGAAGCTGATGCGGATAATGCTCTAAATTTGCATATAAACTATCGATAAAAAATTCGCCTTTAGGTAAGTATTCAGATTCAGTAAAATCTTTTGCTGAAGTTTTGAAAGATAATCCTAAGCTTAAATCTTTTATTTGCTCATCAATACCAGTTTGGATGGTATCTTGTTTAGAAAAATGAGTCAACTCACTGAGGTCTATGTAATTAGAAGTGATGTCTAAATGTGCTTCTACTGGGATATTTGTATGGTGTACAATAGATGGTAAATCTGAAAGAAAACCAGAAACAAATATATCTGAATTTCCCATAGATAACTCAAACTGATTTAAGGTAGCTTCTTTGCCATTCATTATCAGATTTACATTCAATGTATCTAAAGGTACAGGAAGTTGTTTCGCTGCTAAGCTTAAGTCGTCTACCTTTAATTCAGCATAGTAGGCTTGATTTAGTTTTTGTAATGCTTTTTGAGGATTGTCAATATCAATAATATCGTGAAAATTCATTTTCAATGAAACTTCTCCAGAGACATTTTGTACTTGCTCTAATTCAAAAAACTCTGCAACAAAATCGAGATTAAAATTAGAATTGACTTGCATATCTACTTCTGGGGATTCAAAATTTTTGACAATAATAGAACCTTTAAATTCTCCTTCTTCTAATGAGGCTTTCATATTGGTGAGCGAAAATTCCATGGTACTTGCATCTCTGTTAGTGCCATTAGTAAAGTGCCCATTGAATCCCATATTATCAATCTTTTTAGCTCTAGCAGTATTTTCTAAAAATGCTTTTCCAGCTCCAAAAGTTGCATTGATAGCAGGTCTATTTCCTTTATTAGCAGCACCTTGAATACTGGCGTTAAAATAAATATCACCAGCATTATTATAGCGTTCTAATAGAGGAATAAGATCAACAGGAGCAAAAGCAATAAACGTATCAAAATTGTGTTTTATGCCTTTTATTAAAAGGTTGAGATCTACATCATTTTTTGTGTCTATAGATCCTTCTAACTCAAAATCGCCATTTTCCATAGTAATACCAGAAGGCTGTATATCAAGAATGCCTGATTTTTCATTAAATACAAGATCTGTATGTATTTCGAAATGTTTTTTATTGATGAAAGTAGTGTCTCCATCTTTTATTACATTTAATTCAAAATCGGTATCAATATGACCAGCAATGACTCCATCTTTTTTGCTAAAACCTCCTATACCTGTATATACGAATTTCTCGACATCTGTATTGGTTGCTTCATCTAAAGTATGAATATCTAAGTTTTTAAATTTAATTTTATTTAGACTGAGATTTGTAGGATCAGATTCTGTTTCAGAACTACTTGCTAAGGAATTTTGAATATTAGTAGTATTGTTTTCGTGAATAACAATATTGAACACACCTTCTTCAACTAATAAGGATTGGATATCATAATCACCACTTACGATATCCCATAGGTTAAAACCTACATAAATATCTTTGACATCCATTATTACAGGAGCATTATCTGCTTTAGTTTCAAAGATTTTTACATCATCTACTTTTATAGAAATATGCGGAAAGTTACCGAAAAGTGATAAATCACTTTTGCTCACACTAATACGCCCTTTATGTTCTTGGTTTAGTTTTGCAATTTCTCCTTTAATAATTTCAGACTGATTGCTTTGTATGTATAACATAAGTCCTACTACTATTAAAGCAGGAACTAAGATTAGTGCTATTAAAATCCGTTTCCAGAATCTTTTAATTTTCAAGATATCTGTCTTTAAGGTTTGAAAAAATATTTGCCCTTAAAAATAAGGAATTCGTATTTTATAAGAATCATAAACATAATAAAATGGTTGATCCTCGTAGCTGCTTTTTCCTCACCAAGTAATTGCAAAAACACCAATACTAGCTTTTTGAATCATTTCCATATATGCTCTTATTATTGAAGTAGCGTTAGAACTATAATTCCTAATTCAAATTTTAGCATATAGTCGCTATGTGATTAACGAAGTTCGCCTTTTTTTTATGATATAAGATAGATGTTGCTTCTAAATACATTTAATCTCTAAACTTTGATGAAAATTAACAGTAACTTTGCTCAAAACCAATGGAGGTGTGATTTGTAACGATATCCATCTTAACTAAAACGATGTATGTCATTTAAATCTTTAGGGTTATCAGAACCCTTATTGAGAGCAATCTCTAAAAAAGGGTACGAAACACCTTCGCCAATTCAGGCAAAAGCCATTCCACCTGTTTTAGAAGGAAAAGATGTTTTAGCATCTGCCCAAACGGGAACCGGAAAAACAGCAGGTTTTACCTTACCACTATTACATTACCTATCAGAAAATCCTAAACAAAAATTTAGACCCATCCGAGCGTTAATTCTAACGCCAACGCGTGAATTAGCAGCACAGGTCTATGCTAATGTTAAAGAATATTCTGAATTTTTAAATTTAAGAAGCGCTGTTATTTTTGGTGGAGTTAATCAAAAACCACAAATAGCTACAATTAGACAAGGTATTGATATTTTAGTAGCTACACCTGGGCGTTTAATAGATTTACAAAGCCAAGGCGCACTCTCATTAAAGCGCATAGAAGTATTTGTGTTGGATGAAGCCGATCGTATGCTCGATATGGGGTTTTTGCGTGATATAGAGCGTGTGATGAAATTAATGCCCGAGAAGCGACAAAACCTTATGTTTTCGGCAACATTCTCTAAAGAGATTAAGAAGTTAGCCTATTCTATTTTAAACAATCCAGTACAAGTTGAAGCTACACCAGAAAATACTGCTGTTGAGGTTATTGAACAAAAAGTATATCGTGTTGCTAAAAGCAAAAAAACAGGACTAATCATTAAATTGATTTCCGATGGCAATTGGAAACAAGTTTTAGTGTTTACAAGAACAAAACACGGCGCTAACAGACTCTGTGAAAAAATGAAAAAAGCTGGAATTTCTGCAGCTGCAATACACGGTAATAAAAGTCAAGGAGCGAGAACAAAAGCTTTAGCAGGTTTTAAGAGTAGTAAAATTAGAGTATTAGTTGCTACAGATATTGCAGCAAGAGGTTTAGATATCCCGTTATTACCACACGTTATTAATTTTGAGCTACCTAATATTTCTGAAGATTATGTGCATCGTATAGGTAGAACAGGTAGGGCAGGAGCGAGTGGTGAAGCCATTTCTTTAGTAAGTGCTGATGAAACAACTTATTTAAGAGATATTCAGAAATTAATAGATACGAAGATTCCTGTAGAAATAGTTGAAGGTTTTGAACCCGATCCTAATGCATCTACAGAACCTATTAAGCAAGGTCAAAATGCAAATAGAAATCGAGGTAGAAATTCTAACTCAAATAAATCAGTAAAATCAAAGAATTCTAATCGTAATAAAAACCGCAATAGACGCCGTAATAACGATAAAAGAAATTAATGTCTGAGCAGCCAAATAATCCACTTCATGGTGTAAAACTGGAACAGATTGTTACAGATTTACAAGCACATTATGGTTGGGAATATATGGGCTATATGATTAATATTCGTTGTTTTACTGACAATCCTTCTGTAAAATCGATTTTAAAATTTTTACGACGTACGCCTTGGGCTCGCACTAAAGTTGAAAATATGTATCTAGAGATGTTAGAGAAGAAAAGATGATTATTCTATCTTAAACAAAAAATCTGTCACCGCATTCCAATAGTCTTCAGCACCTTCTTGCCCTTCCCAAAGCGCACGTGAACCGTGAAACCCATTAGATGTTGGAATAAATTGTGATTGATTTTCTTTTAGTTTTGAATCATTAATTAGAGCTTTTAAAGTTTCTGCTTCTGCTTTAGAAGAGGTTACTAAATAAGGTTTATCAATCTTTGAAAATACAGTTGCTAGTGATGGTGCAGCATCACTAAAATAATCACCAGGACTAAATGAAATAATTCCTTTTACTTTAGAGTTATTTACGCCTTCTAAAAGTGCTAAACTTGATGAGAATGAGCTTCCCCAAACAATCACGTTTTGATTGTATTTTTTATATAAAAAATCAATAGCTGCAGCAATGTCTTGTTGTGCATCTATCATTTCTGGCTTCAAACCTTTTTCTGTAGCACGTGTATTGGTGTTATTCGGTTTCCCTGCAAAAGGACCACCAGAGCGCAAATCTACAGCGAGACAATTGTATCCCATTTCGTTAAGCTTTGGCGCTATATCTGCATATTCCATACGGTTATAACCTGCTTGATGCATTAGTAATATAATAGGCTTGTTTTTATCAACCTCATAAAGATTACCACTAACGGTTAGTCCATCGGGAGCTAAGAATTCAACTTTAATAGAAATGTGTTTTTTGCCTAGTTCTCCAGGTGTTGGTAGCTGTACACTGTTCTGTTGTTGTCTACGCGCTTCAGCTTCTTGATTTATTAAATCTTCTACCAATTGAATCTTGGTCATTTTTCCTTTGTCATCAAAATGAATAAACGATTCATTTTTAAAACCTACAAAATCGTAAGCCACTTTTGCTTTACCCTGTTCGCTTTCAATAATAGATATACTATTTAGTTTGGGTAAATTTTTGACAATATTACCCATAATAGGAACTGTATTAGCAATAGGAATTTGACCAAATTGCAACTTAGAACTCATATAAGGTTGTATGGCTTCAGTAGTTTTATCTGCAAAACTTTTTGCAAAAGCATCAATTTGTTTAGAATAATCTTGAGCAAAAATAGTTGCTGAGGAAAAGAGAGTTAAAACGATTACAGTGGCTCTTTTTTGTTTGAATTTTATATAGAATTGAGGAATAACGACTAATAAAGCACCAGCTAAAAAGATGTAATTTCGCAAATCGTGAGTGGTATAATAATCTCTTGGTAGTATATCCATAATTCTTAATAGTGTCATAATACTGGCTATTATCATTAATGCATATCCTATTTTTTTAATAGTGTTTGAATTTTTCATTGTATCGTAATTTTTATAGTGTATGTTAAAAAGTGTGCTGTAGAATTACAGATTTGCACTATTAGTTTTTGAAAATCTTTTTCTAATCTTAGGAAATTTTGGAATTAGAGTAAGTATCAATCCAAAATCAAATAGTAAAACTTCGTAATACCAAGGTTTAGCATCAGGGATTACTATAAATGCAATAAGCATAATGATTACCCCTATAATTCGTAAGATGAAATGTGTTTTTTCTTTAGACATAATAACGCTTGTTTTCTAGTTTCTAATTATTTAGTGACAAGCGTTTAGAAAATATGACAGCTGTAGTTATTTTTCTTTATCTAAATTTTCAATAATGAGATCTATATCCTTAATAAGTGGTTCCCAATTCACTTTAGCGGCACGTTTGTTTTGTCGGATTAAATAAATACCAACTCCAACCATAAAGAGCGTTGCAATAAGTTTTGCGGGCAACTTCGTAGTTAAAATGTCATCTGATAATTCATGATTAAGGTTGTGTAATGCATAGTTTCCCCATGTAAAAATGCAGGAACTTATAAAAATAGGCAGAAACATGATTAGGACACCAGAGTTTAATAACTTTGCTTGACGTAGCATAAAAGTACGTTGTTGCTGTAGTTGTTGTTTTAAAGGTAAAAAGAGGTTTTGTGTAAATCTACTTTTTCTATTGCGATATAGCTGGTATAGCACATGTATCATAGAAAGTATCATTAAAGCTGCACCAATGCTTGATATGGTTAGAGGGGCTTTAATAATAAAATAAAGAAAGTAACTAACACCAAATACAGCGCCAATAGCTTCTCTACGATCTCTACGACGTACAATGCTTTCGCGACGTTCCATTTTAGATTTAAAATTCACTATAAGTTGATTATTATTAATTGTTATGTCTTCTTTATTAGAAGAGCGTTTCCATATATTTTTTAATTCTTGTTCTTCCATATCAACTTAATTTAGGATTAATACAATCGAATAATTTTTTTCGAATGCGTTTCATCTTAACGGCAATATGATTTTCAGTTAAACCTGTGATTTCCGCAATTTGTTTATAAGATAATTCTTCAAGGTATAGTACAATAATAGACGTGTCGCTTTCATTTAATGTAGTAATACATTCCTTTAAGAATTTGTATTTTTCATCTTCTTCATTTAAGGAATCATTACTTGCTTTAAATTGAATGGCATCAAAACGAACCGTTTTTTCTCGCTTTTTTTCTAGTTTCAACTTAGAGCTCATACATACATTTAGCGCAATACGATATATCCAAGTATTGATATTAGATTTTCCTTTGAAGCTTTTTAAGGACTTCCAAATTTGATATGTTACTTCTTGAAACAAATCTTGTGGCTCTATAGGTGATACAGCGTATATTCTACAGATGCGATAGATTGTTTCTTTGTTAGCCTTGAGAAGGTGTCCGAAATTTAAGTCTTGCACGTACTTATTTTGTCTCTTTAACGGTTTAGTGACAGAAGTTACGGAAATATGACAAAAATTAATGTAGACTTTATTTAGAATTGTCATTTTAGGTTTTATAGTTTATATAAACCCAAATGTTCATTATTCATTGAACCCTGTTGATTTAATAGGAATTATCAAAAAACTACTGACGCTCATATTTTCCATAAAACCAAAGCTTAGGACTTAGAGAAGTATCGTCATCATTGTAATATCCATAACCAATGATTTCGTAATAATCTTTGGTTACAGTTTCGTAAAAATATTCTATACGTTTTGGTTTATTACTTTGCCAAATAATGGTTTCTAGGTTTGGTGTGCTTCCTTCGTGTATAACGGTATCACTAGGCTTGTGGACTACACACCACATCTTACCATCTTGTATTTTATTAACGCCTTTACTTTGTTCTGTTTTACCAGTATCTGGATAAAAATCGGTAATAGAAACTTTTTGAAAATAAGGACTTTCAGACGTATATACTTGTGTAACGTTTATAGTATTTACCGTTTTAGCAGCATTAATAAACTTAAGCATTACAGCTTTATCTTGAAGGTTTTTAGGTTTTTTAACAAGGCTATCATCTTGTTTTACTAAAAAAACACCTTTCCAAGTCCCATCTAGAGGTTTATACACATTTGCTAATGTTTTATCGGCTTGAGTAACTTGGGGTATGTCTGTAATATTATCAATTTCTATTTGTGAATGACAAGAACTATTAATTATAAAAAGAAGTAAAACAAGATATTTCATAATATTAATATATATTATTTGAGACGATTTAAACCTTCGTAAACAACAATACTCACAGCGTTAGCTAGATTGAGGCTTCTAATTTTATCACTATACATAGGGATTTTAAAAAGACTTTTAAGGTGTCTTTCGGTAATATCTTTTGAGAGTCCAACAGATTCTTTGCCAAAAACCAGGAATAAATCTTCTGTATAATTTATATCCCAATGCGACTGTGCACCATGACTAGATAAAAAGACCATTTTCTTGTCTTTATTAATTTTAAAGAAATCATCAACGTTATCATAATAAGTAACATTTAGATGTTGCCAATAATCTAATCCAGCACGTTTAAGGCGTTTATCATCAATATTAAAACCAAAAGGTTTTACCAAATGTAAATTAGAACCAGATGCTAAAGCTAAACGGCCAATATTACCAGTATTATTTGGGATTTCGGGTTCTATAAGGACAATGTTAAGTGGCATTTTATTTATTCCTGCGAAGGCAGGAATCTGTTTTTAGTTAGTTTAACAATAATTAAAGGTATTAAATGAGACACAACACATATAGAAAATAAAACTAATGATGATTCTTCAAAAATTGGAAAAACATTTTTAGTTCCTTCATTCCATCTATTCCAGTTTAATAATATAACTGAAGTAATTGTTATAGAAATAATTATATAGATGTATTCTGAAATGATTCTTTTTTTTAATCTTTCGAAAGCTAATAATATTAATACAGAAAATAGAGAAGGTATATTGATTGTCATAAATAAAATTAATAAGAAAAAATATGCTTCGACTGAGATTTCATGGAAAATTGAAGCATATAGAATCGTAAATATATGCAGATATATAAATAGAAATAAAACAACTTGTCCATCTTTTTTCATTGTAATTATTCAATAAGCATACGCATTTCAATCATATGTTTTTTAAAATTTGATTTTTCATAAGCTCTAATAGCGGCATCATTATCGTCATAGACTTCTAATCGTATTTCAGATAAATGATTTGCTTTTGTCCAAAGTTTTAATTCATCAACAATACCTTGAATAATACCTTTCCCGCGGTGTTCAGGTTTTACAAACATAAACCCTAAGTATGCATAATCATTATGTTTATGAAAGGGTTCGCCTTGAAGTATTTTTGCGTAACCAGAAGCTACAATGTCATTATCAATAATAGCAACAATAACTTCAGCTTTGCCTGATAAAACAAGTTCTTTAAGATCGTAATAATTAATTGGATCTGGCTTTAGCGTTGGATCAAAAGGACGCTCAGCTGTGATTATACCTTGTTCAAATTGATATAAAACAGGTAAATCTTCTAAAGTTGCTGTTCTAAATTGAAGATTTTTCATTTAATTTTTAATATTATTTACAAAAGTGTCAATAGTATCAATGCCATTCTGGGTCACATGCTTTACAAAAGCACTTCCTATTATGGCACCTTTGGCATACTTTGTTGCTTGCGTAAAGGTCTCATTATTTGAAATTCCGAAACCAACAATTTGCGGATTCTTAAGATTCATATTAGCGATACGTTCAAAATATTCGGTTTGTGTATTACCAAACCCCACTTTTGCGCCTGTAGTACTTGCAGAACTTACCATATAGATAAACCCATCAGAAACAGAATCGATAAAGTGAATACGCTCATCTGAGGTTTGAGGTGTTATTAAAAACACATTGATTAACTCATACTTTTCAAACGTTGCTTTATATTCACTATGATACACATCAACTGGCAAATCGGGTATAATTAATCCGTCTATACCAATCTCTTGACATTTTTTACAAAAGGCTTCAATACCATATTGCAACATTGGATTAAAATAACCCATGATTATCAATGGAATAGAAACGAATTGACGAATGTCTTTGATTTGATCAAATAAAACCTCACTTGTCATACCGTTTTTAAGCGCTTGTGTAGAACTCGCTTGTATGGTTGGTCCATCGGCTAAAGGATCACTAAATGGTAATCCTATCTCAATCATATCAACACCACTTTTTTCTAGATTTTGAATAATAATTGCTGTGTCGTCTATGTTTGGATATCCAGCGGTAAAGTATATGGATAGAAGTTTTTTATCTTCTTTTAGTTTTTGATTTATTCTGTTCATAGTATTTAGAAATGAGATTTAAGAAATAAGATAAGAGATTAATAGTGCAATAATTACGTACTCTGCTGTCTCTTATCTCATATCTCTAATCTGTTAAAGCTTGAAATAATCAATATAGTTCTGTAAATCTTTATCGCCACGACCAGATAAACTGATTACAACCACATCATCTGGTTTAAAGGTTTTGTGCTCAAAAATGGCTAAAGCATGCGAACTTTCAATAGCTGGAATAATGCCTTCAAGTTGGCATAATTCTAATCCTGCAGTCATAGCCTCATCATCAGTGGCTGAATAAAACTCACCGCGACCAGACTTATATAAATGAGAATGTAAAGGTCCAACACCAGGATAATCTAAACCAGCAGAGATAGAATAAGGCTCTGTAATCTGCCCATCTGTAGTTTGCATTAAAAGTGTTTTGCAACCATGGATAATGCCTTCTTTTCCGAGTGCTGAAGTTGCAGCACTTTCACCAGAATGAACACCTTTTCCTGCAGCTTCAACAGCTATGATACCAACAGCTTCATTATCTAAAAAATGATAATAGGTTCCTGCGGCATTGCTGCCACCACCAATACATGCCACTACATAATCAGGATTTTCTTTACCTTCTTTTTCTTTTAATTGCCATTTGATTTCTTCCGAAATAATAGATTGAAATTTAGTTACCATATCTGGATAGGGATGAGGTCCAATTGCAGAGCCAATGATGTAATGGGTGTCTACAGGATTGTTAATCCAATCGCGTATGGCCTCATTTGTAGCATCTTTTAATGTTCGACTACCAGATAAAGCAGGTCTAACTTCTGCGCCTAACATTTTCATGCGCGCAACATTTGGTGCTTGTCTAGCAATATCAATTTCACCCATATAAACAATGCATTCAATCCCCATAAGTGCACAAACAGTTGCTGTGGCTACACCATGTTGACCAGCACCAGTTTCGGCAATAATTCGGTTTTTACCCAAACGTTTAGCCATTAAAATTTGACCAATAGTATTATTGACTTTATGGGCACCTGTATGATTAAGATCTTCTCGTTTTAGATAAACCTTTGTGTTATATTTTTCTGAAAGACGTTTGGCGAAATAGAGTGGTGAAGGGCGTCCGACATAGTCTTTTAAGAGTTGGTGGAACTCTTCTTTAAATGAAGGTTCTGCCATTATTTTTAGGTAATTTTGGCGTAGTTCTTCTACATTTGGATAAAGCATCTCTGGAATAAATGCTCCACCAAATTCGCCGTAATAGCCTTTTTCATTAATGTTATACGTTTTTTTCATAATCCTTTGTCATCCTGAACTTGTTTTCAGGATCTCATTATTAATTTATTCTGTTCATTTTGTCTTGATACAAAACGAACCAAAAAATCACGATCAAAATTAGGAAATTGCTAAAGCATCATTCACTTTCAGAACTTCGTGCTTGAGGCTGCGCCTCGCATCTTCGTTCTTTCGTTCATTATTTCTGAATTTTGATGATTCCGACGTTGTCGGAACTTCAAGTTCTATTTAAACTCTTTTTAAATTTTTCTAATTCTTCAATATTTTTTAGTCCAGGTTCAATTTCAAATTTGCTATTGACATCTATGGCGTAACAGTATTTTGATGCTGTACTTTCTTTAAACGCTTTGATTTTTTCTATTGAATTTAACCCAATACCTCCGCTTAAAAAGTAAGGTTTTGTAGATGGATAATCTTTTAATACATCCCAATTAAAAGTATAACCATTGCCTCCTGGTGATTTTCCTTTAGTGTCAAATAAGAAGTAATCACATACGTCTTCATAATCATTAAGGACAGAAAAATCAAACTCATCTTTTATAGAAAAGACTTTAATAATTTCTTTCTGAGTAGATCTTAATAATCTACACATTTCAGGTGATTCATGACCATGTAACTGAATAGCATCTAGATTGTATTTTTCAATTTTAGCTACAATAACCTCTACTTTTTCATCAACAAAAACGCCAGTTTTTTTAATGCCATTTGGTAGCTTTGGAATGTTATCATCAAAATCTCTAGGTGAATTATTATAAAAAATAAACCCAAGATAATCTGGTTGCACTTTTGCAACTTCAGACGTATTAGATTTCATGCCACAGACTTTTAGTTTCATTTTATTCTCGCGAAAGCGGGAATCTCACCACGCTTCTTGTTTTTGTCATTCCTGCGAAGGCAAGAATCTATTTTAGATTATGTTTTTTTCAGTTAATTTTTCTATAAATGTTGTTGCACTAGCTCCAGGATTATTTGTTTTCATAAAATTTTCACCTATTAAAAAACCTTTATAGTCATAAGGTTGTAATTGTTTAATGGCTTCAACTGAGCTTATTCCACTTTCCGAAACTTTTACAAAGTCGTTTGGTATAAGTTGACTCAATTGTTTTGATATATCTAAACTAACTTCAAAAGTTTTAAGATTTCTATTATTAACACCTAACATATCTATAGAAGGCATAATAGATTTATGTAACTCTTCTTCATTATGGACTTCTAACAAAACATCTAGCTTTAGACTTTTTGCCAATTCTGAAAATTGTTTAATCTCATCTCTACTCAAAATAGCTGCAATTAATAAAATCACATCAGCACCATAGGCTTTGGCTTCAATAATTTGATATTCATTAATTACAAATTCCTTTCTTAATAGCGGAAGATTACAACTTGCTCTAGCAACTAATAGATCGTCTAAAGAACCACCAAAATACTTACCATCTGTTAATACAGACATCCCACAAACTCCTGCATCTTCATAGCCTTTTGCAACATCTTGAACATTTAAATTTTGATTAATCACAGATTTTGAAGGTGATCGTCTCTTGTGTTCTGCAATAATGCCAGACTTGCTAGCTGTTAAATTTTGAGCAAGCGAGTTAGTGTTTCTTTCAAAAAGAACTGAGGATTCCAATTGACGAATTGGGATAAGAGATTTGCGTAAATCTACTTCCCTTCGCTTGTCGATTACTATTTTATCTAAAATGTTCATTTACTCAATTCAATAAGTTTACTTAAACTCTCTTTTGCTTTCCCTCCTAATAACGACTCTTTAGCCAATTCAAAACCTTCTTTATGTGAGATTTGTTTGGCAGTAGCTATGGCTAAACCAGCATTAGCACAAACTACATTATTTTGTGCCTCTGTGCCGTTTCCGCTGATAATATCCATAAATAAATTTGCAGCATCTTTTATAGTATCTCCTCCAAAAATATCTGACTGATTAATAGTGTCTAAGCCTAAATCTTCAGGTGAGAATATGGTTTCAGAATGATTTGAAATTAGTTTAGCCTTTCCGGTTAAAGAAATTTCGTCATAACCATCTAAAGCAAAAATGATATTGTAATTTTTATTTGTCTTTTGATATAAAAAGCTATATAGTCGTAATATTTCCAAGCTATATACTCCTAATAATTGGTGTTTAGGAAATGATGGATTTACCATAGGTCCTAGCATATTAAAAAATGTTTTGACTCCTAATGCTTTACGAATAGGTGCTACATTTTTCATTGCAGGATGGAATAGTGGGGCATGTAAGATACATATTCCAGCATGGTCCAAACAGCGTTTCAAGAAGTCTTCATTATTTGAAAACTTAACACCGAGATATTCCATAACATTAGATGACCCAGAAGTTGAAGATACTCCATAATTTCCATGTTTTGTTACATGTACACCTGCGCCTGCAGTTATAAAAGAAGATAAGGTAGATATATTAAAAGTATTTTTGCCATCTCCGCCTGTACCTACAATATCTATGGCATTATAATCACTAAGATTTACACGAATACATAGTTCTAAAAGCGCATCTCTAAAGCCTTGTAGTTCTTCAATAGTAATGCTACGCATCATATATACTGATAAAAAGCATGCAATCTCACTTGAATTGTACATATCATTAGATATATTAACAATAACTTGCTTAGCCTCTTCAGTAGAAATGGTTTCGTGATTAATAAGTCTATTAAGTATTTGCTTCATCTTATTTCCGCGAAAGCGGTAATCTTTTTAATATTAATTCATTTTTAATAGATTCCTGTCTGCACAGGAATGACAGTCTAATTTTCAATCCAATTTTTTAGTATCTGTTTTCCATTTGGTGTTAATACAGATTCAGGATGGTACTGAACTCCTTTAACATCATAAACTCTATGGCGTAAAGACATTACTTGTCCATTTTCATCATAGGATGTAGCCTCTAATGCCTCTGGTAAATCTGTATTTACTACCCAAGAATGATATCTTCCTACTTCAAAAGTTTGATCTAGTCCATTAAATAAACTTTCGTCGTTGACACTTAGTGTTACTTTGGTTGCAACACCATGATAAACTGTATCTAAATTTTCTAATGTGCCACCAAAAACTTCTCCGATAGCTTGTTGACCTAAACAAACTCCTAAGATACTTTTAGTAGGCGCATATTCTGTTATAATCGCTTTGAGTAAGCCTGCTTCATCTGGAATTCCTGGACCAGGTGATAATACAATTTTGTGAAATGCATCAACTTCTTCTATAGCGAGTTTGTCGTTACGTTTTACGGTGACCTCACAATCTAAATCTTCTAGATAGTGTACCAAATTATAGGTAAAGCTATCATAATTGTCTATGACTAATACTTTTTTCATTTTATGCCCGAAAAAACGGGTGTCTTTAAATTCAACCTTTTTTTTAATTTTATTCATTTTGTCTTGATACAAAACGAATCAAAAAATCACAATCAAAATTAGGAAATTACTAAAGTAACATTCACTCTCGAAATTGCGTGCATGAAGCTTTGCTTCGCATCTTCATTTCTTTGTTCATTATTTCTGAATTTTGATGTTTCCGACTTTGTCGGAATTTCACTTTTTTAATTATCTTCTCACTTCTCACTTCTCACTTCTCACTTCTCACTTCTCACTTCTCACTTTTTATATATCTTCTGCCATTTTAATGGCTTTTGTTAATGCTCCTAATTTATTATATACTTCTTGTAACTCATTTTCAGGTTTAGATTTGGCAACAATACCAGCTCCAGCTTGCCAGTTGAGTTTATAATCTTTGCTTAAAAATGTTCTAATCATAATGGCATGATTAAAGTTTCCATCAAAATCCATAAAGCCTATGGCTCCACCATAATAGCCTCGACTTGTTTTTTCGTACTGTTCTATCAATTGCATGGCTCTATGTTTTGGTGCCCCACTTAATGTGCCAGCAGGAAATGTATCTGCTACAACCTGCATTGTTGAGGCAGAATTATGTTTATTACCGGTAACCTTACTTACTAAGTGAATGACATGAGAAAAAAACTGAACTTCTCTATAAGTTTCAACATTTACATTATTTCCATTCCTACTTAGATCGTTGCGTGCTAAATCAACGAGCATTACATGCTCTGCATTTTCTTTTTCGTCATTGATTAATTGTTCGGCGAGTTCGGCATCTTTAGTATCATCACCAGTTCTTTTGAATGTTCCTGCGATGGGGTGAATTTCAGCTAAACCATCAGTAACTATTAATTGCGCCTCTGGTGAACTACCAAAAATTTTGAAATTTCCATAGTCAAAATAGAATAAGTAAGGCGAAGGGTTTATACTTCTTAAAGCACGATAGACATTAAAATCATCTCCAGTGAATTCTTGCGAAAAACGCCTTGATAATACCAACTGAAATACATCTCCTCTTGCAGAATGCTTTTTGGCCAAATCTACATGTTGCAAAAATTCATTATCTGTTAAATTAGATGTAATATCTTCTTTACTATTGAAATTGAAAGATGCAAAATTTTGAACATTTATAAGTTCATCGATGTCGTCAATATTACTGTCTATATCATCTGGGCAATGTGCGAAAATATACGCTTCATTCTTAAAATGATTGATAGCAATAATATTTTGATATACCGCATAGTAGATATCTGGAATTTTGATTGAATCTTCTTTTTTAGATATCTCTACGTCTTCAAAATATCTTACAGCATCGTAAGCCGTATAACCAAAAATACCGTTGTTTATGAATTTGAAATCGTCTTCAGAATTGGTGTTGAATCGTTTTGTGAAATTATAAATCTCTTCAACCACACTAACATCATCTGTTATTGGTGTTTTAGTAGTGCTGCCATCTGGGAAAATTTGTGTAATTACTTCATTTTCGACCTTAATAGAGGCAATAGGATTACAACAGATATATGAAAAATTCTTGTGATTTCTATGGTAGTCACCACTTTCTAATAAGATACTATTAGGAAATTTATCTCTTATTTTAAGATAGATACTTACAGGAGTAATAGTATCCGCTAATATCTTTTTATAGTGCGTATATAGATTAAATATTTTCATTTATGCTGAGTTTATTTCAGTATTTTTTGATTTGTTTATTCGAAACACAGAGACGACACTCTGTGTGACGTTTTTTTATTTAAACTAAAAAAGACCTGTCGTGAATGACAAGCCTTTTTATATTTTAAATAAACACAATGGACTATTTCACGAACGTTTCGTTAGTTAATTTCCACCACCATGTTTTAGTTGTTTGCATTATTAATTTTTTTAGCGAGACAAATATAGAAATGATAATTTTTATATCAAACTATTAAATAAAAAAGATTCCCGGTCAAACTACTTTGAGGGTTATTACGGGAATCCTATGTCTAAATGTTGCTATTAACCATTTGAAGTCCTAAAACTTTAAAGTTACATTTAGATCAAAATCATCATTGATTGCTTTATTCTTAAGTCCATCAAAGAAACTTGACGATCCGTATTTAATATCGTATTTAGTACGATCTACCTTTACAGAAGCAGATGCTGTATGTTCTTCAACATTCATATTAAAGGTTATAGGATTTGTAATGCCTTTAATAGATAAATTACCAGTTACAGCATACATATTTCCATCTTGTTTTTCAGTCTTAGTAATATTTAGAGTTGCAGTTGGGTGTTTTTCAACACCAAAGAAATCTTCAGATTTTAAATGACCTTCTAATTTAGATTTTCCGCCACCTTGTAGATCAGTATTGTTAATACTGGCCATATCCATAACAAATGCTCCACCGGTTAACGTGTTGTCATCAAATTTAAGCATACCACTTTTAAGCGCAATAGTACCTTGGTGTTGCCCTCCCGTTACTTTTTTTCCTATCCAAGTAATAGTACTTTCATTAACGTTTACCATTTTTTCTTTCACAGCAGTGAAGGACATTAGAGATACAGCAAGTATAGCTATAATTGCAATTTTTAAATTTTTAATTTTCATAATTTTATGATTTCAGTTTTAGTAATAAAATATTTAATTGTTTTAACTCATCAGAGGATAGGTTTTCAGTGATTGAGTTTTCAACGGATAAAATTAAAGGGTCTAAACCTTTTAAAATTTTTAAACCTAATTTAGTAATAGAAATATCTACTTTACGTCTGTTTTGTTGACTTAAGTGACGTTCTACAAAATTCTTTTTTAAAAGTTTGTCTACTAATCGCGTGGTATTACTCATTTTATTTACCATGCGCTGTTGAATATCTTGCAAGTTAATAGATTTTCCTTTTTGACCTCGTAAAATTCTTAAAACATTAAACTGTTCTAGAGATAAGTCGTAAGGTTTTAATTGAGCTAACAATTGATCTTTAACATAAATGTTAGAGTGAAATATATTAATTACAGCAGCCCTAGAATCAGGCATTTGAACTGTAGTTTTAAATATTTCTTGTAACTCTTTCATATACAACAATTGTATATACAAATGTACTATTATTTAACATACTTAGCGAATTAATTTTATGTTAAATATTTAATCTTTAACATTCACATTCCTAATTTTATAGAATGAAGCAATTCTTAGTTATTATAATACTTGTTGTGTTCGGTTGTAAAAATTCAAATGAAGTTCAACCTGTAGAAGAAATTGAGCCGATAGAATCTATAGAAACGGATTTAGAGATTTATGATTTTGAGGGTTTGAAACCTTTTTTAAATCAAGAAGATGATAAGATTCATGTTGTTAACTTTTGGGCAACTTGGTGTGCGCCATGTGTAAAAGAACTTCCGTATTTTGAAACGGTAAACAGAAATTATGCAGATAAAAATGTAGAAGTATTATTAGTTAGTCTAGATTTTCCGAGACAATACGATACTAAATTGAAACCTTTTTTAAAAAAAGAGCAACTCAACTCAAAGGTTATTTGTTTTGATGATATAGATCAAAACACATGGATACCGGCAATTGACAAAGATTGGTCTGGTGCTATACCAGCTACTTTAATATATAAAAATGGTAAGCGTAAATTTTATGAAGGTTCATTTACCATGGAGAACTTAGAAGCCGAACTTAAAAACTTTTTAAACTAAATAGATAATTAGAAATTATGAAAACACTAAAAATGATTGCAGTAGTTATATGTATGGTTACATTATCTGCTTTTACAATGTCAACAGAAGATGAAGGCTATTCAGTAGGAGATATTGCTACTGACTTTAAATTAGAGAATATTGATGGTAAAATGGTATCCTTATCAGATTATGAGCAAGCAAAAGGATTTATTGTTGTATTTACATGTAATACTTGCCCTTATGCTGTAGCTTATGAAGATAGAATAGTAGCTTTAGATAAAAAATATGCGTCTAAAGACTATCCAGTAATAGCTATTATGCCAAATGATACGGACGTAATGCCAGGTGATAATATGAAAGCTATGCAAGCAAGAGCCAAGGCAAAAGGATTTACATTTCCGTATTTAATGGATAAAGGTCAAAAGATATATCCGCAGTATGGTGCTACTAAAACTCCACATGTATATGTTTTAGAAAAAACGAGAAAAGGAAACGAAGTAAAATATATTGGGGCAATCGATGATAATTATAAGGATGCAGCGGCCGTAAAAACAAAGTATGTTGAAAATGCTGTAGATGCGTTATTAAGTGGTAAAGAAGTAGAACAAAAAGAAACTAGAGCTATAGGTTGCTCAATAAAAGTGAAATAGACTTTAAGCATTTAAACGTTAAATATTGAACCTGAGGTGTAACACTTCGGGTTTTTTTACGTCTATTTCATAAGTAATTGTTAATTTTGTTTAATTATTTTACTTAAATGATGGATTTAAACCAAGAAGATTGGACAAAACAACTCACTGAAGACAATAATTCAGTGATTTTAGATGTTAGAACAGAGGAAGAAGTTGATTTAGGGTTTATACCAAAAGCAATTAATATAGATATTTATCAAGGACAAAATTTTATAAATGCTATAGAGAATCTAGATAAATCTAAAAATTACTATGTCTATTGTAGATCGGGAGCTAGAAGTGCAAAAGCTTGCTCCGTAATGAACCAAATAGGTATTAAAAATGCGTATAACTTACTTGGAGGTTTTAATGAATGGCAAGGAGAAGTGAGTTCAATATAATAAATTATAGGTATGAGAAAGTTACTTACAGGATTTAGTTTTTTATTGGTTTTATTTTTTAGTAGTTGTATTGATGCAAAAGATACTAAAGCTGAAGTAAAATTGGTTAGTGCTGAAGAAATGCAATCTATATTAGAACTAGAAGATGTACAACTCGTAGATGTGCGTTCAGCTGAAGAATTTGCTATAGAACATATTCCAAATGCACAGAATATAGATTTTAGATCTCCAACTTTTGAAGCGGATATTACTAAACTCGATAAATCTAAACCTGTTGTTTTGTATTGTAAATCTGGAGGGCGAAGTTCTAAGTGCGTTAAGAAAATGAAGGAAGCAGGATTTGAAAAAATATACGAGCTTGATGGAGGCATATCTAAATGGAAGCATGCCAAAGAATCTCAACAACCCGAAAAATCATAATATAAAAAAACCGAACAATGTGTTCGGTTTTTTTATACAATTCCCTTAAATCTTTATTCTTAAGATTTTTATAAATTAGGCAGCTGTAATATGCAAATAAAAAATACAAGAGTTACATTTGTGTTATAATCATAAGCCTATGTCTTTAAAAAAGCTGTTCCTATTTAGCCTTTTCGCAATATTTAGTACTTCAATTTTTTCTCAAATATTAGAACCCATAAAATGGTTATCTAGTGTTAACAAAATTTCAGATACAGATTACGAGCTTGTTTTTTCAGCTACAATAGAAAAAAACTGGAAACTTTACTCACAAGAAGAACCAGATGGTTTAGGACCATTACCAACAGTTTTTGAGTTTGCTGCTGCTGAAGGTAATTATGAATTAATAGGCGATGTAAGTGAGCCTAAAGTAGAACCTTATCATGATAAGGTTTTCGATTTAGATATTAAATTCTTTAATGATAAAGCCGATTTTAAACAACGCATCCGATTACTAAATAAAGAGCTTAAAACCATAAGTGTTTCTGTAGATTATATGACCTGTGATGACGAAAAATGTATTCCAGCAGATAATAAATTTACAATACCTATAGGAGATGAATCTTCAACGACTTTATTTAATAAAGGTAATGTGTCACAAATTCTAGATCCAGTAAAATGGACTTCAGAAATAAATAAAATTTCTGACACAGAATATGAATTGGTATATAAAGCAGCTATTGAAAAGGATTGGCATTTTTATTCTCAATTTTCAGAAGATACAACAGGATTAGGGCCAATTGCTACTGAATTATCATTTAAAGATTCAGAGAATAATTATGAGTTAATAGGTGAAACATCTCAATCTAAGACGATTGAAACTTATGAGCCTGCTTTTGAAATGAATGTTAGTTATTTTGAAAATGAAGCGATTTTTAAGCAAAAAATAAAAACCAAAAATCCAGAGCTTAATATAATCAAAGCAGAAATCTATTATCAAGTTTGTAATTCTGAACGTTGCTTAGCACCTAGTGCCTTTGAAATAAGTACAGCACTGAATGGTGAAATAATAGAAGAAAAAAACATAGCGATTGACGAAAGGAGTAAAGCGTTATCAAATGCATTAGATTTAAATGTTACTGGCTGGGATAAATATGAAAGAGAAGACGTTGCTGAAAAAAGTAACTTCACTATTTTCTTTTTAGGTTTTCTTGGTGGGTTGATTGCGTTATTAACACCTTGTGTGTTTCCTATGATTCCTTTAACGGTTTCTTTCTTTACAAAGAGTGCAGGCGATTCTAAAAAAGGTATTGCTAATTCGGTTATGTATGGTTTCTTTATCTTTTTAATTTACTTTTTATTGAGTTTACCGTTTCATGTTTTAGATAGTTTAGATCCTGAGATTTTAAATAATATTTCAACCAATGTAACTTTAAATATTATATTCTTTATCATATTTATAGCATTTGCATTTTCGTTTTTTGGTTATTTCGAACTCACATTACCGCAATCTTGGAGTGCGTCTTTAGATAGTAAAGCCAATAGCATTGGTGGACTTATAGGCGTCTTTTTTATGGCACTAACATTAGCCATAGTATCGTTTTCTTGTACAGGTCCAATTTTAGGAACACTTTTAGGTAGTTCTTTATCTAGTGATGCAGGAGCAACACAATTAACTATGGGTATGAGTGGCTTTGGTTTAGCATTAGCACTACCGTTTACTTTATTTGCAATGTTTCCTAAGTGGTTAAATCAATTGCCAAAATCTGGAGGTTGGTTAAATACAGTAAAAGTAGTTTTAGGGTTTATTGAAATTGCTTTGGCCTTGAAATTTTTATCTAATGCAGATTTAGTAGAACATTGGGGCTTGTTAAAACGTGAAGTCTTTATTGGATTATGGATAGTTACAGGGATTGGTTTAGTGCTATATCTATTGGGTATTATAAAATTTCCGCATGATGGACCTAAAAAGAAAATTACTCCTTGGAGATGGTCCTTTATCTTTTTGGTATTTGCTTTTGTAGTGTATTTAATTCCTGGATTGACAAATACAAAACAAGCCAATTTAACTCTGCTTAGTGGTTTTCCACCACCATTGCCTTATAGTGTTTATGAGAAAGATTCAGAATGCCCACTTGGTCTCAATTGTTATAAAGATTTAGAAGAAGGTTTAGCAGCTGCAAAAGCAGAAAATAAACCTGTTATGTTAGATTTTACGGGTTGGGCATGTGTTAATTGCCGTAAGATGGAAGAACAAGTGTGGAGTAAAGACAAGATTTATAATATGCTTAATGAAGATTATGTGATTATATCTTTATATGTTGATGATCGCAAAGAATTGCAAAAAGATCAACAATTCCAATTTTTAAAGTCGAACGGTAATGTTAAAGATATTGAAACTATAGGTGATAGGTGGGCGACATTACAGACAATGAATTTTCAAAACAATTCGCAACCGTATTATGTGTTGTTAAATCATGATATGGAATTGCTAAATCATACTACAGCTTATACACCAAATGAAGATGAGTATTTTAAATGGTTAGAAAAAGGCTTAGAAAACTTTAAAAAGTAGTTAGGTTAAAATACAAGGCTAAAAACGGTGCCTTCATTTTCTTTACTATTAGCAGTTAAATATTAAATAAAAAACGCTCCATACGGAGCGTTTTTTGTGGAGTCGGAGAGAATCGAACTCTCGTCCAAACAAGTAACTAAAGAGTTTTCTACACGCTTAGTCTATTCTTAGGTTTTCGATTATAAACTGGTTAAAGACAACCTACTTATAACTTAACTTCTTAATCTCGAAAAGGCATCAAAGCACTACCTAATCTTAGTTAATATTTACGATGCCTCTAATCCCGATAGTTATCGGGAGAACGCCATTAACCAAGGCTTTCTGGAGACATTTAGCTTGCTCACCTTGTGAGCCTAGGCCAATCTTACTATAATTCAGATTATGCAGCTAAAGCGTAGTTATTCTCGCCGTTTAAAATTTGGTCTAGCCTTTTACGTGTATCAATGCCATTACACGACGTGCTTACCATTTAATTAATCTCGCTGTCAAAACCAGTCGACCCCAATTTTAATTTAAAAAGGATAGCGAAGTTACAAAAAAAGTTGTGCAACCTCTTAAATCCAAGTATTTTTGAACAAAAATTATTCCAATTTTCAGTTGGCAGTTTATAATGACGATTTTCATTCATTTTAAACAAGTAACTAATTAGACAAATTAGCATGAGCCTAAAATTCGCCATTATAAAAGAACGCAAAAGCCCACCAGATAGACGTGTTGTATTTTCACCACAAAAATTAGCAGAAGCTAGAGAACAATTTCCTAATGCAGAATTTGTTGTAGAGTCTTCAGATATCCGTGTGTTTCCGGATGAAGCCTATGCAAAACTAGGATTTAAAGTTACTGATGATATTAGTGATTGTGATGTAATGATAGGAGTTAAAGAAGTGCCTATTGATCATTTAATACCTAATAAAAAATATTTCTTTTTTAGTCATACTATTAAAAAGCAACCTTATAACAGAAAGCTATTAGTAGCAATGTTAGAGAAGAACATAGAAATGTTTGATCATGAAACTATTGTCGGTAATAATGGATTTCGCCTTATAGGGTTTGGGCGTTATGCAGGTTTGGTTGGTGCTTATAATGGTTTTAGAGCATTAGGATTAAGAGATAACCTGTTTAAACTTCCAAAAGTAGAAACACTGTCCGATTTAGATGATGTAAAACGGCAGTTAGATAAGATTACCTTACCAAACATAAAAATACTACTTACTGGTACAGGCAAAGTCGCTAAAGGAGCAAAAGAAATTTTAGATCACCTAGGTGTAAAAGAAATTAGCGATGCGCTGTATTTAACCTCTCAATTTATGGAACCTGTATATGTTATGGCTGATGTTATGGAATACGCAAAACGTAAAGATGGAAAAGTAGGCAGTACTGAAGAGTTTTATGTAGACCCTAGTGGTTATAAAAGTAATTTTATGGCTTATGCTAAAGAGACAGATTATTTTATAGCGGGTCATTTTTATGGGGATGGAGCTCCATATTTATTTACAAGAGAAGATGCCAAACATCCAGAATTTAAAATTAATCTTGTTGCAGATATTTCTTGTGATATAGATGGCCCAGTGGCAAGTACAATTAGACCTTCAACCATAGCAGAACCATTTTATGGTTACGATCCTAAAAATGAGTCTGAAACAACATTCGATGCTAAAAATGCTATAACTGTTATGGCTGTAGATAATTTACCATGTGAATTACCAAAAGATGCCAGTGAAGGTTTTGGAGATACATTTTTAAAGCATGTAATACCAGCATTCTTCAATAATGATAAAGATGGTATTTTACAACGCTCTAAAATGACTGAAAACAAAAAACTGACTAAACGTTTTAGTTATTTACAAGATTATGTAGATGGAATGGATTAAGCATTTTATCGCTTTAAAGTAAAATGTCCATAATGTACATTGCCATTATTACGTACAACCCTAAACCAATAATCAGACGTAGGCATTGGTTGCCCATTAAATGTCCCATCCCAACCTCTATCTTTAAAATCGAACGTGGTTAGGAGTTTGCCATAACGATCGAAGATAGATATTTCTATATTTTCTTCTCTATTAGAGTTAATAACACGCCAATAATCATTAACACCATCTCCATTTGGAGTAAAAAATCGATCGTGATACAATAAAAAGAGAGTATCACTAACCACTTCTCTTAAGCAATTTATATCTCTTACATATACTCTATAATCGTCTATAGGGAGATCCAAAAATATTGGTGATGTTTGATAATTAATACCATCTACTGAATATTCATAGTCTCCATTTTCAGCCAGTATCACCTCTATTGAATTATGGTTTTGACTCCAATCTATAACTTTTATGTCTTCAATAATAGGCGGATTATCACCTAGGCTAACAAATATTGTAGTTTGAGCTTCACAGGTAAAAGTCCCAAAATCTTGTACAACAGTTAGTATATAGCGTCCAGTAGCCATTACCGTAATATCTTGAGTAGTCTCTCCTGTAGACCATTCATAACTAATAAAACCATCTGGAGCACTAAGGATTAGGCCATCTTTAACATCACATATAAATTGTTCAGTAGGGATGTCTATAGTAATAAACTCTGGCGTAGTTATATTAAAACTAGAAATATCAAAACAAGTAGGGCTTACGGCATTTTCTACTCTTACCCATATCGTTACAGTGCCTATGTCTGGCACTAAATCGATAATTGGATCATTTTTTAATAATGCATTTTGCTCAGTAGTATAATATGTTACTCTAAAAATATCTGGATCTAAACCATTTAGTACTTCTTCATCATAATCGATTAAAAAAACAGTAGTATCCTCGGAACATAAAAAAACATCGTCTAACTCTATAATGTTTGGTGTTTCAAATATTGTAATTTCTTTCGAGTCTGTAAAAATAAGTTCATTATCTAAAAAATTAACAATGACTTTAACAGATACAGTATATGTTCCTGGATTTAAATAAGTGTGTAGTATGTTTTCGCTATCTGTTGTTATTGTATTACCATCACCCAAATCCCATTGATATGAATTTTGGCTAAAAGATGAAGATATACCATAGTTAATTTCAGTTGTCTCACCTTCACAAATATTAACAAAAGAAATACCTATAGGACGTTTAGGAAGTAAAAATGTAGGTAAATCTAGTAAGTTAGCACCAGATAAGTCTAGAACATTACTGCTATAATCAGAATCAAATCCTATAATATTTGGGTCTCTTATTGCTCCTATAAAAGGAAGTCCTCTTTGAACACTATATATTTTGCCATCAGGACCTCTTTTTAAATAAGGATATACACTGGATGGTGAAGGAGTTAAATTAATTGGGTCGGGAATGTTATTTAAATCTGCGATATCATATTGTCGTATACCTTCGGTAAGATATGTTGTGTATAATACTTTACTATTTGGTGAAAATTCAATACCAAAATATGGGAATAAATTTCCAGTCTCATCCTGTTCTTCATATACTAAATCTAATTTACCAGTGAGGTCATTAAATCGGAGGATAAATAATTTTTTAAGACGTGGAAATCCTACTGCAATTAGTGTGTTATCTGGAGATATTTCCATGACTCCGAAATCTGTTTGACTACCGTCAACAAAACTAAGTCCCTCTTGAGATCGAACAGGAGTTCTAGAAATTCCGTTTTCTGTTATTAAATACGCATTATAACTACCATCTCGCATAGCAATTAACCATATATCTCTACCATTTGCATGCCTAGCTGTAACCATATGCTGTCCAGCGTTATTAAGTAAGACCTCATGGTCAATGGATGGATCCAATCCACCCAAGCCATTGTTTAATGACATGTCAACAATATTATAAGTAAGCCTATTTCTAAGTCCTTCCATTGTGGTTACAAATACATAATACCTATTAGGATTACCAGGATCACGAGCTACGGCAGCTTGAGACCCTCTGAAGGCAAATTTATCTGTAGGAGAATTAAGCATATTCTCTTGCATTCTGTTTTTAAAAATCCGACCATCTGAGTAAAAGAGTAAATTGCCTTCATCATCATTAGCACAGATGAGATTATTAGGGCCATCGACAAATCCTAGAAAAACATTTCTAGGTATAGTATTATCATCTAAACTAGAAGGGATGCCAAAATTGTTGAACTTCATTCCAGCTAATTGACCAAAGTACCACGTGCTTCTTTCATTTTGTGCATTAATATTTAAAAATGAAAAAATAAAGCAAAGTACAATTAGAGTGCTATGTAATTTTTTGATAGTCAATGATTCTCCTTATTATTAATTTAGGATAATAACATATTCTATAAAATATGTAGGTGAAGTTATATAGAAATGGTTAGTGATATAATCTGTTACGTATCAAAAATTATACCACAAAAATTTAAATATTTATTATTTACACATAAAAACATAGGATATGTGTCGTAAAAACTAAGTTATTCAATTTGTAAGATTTTTACCTAAGGTTTATGAGAAACTTAAAATATTTTTAGATAATAGTACGTGAAAATAAGATGAGTTACATTATCGCTCATCAAGAACATTGATTATTATGATAGTATTAAATAATCAATATCCAGCGTATAAAAACTAATTGAATATAGCAAGATTATGTATGAGATAAAATAATTTCAATATTACAAACCAATTTATAGAAGATATTAGTTAAATTTATAATCTAACTTTAAAACTATTCAATCATGACAGGATTACTTTTACCTATAGCAAACATAGCTGGTGGTCTATTATTAGGCTTAGCTACTTTAGATAAATGGGACGGTGATAAAAACTTCTTTAATAAAATAGCAGGAGTTTTGGCACCATTTCAAAGTGTAATAGGTGGCGCACTTATTATTCTACCTATTTTAAACTTTAGTTTATTAGCCATAGTTAGTATTGCAGGTGGTATTTTGTTATTAACTCATGCTTTTGGTAAAGTGCCTGCTTTAGAAGCAACTCTAAGGAAAATATCTGATAAATTAAGTCCGTTTAAAGCTCTAATAGGAATTGCACTGTTGGTTATTGGCTTGCTTAATATTTTATAATTAATTTTTGAAAAGCCTAAAAACACCACCAAAAGCGACAACACGTTGGAAGAAATAAAAACTTTGCTCTGCACTATCTGCAGAATCTTGTGTTGTCCTAATATCATTCATATTAATATAACCGCCCCGTAAATCGAGTTGCATAAAGAAATGTTTAAAAAATGTAAGATTTAATCCTAAATTCCCTGATATTCCATAACCAGATAAATGAAATTGATCGTAACGTTCTTTTTGTAAAAGCGTTGTATTTGTTTTAGGGTATAAGATGCCACCACCTATACCTTCGGTAATATTAACTTGAAACTTATCCGTATTGGTAATACCAAATAGACTAGAAATATCATCATATCTTGCTAGTTCAACACGAATATAATTTAAGCCATCGGTATGTTCAAATTCTAAGAATTCTTCAGACACAAAGAATTCTTCATTATTATACGTTCCATTATAAATGCTACCAGCTTCACTTTCAGGCAAATTAATAAATCCATCAATATCACGTACTCTATTTCTATTTAACACATATTTCATATGGTCTAAACCCACAGAAACACTATAATGGTCAGATATAAAATAACCTATTTTTGCATTTGTTTGAGGAATTGTAATGCGAGATGGGTTAATATAATCTATATGCCAACCTTTTGGTTTATCATTTGCAGTAGCATTATTTATTGTAAAATCATAGCCTTCACCCTTAAAACGTATATCTGATTTAGAATATGATGCTACATTTCCTCCCCAACTGAAAAAGAATTTCCCTTTATTAGAAGCTGTATAACGTTTATTCTCTTCATTAATTTGCGCTGATAGACTCAAAGATGAAAAACAAATAAATATAAAAATCAGATAAGATTTAATTTTGAGCATATCAATTAGTTATTGAAACTAAAACTATTTACAATCGTAATTTATTAAAGTGAATTTATTGTTTTTCTAATCGCAATAAGATTAGTTAATAGATTCTCGAGGTTATCTAAATGTAGCATATTTGCTCCATCACTTTTTGCATTAGCAGGATCAAAATGTGTTTCAATAAATAAACCATCAACATTATTTACTACTCCGGCTCTAGCAATAGTTTCTATCATGTCTGGTCGACCACCAGTAACACCAACGGTTTGGTTAGGTTGTTGTAATGAATGTGTTACATCTAAAACTGTTGGGGCATAACCTCGCATTGTTGGTATGCCACGAAAATCTACAATCATATCTTGGTAGCCAAACATAGTACCTCGATCTGTAATCCATACATTATCATTGCCAGCATCTTTTACTTTTTGTACAGCGTGCTTCATGGCTTCAGGACTCATAAATTGTCCTTTTTTAAGGTTAACAACTTTTCCAGTTTTAGCAGCAGCAACAACTAAATCGGTCTGACGTACTAAAAATGCAGGAATTTGTAATACATCTACATAATTAGCGGCAAAAGTGGCATCAGAGACTTCATGGATGTCAGTTACAGTTGGAACGCCAAAAGTTTCAGAAACTTTTTTAAGAATCTTTAACGCTTTTTCGTCACCAATACCTGTAAAGCTATCTATTCTACTTCGATTAGCTTTTTTAAAACTTCCCTTAAAAATATATGGAATATTTAATTTGTCTGTAATTGTAATAACGCGCTCAGCAATTCTAAGTGCCATATCTTCACCTTCAATGGCACATGGACCACAGAGTAAGAAGAAATTATTAGAATTTACGTGTTTTAGTTTAGGAATAGTAACCAAATCTTTAAGACTTAAATATTAAGTCGCAAAGATAACATTTTAAAATACCTTTTTAAGACTATTTCTTATAATCCAGAGTGACATTATAAAATTACTAATAACAAAAAGACCTCCGTAAAATAAAAATGTTTTAGTACTATCAGACCAGTGTATAATATTTAAAATATCAGATAAGTAGGCAAGAATAATATATGAAGATAAGCAAACAAAGATTATTCCTAAAGTAAAATTTAACTTTCGACTAGGTTTTATAATCTGCCATAAAAAAGGCAATCCAAAAAGTAGAATAGGATAGGCACTAAGGCCCTCATTTTGGTTAATATCAGTAAACCAATACGCAGTAATAGCTATAAAATATAAATAAGGAATAAATTTAGAATAACGACTAATCAGACTCATGTTAAATTTAAAATAAAATTAATAATCAACTTTTTATGGATCAGCTGACGGATATATAATTAAACGAAAAGTGCTTAAGAATATTACAGCGTTTTTTAATTATAACATATAATTAACTTATCAATAATAAATGAGTACCTTTGCACGCTTAAAATCAGCATCAGTTATGGCTAAGATTAAAAATATTGCAATTATTGCACACGTAGATCATGGTAAAACAACTTTGGTAGATAAAATAATGTACCATTGCCAATTGTTTCGTGAAAATGAGAATACAGGAGATTTAATCCTAGATAATAATGATCTTGAACGAGAACGCGGTATAACCATTACATCTAAAAATGTTTCTGTAGTTTACAGAGATACTAAAATTAATATTATTGATACGCCTGGTCACGCCGATTTTGGAGGTGAGGTAGAACGTGTATTAAATATGGCTGATGGTGTTTTATTATTGGTAGATGCTTTTGAAGGACCAATGCCTCAAACACGTTTTGTATTGCAAAAAGCAATTGATTTAGGCTTAAAACCTTGTGTGGTTGTTAATAAGGTCGATAAAGAAAATTGTACTCCAGAAGAAGTTCATGAAAAAGTTTTTGACTTAATGTTTGAACTTGGTGCGGAAGAATGGCAATTAGATTTTCCTACAGTATACGGATCAGCTAAGCACAATTGGATGAGTGAAGATTGGGAAAATCCAACAGACAATATTGAGCCATTATTAGATATGGTTATTGAGCATATTCCAGAACCAAAAATTGAAGAAGGAACTACGCAAATGTTAATTACATCTTTAGACTTTTCTTCCTTTACAGGACGTATTGCCATAGGTCGATTAACTAGAGGTGAATTAAAAGCTGGTCAACAAATTTCTTTAGTAAAAAGAGATGGATCTATTGTGAAAAGTAGAATTAAAGAATTACATACATTTGAAGGTTTAGGTCGTAAAAAAGTAGATGCAGTACAAACAGGAGATATTTGTGCTATTGTAGGTTTAGAAGGTTTTGAAATTGGTGATACAGTTGCCGATTTAGAACAACCAGAAGGCTTAAAAACTATTGCTATTGATGAGCCAACGATGAGTATGTTATTTACAATTAATGATTCTCCATTTTTTGGTAAAGATGGAAAGTTTGTAACATCTCGTCATATAAAAGAACGTTTAACTAAAGAATTAGAAAAAAACTTAGCATTAAGAGTAGAAGAAACCGATAGTGCGGATAAGTTTATGGTCTTTGGACGTGGTGTATTACACTTATCAGTTTTAATAGAAACTATGCGTCGTGAAGGTTACGAACTACAAATCGGTCAACCACAAGTTATCATTAAAGAAGTTGATGGTGTTAAATGCGAACCTTTTGAAGAAATGACTATAGATTTACCAGAACATGTTTCAGGAAAAGCTATAGAAATGGTAACGATGCGTAAAGGTGAGATGACAAGTATGGAGGCTAAAGGCGATCGTATGGTTTGTGAGTTTATTGTACCATCTCGTGGTATTATAGGTTTACGTAATCAATTGCTTACAGCAACTGCAGGTGAGGCTATTATGGCACATAGATTTAAAGAATATCAACCCTTAAAAGGAGGAATTCCTGAGCGTCAGAATGGATCTTTAGTGTCTATGGAAAACGGAAGTGCAATTCCTTATTCTATTGATAAATTACAAGATCGTGGTAAGTTTTTTGTAGATCCAGGTGAAGATATTTATGAAGGCCAAGTTATTGGAGAGAATTCTCGTGGTGATGATATGACTGTAAATGTTACTAAAACTAAAAAGTTAAGTAATGTACGTTCTTCAGGTGCAGATGACAAGGCTAAAATTGTACCAGCGATTAAGTTTTCTTTAGAAGAAGCTTTAGAATATATTCAAAAAGATGAATATGTTGAAGTTACACCAAATCACTTGAGATTGCGTAAGGTCTTTTTAAAAGAAGTTGATCGTAAACGAAATAAGAATATCTAAATTTTAGAGATAACAGCTATATTGAAAAGAGAAAATCTTAATTTAGATTTTCTCTTTTTTTATAAAATAAAAATAGAACTATGGAACTATTTGGAATTACAGCAACAGAATATATCGGTTATCTAGCTTCATTAATGGTGCTTTTATCATTTACTATGAAAAATATGAAAAGCCTGCGTTTGATGAATATGACGGGTTGTATTTTATTTATAACCTATGGTTTTTTAATGCCTACATTACGTATTGGCTTACCTATTATTATTGCAAACACTGCTATTTTTATAGTTAATTTATATTACTTAACTAAAAAAAGTAGAACAAAAGAAGGTGTTACTGATTAGAGCAATGTAGTATAGCTAAAGTATACGGAATTCTAAAATAATGTTCCTCCACGGTTGAGGTAATAGTGTTAAATGAAGATTGAGCCAATGTTTGATACTCATTAGGTGTTCTTATAAATTCACCACGATCTTTATCAATTAAAAACTTAGATATTTTGTTTTGATTAGGAATATAACAACCATCAAGAGAGACAAATCTTCCATTAGGTTTTAAAGCTTTTTTAGCTAAGTTAAAAAGCGTTAGACACTCACTATCGTTTAAATGATGTAATACACCAGTAGCAATAACAATATCAAAAGTTTCAGGATGCTCAAGATTAAATGTTTTAACATCAGCACATTGAAACTTGTGATTAGTGTATTTAGATTTTGCAGTATTTATATAATTTTTATCGACATCAAAACCAGTATAATCAACTTCAGGTAAAAACTCTAGTATATCGCCAGGTCCACAACCAATGTCTAAGACTTTTTCTCCTTTTTTAATATTAGTATGATTTTTTATAAATAAGTGTCTTGCCTTAATGCCACCAACAAGATATTGATAGCTACTATATACAAAAGGTATTTTTAAAAACAGCCTAAGGTCTAAAGATGGCATAGTCTTACACTAATAGAAGTTTGAGATTATAAAATTACATTAATTAAATTATTGAAACCTATATTTTATATCTTTAAAATCTTTATTAAAATCAAAGAATGATAAACCATTATAAATCAAATCAAAAAGATTTTTATTTAGCTGTTGTTATAGTAGTCTTTATTCAATTGATACTAGGTTTTCAAGGTTTTGATGTTTGTGATGATGGATTTGCATTAACGTTTTATCAACAGATTTTTAGTAACCCTATATCTGTGGAATATAATTTTGTGTATTGGCTCTCTGGTATAGTTGGTGGATTGTGGTATCAATTGTACCCAGGTGGTGGTGTGTTTTGGTTTAAGATTTTAGCTTTAGTATTTAATACAGGCACTTTTATAGTATCATTTAATATTTTAAAACCTTATATAAAATCTTCATATGTATTAGTAGTTGCTTTGGCTATAGCTTTATTTATAAACGATTTTGGGTTTCTTGTCTTTTACAATAATCATATTACGGCATTTTTAAGTGTATTAAGTATTTATTTTCTTCAAAGAGGATTAATAAAATCTAATTCTAAATTTCTTCTTTTTTCAGGTTTTTTTATTGGTTTAAATGTGTTTTCTAGACTTCCAAACATTTCACAATTTGCCTTTTTAATGGTTATTCCTATAGTCTTTTATTTTAATAAAAAATCATTTAGAAATTCTATACAATATATGCTGTCGTTTTGTGTGGGAATTATTTCTGCATTTCTAAGTGTTTATTTATTATTGGTAGCTCTAGGACAATTAGAAATTATGAAAGATGCTGTTGTTAGTTTATATGATATAGGAAACACAGAAAACAGCAGCCATAACGTTACAGATTTATTAAAAGTGTATTATACCAATTATATACGCATTATAAAATATGGGTTAGCATTTTGTGTGTTAATTCTGGGCTATTTTTTTACTCAAAAAAGAATAAAACAATATCAAATTATAAAATGGATAGCGCATATAATTACATTTAGTATCGTTATTTTATGGCTTAACAAAGGTGGCATATATAGTCTATATGCTTTAGGTTATATCGGAGTTTTTGGAGTTTTAATATTTGAGAAAAAACAGATAGAAATAAAATCAATAGCCTTAATGGCATTAGTGTTGCAATTTTTATTGCCTTTTGGAAGCGGAGGTGGCATAAGATCTATTGGTTATATGTGTTTATGGTTGTCAATACCATTGTTTTTTTATTTCATTTCTAGGTTTAACACAATAATTCTTAAACCACTTTTAAGATTTAAGTTAAGTGCTATAAATAATAGCTCAATTAATAAAAGAAACGCAAAATACTTTGCATTTATTTTTAGTTTAGCGTTTATAGCACTTAAATTTTATAATACATCACAACAATCTTATTTTGATTATGGGAGTCGATTAGATAAAACATATGCTATAAATAGTGAATTTACAAAAGGCATATACACAACCCAAAGACGTGCAGATATTATAAACGAGTTATTAGTTAATTTAAAAGATTATGTAGATCCGGATGATTATTTGTTTGCTTATGATAAAATTCCGATGATTCATTTTTTAACAGAGACAAAACCATATATGTATAATTCGTGGCCTTGGATTTACGATATTAATACATTTGATAAAAAATTATATAAAGCCGAGAAAGAGATTAAAACATTACCTGTTGTGGTGGTTCAAAAATTTGAAACTATTGTTGAATTTTCAGAACCAAAAATAGATTATATGTCTTCAACAACTGAAGATAATTATCTTCATAATAATCAAATTACAGGAGCTATGAATGATTTTCTTCTGCGTAATAACTACCAAATTGTATGGAGTAATCCTTATTTTAATATTTATGAAACCCATAAGAAACATAAATAGTTTAGTTATATTAGTCAAGCAATAGAGATTTAATGGAGATTAAAACAAAAGACATATCAGTTATTATACCTATTTATAACGAATCAACAAATATTGAAGAACTATACAATAGATTAAAAAATACATTGTCTAAAATAGTAAAGCATTACGAATTAATCTTTGTTAATGATGGGAGTAAGGACGATTCTTTATTAAAATTGATTGATTTATCACAACAAGATAGCAATGTATTTTATGTTAATTTAACTCGTAATTTTGGACATCAAATAGCAGTTTCAGCGGGCTTAAATTATTGCAATGCAGAAACAGTGGTTATAATAGATGCAGACTTACAAGACCCACCAGAATTAATTTCAGAATTATACGCAGAACACCAAAAAGGGTTCGATGTTGTATATGCTAAAAGACGAAAGCGTAAAGGAGAAACATTATTCAAAAGAATAACAGCAAAATTGTACTACAGAATTCTTAAAAGAATGGTGCCTTTTGAAATTCCTTTAGACACTGGAGATTTTAGATTAATATCAAAAAAGGTAGTTAAAGCATTGCAACATATGCCTGAGCAAAATAAGTTTCTGAGAGGACAAATAGCATGGTTAGGATTTAAACAGAGCTATGTCTTATTTGATAGAGCATCTCGAAAAAAAGGAAAATCTGCATATACATATAGTAAAATGTTCCGTTTGGCTATAGATGGTATTACAGGGTTTTCAGACAAGCCATTATTGTGGGTTAGTCGTTTGGGTTTTTTAATTTCTTTCTTTGCTTTTTTACTTATTATAATGGCTGTTATTTCACATTTCATTTTAGAACGGACTATTACAGGTTGGACATCATTAATTATAAGTGCGGCTTTTCTTGGAGGAATACAACTTCTATCTATAGGTGTTATTGGAGAATATATAAGTAGAATAAATAGAAATACAATAAATAGACCTTTGTACATGATAGAGACTACAAATGTTAAGTTAGATAAAAGCTTGTAATTTTATTTGTCAAAACCGATAAACACTAGTGTTCAGTATACAACCATACCAAAACTTACATAAAGCTAAATGGAATAATGTAATTAATCAATCTCAAAGCGCAACCTTTTTGTTCTATAGAGATTTCATGGAGTATCACTCAGATCGGTTTCATGATAATTCACTTCTTATATATGAAAATGAAAGATTACAGGCGATTTTACCAGCAAATTGCGTAGAGAATTCTATCCATTCTCATCAAGGTTTAACTTATGGAGGATTAATAGTTACAGAAAATTTTGATTCGTCAGATTATACAGACATGTTAGGGTATTTGTATTCTTATTTAAAGCAGAATAACATTACTCATCTATATATAAAAGCGTTACCAGAATTTTATATAAGTTCTAATCAAAAATATGTAGATTTTAAACAGAACGAAGAAAATACAATAGTTTATAAATCGGAAAAAGTTTTAGCCATCGATTATAGTAAACCTTTAAATATTCATAAATCTAAATTGAAAAATTACAGGAAAAATGAAACTAAAGGATTTGTAATTGAAGAAGAAACCGATTTCTCGCTATTTTGGAATAAAGTACTTTGCCCAAGGCTTGCTCTTAAACACAATACTAAACCAGTGCATACATTAAAAGAGATGATGTATTTAAAATCTAAATTTCCAAATAATATAAAACAATATAATATTTATTTTAACGATGAAGTTCTAGCAGGAATTACCATCTTTGATAAAGGAAGTATTGTAAAATCGCAATATGGAGCTACAACAGATTTAGGTGAAAAATTAAGGGCAATAGAATATTTGTTTCTTAAGCTAATATATAAATACAAAGATGAAGGCAAATCTTTTTTTTCAATGGGAACAGTAACAGAAAACACAGAATTAGGTTATAATCCAGGATTGCTAAAACAAAAAGAAGAATTAGGATGTTCAACATATTATCAAGATTTTTATAAGATAATGTTATAATGATTCCATTTTTAGATATACATAAAATAAACGCTAGATTTCATGATGAATTTCAATCAGAATTCGATGTAATACTAAATACATCACGTTTTATATTAGGAAATAAATTAAAACAATTTGAAGATGACTATGCCAAATATTGCGGGACAAAATATTGTATTGGAACAGGTAATGGTTTAGATGCATTAACTCTAATTCTAAAAGGATATATAGCAACAGGACGTTTGCAAGAAGGTGATAAGGTTATCGTGCCGTCAACAACATTTATTGCAACTATATTATCGGTTATTTATGCAGGTTTAGAGCCCGTTTTTATTGATGCTAATAGCAATACATTTAACATATCTATAGAAGAAATTAAAACACATTTTTCTAAAGATGTAAAAGCAATTATTACAGTACATTTATATGGTCAACTTGCAGATATGAATGCTATAAATACATTTTGTAAAACATATAATATTTTATGTATTGAAGATGCAGCACAAGCTCATGGTGCGATAAATGAATCTAATGTAAAAGCAGGCAATCTAGGTGATGCTGCTGCGTTTAGTTTTTATCCGAGTAAAAACTTAGGTGCATTAGGAGATGGTGGAGCTATAACAACAAATGACGAAGAGTTATACAATATACTTTTAAAACTTCGAAATTATGGAAGTGATAAAAAATATCATCATAAAATTATAGGTTATAATAGTCGTTTAGATGAAATGCAAGCTTCATTTTTATCTGTGAAATTAAAGTATTTAGATGCTGATAATGAAAAGCGACGTCTAATAGCTAAACGCTATCTGTTAGAAGTTGAAAATGCAAAGATTAAATTGCCGTACTACAATGGTTCAAAAGATCACGTATTTTATGCTTTTGTAATTCAAGTAGATGATAGAGAAATGTTTATAGAGTATCTAAATAAACATAATATTGGGAATTTAATTCATTATCCAATACCTCCGCACCAACAAGAAGCATTAAAAAAATATAATGGATTATCATTACCAATAACAGAGCAAATCCATAAAACTGTAGTAAGTTTGCCAATAAGCCCTGTAATGATAGATGATGACGTCACTAAAGTTATTAAAATTTTAAACGCATATTAATTGAAGAAATTTAATAATTACATTAATTCCAACGTGCTGTTTAATGTAGCAAACCTAAACTCTACATCTTTAGGTATAAAAATAATTGCTGGTATATTTACATCTAAGGCTATAGCTATTTTTATTGGAGCAGAAGGTTTAGCACTTATAGGTAATCTGAGTAACTTTTTAAAAGCGGTTCAATCTTTTTCTGTATTGGGCTTTTATAAAGGCATTGTAAAATATATTGGTGAATATAAAGATGATAATGAGCGATTAAGCGAAATACTGTCAACATCATTTTATGTAGGTTTTATTAGTACAATGCTAGCTGCATTTTTATCATATTATAATGCAGATTTTATTAATAACTTTCTTTTTAGTGCTGATTATAATTATACCAATGCTATTAAAATTTTAGCAATAGCAATGCCGTTTTATGGTTTAAATCTGTTTTGTTTTTCTATAATGAACGGATTTTCTAAATATAGAATCCTTTTAGTTATTAGTATTATAGGTCAAATAGCAAGTCTATTAGTAACATTATTATTAATCTGGCAATACAAGATTGAAGGTGCAATGATTGCTATAGCGATAACACCAGCGTTAATTTTTTTAATTACACTAGTAGGAATCTTATTTAGAAAAAATCTTATTTCATTTGTTAAGATTACTAAAGTATCATCAGATATACTCGTTAAGTTAAGTCCATATTCTATTATGGCAATAACATCAGTAGTAGCAGTGCCTATTGTTTTAATTTTAATAAGAAATTACATCATAGGAGAAATAGGATTAAAAGAAGCAGGTTATTGGGAAGCAATGAATAGAATCTCGGATTATTACTTAATGTTTGTAAATTCGTTGATAGCATTGTATTTAGTGCCTAAACTAAAGACAATAGATACTAAAAAAGCGTTTAGAATTGAGGTTGTTAACTTTTATAAAAGCTTATTGCCTTATTTCGGAGGGTTATTAGTTCTTATGTATCTACTAAGAAGATATGTAATTCAACTGATATTTACAGAAGAATTTTTACCAGCAGAAGATTTGTTTTTGTGGCAATTGCTAGGTGATTTTATAAGAGTACTAGGTATGGTTATCGCATACCAGTTTTTGGCTAAAAAAATGTTTAGTCATTTCATAATTCTTGAAGTATTTTTATTTACTACACTTTATTTTTCTAGTATTTATTTAGTAGATGTATTTGGTTTAAAAGGTGCAGTTATGGGACACTTCTTTACATACTTAATGTATTTTGGTATTGTGCTTCTACTTTTTAGCAGCTCACTTTTTGGAGTAATATCCGAGGACGAAAATCTATAAATAACACGTATTGAAACTTCCAAAATTTATAGCAGACAATACAGTATTAAAAATAACATCTCTTAACTCTGTTGTTATTGGAGTACGTTTACTAATTTCTTTAGCTATTCAACGTATACTTGCTTTAGCAGTTGGAGACGTAGGGATTGCTAAAATTGGTCAGATTAGAAATGTAATGACCATGTTGGTTAGTATATCAACATTAGGTGTTTTTAATGGTGTTGTAAAATATTTATCAGAGTTTAAATCGGAAGAGAAAACTTTAACCAAACTGTTTTCAACAGTTTTTCTGTTTGTTATTATAGGGTCATTGATATCTGGTATAATTCTATATTTCGGGGCTGACTTTTTTTCTAACTATTTGTTTAAAGGATCAGGTTACACTTTTATTTTTAAAATACTAGCAGTAATTATTCCTTTTATAGCTGTTAATCGTGTTTTTAATGGTGTTGTAAATGGCCTTTCAGATTATAAAAAGTATGCTAAAATAGATATAATAGGGTATTTATTATCAACAGCTGTACTATTATTAGGATTGCATTACTATAATTTAGAAGGCGTAATTTTTGCCATAGCAATCTCCCCAATAATTCAACTAGGTGTTCTGCTTTTAATTTTCGGAAAAACACTTAAATCCTATGTCAATTTTAAGCAGATAAAACCATCTTTTAGTTTTAAAAATCAGTTACTAGCGTTTACTTTAATGTCTTTTATATCTACATTTTTATTGAATTATATTGAGTTAGATATAAGAACATTAATCACAGATAAAATTAATGAATCTGAAGCCGGAAATTGGACGGCTATGACATTTATTTCAAAGAACTATATGGTTTTTATTTCGGGAGTTTTAACGCTGTATGTGTTGCCGAAATTCTCTGAGATACATACTAAGCAGGCGTTTAAAAATGAAGTGCTTCATATTTACAAAACCGTACTTCCAATTTTTGCTGTTGGTATGCTTTTGATATATACATTTAAAAACCTTGTTGTAACTATTATATATCCTAATTTCACTGGGATGGCACCTTTATTTAAATGGCAATTATTAGGTGATTTTGTAAGATTAGCTTCTATAATATTAGCACATCAATTTCTAGCGAAACGTCTTGTAAAAAGTTTTGTGATTACAGAGTTGTTTTCACTTATATTATTTTATGGTTTATCGGTAATATTTATAAAATATTATGAAACAGAAGGCATCGTTATAGCTCATTTTATAAGATATATTTTCTATTTTATTGCGGTAATAATAATGGTTTCAATCTATTATAAGAAGAAGTAAATTAACTCCAAGTCTTAATTAGAGTTGTAAAATACAAACGCATAAATTTTAATGTAATAGCATAATTGCCCACTTTAATGTTTAATCTTATTTCGTAATTAAGTCTATTTATTAATGCGCGGTGTTCAACTTTATTTCTATTTAATTTAAGTGCTTTTTTGCAAACCATGTAGGTAGATTTTGCAAGATGTTTGCCTTGTTTTAGGTAAAATTGTTTCCCTAAAGAATTTTTCAAAATTCTTTTTTTTATCAAAATAGCATCAGTAAAATCATAGGTAAAGTTCCTTGAAGATCTTATCCAAAAATCTAAATCCTCATAACTAAGGGATTCGTCATAGCCATTTAAATCATCTAACACTTCCTTTTTTATAAGCATAGAAGAAGCACTTATGTAATATGTGCTTAAGAGCTCAGCATATACATCTCCCGTTTTTGGTTGATTAATAGCTTTGCCATTTTTATCTATTGGATAGCGATATTCAATATGGTTTCCATTATTGTCAATGGATTCTACATTACTAAAAACAATACCTAAATTCTGATGTGTTGAAGATTCAAAAGTTTTTACACGCTCTTCAATAGATTTATGAGTTAATAAATCATCTGCGGCTAAATCAACGATATACTCGCCTTTTGTTTGCTTTAGTGCTATATTAAACGCTTTAGTAGGACCTAAATTGGTTTCGTTTTTTATAAACAGAATATTATGAGACAGATTCCAATCTTTAATCAATTGTAGAGAGTTATCCGAACTACAATCGTCAACAACAATCAATTCTACATTTTTGTAAGATTGGTTAATTACAGAATTAAGCGCTTCAATAACGTAATTAGCATGATTATAACATAAGCATATTACAGAAACCAAGGGCTGATTGGTCATACAGATTTATTTTTATCTTTACGCAAAAGTATCAAATTGCAATCGTATAAATTACTTTCTATACTTATTTAATATGGCTTATAAAATTGAAATTTTAATGTCTACGATGTATAAAACAGACTTGACATTCTTAGAAGCCATATTTAAAAACAACAAACACTTTTCAAATTACAATATATTAATAGTAAACCAAACAGATTCTGATAAATTATTAGTTTCAGAATACAAAAACATTAAAGTTATTAATTCATTTGAACGTGGCTCACCTGCAAGTAGAAATCTAGCAATTTCTAAAGCAACTGGTGATATTTGTTTAATGGCAGATGACGATATAATTTATATGCCAGATTTTATAGAATACATAAAAAATGCATATATAAAAAATGCTTCGGCAGATATGATTTCTTTTGAAGCTATTGATGATGATGAAAAATTGTATGCAAATTATGCTTCTGTAAAAACACACAATATAGAATCGCTTAAAGCAATTTATACATGGGTAATTACTTTTAAAAGAGACGTTTTTGCAAAACATAATATATATTTTAATCATTATTTTGGAGTAGGATCAGTTTTTAAAGGAGAAACCGAATATGTCTTTTTAAGAAATGCATTAGATAAAAAATTAAAGATGCATCACCAAAAGCAAACTATTGTTAGCCACCCTAACCATAGCTCAGGTCGATTAATGGGAAGTGATAATGCTGTTTATGCAAGGTCAGCTCTTCATTATCGATTTTATGGCAGTTTAAGCTATATTTGGGTTTTTAAATATGTTTTTCATATTTGGAGATATGGACATATCAATTTTTTTCAGATATTAAAAAAACTCAAAGTGGGGTTTGAAGGAATTTCAAAATATAAAGACTTAAAAAAGGCAGGTGAAATAGATAAGATATATGTCAGTTAAAATTATACAGATTCCCAAAGTTCATGAAGAACGTGGTCAGCTTGCCGTTATAGAAAACGGTGCTTTACCATTTGCAATTAAACGTGTTTATTATCTATATGATGTTCCTAGTGATGCTTATAGAGGTGGACATGCACATTTAGAGCAAGAATCTGTAATAATAGCACTTAGTGGAAGTTTTGATGTTGTAATTGATGATGGAAAAGAAAAGAAATCTATAATGCTAAATAAACCAGATAAAGGTTTATATATATCAACAGGGATTTGGAGAGAAATCGAAAATTTTTCTTCAGGTGCAGTTTGTTTAGTGTTAGCGTCTACAGAATTTAGTGAGGCAGATTATATAAGAGATTATAAAGAGTTTAAATTATTTAAAAGGGGAAATGTATAATCTTTTCTTTATAAGAATATATTTTAAACGCATTAATTGTTTTAAGACTAATCTAGGAAGTCTTAGAATAATAAGTTGTTTGTAATTAAGGTTTTTAGTATCAATATTAGACTTTAAATTCTTAAAAGAATTCATATCATTCCCCATTTTTCGTTCAATTGCAAAAGAAAAACGATTTAAATCCAAATACTTTTTTAGTGAAGCGTTCTCTTTCTCAATAGAAGTAAATTGATTAACCAATGTTAAGCCATCAGTAGCTTTCATATTTAAAGATAGATGGTTGTTTAAATTATGGATATTTTTTATAGCAGTTACTTTTGAAGAGAAAGCTACGTTATATTTTAATGCTATTCTAATCCATAGATCGGTGTCTTCAGCAGAATTTAAAGTTGTATTAAACCCTTTTAGATTTTTAAAAACAGATTTAGGTATCGCAACAGCTGATGTCCAAGCAATGCAATCTATTGTAGAAGCTTTAAAATAATCGTCAATAATTCCATGAAAATTATTAGGTATACCATTAAATACAGTTTTTACAACAGCACTATTAAAAAAAACTTTATCATAATTATTAGCATATAATCCACAATCTGGGTAAGATTTATATAACTTATATAAGTCTTCTAAATGATTTGTTAGCCATAAATCATCAGCATCTAAAAAAGCAATTAAATCTGCTTTTGCTTTAGAAACCCCATAATTTCGAGCGTGTGAAACACCTTTGTTCTCAGTACTGTAAATCGATATCTTATCTGATGAGTATGCTTTAGCAATTTCTAAGCTATTGTCAGTAGAACCATCATTTATAATAATGACTTCATAATTTTTAAATGATTGATTAATTACAGATTCTATAGTGCCAGCTATAAATTCAGCTTTATTATATAATGGAATGATTACAGAGATATATGCTGACATTTAATTAATTGTTTTGTAAATAATATCCAACTCTATAGAAATCAAAAAAAATAAGATTAGGGTTTTCAGAATGCAGGTTTTTTTGCATTCTTTTATTTAGAACAGTATATATAAAAGAAATTATCCCCGAAAGTTTATACTTTTTAATGAGCTCAACATTATAAGATAATTTTGTGTGTTTTGCTTCTAATAAACCCTCATTTATAAATAGTTTTAGAGCATCTATAGACTCTAAAGATTTTTTAAAAAAAACGGAGTTTGACTCTAAGCCAATATGCAAAACAGGGTTGTCTATATGATCAACTTTTATATGATGCGTTTTTGCATCCATAGCAAAAAGAGTGTCTTCATGCCTTTGATTTGGAATACTTTCATTAAAAGAAATATGCTCAAAAACAGATTTTTTAATTAAAAAATTAAGTGTCAGAAATCGTAAATGTGGTTGTTTTAAGCGTTTTTTTAGAGGCAAAGCTTCACGTTTTCTCCCATATGCCCAACGTAAGGTTTGATTGTGATTAGGATTTTCTTTATATAAAATACCGCCATAAATAATCTGTGTATCCTTATTTAGAGCATCAATATAATTTTTAATAAATACTTGGCTAATAAGTTTAGTATCTGCGTCTAAAAATAAAAGCGTATCGTATTTAGCAATTTTCGCCAAATGATTTCTAATAGCACTTCTGCCAATATTCTTTTTTAAAATTGTGTATGTAGAATGACTTAAATTATTAATAACTGAATTCTCTCCTGTATAAGTAGTAGAAGCATCATCTAAAACAATAATCTCAAAATTAAATGCTAAAGCAGATAATTGTTGATGTAAATTATTGACAAGTGTTACAATGTTGTAATTGTATGTTGGTATTAAAACAGATAACATTAAGGCAAATATAGTAGCTAAAATAGATTAGTTGGTATAGCTATGTAATTAAACATTTATATTCTAGATTTATTGCTTTCTTTAGAATAAATAAAAGATTAATTTTTTTAGAGAAGTTTATGATTTTCTTTGTACAACCTCAAAAACTTTGTTTTCATCGCATTTTAAAGTTTTACTAGGGTATTTTAGTAGTAAGGCATAATCATGCGTAGCCATTAAAATGGTATTCCCATTCTTATTAATGTCTAATAATAATTCCATCACTTCAATACTCGTTTGGGGATCAAGGTTTCCGGTAGGTTCATCAGCTAAAATAAGTTCTGGGTCATTTAATAAAGCTCTAGCTATAGCTACACGTTGTTGTTCTCCACCAGAAAGCTCGTGCGGAAATTTAAATCCTTTAGTTTTCATGGCCACTTTATCAAGAACTTCGTCAATACGTAAAGCAATCTTACCTTTATCTGTCCAACCTGTAGCTTTTAAAACAAAGGCTAGATTTTGTTTTATAGTTCTATCGGGTAACAATTTAAAATCTTGAAAAACAATACCCAGTTTTCGTCTTAAAAAAGGAATGTCCTTTTCTTTTAATCCATTAAGGTTAAAGTTAACGATAGAGCCTTTACCTTTAGTAAGTTCTAAGTCACCATAAAGCGTTTTCATAAAACTACTTTTTCCACTACCAGTTTTACCAATAAGGTATACAAAATCACCTTTCTGCATTTCAAAATTTACATTGGCAAGTACCATACTTTCACCTTGGTAAATGGTTGCATCTTTAAGTTGTAAAACAGTTTCAGACATGTAATGTATATTCAAAATTCAGTTCCTGTAAAAGTATTATTTAATAATTCAATATCAAATACCTTATCAGATTAGATTAACGGCATTTTTAAAAACATCTTATTCAATGCCATCATTTAATTAAAAAACACAAATGTTAAAATTTAATAAGTCGGTTTATAATTATCATTGAATTCTGTCGTTATAGGTTTTGTATTGATTTATATTTGAATCAATATTAAGTCATCAAATAATTAAATCAAAAAACGAAGCTAATGCCGTTATTTAAAAAACAACTAATTCTAGTTTTTCTATTTACAACCACATTCCTTTTTGCCCAAAAATCAGCCATATATACGAGTAGTTTTCAAGATTATCAAAAAGCGTTAACGCTATATAATAATCAACAATACAAGGCTGCTCAGTCCTTGTTTGACGATATTAAATACAGCACGGAAGACGAAGTTTTAAAATCAGATTGCAGCTATTATATTGCCAATTGTGCTGTAAGATTAAATCAAAAAAATGCAGATGATCTTATTGAAGAATTTGTAGAAGAATATCCAACAAGTACAAAACGGAACACAGCATTTTTAGATGTGGCAGATTATTATTTCGAAAACTCAAAATACGCTTATGCACGTAAATGGTATGATAAAGTTGATGATAGAAGTATAGCACGTACAGAACGTGAAAAATTCAATTTTAATTACGGTTATAGCCTTTATGCTACTAAAGATAAAAGAGGGGCAACAAAATATTTAAACCGTGTTGCTAACTCTAAAGACTATGGTTCGCAAGCTAAATATTATATCGGTTACATGGCTTATGAAGGCGATGATTACGATACAGCTAACAGTTATTTTGATCAGGTTGCTGATAATGAAAAATACAAAGAGAAACTCAATTATTATCAAGCAGATTTAAATTTTAAATTGGGTCGTTTTGAAAAAGCTATTGAATTAGCCGAAGCGCAAATAAATAAGAGTAATGCTGAAGAAGTGTCTGAATTATCAAAGATTATTGGTGAGAGTTATTTTAACCTCGGCAACTATGCAGAAGCCATTCCATATTTAAAAGCCTATAAAGGCAAACGCGGACGTTGGAATAATACTGATTATTATCAATTAGGATATGCTTATTATAAACAAGATGATTTTGAAAATGCCATTTCGGAGTTTAACAAAATTATTGATGGTAATAATGGTGTAGCTCAAAATGCCTATTACCATTTAGGTGAAAGTTATATTAATTTAGAGAAAAAGCAAGAAGCACTAAATGCATTTAGAAATGCATCTCAAATGGATTTTGATGAAAAAATTAAAGAAGATGCCTGGCTAAATTATGCTAAGATTAGTTACGAAATTGGTAATCCATATCAATCCGTACCGCAAGTATTATCAGGGTATTTAGAGGCTTATCCAACTACAGCTTATAAAGAAGAAATAGAAACGTTATTAATAGATTCTTATATCACCTCTAAAAATTATAAAGAAGCATTAAGTTTATTAAAGAGTAAAGGAAGTTTTGAGAATAAATTAGCATATCAAAAAGTAGCTTTTTATAGAGGAGTTGAGTTGTATAACGAAACAAAATATAACGAGGCTTTAGATTTATTTGAAAGCTCACTTAAAGAACCTCGCGATCCTGTTTATTTAGCAAGAGCAACATTCTGGAAAGCAGAAACCGATTATAATCTCACCAATTATAATGAAGCACTAATTGGATTTAAAGAATTTCAGTTAGAAGGTGAAGCGTCTCAAGTTACCGAATCTAAAAATTTAGATTATAATTTAGCATACACCTATTTTAAGCTTAAAGATTATGGACAAGCCTCTGCATATTTTCAAAAATTTATTAGCTCTAATTCTGGAGATAAATTAAGAGAAAACGATGCTTATTTAAGACTGGCTGATGGTCATTTTGTCTCGAGTAAATACCAAGATGCAATTTCGGCCTACGAAAAAGCAATTCGGTTAAATAAAATAGAGACAGATTATGCGGCATTCCAGAAAGCCATGAGTTATGGTTATATTGGAAAAGGACCAACTAAAATTTCAGAATTAAATACATTTATTGACGGCTATCCAAAATCAGGTTTAAGAGATGATGCTATGTATGAGTTGGCAAACTCTTATGTAAAAGCTGGTGATACTGATAAAGCCATGCGCATGTACGATCGTTTGAATAAAGATTATCAACGTAGTGCATTTATTTCTAAATCACTTTTACGTCAAGGCTTGGTACATTATAATGCTAATGATAACGAACGGGCTTTATCAAAATTTAAAAGAGTTGCTAAAGATTACGCTGGTTCGGAAGAATCTATCCAAGCGGTATCTACAGCACGTTTAATTTACATTGATTTAGGTAGAGTAGACGAATATGCTTCATGGGTACGAAGTTTAGATTATGTGGAAATTACAGATGCAGAATTAGATAACACAACATATCTAGCTGCCGAAAAACAATATTTAGATGGAAATACTGATCAGGCCATTCGTCAGTTTAATAAATATTTAAATGGTTTTTCAAACGGAATACATGCTTTAAAATCACACTTTTATTTAGCGCAACTCTACTACAAAAAAGACTTGTTTGAAAATGCACAACCGCATTATGAGTCTGTGGTTAATGCTTCTAAAAATGAATACACAGAGCAAGCTATAGTTAAATTAAGTGAAATCTATTTAAACGACTCTAATTGGTCTAGCGCTATACCTGTATTGCAACGTTTAGAGCAAGAAGCCGATTATCCGCAGAATATCATTTATGCACAATCTAATTTAATGAATGCGTATTACCAAACCGAAGATTATACAAATGCAGAACGCTATGCAGATGAGGTATTATCTAGTTCTAATTTAGATGCTAAGATTAAAAGTGATGCCAAACTTATTATAGCACGTTCTGCTATAGAAACAGGAAACGAATCTAAAGCAAAATCTGCTTATGCTGAAGTAGAAAAATTGGCATCGGGTAGTGTAGCAGCAGAAGCACTATATTACAATGCATATTTTAAAAATAAAGACGGTCAGCACGACGCATCAAATACAGTAATTCAAAAATTAGCTAAAGACTACAGTAGCTATAAGTTGTATTCAGCTAAAGGATTAGTGATTATGGCCAAGAACTTCTATGCATTAAAAGATGCATTTCAAGCGACTTATATCTTAGAAAGTGTAATTTCTAATTTTCCAGAGTTTAAAGACGTCGTTAATGAAGCTAAGGCAGAGTTGACAAAAATTAAATCAGAAGAAGCAAAAACAAATTCATCAATCGAAATAGATGATAACTAAAAAAATCTTTTAGAAACAAGAATCATTCAAATCGTAATTCTAAAACAATTAGTTATCTTAAAAAATCAAATCGCATGAAAATCAAACAGAGTCTAATCTTAATCTTAGCATTGAGTTTTACATTTAATTATGCTCAAAATAGAACTAAAGACACTATAGATAGTCAAACCGTAAATGTTATTAAGCCATATACACCTACAATTTCTGATGCTTTTAAAATTAAAGATATTCCGTCTTTAGATGATGCCAATACCATTAAGAAAAAAGAGGTGAAATATAATATTTTTTCAATTCCTGTAGCATCAACATTTACACCTGCAAAAGGCAAGGCGGCTAAGGTAGATAAAGCAGCTCCAGTAAAATTATATGATAACTATGCATCACTTGGTGTGGGCACATATACTACAATTTTAGGAGAAGTATATTTAAATCATGAATTAAGTAATGGAGAAAATGTAGGAGGCTATTTTAGTCACCATTCTTCTGATGGTGGCGTTGATGACGTGTTGTTAGATAATGATTTTTCTAAAACCAATTTTAATGCTAACTATTCTAAAAAGCTTTCTGACTTTTCTTGGAAAATAGATTTAGGAGCAGAACTTCAAAATTACAATTGGTATGGTTTACCACAGCAGTTTTTTGGACAAGCAGAAGCCAATACCATTGACCCAGAAATAAAATATAATAGCTTTTATATCGGTGGTAAATTAAAGTTTGATGATGCTATTATTAAAGATGGAAGTGTGCGTTTTAGACGCTTTGGAGACGATAGAGATTCTGGCGAAAATAGATTTGTAGCAAAAGTAGGATTTGGTATTCCTGTTCAAGGAGAAGAAATAGATACTGAGATTAAAGTCGATTATATTAGCGGGGAATTTGATCGAAATTTTGTATCAACAGAATCTATCAATTACGGAAATGTATCCGTTGGGTTATCACCATCTTATCAGATAAAACAAGATGATTTAACCATAGATTTAGGGGCGAAATTTGTGTATTTAAATGATACAGAGCTTAATGATAACAGATTTTTTATCTATCCTAATATAGAAGCTTCATACCGTTTGGTAGATGATATTTTAATTTCTTATGCAGGAGTTAAAGGAGATTTAATTCAGAATTCGTATTTCGATTTTGCAAGTAGCAACCCATTTGTGTCACCAACATTATTAATTACACCAACAGATCAACGCTATAAGGCGTTTATAGGTCTAAAGGGCAAACTATCTAATAGTGTGAGTTATAATATAAAAGGAAATTATTACGCAGAAGATACAAAGGCATTGTTTAGAACTAACGAAGCACAAACTTTTGCTAGTGAAGCTTATCAATTTGGAAATTCATTCAATGTGGTTTACGATGATGTAGATACCTTTTCTGTAGCTGGTGAATTAAATATTGATGTTAATAGAAACTTTAAGTTAGCCATAAAAGGTGAGTATTTTAATTACTCTACCGATAATGAAGCCGAAGCTTGGAATCTTCCTGATGTTACAGGATCTATATTTTTAGACTATCAAATCTCTGAAAAGTGGTTTATGGGAGGTAGTGTTTTCTTTGTTGGTGAACGAAAAGATCAATTGAGTTTGGTTGGCACATTGATAGATACTACACCAATAACAGTAACTTTAGATAGTTATTTTGATGCAAATGCACATGTAGGTTATAAAGTTACAGATCAATTATCTGCATTTGTAAAAGCAAATAATATTGCAAATCAAGATTATGACCGTTGGTTAAATTTTCCTGTACAAGGCATCCAATTTTTAGCAGGAGCAACCTATCAGTTTGATTTTTGATATAAAACGGAATAGTCTTTGATTATTATATGATATGAAACATATTATTTATATCATAACGCTATTTATATCTACAACTATCTTTGCACAAAAAGAGGCGACTATAGTAAAAGAAATAAAGCTTCATTATACCTGTGATGAAGGTACATCACAAGCTTATAAAGATTTTGCTAATGAAAATTACAAGTTAATTTCTTACGGATTAGTGATTTCTGAAGATTGGGATTTCGATAAATTTTATTGGAAACATATGAAAGAGAAGTACAACATTATTATGGGTAATGGAGGTTGTCTTGTTGATGAAGCCATGCTGTGTTATTCTAATAAAATGAGAGCATTGCTCCTTAAAAAATTTGGAGAAGATATTTTTGAAAAAGGAAAAAAGGAAGCGAAGTTATTATACCAAAAGAAAGAATAAATTTAATTGTTTTGTCATTCCGTATTGTCCCACTGAGCGCAGTCGAAGTGTGATACGAAATCTATTATTAATGAGATCCTGAATTACTGAAGCGAGTTCAGTACAGGCAAGTTCAGGAAGACAGATTTAGTTATATATCCTCGCCAAATAATCATAATGTTCGCCTTCTAGTATCAATTCACATTGTAAACCAACACTATTACAAGCTGTTTTTAACGTATTAAAGTCGAGGTAGAGCCATTTCATTGGTACTTCTTTTTGGCCTTTATAGTTGAGGTAGTAATCTAATTCGCCATAGTAATCAGCATTCATATCTTGCCAACCCCGATAGTTATCGGGACCATCGTCATCTTCGTACATATATTTTATATCACTAGAATCAATTAAAATTTGCCCATTGGGTTTAAGTAATGATTTTAAATGTTTCAGATAATTAGGTGTATTTTCCAAAGTTTGAAAAATACCAGTACCGTTCATTAACACTAAAATAGTGTCAATGGTTTCAATTTCGTCTAGTAACGCTTTTAATTCTACATTAGTAACACCACGTTGTTTACAGACTTCTATTGATCCTTCAGAAACATCAATAGCTTTAACTTCAAACCCTTTATTTTGAAGATGCAAACTGTGACTTCCAGTTCCACAGCCAACATCAAGAACAGAACCTTTAGCAAGCTGTAATGCCTTTTGTTCTAGTTTAGGCATTTCAGAATAACCTCGAAATAAATAGGGTAATGGCAAGACGTCTTCATCAGAAATATTAGTTGAGGTGATAAGGTCTTCTGTATAATTCCCAGAATGGTAATCTAATAAGGCTTTTCCAAAAAGGTCTTTCATATTTATTCCTCACAAAAGTGAGGATCTCATTTTGTCATTCCTGCGTAGACAGGAATCTTTTTAATTAAAAACTAATTATCAAATATAGATAAAAGTAAGTAGCTACAGTGTTTTTGATTTTTTCAAAATTGTATCGATAACTTCGTATTTTTACATTATGCAAAACATTTTAAATAACCTACCTAAGCTAGCTGCGGAAAAACATAAGGAGAATAAAACCTTTTTTACAAAGCTAAAAAAGAAACCTCCAAAACAGTTAGATTATGTAATGCAAGAGTTGCATGAAGAAGAGTTTCAACGTACAGATTGTTTGCAATGTGCCAATTGTTGTAAAACTACAGGTCCATTATTTACAGATAAAGATATTGCAAGAATCTCCAAACATTTTCGACTTAAACCTCAACAGTTTGTGGAACAATTTTTGAGGGTAGATGAAGATAACGATTATGTGTTACAATCTGTACCTTGTACATTTTTAGGTGAAGATAATTATTGTTCAATTTATGAGGTACGCCCTAAGGCGTGTAGAGAGTTTCCGCATACCGACAGGAAGAAATTTCAACAAATTTCTAACTTAACCCTTAAAAATGTAGCAATATGTCCTGCAGCATATAATATTGTTAAAGCACTAAAAAAGAGAATGTCTAAATAATTAAATGAATGAGAAAAATTGCCCTTATAGTTTTTTTAATCTTACTGTCTAGTTTAAATGCTTATGCACAAGAATGGATGAAATCCTTGTCTATAGCTAAGCGATTAGCTTTAACTGAAAATAAAATGATATTGATGATGTGGGAAGAAGCAACATTATATCCTTTCCCGGTAATAATGTACGATGATGATGGTAGAAAAATCTTTGTAGAAGATATGTTTACAGTGCCAGAAATAGAAGAAATACTATGGGAGAACTTTGTTCCATTAACCATAAATGAAAGCATGTACGATGATTTATATAAGGAAATAAAGGGCAAACGTAAGCTTACATATATTGATAAGTTTAATGACGATACTATTAAAATTTTAGATGTTAATGGTAATATATTAAACGCAAAAAATGTCTATTCTACAAGTAGAGTTAACCTAACTGAGCTCATACTTAAATATGCCTTGGATACTAAATTTTTAAAGCAAGAATTAATTAATTATAGAAACAAAAAAGATTTTTATTCTACATTTTATTTGGCATCTAAGTATGTAGACTATGCAATTTATAACATAAGAAATATAAGAGAGGAAATACTAGATTTATCTAATATTTATTTAAAAGAAGCCAAAGATTTATTAGAGGACAGCAATTTAGAAAATAAAGAAAAATTAGAACAGCGAATTAGATTGATACGGATGAAGCAAGATTTAATGCTCAATAACCCCAAAAAAGTATTACGACAATTAAAGCGTATAAATGCACCGACAATAGAAAATGCAAATACGCCACTAATAGCATTTTTATACCTCACCGCATATCGATTATTAAACGATGAAGTAAATGCAGCAGAATGGAGGCCAAAAGTGTCTTTAATAAATATAAAGATATCGCAATTAATAATTAACAATAATAGATAAAGATGGAGGTTATTATTGATTACTTTAAAAACATTCCTTCATCACATAGAAGTTTAATACTTGTTGGAGGAATAACATTTTTTTGGTTATTAGAAAGTACTCTACCGTTATTTAAATTTAAGTACATAAAATGGAAGCACGCCATACCTAACTTCTTTTTTACTTTAACAACAATAATTATCAATTTTCTACTCGCATTTATATTGTTAAGTACTTCAGATTGGGTAATAGCTAATAATTTTGGTATTATCAATTGGTTACCCGAAATGCCTTTGTGGTTATATGTGTTTTTAGGAGTATTATTACTCGATTTTTTCAGTGCTTATTTAGCACATTATGTAGAGCATAAAGTTAATTTACTTTGGATGGTGCATTTAGTCCATCATACCGATCATAACGTAGATACAACTACCGCAAATCGTCATCATCCTATAGAAAGTGTTATTCGTTTTGTATTTACATTGATAGGTGTGTTTATTGTTGGTGCACCAATTGGTATTATTATGCTTTACCAATCAATATCAGTAGTGGCATCACAATTTAACCATGCTAATATAAAATTACCTGTAGCTATAGATAAGCTTTTAAGTTATATTATAGTGTCACCAGATATGCATAAAATACATCACCATTATAGATTACCATATACAGATTCTAATTATGGAAATATTTTTTCTATATGGGATCGGTTACTAGGAACGTATAAGTATATACCACGCGAAAAAATTGTATATGGTGTAGATGTATTTTTTGATGAAGAAGAAAATGCTAAGGTTTCTAATTTATTGACACAACCTTTTCAAAAATACAAGCGACCTACCATTAATCCTAATGAATAGGAGTTGACGCCGAATCTATATAAAATTTTATTTTTCAGCTGTTACTCGGATTTTTTAACAGTTTAAAGGTTTTTTTAAGTAGTTTCTTGCAAAACAAACTATGTTTAGAATGGATTAGTTAATTACTGTTGAGTGAAACATTTGTTGAACTTAATAGTTTTTTTATTGAAAAATTTTACGAGAATACTTATTGTATTTCTATTAACACTTACTTGTTGTAATGTGTTTTCACAAACAGAATATGCTAGGTTAGATAAAAATAAAAACCCTCAAGTCGAAGGATTTTATCACAATTTAAATAAAACAAAAGATACACTTATTCTTAAGAGTGATCGTAAAATAAACTACCTCTATTCAATAGATAAAAGTCAAAATAAGGATCTCAATCTTTTGGTAGATGCTAAAACTTATAAATTACCACTTAACAAATTAGGAAAAGGCAAGCATGTATTTGTAGCCATACAATCTCCATTACGAATTGTCTTTGTGGTACACATGCTAGAAGAGATACCAATAGGGAGCAAAAAGGTGGTAACTGTTTTAGACTACGCAATTAAAGAAGAAGAATTAGCGTCTTCAAAGCATAATTAATTTTTATTTATAAAGTAAATACTTTTTTCGTATTGTTTTAAAGGCGTCTAAATCCGATGTCCAACTGGCTTTAATTTCTACTTCCGTTTTACCAGCTTCAATTTGTTGTTGTAATTTTTCGGTGCCTGCATGTGCAGTAAAGTTAGAGGTATTAAAAAACTTTGTTTTATCTACGGAATTATTATAAGCATCTATAATATATTTTAGAGTAAATTGCCTTTCTGCATTTATACCTGAAAGATCTATTCCATAGCATATAATATCCTTATGTTTAGGATATTTAGATCCAAAATTAGGAATTGGTGTATAACTAAATTCATAATGATCTTTGTCTAGAAACGGCGCTCCATAGCGTTGAAATTGAAATTCTGTACCTCTGCCAGCATTAATATTTGTACCTTCAAATAAACCCAAACTTGGGTATAACTTTATAGCCTGATCATTTGGCAAATTTGGTGAAGGTCTTAAAGGTAGACTATATACGCTGTTATGATTATAGTTTTTCATTTTAACAATAGTAATATCACATGTAATTCTATGATTTAACCATCTTTCACCGTTAATCATTTTTGCATATTCACCAATAGTCATTCCATGAACTAAAGGAATTGGATGCATACCTAAAAAACTACTATGTTTCTTTTCTAAAGTTGGTCCATCAATGTAATTGCCATTTGGGTTAGGGCGATCTAATATTAAAACCGGTATATCGTTTTCGACACATGCTTCCATAACATGATGTAGAGTCGAGATATAAGTGTAAAAACGCACACCTACATCTTGAATATCAAAAACCATGATGTCTATGTCTTTTAATTGTTGCTTAGTCGGTTTTTTATGTTTTCCATGAAGCGAAAAAATAGGCAATTGTGTTTTAGTATCTATACCATCTTTTACAGCTTCACCAGCATCAGCAGTACCTCTAAATCCATGTTCTGGTGAGAATACTTTTTTTATATTAATTTTTAAAGACAATAATGAATCTACAATATGGGTATAAGTACTTGTCTGTTGCTTCTTATCCTCTAAATCTAAAAAAATAACACTCGTTTGGTTGGCTACAATACCTACACGTTTTCCTTTCAGTAGAGGCAAGTATTGCTCAGTTTGGTTAGCGCCAACAATAATTTCTTTTTTTGCTTTTAGAGTATCCTTTTGGTTCTGTTGAAACTCACTCAAAGTGTCTTTGTTACTTCTAGCGGCTAACTTTTCACTTTCAGTTTTCCTTGCACAAGAAATCGTTATAAAGACTAATAATAATAATGTATTTTTGAAAATCTTAAAACGCATATTTAGATTTTGAATTTTGAGTTGTTTATAGCTAAACGCATTATTGGCAATAAAGCGTATAAAAATAGTGTTTCGGCACCAATAATTAAAATTGGTATTGCGGCAATAGCAATTGGTATTGTTGTAATGTTAATTGCTATAGCAACAGGCCTTGGACTACAACAAAAAATAAGAGAAAAAGTATCGGCATTTAATGGGCACATTATTATAGATAATTATGATACTAATGTTTCTGACGAATCTCAAATACCTTTATCGCTAGATCAAGATTTTTATCCAGAGTTTACTTCTGTAGAAGGTATTAGACATGTTCAGGGTACGGCTAGTAAATTTGGGGTTATACGCACCGAAGTGAATACAGAAGGTATAGTTATTAAAGGTGTGGGCTCTGATTACGATTGGCGCTATTTTAAAGATTTTTTGGTAGAAGGTCGATTGCCTGATTTTACTGAAAAATTGAATAATGAAATACTCATCTCAAGATATATAGCCAAACGTTTAGAATTTAAAGTAGATGATAAATTTCAAGTTGTTTTTGCGGACGACCTTCAAAGTATACCGCGAATTATACAATTTAAAATCGCAGGTATTTATAATTCAGGTTTTCAAGAGTTAGATGAAAAATTTTGTCTTGTTCATTTAGGACATATTCAGCGTTTAAATCGATGGAAAAAAGATGAGGTTGGAAATTTTGAAGTTTTTATCGATGATTTTTCTGAAATAGAAATAAAGGGTAACGAAGTGTATGAATATATACCTTCATTAATGAATGCAACTACAATAATACAAAAATACAGACCTGTTTTTGAATGGATTAAAATCTTTGATAACAATACATCTGGTATTATAGCTATTATGATTTTAGTTGCTGGTATTAATATGATAACAGCCTTATTAGTACTAATATTAGAACGCACACAAATGATAGGTGTTTTAAAAGCTTTAGGGAGTTCAAATTGGACGATTCGTAAAGTGTTTTTATACAATGCATCTTACCTTGTTGGTTTAGGATTACTTTGGGGAAATATTATAGGTATAAGTTTACTGTTTATTCAAAATCAATTTGGATTAGTTAAATTCCCTAATCCAGAGCAGTATTATATTTCTAAAATCCCAATTTATATCAGTTTAGATTATATTTTACTTTTAAACATAGGTACTTTTATTATTTGCATGCTTATGTTAATAGTACCATCAGTTATTATTTCTAAAATTTCGCCGGTAAAGGCAATGCGGTTTGATTGATTGAAGCTAATCATAAGTAGAAAGGCATAAGGAGCTTTATGAAAATAATTTATTCTCAGCTTTAAACTTATCTCTTATTACTAAATCCTTTTCAACTTTTCCCTTAACTTTGCACCGCAAATTATTATTATGGATTACGTAGAAAATATACTAGGCACTATTGGTAATACACCAATGGTGAAGATGAATAAATTAGTTGAAGATTTACCATGTTTGGTATTAGCAAAATACGAAACGTTTAACCCAGGTAATTCAGTAAAAGATCGCATGGCTTTACAAATGATTGAAGATGCTGAAGCCGATGGTCGTTTAAAACCAGGTGGAACTATTATAGAAGGCACTTCTGGTAATACTGGTATGGGTTTAGCTTTAGCAGCAATTGTAAAAGGCTATAAGTGTATTTTTGTAATGGCAGATAAACAGTCTAAAGAAAAAGTAGATATTATGCGTGCTGTAGGTGCTGAGGTTATTGTTTGCCCAACTGCTGTAGAGCCAGATGATCCACGTAGTTATTATTCTGTATCTAAACGTTTAGGTGAAGAAACACCAAATTCTTGGTATGTAAATCAATACGATAATCCAAGTAATGCTAAAGCACATTATGAAAGTACTGGACCAGAAATTTGGAAACAAACCGATGGTAAAATCACACACTTTGTAGTTGGTGTTGGTACTGGTGGAACCATTTCAGGTGTTGGTAAATATCTAAAAGAACAAAATCCTAATATAAAAATTTGGGGAGTAGATACCTATGGTTCTGTATTTAAAAAATATCATGAGACTGGTGAGTTTGACGAAAACGAGATCTACCCATATGTTACAGAAGGTATTGGAGAAGATATTTTACCAAAAAATGTGGATTTCGATATTATAGATGGTTTTACTAAAGTTACAGATAAAGATGCCTGCGTTTATACGCAAAGATTAGCTAAAGAAGAAGGTATGTTTTTAGGGAACTCTGCAGGTTCAGCCATAAAAGGAGTGTTGCAATTAAAAGAACATTTTAAACCAGATGATGTCGTAGTGGTTTTATTTCACGATCACGGAAGTCGTTATGTTGGTAAAATGTTTAATGACGATTGGATGCGTGAAATGGGTTATATAGATTAAGCAAAAGATCTTTTAAAAGTTCTCTTTTATACAATACAAAAGCCCTGACATTACTTAGTATTTTAAATTTTAGCTAAAACGCTTAAAAAAGTTTCAGGTTCTGGTCGTATGCGGTAGTTATCCGTAAGGTCAGCAAAAATAATTTTACCACTTGCATCTGTAATGACAACCGTTGGTAAAACAGTATCACTATCGTAACCCATAACTTGGAAACCAGCAGGTATGCCATTAGCATGTAAAATACCCAATTGCTTTGCGGCTTTATTTTTATAATCTGTTAAAAAGTGAAAACCAACATTAAACTTTTTAGCCAAATCTTCTGAGTTTTTATGAGGTTGTGGACTTACCAAAATCATGCTTACTCCACGCTTTTCGAGTTCTTGATATTGCGACGCAACTTCTTTTATTTGCGCCATGCATAATGGGCACCAATTACCGCGGTAAAATAACCAAATGCTTGGTTGCCCTATAAATGAAGACGCATTAATGATTTCTTTCTTAGAGTTCTCCAACTGAAACTCTGGTAGTTTATTACCTATGTTTAAAACAGAGGTGTCACGTTTTTTAAATGTAGAAAACCATGTGAGGTAAGTAATCCATCCAAAAACTAAAAAAGTACTGCTGTAGTATACGAGGTTAGACTTTGGTTCTATAAAACGCCCAATTAAAATCACTATATAAGCAATAAGAATCACTAAAGTGTGAGTGTTTAGATTCCGAGATGTCCGTGCCTGAGATTTTAAAAACAAACCACCAAAAAAAGAAAATACCATTAGCGCCATAACTAAGGTGCCTATATTTTGTATCCAAGCATTGTTTTGTTGCGTCAATTGCCATGCACTTAATATAAGAACATACAAACCAAATGCAGGGAATATTGAAATGAATAATGATTTTAAAAGTCCTTTCATATGTTTTTTCTTGTGAAAGTAATAAGTCTTTGTTTTTAGAGATGCATTACAAAAGTAAAGGTAAAACACTTTTGGTGCTTTACCTTTACCTGACTAAAATTGATTGATGAAACCTTCTAAGAAGGATTTTTTAAGTGATACACTTACTTGTGTTTTTATGATTACACTACAAATAAAAACTAAATAAGTCACACAAAAAGTTAACGGCTGTTAACTAGTGTTAATTGTGTTTAAATACTATTTATTTGCCTTTTAATGCAGTTTCAATAGCATTTTCAATATGCAGGCCAACACCCAGAAATCTACCAGATATAGCGTCTGATATTTTCCCGTCTTTACCAATAACCATATTGGTTGGGTAACTGCTTACTCCAAATCTAGAAATGGTTGTTCTTTGGTAAGGTACTACAGGATAATATATAGGAGTGTCTTTTAGGAATTTTTCAACTTTACTCTTTCTATCAAAAGTAATTGAGGCAAAAACAATATCTTTATTGTCTTTATATTTTTCATGAATTTCATTTAATTCAGGGATTTCAGCAATACAAGGCTTACAAGCAATAAACCAAAAATTAAGGACTACAACTTTTCCTTTTGTACTTTCAGTAGTAATGGTATTACCTTCCATATCGGTCATTTCAAAAGGAGTAGCACTTTTTCCTTCTAAGTTTGAGGTTCTTAATTGCCTTGCTCTAAATGCTTCCATTCTTTTTTTTGTTTCTGGAGATGCTTTTTCTAATTGAATATAATTGTTACCATCACTGTCTTTTTGTTGAGAGATCGTCCAATCACCAGATTGCATCATTTTAGAGAATGTATCATAATCTATTTTTTTTCCATCAGCATCTTTGATAATAGTTGTGTTGTCTATTTTAATACTTTGTGCTTCAATATTCTGAAGAGTAATGCCTATAATTAATATGAGGATAACTAATAATCTTTTCATAATTGTGTATTATTAAAACCAATACAAATTAAGCTTTTTTTTAATAGCATAAAGATTATCTTGTATTAACTAGTATTACTCGGAAAATAAAATAAGTATTTGCTACTCTGCATTTAGAGTTCTATTTTAGTTACATGCAAGAAGATTTCCTTCATTATATCTATAAGTACAAAAAGTTTGAGACTTCGGCTCTAAAAACCACAAACGGACAATCGATAACGATTAAACAACTAGGGCAGCACAATTTTAACGCTGGACCAGATTTTTTTAATGCTCAAATGCGCATAGATAATCAGCTTTGGGCAGGTAATGTAGAGATACATATAAAATCATCGGATTGGTATGTGCATCATCACGAAAAAGATGTTGCCTATGATAATGTTATACTACACGTAGTCTGGGAAGATGATACTGAAATATTTAGAAAAGATAATTCTAAGATTCCAACCTTAGAGTTAAAACATTATACTAATAAACAGCTGCTGAAGAATTACACAAAATTGATGCAATCTAAATCTTGGATTAATTGCGAAACGGATTTTACATCAGTAGACGATTTTTTATTAAACCATTGGTTAGACCGTTTGTATATAGAGCGTTTAGAACGTAAGTCTGAAGATATTCAGCAACTATTGAAAAATTCAAATAACGATTGGGAAGCTGTATTATTTATTATGCTAGCAAAATCTTTTGGGCTTAAAGTAAATGGCGAATCCTTTTTAAGCTTAGCAAAGTCGTTTGAGTTTTCAATAGTTAGAAAACTTCAAAATGATGTTTACAATTTAGAAGCTCTGTTTTTTGGGCAAGCTAATTTGTTGGAAGAAGATTACCAAGACACTTATTATATAGATTTACAGAAAAGGTACGCGTTTTTAAAACAAAAATTTTCATTAACTAATCAAGGAGTAGCAGCACTTCAATTTTTTAGATTACGTCCACCAAATTTTCCAACCATTCGCATATCGCAATTAGCAAATGTATATGGTCAACATACAAATCTGTTTTCAGAAGTAATTCATCTTAAAACTAAAGCTTCATTTTATAAGCTTTTTCAGATCGAGACATCTTCTTTTTGGAAAACGCACTACACATTTTCTAAAGCGTCAAAGAAATCAAGAAAACAATTGGCTAAAGGATTTGTAGATCTATTATTAATAAATACTATAATTCCAATAAAGTTTAGTTATGCTAAAGCTAATGGACAAAGTATAGAGGATGATATATTTAAACTCATAAAAGAAATAAAGCTAGAACGAAATAATATTACAGATGCTTTTTTAAAATTAAAACCTATAGAAAAAACAGCATTATCATCGCAATCATTGATTCAACTAAAAACAGAATACTGCGCTAAAAATAAATGTTTACAATGTGCTATTGGTAATGACTTAATTGTAAAAAATAAGTAACTTGCCATATGAAGTTTTTTCACAGACTCTTACTCTATTTTCAAAAACATGGCTATTATGTTTGTCAACGTATTGCAGACCGTTTGGGGATACGTGCTAAAATTGTACGAACTTCATTTATGTACTTAACTTTCGTTACAGTAGGTTTTGGCTTTGCATTATATCTTTTCCTAGCATTCTGGATGCGTATTAAAGACATTGTATATACCAAACGTAACTCAGTTTTCGATTTATAATTTATGGATAGCCCACTAATAAAATTGTTTCGATCTAAAATATATACAGCACTAATAATGCTAGCTATTTTATTACTGATAGGTATTATAGGTTATAAGTTAATATCAGATTTAGATTGGGTTGATGCCGCTTACATGACTGTTATAACCATTACAACTGTAGGCTTTGGGGAAGTACATCCGTTAGATATTCCATCTAAGATATTTACCATATTTTTAATATTAGCAAGTGTAGTTATTGTCGGTTATGCGATAGCTATTTTTACCGAATACATTTTAAGTAAGAGTAATTTTGAAAATCTAAAACAACGAAAGATGCAAAAGCGAATTGATGGTTTGTCTAATCATATTATAATTTGTGGTTACGGACGTAACGGTAAACAAGCCGCTAAAAAGTTATCGGCACATAAAAAACCTTTTGTAATTATTGAAAAGGATAAAGAGGTTATTGAAAAATTTCAGGATACAGATATTTCTTTTGTATTAGGAAACGCTAATGAAGATGAGGTGCTTTTACAGGCAGGTATTGATCGTGCAGAAACACTAATTTCTGCTTTACCCAATGATGCGGATAATTTATTTGTGGTACTATCAGCAAGGCAGATAAATGCCAAGATGCAAATTATAAGTAGAGCATCTCAAGAAACATCATACCACAAGTTAAAATTAGCAGGTGCAAATAATGTTATTCTTCCAGATCGTATAGGTGGCGATCATATGGCATCTTTAGTTGTAGTGCCAGATTTAATTGAGTTTATAGACAACTTGGCTATTGTCGGTAAAGACAATATAAATATAGAAGAAATTGCTGTAGAGAAACTATACAACGTTTCAGAGATAAAAACAATAAGAGATTTAGATTTACGAAAAAATACAGGCTGTACAGTAATTGGCTTTAAAGATGCTGAAGGCGAATATATTGTAAATCCAGAAGCAAATATGAAATTGGTTCCAAATTCTAAAATCATTGTTTTGGGACGCCCAGAACAGATTGGTAAACTAAATTCTGAATACGACATCACATAAAATAATAGTATCATTTTAACGATTCAAGCTTTAAAAACTCATTTTTTTTTAGCATCTTGTCAACTTGAAAAATAATAACTAACTAATATATTAATTATGAAGAAGTATCTTCTTTCAATTTTCGCTTTATTAATACCATTTTTAAACTTTGCTCAAAACACAACAGAAAAGGGCCTTGATCAAAAAATTGATGAAGCTTTTCAGCCAGTAGCAGATGCTTTTTTTGATGCCATATTTTTTCCTGTATATCAAGGAGAAACTATAACGATTCCATTTGTATTAGTATTATTGGTAGGTAGTGCATTATTTTTTACAATTTATTTCGGATTTCCTAATATTAGATTTTTCGGTAAAGCTGTAAATGTGGTTAGAGGAAAATATGATCATGTAGATCACCCTGTCGTTGAACCGGCATATGGGGATTCTACACCAGGAGGAGACTCAATTGAAACGATTAGAGATGAAAGTGAAGAAGGAGAAGTGTCACATTTCCAAGCCTTGGCTACAGCAGTTTCAGGCACAGTTGGTAATGGTAATATTGCAGGTGTGGCTTTAGCCATTGCATTAGGTGGTCCTGGAGCAACTTTTTGGATGATTATATGTGGTCTTTTAGGGATGTCTACAAAATTTGTAGAATGTACATTGGGTGTTCAATTTAGAGATGTAGGAGAAGACGGAACGATATATGGAGGACGAATGTATTACATTAGTAAAGGTTTAAAATCTAAAGGATTTAAAACTTTAGGAAAGGTAGCAGCAGCAATTTTTGCAATATTCTGTATTGGAGGCTCATTTGGAGGTGGTAATGCAGCACAATCTAATCAAGCTACAATTGTTATTAAAGAGTTATTTAATTGGGAAAGTACAGCAGCTGGAGCAATCGTAGGTTTAGTTCTTGCAGTTTTAGTAGGTATAATCATTATTGGAGGTATTAAGCGTATAGCTCAAGTTACTGAAAAAGTAGTTCCGTTTATGGCAGTAATGTATGTAGCTGCTTGTTTATATATCATATTAAGTAACTTTAGCCTAATTGATGATGCTATTGGTTTAATAGTTAGGGAAGCATTTAATCCTACAGCTTTTGGCGTAGGTTCTTTAATAGGAGTATTATTGGTAGGTTTTCAAAGAGCAGCTTTCTCTAATGAAGCTGGAGCTGGTTCAGCTTCTATTGCGCATTCAGCTGTAAAAACAAAATATTCAGCATCTGAAGGTTTAGTGGCATTGTTAGAACCGTTTATTGATACAGTTTTAATTTGTACTATGACAGCTTTAGTTATTGTTATTTTTAACTTTGGAGGTTTCTTTGAGTATGGTGGAGATGGATCAGGTGTAGTTTATATAGATGGTCAACCTTTTGAAGGTGCTGGAATTACATCTAAAGCATTTGCACAATACATTCCTTATTCTAATATATTCTTAACAGTAGCTGTAGTATTATTTGCAGTATCTACAATGATATCTTGGTCGTATTACGGATTACAATCATGGAAATTTTTATTTGGTAGAGGTAAAACAGCTGATTTAACTTATAAATTTTTATTCTTAGTATTTGTAATTATTGGTGCAGCAGCAAGTATGGGATCAATTTGGAAATTCTCTGACGCAATGATTTTTGCAATGATATTTCCAAATATGGTTGGTTTATTCTTCTTGTACCCAGTTGTTAAAAAGCAACTTTTACGCTACTTAGATGCTATAAAGACCAATAAGGCTGAGTAAATTAAAAATTAAGCATATGAAATCTCACTTCCAGTTTTCTAAAAAACAACGAAGTGGGATTTTTTTATTGATTATTATTATACTTTCAATACAATCTGTTTATTTATTTGTCGATTTCTCTAAAGAAGAAGATTACGATATAAATGAAGCAGAATTAGAACACTATAGGAAAGAAGTAGATTCACTGCGTTCTGCTGCTATAGAAGATAATAAACCAAAGTTATTTCCATTCAATCCTAATTTTATAACCGATTATAAAGGCTATACATTAGGCATGTCTACTGAAGAAATCGATCGTCTTTTAACATTTAGAGAGCAAGAGCAATGGATTAATTCTGCAAAACAATTTCAGGATGTAACAAAAGTTTCAGATTCATTATTAGATGAAATATCTCCGTATTTTAAATTTCCAGATTGGGTTACTAATCCAAAACCTAAAAATGCATATGTCAATAATTCCTATTCAAATAATAATACGATTAAAACCTATGCAGATAAAATAGATCTTAATACAGCTACAGCTATTCAACTGCAACGAATTAATGGTGTAGGAGAAAAGTTATCGGAGCGAATCATTAATTATCGTAAAAAGTACAAAGGTGGTTTTATTTCAGATATAGAGTTAATAGAAATTTATGGATTAAAACCAGAAGTAATAGAACGCATAACCAATCAGTTTACAGTTAAAACCCCTAGAATTGTAGAGAAGTTACATTTAAATACAGCTACAAGAGACGAATTGGTAACAATTAAATATATAGACTATGAAATAGCTAAAAGCATTATAGAAGAACGAATACTGCGAGATGGATTTAAATCCTTGAATGATTTAACAAAAGTTGAACAGTTTCCGGCGAATAAAATCGAGATTATTAAATTATATTTGCAGCTCTAAACAAAAACGATTTATGTCACAATTATATTTTAACGAAGAGCACAATTTATTTAGAGAAAGCCTTAGAGATTTCTTAAAAAAAGAAGTTGTGCCGCATATTGATAAATGGGAAGAAACGGGTCATATAGAGCGTTTTATTTGGAAGAAGTTTGGTGATATGGGTTATTTTGGTTTAGCCTACCCAGAAGCTTATGGAGGTCTAGATTTAGATTTGTTCTATACTGTTATTTTTTTAGAAGAATTACAACGTATTAATTCTGGCGGATTTGCTGCAGCAATGTGGGCGCATGCTTACTTGGCAATGACACATCTTAATAAAGAAGGCAATCACCAAATAAAAGAAACGTATTTAGCACCGAGTATTTCAGGAGATAAAATGGGCTGCCTGTGTATTACTGAGCCTTTTGGAGGTAGTGACGTTGCAGGAATGCGAACTACAGCTGAGAAAAAAGGAGATACTTATGTAATAAATGGTTCTAAAACATTTATTACCAATGGTGTTTATAGTGATTACTTGGTAGTTGCTGCGAAGACTAACCCCGAATTAGGAAATAAAGGCATTAGTATTTTTGTAATGGATAGAGATACACCAGGTATTTCAGCTACGAAACTAGACAAATTAGGTTGGAGAGCTTCTGATACTGGCGAGATCGCTTTTGATAATGTAGTAATACCAGCTTCAAATTTAATGGGAGAAGAAAACCAAGGTTTTCCATACATAATGCAACATTTTTCTTTAGAGCGTTTAATCATGGCAGTTAATTCTCATGCTAGAGCAGAATACGCGTTAGAATACGCTAAGCAATACATGGGAGAACGTACAGCTTTTGGAAGAACGATAGATAAATTTCAGGCCTTACGTCATACTTATGCAGATTGCGAAACACAAATGGAAATCTGTAAACAATTCAATTATTACGTTGCTAAACGATTAGATATGGGAGATTACGTTGTTAAAGAAGCAACCATGTCTAAATTACAATCTACTAAAATGGCTGACGATGTTATTTATCAGTGTCTTCAATTTTTAGGAGGTTATGGTTATATGGAAGAATATCCATTAGCACGAATGGCAAGAGATAGTAGGTTAGGACCAATTGGTGGTGGTACTTCGGAGATACTCAAAGAAATTATTGCTAAAATGGTAATAGATAATAAAGATTATAAGCCAGCGACATAAGTTTCTTATATTTATACTTTAAACTAGTATTTGAGAAATTTCAAATGCACTATATATTAAAGTTATGATAATTAAAAGCCAGAAGAACATTCTAACCTTAATTAGCATAGCTTTTGTGTTTTTAGGCTACGGACAAATAGAATTGAAAAGTAAAGTTATCGATTCTGTATTGCAGTATCCAATTGAAAATGCCAGTGTGTATATTAAAAACACAACCAAAGGGACAGTCACTAATTCCGATGGTAAATTTCAATTATTAGTGCCTCAAACACTAGCTAAAGACACACTAGTTATTTCGTCTATAGGTTATAAGAGTTATAAAATACCAGTTGAAGAATTTGATAACACAGTAACCATTTTTTTAGAAGAAGATATAGCTTCATTAGATGAAGTTGTTCTCGTAGCAGAACCAAGACCAACAACAGGTAACGCTATAGTTGTAAAAGCAATAGAAAAATTAGAATTAAACCTTCCAGATTCTTCATACATCCAAAAAGGATTTTTAAGACATAAAGAGCGTAATAACCTTGAGTTTAAATGGCTTATTGAAAGTGCAATAACCGTTTACGATTCTGGTTATGCCTCTAAAAGTAAAGATCACCTTAAAATTAATGTGGATGAAGTAAGAAAAAGTTATGATCTACGGGAGATTGATAGTGTACTTTCTTACGTGTCTTATAGCAACCAATATTTAAATAACGGAAGAGGTAAATTAAAAACGATTAATCGTAATGAAGTGCAAACTTCAGATTTAATTAAATCTATCCGTTGGAACGATAATAGAGTTAATGGTTTACAAAACTTATTCCAAGGGAAATTAAATCTTTTAAGAAACTCAAAAGAAAGCAAAGCACTATTTAGCGAAGACCTATTAAATAATCATCAATTTAGTTTAGATACGATCTTAGTGGATAATGATCGTAAAATCTATAAAATAAAAATTTCTGAAAGCAATGATTTTGTAGGCCTAGATACTAAAGGTATTTTTAATGAAGGTTACGTGGCTAATGGATGGCTATATATTTATTATGATAACTATGCAATTAAAAAAATAGAATACGAGTTGGTTGCTGCCTCTGAAGTACAGAAAGAACGGAGCAAGCGATTATTTGGCACACAAGTCAATCATAAATTAGTAATTAATTATATTGAATATGAAGAAAAGATGTATCCTAATTACATCTATTACGAAACACCTAAACTTATAAATACGGGGCTTAAGTCTAATAAAGCTAGTGATGAAGAAAAGGCACGCTATAATAGGGAAGAACGTTATTATTATACCATTCAAGAAATATTGTTTTCAGAAATTATATTAGATAAAGCTGTTATAAAAACAGAATTATACACTAAGAATTGGGATGTAGATATTTTTTCGCCTAAACCTTATAATGAAGCCTTCTGGAAAAATTACAATGTCTTATTAGAGAGTGAAGAAGATGAACAACTCATTAAAGATTTAAGTATACGAGCTTCACTATTTAAAAATTAATTTTTGATTTAGTAAAATGCTTAACCCATAAAATAAAGCTACCTTTAGTATTTATTAAAATGTAAATGTCTTTAGATAAATTTTCAGATTACTTATTATTAGAAAAAAAATACTCTAATCATACAGCTACGGCTTATCTTAATGATTTAGATGCATTTCAATTGTTTTTAGATTCAGAGCATCAATCAGATCTTATAAAAGAGGTTAGCTATTCTCAGATTAGACAATGGATTGTTGGTTTAGTTAATAATGAAATATCTAATAGAACTATTAATAGAAAAATATCATCACTTAATTCTTATTATAAATTCTTATTAAAAATAGGTGATATAGAAGTAAACCCCTTAAAAAAACATAGAGCATTAAAAGTAGAAAAGAAAATACAAATTCCTTTTTCAGAAAAAGAATTAGATGATGTACTTAAACGCTTAAATGAAGTCCATGATTTTAAAACCGCGAGAGATAAGCTTATTGTAGAGCTGTTTTATGCTACAGGGATTAGACGTATAGAACTTGTAAATATTAAGCTTAATGCTATAGATTTAAATGGTAATGTACTTAAAGTATTAGGTAAGCGAAATAAAGAACGTTATATTCCGTTATTACCATCTGTAGTTAACTCTGTAGAGCACTATTTAAAATATAGAAGTCAATTAGAAAATATTGAAGATAAAGATGTTTTGTTTTTAACAAAAAAAGGAGTCAAAATATACGAAATGCTTGTTTACAGAATAATAAATAAGTATTTTAGTGGAGCATCTTCAAAATTAAAATGTAGTCCACATGTTTTAAGACATTCTTTTGCGACACATCTTTTAAATGAAGGGGCAGATTTAAATGCAGTTAAGGAACTTCTAGGTCACTCAAGTTTGGCAGCTACTCAAGTCTATACACATAATAGTATAGCAGAACTAAAAAAAGTATATGCTAAATCGCATCCAAGAAACCGTAATTAACCAATTGTTTAACTAAAAACGACCACACATGAAAGTAAACACTCAATCTGTAAATTTTGTAGCGGATAAAAAGCTAATAGATTTCATTCAGAAGCGATTAGATAAGTTAGAATTATTTTATGATAAGATTATACAATCAGATGTGTACCTTAAATTAGAGAATACTAGTGAAAAAGAGAATAAAATAGTGGAGGCAAAAATAAGTGTACCAGGTGATAGCTTCATAGTTAAAAAACAATGTAAATCATTTGAAGGAGCGGCAGATATGGCAGCTTCATCTTTAGAAAGACAATTAAAGAAAAGAAAACAAAAATTACGATCACATATCTAAATAAAAATTTTTCAAAAATGTTTTGAAAGAAAAAATAAAACATTACATTTGCAGTCCGTTAGAAATAGCGGACTTTTTTATGCTAAAAATTTGGTATAAAAAAAGTAAAAAAAGCCGATGTAGCTCAGCTGGCTAGAGCAGCTGATTTGTAATCAGCAGGTCGTGGGTTCGAGTCCCTCCATCGGCTCTAAAATTTAAGAAGAAGTTCTTTAAATATTGAATTAAAACTTTAATGTATTTAAAGTTTTTGGGGAGATACTCAAGCGGCCAACGAGGACAGACTGTAACTCTGTTGTTTTTAACTTCGCAGGTTCGAATCCTGCTCTCCCCACAAACAATTTTTTGTAGTGAATTGTCAAAAGCTTGCTTTTGTAAAACTGGATTAAAAAATTGTTTGGATTGGGTTCCAATCTAGGATTACCGAGCAAAGCGAGGTAATCCTAGATTTTGAAATAATGAAAACCTTTCAAAGTGCAAAAACTTTGATGAATGCGAGAGTAGCTCAGTTGGTAGAGCGTCAGCCTTCCAAGCTGAATGTCGCCGGTTCGAACCCGGTCTCTCGCTCTAAAATTTCTGCGAAGGCAGAAATATCACTTTTAAAGTGAAATAGTAAACTCTTTACGCCGGTGTAGCTCAGGGGTAGAGCGTTTCCTTGGTAAGGAAGAGGTCACGAGTTCAAATCTCGTCATTGGCTCTTTTTTGTAGTATAAAGAAAATTGAACACTAATATTAAATAAGATTAAATAAATTAAACATGGCAAAGGCAACTTTCGATCGTTCAAAACCACACCTTAACATAGGTACTATTGGACACGTAGATCACGGTAAAACAACTTTAACTGCTGCTATTACTAAAGTATTAGCTGATGCAGGTTTATCAGAAGCAAAAGATTTCGATCAAATTGATAACGCTCCTGAAGAAAAAGAAAGAGGTATCACAATTAATACTTCTCACGTAGAATATGCAACAGCTAATCGTCATTACGCTCACGTTGACTGTCCAGGTCACGCGGATTACGTAAAGAACATGGTTACTGGTGCTGCTCAAATGGATGGTGCTATCTTAGTTGTTGCTGCAACTGATGGGCCAATGCCACAAACTCGTGAGCACATCCTTTTAGGACGCCAGGTAGGTATTCCTAGTATTGTTGTATTCATGAACAAAGTTGATATGGTTGATGATGAGGAGTTACTAGAATTAGTAGAGATGGAAATCAGAGATTTATTATCTTTCTATGAGTACGATGGTGATAATGGTCCTGTAATTGCAGGTTCTGCATTAGGTGCTTTAAATGGTGAGCAAAAATGGGTTGATACAGTAATGGAATTAATGGAAGCTGTTGATAACTGGATTAAAGAACCAACACGTGAGGTGGATAAAGATTTCTTAATGCCAATCGAAGATGTATTCTCTATTACTGGTCGTGGAACTGTTGCTACAGGCCGTATCGAAACTGGTATCGCTAATACAGGAGATCCTGTTGAGATTATCGGTATGGGTGCTGAGAAATTAACATCTACTATTACAGGTATCGAAATGTTCCGTCAAATATTAGATAGAGGTGAAGCTGGTGATAATGCTGGTATCTTATTAAGAGGTATTGAGAAAACTCAAATTTCTAGAGGTATGGTAATTACTAAGCCGGGTTCTGTAACACCACATGCTAAATTTAAAGCTGAGGTTTATATCCTTAAGAAAGAAGAAGGTGGTCGTCACACACCATTCCATAATAACTATCGTCCGCAGTTCTACGTACGTACAACTGATGTAACTGGAAACATTGCGCTTCCTGATGGAGTTGAAATGGTAATGCCTGGAGATAACTTAACAATTACTGTTGAGTTAATACAAACTATTGCAATGAACGTAGGTTTACGTTTTGCTATCCGTGAGGGTGGACGTACAGTAGGTGCTGGTCAGGTAACTGAAATTTTAGACTAATAATAAAGCTAAATAATAATTAAGGTGTCCCGTAATTTCGGGATGCCTTGATTTATGTTTACGGGTTTAGCTCAGTTGGTAGAGCACTGGTCTCCAAAACCAGGTGTCGTGAGTTCGAGTCTCTCAACCCGTGCAAAGCAAAGGATTGCAAGACGAGAAGTTTATGCTGAGCATAGTCGAGGTAAGTCTCTCAACCCGTGCAAATAGAAAAGAGAGATAAGAGTTTGCCTCGAGTAAGGTTGAAATAAAATCTCTAAAGTAAGTTTACATCGAATTAGCTTGTGCTAAGTAAAGTGTATAAATAAAATATCAAATGGCAGGATTTATAACATACGTAAAAGAATCATTCGAAGAATTAAAAAACCATGTAACATGGACACCTTGGCCAGAAGCGCAAAGGTTAACTGTTGTAGTGGCTGTTTTTTCAATTATTTTTTCATTAGCTATTTGGGGTGTTGATACTGTTTTTAGTAAAGCAGTTAAAGCATATTTTAGTTGGATAGGCTAATAATAACAACAATAATTGAAAATTATGTCTGAAAAAAGCGGAAATAAAAAGTGGTATGTTGTTAGAGCTGTAAGTGGTCAAGAAAACAAAATCAAAACGTATATAGAAAATGAGATTTCTAGATTAGGTTTAGAAGATTATGTAGATCAAGTTTTAGTCCCTACAGAAAAAGTTATTCAAATACGTAACGGGAAAAAGATAAACAAAGAAAAAGTTTATTTTCCAGGTTATATTATGATACAAGCTAATCTTAGTGGCGAGATTCCTCATATAATTAAGTCTATTACTAACGTAATTGGTTTTTTAGGAGAAACAAAAGGAGGAGATCCTGTTCCATTAAGACAGTCAGAAGTTAACCGTATGTTAGGTAAAGTAGATGAATTAGCTTTAGAAGCTGATGCAAATATTGCTATACCTTATACAATAGGTGAAACTGTAAAAGTAATTGATGGGCCATTTAATGGATTTGATGGAACTATCGAAAAGATAAATGAAGAGAAGCGTAAACTTGAAGTAATGGTTAAAATTTTCGGAAGAAAAACACCATTAGAGTTGAGTTATATGCAAGTTGAAAAAGTATAATAATTGTTACATTATATAGTGTTTGTTTTTAGGCTTCCAATTTAAAAACGACGCATAATTTTAAATTTAAAATGGCAAAAGAACTAGACAAAGTAGTTAAATTACAAGTTCGGGGAGGTGCAGCGAATCCATCGCCACCGGTTGGACCCGCTTTAGGTGCCGCTGGAGTTAATATCATGGAGTTCTGTAAGCAGTTTAATGCGAGAACTCAAGATAAACCAGGTAAAGTTTTACCTGTGGTAATTTCTGTTTACAAAGACAAATCTTTTGAATTTGTAATCAAAACTCCACCAGCAGCAGTACAATTATTAGAAGCGGCCAAAGTAAAGAAAGGATCTGGAGAACCAAACCGAAGAAAAGTAGCAAAAGTAACTTGGGATCAAGTTAAAACTATTGCAGAAGACAAGATGGTAGATTTAAATGCATTTACAATTGATTCAGCCATGAAAATGGTTGCAGGTACTGCAAGATCTATGGGTATCACAGTTAAAGGAGGAGACGCTCCAAACTAAAATTTTTGAAATGGCAAGATTAACAAAAAAGCAAAAGGAAGCTAGAAGTAAAGTAGATACAAACAAACTTTACAGTCTAGAAGAAGCTTCAGCTTTACTAAAAGAAATCACATACACAAAATTTGATGCATCAATAGATTTAGCCGTAAGATTAGGTGTAGATCCACGTAAAGCAAATCAAATGGTTCGTGGTGTAGTTTCACTACCTCACGGTACAGGTAAAGATATGAAGGTTCTTGCATTAGTAACTCCAGATAAAGAAGCAGAGGCTAAAGAAGCTGGTGCTGATTATGTTGGGTTAGATGAATACTTACAAAAAATTAAAGATGGTTGGACAGATGTTGACGTTATCGTTACTATGCCAAGCATTATGGGTAAGTTAGGACCACTAGGTAGAGTATTAGGACCAAGAGGTCTTATGCCAAACCCTAAGACAGGAACAGTAACAATGAATGTTGCTAAGGCAGTTAGTGAAGTTAAAGCTGGTAAAATTGACTTTAAAGTAGATAAAACAGGTATTGTACATGCCCCAATCGGAAAAGCTTCTTTTAGCGCTGATAAGATTGTAGGTAATGCCAACGAGTTATTAACTACATTAATGAAATTAAAACCGACTTCATCTAAAGGTACATATATGAAAAGTATTTTCATGTCTAGTACTATGAGTCCTAGTATTTCAATTGATCCAAAAATTCAATAGTAGTAAACTTTAATATTATGACAAGAGAAGAAAAATCATTGGTAATTGAAGAGTTAACTGCTCAACTTGCAGATAATACAAATATATATCTAACAGATATTTCTGGATTAAATGCAGTAGACACTTCAAACTTGCGTCGTGCATGTTTTAAGGCTAACGTAAAATTAGCAGTTGTTAAAAATACATTATTAGAAAAAGCTATGGAGGCTTCCGATAAAGACTTCGGCGATCTACCTACAGCATTAAAAGGTAATACTTCTGTAATGTACTCTGAAACTGGTAATGGACCAGCTAAAGTAATTAAAGCTTTTCGTAAAAAATCTGAAAGACCTTTATTAAAAGGCGCTTTCATTGAAGAGTCTATTTACTTAGGCGATGATCAATTAGATGCCTTAGTTGATATCAAATCAAGAGAAGAATTACTTGGTGAGATTATTGGATTATTACAATCGCCAGCTAAGAATGTTATTTCAGCACTTAAATCAGGTGGTGGTACAATAGCAGGTATCTTAAAAACATTATCCGAAAAAGAAGGATAAAAAACAAGTACACACACAAACAAATTATAATTAAAACACACTTATTAAAACGATAGAAAAATGGCAGATTTAAAAGATTTCGCAGAACAATTAGTTAATTTAACTGTAAAAGAGGTTAATGAATTAGCTGATATTTTAAAAGAAGAATACGGTATTGAGCCAGCTGCTGCTGCTGTTGCAGTTGCTGCAGGTGGAGCTGCTGCAGGTGGAGAAGCTGCAGAAGAGCAAACTGAATTTGATGTAATCCTTAAAGCTGCAGGTGGTTCTAAACTAGCTGTAGTAAAATTAGTTAAAGAATTAACTGGTTTAGGATTAAAAGATGCTAAAGGTTTAGTAGATGATGCACCAAGTGCAATCAAAGAAGGTGTTTCTAAAGATGAAGCTGAAGGTTTAAAAGCATCATTAGAAGAAGCTGGAGCAGAGGTTGAGCTTAAGTAAGCTTAACTAATACCTACAAAATACGGTTTAGGTTTATTTGGTAAAAAAATGCCAGATATGACCTAAACCCTTTTGTGTATATAAATACTATGTACACGTTTTTTATTTTTTTTAATCAAAATCTCGTTCATCGATGTTAGCAAAAACAGCTGAAAGATTAAATTTCTCGTCTATTGTAAATAGAACTGCTTATCCAGATTTCTTGGATATTCAGATAAAATCCTTCCAGGATTTTTTCCAGTTAGAGACAAAATCAGATCAAAGAGGAAATGAAGGATTATATAACACCTTCATGGAAAACTTTCCAATTACAGACACAAGAAATCAATTTGTACTAGAATTCTTAGATTATTTTATTGATCCACCAAGATATTCAATAGAAGAATGTATAGAAAGAGGATTAACGTACAGTGTGCCTTTAAAAGCACGTTTAAAATTGTATTGTACAGACCCTGAGCACGAGGACTTCGAAACTATTGTTCAAGATGTGTACTTAGGTACTATACCTTATATGACGCCAAGTGGTACATTTTGTATCAATGGTGCAGAACGTGTCGTTGTGTCTCAGCTGCATAGATCACCAGGTGTATTCTTTAGTCAATCTTTCCATGCTAATGGAACAAAGTTATATTCTGCAAGAGTAATTCCTTTTAAAGGATCTTGGATAGAGTTTGCTACGGATATTAACCAAGTGATGTATGCGTATATTGATAGAAAGAAAAAACTTCCGGTAACTACATTATTTAGAGCTATTGGTTTTGAACGTGATAAAGATATTCTTGAAATATTTGACCTTGCAGAAGAAATTAAAGTATCTAAATCTGGTTTAAAGAAGGTCATTGGTCGTAAACTTGCTGCACGTGTATTGAATACATGGCACGAAGATTTCGTTGATGAAGATACTGGTGAAGTAGTATCTATTGAGCGTAACGAAATTGTTTTAGACCGTGATACTATTATAGATAAAGACAATATTGAAGAAATCCTTGAAGCTGGTGTAAAAACCGTTCTATTACATAAAGAAAGTGGTCAACAAGGAGATTACGCAATTATTCATAATACATTACAAAAAGATCCAACAAACTCTGAAAAAGAAGCTGTTGAACACATTTACCGTCAACTACGTAATGCTGAGCCGCCAGATGAGGAAACAGCACGTGGTATTATTGACAAATTATTCTTCTCTGACCAACGTTACTCTTTAGGTGAAGTAGGACGTTACAGAATGAACAAAAAATTACAGTTAGATATCGGTATGGATAAGCAAGTGCTTACCAAAGTAGATATTATAACGATTATAAAATATTTAATTGAGCTAATTAACTCTAAAGCAGAGATTGATGATATCGATCACTTATCTAACCGTCGTGTACGTACTGTAGGTGAACAATTATCATCTCAATTTGGTGTTGGTTTAGCACGTATGGCACGTACTATTCGTGAGCGTATGAATGTACGTGATAACGAAGTGTTTACACCAATAGATTTAATTAATGCAAAGACTTTGTCTTCAGTTATTAATTCTTTCTTTGGTACAAACCAGTTGTCTCAATTTATGGATCAAACCAATCCGTTAGCTGAGATTACGCACAAACGTCGTTTATCTGCTTTAGGACCTGGAGGTTTATCAAGAGAAAGAGCAGGTTTCGAGGTACGTGACGTTCACTATACACATTACGGACGTTTATGTCCTATTGAAACACCAGAAGGGCCAAACATTGGTTTAATATCTTCTTTATCAGTATATGCTAAAGTGAATTCTATGGGATTCATTGAAACACCATACCGTAAAGTAGAAGAAGGTGTTGTAGATATTAAAAATGCACCAACATATCTAAGTGCTGAAGAAGAAGAAGATATGTTAATTGCACAAGCTACAATTGAAGTTGATGATAAAGGTAAAATTACTGCAGATAAAATTATCTCTCGTCAAGAGGGAGATTTCCCAGTAATAGAACCTTCTAATGTTAATTATACAGACGTAGCACCAAACCAAATTGCATCGATTTCAGCCTCATTAATTCCATTCTTGGAGCATGATGATGCCAACCGTGCGTTAATGGGATCTAACATGATGCGTCAGGCAGTACCTTTATTACGTCCTGAAGCACCAATTGTAGGAACTGGTTTAGAACGTCAAGTAGCATCAGATTCTAGAGTATTAATTAATGCTGAAGGAAATGGTACTGTTGAATATGTAGATGCAGAAAAGATTACAATTAAGTACGAACGTACTGAAGAAGCTGCTATGGTAAGCTTTGACAGTGATACTAAAACATATCCATTAGTAAAGTTTAGAAAGACCAACCAAGGAACATCTATTAACTTAAAGCCTATAGTACAAAAAGGAGATAAAGTTGAGAGAGGACAAGTACTTTGCGAAGGTTATGCAACTCAAAATGGAGAATTAGCATTAGGACGTAATATGAAAGTAGCCTTTATGCCTTGGAAAGGGTATAACTTTGAGGATGCGATTGTAATTTCAGAAAAAGTAGTAAGAGAAGATGTATTTACATCTATTCATATCGATGAATATTCATTAGAAGTTAGAGATACAAAATTAGGTAATGAAGAGTTAACTAATGATATTCCTAATGTTTCTGAAGAAGCTACCAAAGATTTAGATGAGAATGGTATGATTCGTATTGGTGCGGAGATTAAACCAGGAGACATTTTAATTGGTAAAATTACACCTAAGGGAGAATCAGATCCTACACCAGAAGAAAAACTTTTACGTGCTATTTTTGGTGATAAAGCTGGAGATGTAAAAGATGCATCTTTAAAGGCATCACCATCTTTAAATGGTGTAGTTATTGACAAAAAATTATTTGCTAGAGCAATAAAAGATAAGCGTAAAAGAGCGCAAGATAAAGAGGATATTGATGCATTAGAAAATGCTTACGACAACCGCTTTGATGATCTTAAAAATGTTTTAGTAGAAAAATTATTTATAATTGTTAATGGTAAAACTGCTCAAGGTATTTATAACGATTTAGGTGAAGAAATTATTCCAAAAGGGAAGAAGTATACATTAAAAATGCTTAATAGTGTTGATGATTATACGCATTTAACTTCTGGTAAATGGACTACTGATGATAGAACAAATACTTTAGTTGCAGATTTAATTCATAACTATAAGATTAAAGAAAATGATCTACAAGGTTCTTTAAGACGTGAGAAATTTACAATTTCTGTAGGTGATGAGTTACCAGCAGGTATTATCAAATTGGCTAAAGTTTACATTGCTAAAAAACGTAAACTAAAAGTTGGTGATAAAATGGCAGGACGTCACGGAAACAAAGGTATTGTAGCTCGTATTGTTCGTCAAGAAGATATGCCATTTTTAGAAGATGGTACTCCAGTTGATATTGTATTAAACCCGTTAGGTGTACCTTCTCGTATGAATATCGGTCAGATTTATGAAACGGTTCTTGGTTGGGCAGGTCAAAATTTAGGTCGCACATATGCAACGCCAATTTTTGACGGTGCAACTTTAGATCAAATTAATGGATTTACAGACGAGGCAAATGTACCTCGTTTCGGTCATACATATTTATATGATGGTGGAACAGGTGATCGTTTTGATCAACCTGCAACTGTAGGTGTCATTTATATGATTAAACTTGGTCATATGATTGATGATAAAATGCACGCACGTTCTATAGGTCCATATTCATTAATTACGCAGCAACCTCTTGGTGGTAAAGCACAATTTGGTGGTCAACGTTTTGGTGAAATGGAAGTATGGGCACTTGAAGCTTATGGAGCATCAAGTACTTTACGTGAGATCCTAACTGTAAAATCAGATGATGTTATTGGTAGAGCTAAAACTTATGAAGCTATTGTAAAAGGTGAGCCAATGCCAGAACCAGGACTTCCAGAATCTTTCAACGTACTTATGCACGAATTGAAAGGACTTGGATTAGATATTAGATTAGAAGAATAAAAATAGTATGCAGTCACAGTACTCAGTTTGCAATTTAAGTGAACTGAATACTGAGACTGAGACTGAATACTAAATAAAGACATGGCAAGAAAACAAGATAAGAATACAGTACAGAAATTTAATAAAATTTCTATTGGTTTAGCATCTCCAGAATCAGTTTTAGGAGCATCTCGCGGTGAAGTTTTAAAACCAGAAACTATTAATTATCGAACACACAAACCAGAACGTGATGGTTTGTTCTGTGAGCGTATTTTTGGTCCCGTAAAGGATTTTGAATGTGCTTGTGGTAAATATAAAAGAATTCGCTACAAAGGTATTGTTTGTGACCGTTGTGGTGTAGAAGTAACAGAAAAGAAAGTACGTAGAGATCGTGTTGGACACATTAACTTAGTGGTTCCAGTAGCGCATATATGGTACTTCCGCTCGTTACCAAATAAGATTGGTTATTTATTAGGATTACCGTCTAAGAAATTAGATATGATAATCTATTACGAGCGTTACGTAGTTATACAACCAGGTATTGCTATGAATGCAGAAGGTGAACCTGTACAAAAAATGGATTTCTTAACAGAAGAAGAATACTTAAATATTCTTGAAACACTTCCACAAGAAAATCAATATTTAGATGATACAGACCCTAATAAATTTATTGCTAAAATGGGTGCTGAGTGTTTAATAGACATCTTAGCGCGTATTGATTTAGATGCTTTATCTTATGATTTAAGACACAAGGCAAATAATGAAACCTCTAAGCAACGTAAAACAGAAGCATTAAAACGTTTACAAGTTGTAGAAGCATTTAGAGATTCTAACATGAATAGAGAGAATAAGCCAGAATGGATGATTCTTAAAGCTATTCCTGTAATTCCACCAGAACTAAGACCTTTAGTGCCTTTAGATGGTGGTCGTTTTGCAACATCAGATTTAAATGATTTATACCGTCGTGTAATTATCCGTAACAACCGTCTTAAAAGATTAGTTGAGATAAAAGCTCCAGAAGTAATTTTACGTAATGAGAAACGTATGTTACAAGAATCGGTAGATTCATTATTTGATAACACACGTAAATCGTCTGCGGTAAAAACAGACTCTAACAGACCATTAAAATCATTATCAGATTCACTTAAAGGTAAGCAAGGACGTTTCCGTCAAAACTTATTAGGTAAACGTGTCGATTATTCAGCACGTTCGGTAATTGTTGTTGGACCAGAATTAAAGTTATTTGAATGTGGATTGCCTAAAAATATGGCAGCAGAACTTTACAAGCCTTTCATCATTAGAAAATTGATAGAAAGAGGAATTGTAAAAACTGTAAAATCTGCAAAGAAAATTATAGATAGAAAAGAGCCTGTAGTTTGGGATATTTTAGAGAATGTTTTAAAAGGACATCCAGTACTTTTAAATCGTGCTCCTACATTACACAGACTAGGTATTCAAGCATTCCAGCCTAAACTTATCGAAGGTAAAGCAATCCAGTTACATCCATTAGTATGTACTGCATTTAATGCCGATTTCGATGGTGACCAAATGGCGGTACATTTACCATTAGGTCCTGAGGCGATATTAGAAGCACAACTTTTAATGTTAGCTTCTCATAATATATTAAATCCTGCTAATGGATCACCAGTAACTGTACCTTCTCAAGATATGGTACTTGGTTTATATTATATGACTAAGCATAGAAAATCTACTAAAGATGTACCTATTACTGGTGAAGGTTTAACATTCTATTCTCCAGAAGAAGTAACTATTGCTTACAATGAGAAGAAAGTAGATCTTAATGCAGGTATAAAAGTAAGAACTGTAGATTTTAATGAAGAAGGTGAGTTAACAACTCAAATTATAGAAACTACTGTAGGTCGTGTACTTTTTAATGAAAAAGTACCTGAAGCTGCTGGTTATATTAATGAGGTATTAACTAAAAAATCGTTAAGAGATATTATTCATGGTATTCTTAAGGTAACTAGCGTACCAGAAACTGCTGCTTTCCTTGATGAAATTAAAACATTAGGATATAAGTTTGCTTTCCAAGGTGGTTTATCATTTAGTTTAGGTGATATAATCATTCCTCAAGAAAAGCATGGAATGATTGATGCTGCTAACAAACAAGTAGATGGTATTATGGGTAACTATAACATGGGTCTTATCACTAATAATGAGAGATATAACCAAGTTATTGATATCTGGACATCAACTAATGCCGAATTAACAGAATTGTCTATGAAGCGTATCCGTGAGGATCAACAAGGGTTTAACTCAGTATTTATGATGTTAGATTCTGGAGCTCGTGGATCTAAAGAACAAATTCGTCAGTTAACAGGTATGCGTGGATTAATGGCAAAGCCTAAAAAATCTAATGCAGGTGGTGGAGAAATTATTGAAAATCCAATTCTTTCAAACTTTAAAGAAGGACTTTCAATTTTAGAATACTTTATCTCTACGCACGGTGCACGTAAAGGTCTTGCAGATACGGCTCTTAAAACTGCCGATGCAGGTTATTTAACACGTCGTTTAGTAGATGTATCTCAAGATGTTATTGTATATCAAGAAGATTGTGGTACACTTAGAGGTATTGAAGTTTCTGCATTAAAGAAAAATGAAGAGATTGTAGAAAAACTTGAAGATAGAATAGTTGGTAGAACATCAGTAAATGATGTATACAATCCACTTACTGAGGAGTTATTAGTAGCTTCTGGAGAACATATCGATGATGTTATTGCTAAACGTATTGGTGATTCGCCAATTGAAACAATTGAAGTGCGTTCTGCATTAACTTGTGAAGCTAAGAAAGGTATTTGTGTTAAATGTTACGGACGTAACCTTGCTACTGGTAAAATGGTACAAAGAGGTGAGGCTGTTGGTGTTGTAGCGGCCCAATCTATTGGTGAGCCAGGAACACAGTTAACATTACGTACATTCCACGTAGGTGGTATTGCAGGTAACATTTCAGAAGAAAATAAATTAACAGTTAAGTTTAATGGTATCGCTGAGATCGAAGATCTTAAAACGGTTAAGTCTAAAGACAATGAGGGTAATGATGTAGATGTTGTTATCTCTAGAACTTCAGAATTAAAATTAACAGATGCTAAAACAGGTATCGTTTTAAGTACAAATAATATTCCTTACGGATCTTATATTTATGCTAAAAATGGTAGTAAACTTAAAGCTGGTGATGTTGTTTGTCAATGGGATCCATATAACGGTGTTATTATTTCTGAATTTGCAGGAAAAGTACGTTACGAGAATATTGAACAAGGTGTAACTTACCAAGTTGAAATTGATGAACAAACTGGTTTCCAAGAAAAAGTAATCTCTGAATCTAGAAACAAAAAATTAATACCAACATTATTAATTGAAGATTCTAAAGGAGAAACGATACGTTCTTACAATTTACCAGTAGGTGCTCATATAATGATTGATGATGGAGATAAAATTGAAATCGGTAAGATTTTAGTTAAGATACCTCGTAAATCAGCTAAAGCAGGTGATATTACTGGTGGTCTTCCGCGTGTAACAGAATTATTTGAAGCGCGTAATCCATCTAACCCAGCTGTAGTTAGTGAAATTGATGGTGTTGTATCTTTTGGTAAAATTAAGCGTGGTAATCGTGAGATTATTATAGAATCTAAATTAGGTGAGGTTAAAAAATACTTAGTAAAATTATCGAATCAAATTCTTGTTCAAGAAAATGATTACGTTAAAGCTGGTATGCCATTATCTGATGGTTCTGTAACGCCTAATGACATTTTAAATATTAAAGGCCCATCAGCGGTACAACAATATTTAGTAAATGAAGTGCAAGAAGTATATCGTTTACAAGGTGTGAAGATTAATGATAAACACTTTGAGGTTGTTGTAAGACAAATGATGCGTAAAGTACGTATTATAGATTCTGGTGATACTATTTTCTTAGAAAATCAATTAGTTCATAAATCAGATTTCATTGAAGAAAATGATAAAATTTTCGGAATGAAAGTAATTGATGATGCTGGTGATTCTGAGAATTTAAAATCAGGTCAAATAGTAACGACAAGAGTTTTAAGAGATGAAAATTCTAGCCTAAGACGAGAGGATAAAAAGTTAGTAGTAGCTCGTGATGCAAGTCCGGCAACAGCAACTCCAATCTTACAAGGTATTACTAGAGCATCTTTACAGACAAAATCGTTTATATCAGCAGCCTCTTTCCAAGAGACAACTAAAGTCCTTAATGAAGCCGCAGTAAACGGTAAAATAGATAATTTAGAAGGTCTTAAAGAAAATGTAATTGTAGGTCATAGAATACCAGCAGGTACAGGTGTTAGAGATTACGAAAATATTATCGTAGGTTCTAAAGCTGAATTTGATGAGATGATGAAAGCTAAAGAAGAAATGAATTTCAATTAGAAATTTGTCATTCTTGCAAAATCGAAGATTCACTAATTCATTTGTTTTGAATAGTAAATCAATGAGTAATGCAGGAATCTAAATAAAATGAAAGCCTTCACACATTATATGTATGAAGGCTTTTTTAAATATTACAATACCTGCAAGGTTTATATAACCTTGTTGGTGTTAAATTTATTAATTAATAAGATTCCCGTTTTCACGGGAATTTAAACAAGTTTAAAATGGCAGACGAAAAAAAGAATCCAAAAAAAGGTCAAATTAACATAGAATTAGACGAACAAGTTGCACAAGGAACCTATTCTAATTTGGCGATTATCAACCATTCAGTATCTGAATTTGTCGTTGATTTTGTAAATATTATGCCAGGCACTCCAAAGAGTAAAGTAAAGTCTCGTATTATATTAACACCACAACATGCAAAGCGATTAGTAAAAGCGTTGAACGAAAATGTTAAACGTTTTGAAAATGCTCATGGAGTTATTAAGGATTATGAGCAACCGTCTATTCCAATAAATTTCGGTCCAACAGGACAAGCCTAAAAATTAAAACCCTTTGATGACTAGTCAAAGGGTTTTTCAATTATTGAAATTAAAATTTTATCCAAGTTCTATAACTGGGATTTAAGCAACTTCTTTTTGCTCTTTATTTACATGGTATTTTAATGCTCCAGAAGGGCATTTTTGTATTTGTTTTATAATTTTTTTGGTTTTAGCTCCGTCGAGATCAATCCACGGAATAACAGATGTTCTAAAAACATCAGAAAGTTGTTTTGCACAAAGTTCTGCATTAACACAACATTTTGGCTCATAGGTTACAGTAATTTCAGAATTACTGAAAACGTTTGTATTTGTTTCCATAAGGTAGACTATTTTGGGGCTTAATCTGTCTTCAAATTATTCGTTTATAGTGGCAATATATAAAAATAATCGATAAAAAGCATAAAAAATCAGATTAAAAACATGATTAAGATAGAAATATCGATGTATAACCTACTAATTTATTCAAATTCTGAAGTTAAATGGAATGTAATACTAGGGTATTTTTGCTGTGTCATTTGTAGTGAAAAGACTGAATCTGCTAAAAACACCAATTGTCCACTCTTGTCTTTAGCGAGGTAGCGTTGCTTCACACGTTTAAATTCTGCAAACTCAGTATTCTTTTCGTCTTCAGGATCTACCCAACACGCTTTATGAACATTCAAATTTTCATAAGTACATTTAGCACCATACTCGTGTTCTAATCGGTACTGTATCACTTCGTACTGTAGTGCGCCGACAGTACCTATAACTTTTCGACCATTCATTTCTAAGGTAAATAACTGAGCAACACCTTCATCCATTAATTGATCGATACCCTTGTATAGCTGTTTAGCTTTCATTGGGTCAGCGTTATTAATGTATCTAAAATGTTCAGGAGAAAAACTAGGAATACCTTTGTAATTAATAATTTCTCCTTCAGTAAGTGTGTCACCTATTTTAAAATTACCTGTGTCATGTAGCCCAACAATATCACCAGGATATGATATATCTACAATTTGTTTTTTTTCGGCAAAAAATGCATTTGGACTTGAGAATTTTAGTTTCTTTTTATTTCTAACATGTAGGTAAGGAGTATTTCTTTTAAACTCTCCAGAAACAATTTTTATAAACGCTAAACGATCTCTGTGGTTAGGATCCATATTAGCATGAATTTTAAACACAAATCCCGTAAATTTATTTTCATCGGGTTTTACTAAACGTTCTTCACTCTGTTTAGCTCTTGGTTTAGGAGCAATATCAACAAAACAGTCTAATAGTTCTCTAACTCCAAAATTATTTAAAGCAGATCCAAAAAATACAGGTTGTAAATCTCCATTTAAATAAGCGTCTTTATCAAAACTAGGATATATACCATCTGTAAGTTCAATATCTTCTCTAAGTTGGTTTGCAGCGATATCTCCTAAAAGGGTATTGAGTTCGGAAGAATTTAAATCACTAACTTCAATAGTTTCTTCAATATCTTTTCTGCTATCTCCACTAAAAAGATTAACATTCTTTTCCCAAATGTTATAGATGCCTTTAAAGTCGTAACCCATACCAATTGGAAAACTTAAAGGAGTTACAGTTAAACCTAACTTTTGCTCTACTTCATCTAAAAGATCAAAAGCGTCTTTACCTTCACGATCTAATTTATTTATAAAAACAATCATGGGTATGTTTCGCATTCTGCATACTTCAACCAATTTCTCAGTCTGTTCCTCAACACCTTTTGCAACATCTATAACTACAATAACACTGTCTACAGCAGTTAAAGTTCTAAACGTATCTTCTGCAAAATCTTTATGGCCTGGTGTATCTAAGATATTTATTTTAATACCGTTATATTCAAAAGCTAATACAGAAGTAGCTACAGAAATACCACGTTGACGCTCTATTTCCATAAAGTCGCTTGTAGCTCCTTTTTTAATCTTATTGCTTTTTACAGCACCAGCTTCTTGTATGGCACCACCAAACAATAGAAGCTTTTCGGTAAGTGTGGTTTTACCAGCATCGGGGTGAGAAATGATACCAAAAGTTCGGCGTCGCTGTATTTCAGATAGAAAACTCATTGTATTGATTTAATGAGCGCAAATATAGCCTTATTTGTTATATTTTTTTATGCTATATGTTAATCCAAATTAATAATAAATTATCTATAAATTTTTATAAACTCAATTTTTACTCAAACTAGGAGGACTTATAAATGCGATTATAACATTTTTCATTTTTTTGACTATCACTTCTTATATATTTGTATTAATATATTGACTCTTAGATAATATGAAAAAAGGTTTAATAACACTTCTTATAGGTTTATACTTTTCTAGTATACTTAATTCTCAAATTAAAGAAAGTGATAGTTTTTATAAATCAAAAATTGAATCATTTATTATAATGATGCAGTCAGATTCAACTTTGAATTATATATCTAGATTAAAAGATGGTGACTATAAAAAACTATTGCTAAAAATTGTAGATACAGAGAATGCTACGTATAAAGATTACAATATTTTTCTTACTGAAATTAGTAATAAAGAGGAAATTAATTACAATTTAATTTCTAACTATATAAATGATTTTGTAAAACCACCATTAGATAGAAATAAGATTAATTTAGATTATACTTTAATCAAACAAAATCAAGTTACAACATTAAGAAATAACGGGAATTTAGATGAAGCTACTACACAAAATAAAATCTTAGAAGATTATATAAATAAATTTAGTAAAACGGACAAACAGTATAAAATTCAAAAATCATATGTGAGTATTCATAATGCTGTGATGAATTTTATTCAAAAAGATTTTAATAAAGGTAAAGAAATACTTGATAATTGTTTAAAAATTGCGAGAGAATATAACGATATACCTCTTGAAATAGCCTCGTTTTTTTACTTGTCTGACTTTTTGGTTGTAGAGAGAAAATTAGATGAGTTTATAGATGTTAATGAAAGAAGTTTACAACTAGAAAAAAAGCAGCCTAGTAAGACATCTTATTATGCTGGTACAATAGGGCATTTAATAAATGCTTATGCTTTTAAAGGTGGATATGATAAAAGAGTAGAACAATTACTAGAAGAGCTTTATAACGACCCAATTTCGCAAAAAGATAGCTATTCACTATATGCGCAATACCTTTCTACATTAGATTTAAATTCTGAAACAAAAAAAAATATATTTAAAAAATTTGGATCGAATAATGCATTAGAATTTTGTGAAATTATTACTGAAGCATCTAAAAATAAACTTAATGATAATGATTTTTATCATGTTCTGTCAGAATCTTCTAAACTTCTAGAAAAGGATAATTTTTATAAAGAAGCAATAAAGTACAAAGACCAAGCAATTGTATTAACTCGAAAAATATATAGTGAAGACTTGACCAAGTCTTTAGCAAATTTTAAAACTCAACAAGCTATAAAATCAAAAGAAGTAGAAATTCTCAATGCTAAAGAGCGCTCTAATTTATATATAATTATAGGCTCATTAGTTACAGGCTTATTCTTAATTTCTGTATTTGTAATAATTAAAAAAAGGAAGCAATCAAAACTATTAATGATAAAAAATCATCAAATTAACGATGCGCTAAAAGAAAAAGAATTATTGATAAAAGAAGTGCATCATCGTGTTAAAAACAACTTTCAAATTGTCTCGAGTTTATTAGAATTACAGTCTAAAGATATTGAAGATGAAAAAGCATTAGCATTAGCCAGTGAAAGTCAAAATAGGATAAAATCTATGGCATTGATTCATCAAAAACTATATCAAAATGAAAACGGATTGATTGATTTTGATGAATATATTCGCTTATTAGTAAAAGAAATTTCAATATTATATAAATCAAATACTAAAATAGATACAAAGATCATCACTGATGATTTGTTTTTCGATATTGATACAGCAATACCTTTAGGGTTAATTGTAAACGAATTAATTACAAATGCTTATAAGTACGCATTTGTAAAACATAAAAAAGGACAATTAAATATAGCTATTAATAAAGTAGGTGATGGCAATTATAAATTAGAAGTATCTGATAATGGTTCAGGGCTTGACAATAATTTTAATATAAATAAAGTAAAGAGTTTAGGGTTACGGTTAGTAAACCGTCTTGCAAAACAGCTTCAGGGATCATTTTCGTTTATGAATAATAATGGTGCTAATTTTGAAATTATATTTAAAGATGTTCATGCAAGAAAGAGAATAAACTAAAATAATGTATAATTAGTTCAGAACTAAAAATGGGCAATTCAGAACATTTTACTGTACATTAGAATAATATAAATGTTTAGTATATATTTTTACAGGTAATAAATAACCATAAATGAGTAAAGTAAAAATATTAGTAGTAGAAGACGAAATAATAATTGCTGATAATATATGTGATACTTTAAACAGTTTAGGGTATAAAGCTCTAGAACCAGCCGTAAATTATACTGAAGCCATAGAGTTAATTGAAAATGAAAATCCAGATATAGCAATTTTAGATATTCAGCTATCTGGTCAAAAAACAGGGATCGATCTTGCTAAAAAAATAAAGGAAGATTACAATTTTCCTTTTATATTTTTAACCTCTAATGCAGATGTGTCTACAGTAAATGAAGCTAAAAAAGTAATACCTCCTGCATATTTGATAAAACCATTTACTAAAGAAGAATTATATACTTCTATTGAAATAGCTTTATATAGTCATTCCGAAAAAATAAGTGAGATTAATGACAAAAACGTAATTATTAAAGATGCATTATTTATAAAAGAAAAAGGGGTCTACAATAAACTTGCATTTGATGATATATTGTATTTTAAAAGCTCACATGTTTATATAGAAATTTTTGTAAAAGAAAAAAAGAGATTCATTATACGTGGTAGTTTAAATGATATTATTAATAAAGTGAACTCAAAATTTATTCGAGTACATCGAGGGTTTATTATTAATACAGAATATTTAGATCAAATTGATAGCACGTCATTAAAAATTAATAACGAAATTATCCCTATCGGAAAAAAATATCGTCAAGACATCCTTAATAAAATAAACAAAATCTAACCTATTTTTTATTATAACACAAATTTTAGTTTCTACAACTCTATAATACATATTCAGAACATTTAAGTGTTTTTAATGGTTAGTTAAAAGTATTTTCACATCGATAAAGAGCAAATAATGCCGATGTTGAGTTTGTTTTTTATGAAACATATTTTGTGTTTCAATTAATATCAAAAGACTAGACATTATTTTATTTGATTTTAATGTGACTTAAATAAGATTAGAGTGTCTTAGAATAAGAATGTAATTTTAAGAGTAAATTAATTTATCGATACAAGGAGTGTTTTATCGAATTAAATTGAAAATAATATTAAAATAGTTTGCATAAGAAAATTACTATTGTAAGTTTGTTAACCTAATTTTATTAGATACTTAGTAAAATAATCTAATAAAATATATATACCCTATATAAATGATTAATAATGACATGCCTATCGGTCTAGGTGTATCTTGTAATTATATATGCCAATTTTCATTTAAAAATTGGAGAGTTTTCAGCCCCATATATTCCACATTATTCCACAAATTAAATACCTTAAAACACTTTTTTTTATTTCTTTCTTGGAGCCGAAATAAATTGTATCAATCATATACTGATTTAAGATTTCTAAAGAGAATACAATACAAATTATATAAGTTATTTCAAAAAAATAGCAACCAACCAAAACAATGAATCATATAGTGATTTCTTATTAACATAATAAACTTAAGAAGTATTATGAAAATTATTACCCAACTATTTAATAAATATGTAAAAGCGAATTTATTCATTTGCTTGATAATCATATCTTTTAGCGCTTATGCTCAAGATGCTGATGGTGATGGCGTTAATGATATAGACGAATTAACATGCCCACCCCCAAATTCATTTATAGCTATTAATGATACATTTACTAATAATGATACAGGTACCGACGGAGGTACAGCTTCAGGTACAGTAATGAATTTATACCCTTTTGCTGGTGTTTCTGTTGATTTCTCTTTTGAAGTAATCAATGGTGCTACATGGAATGATGGTGTAACTACTGATAATGAGGCCGGTGTAGATGGCGCATTTATAAATGTACAACCTAATAATACAAGTTTTCCAGCTGGAGAGTTTTATCCAGCTGATGCAGGACCAGGAGGAATAGCTGTTGGAGTCTATACTTTTGATTTTGAGCAATCAATATTCATGGCAAGCTTTAATTGGGGAGGATTAGATAATGATGATAGAGTAGATTTTATTGCTTCTAATAATGGAGTAAATGTTCCAGTAACGATAACCGATATAAACTTAAATGGTGACCTTACTATAACAGGACAAAGTGCAGTAAGTACTGCAGGTGGTGATAATGCACCTGATAATGCCATAGCAATATCAGCGCAAGGTCCTATTGACCGACTAATTGTTGTTGCTGGAAAACAAAGTAATGCTAATAGTAGCAATGTCACTATGCAATTCTTTGAGTTGGTCTATTGTGTGGCAGAAGATACAGATGGTGATGGTGCTCCAGATATATTTGATCCTAATAATAATGCACCTACAGTTTCAGACGATTCTGCTTCTGTAGATCCTGGAAATTCAGTGACTCTAAATATTTTACAAAACGATGATTACCTAAATAATAATGATCCTAACAATTTGGGTAATACTATAATATCAGATACAAGTAATGGTAATGCACGTGGTACTGTAAGTTTTGACCCTGATACAGGAGAAATGACTTATACTCCGCTTCCTGGAGAAGAAGGTGCTACTGTAACCGTAGAATATGTAGTATGTAATGATGTAAATGATGATAGCCCAGGTACTACAACAGATGACATTTGTAGAACTGCTGAAGTGACTATAACGGTATCTGACCCAGATAGTGACGGTGATGGCGTCCCTGATAGTACAGATATTTGCCCAGGAGGAGATGATAATGTAAATGCAGATGGAGATAGTGTGCCAGATTTTTGTGATTTAGATGATGATAATGATGGGATTTTAGATACAGATGAATGTACTGAGGTAAATTTATTACAAACAGCAGGTAATGATTGGTCAGCTGTTATAGGAAATATAAATGATTTACTTATAGGAAATGTGCTCGTAAAAACCAATTATTATACAGATCCAATAACATCTGAAGTGTTTGATTTACGAGCAGAAATTGTATCTACCTTTAATGCAGTAACTGGTGAGAATACGACTGTTGGAACCGCTTTTTCACCAGGTACAACTATATCATTTAGCGCAGATAATTATACAATAGAAAATGGTAATCCATCCGAAGAAGAAAGTTTTGAAATAGAGATTTCCCTAGTAGAAGCATCTAGTGTAACAGCAGGAACCCCAGCAGGTATACCTGTAGTTGTAGATAATGTTCAAGTAAGAATATTTGATCTAGATAATAGAAATAATGCTCCTTTAGACTTTACAGATATAGGAGGTTTTGATCCAGCTGGAGCACTTATCCAAGTAGGAGCAGAGCTCGAGAGATATGTGTTAGCAAACGGAAGCGTAGTATATGGATTAGATGATTTTACTGTAGGGGATAATGCAGATAATACCGATGAAGATTATGCTGTTTTTGTTAGTTATCCTGTTTTTACTTCAGCTACAATTAGACACGGAGTTTTTGGAACAAATACTGTCTCAGGAAGTAATCGAGGAGGGGTGTTAAATTTAAGAATAACAGCTTGTCCAGATACAGATGGTGATGGTACTCCAGATTTTCAGGATTTAGACAGTGATAATGATGGGTGTAATGATGTTTTAGAATCAGGAGGAGTAGATGATAATAATGATGGAGTTTTAGACGGAACAGGTTTTGATAGTGATGGTTTAGTTACAGGAGGCACAGGCGGTTATAATGGTACTACAGGAAATGAAATCGAAGCGGTACAACTAACAGTAACTACAACTCCGACAAATCAGACAGAAGACGAAGGAGATCCTGCTACTTTTATAGTAGTAGCTACTGCAGATGCAGCTACAAGCTATACTACAGGAACTCCAAATTATGGAACACCTGGAAATGCTAATTCGGGAATTAATTACCAATGGTATACTGGAGATCCAGATAATGGTGGGACTATAATTAATAACGGCGGGGTTTTTAGTAATGTAACTACAGCAACCTTAAATATAAGCGATGTTACAGGATTAGATGGCACAGAGTTTTGTGTTTTAATTACGCATGATGATAATGTATGTATAAGAGAAATTGATTGTGCAACTTTAACAGTAGAAGATGGCGTACCCGATGCGATTGATGATACAGCAACAGTAGCCGAAGACACGACGACCAGTACAACGATTAACGCTATAGGTAATGATGATTTAACGGACAATGCGAC
>NZ_JAIQXX010000060.1 GCF_021887715.1 Winogradskyella immobilis
TTTCCATCGGTAAGTTCAACAATAGATAACCCATTGTCTTGAATGATTTCATCATCCGTTGAAAGCGTATTATTTTGAAATACAATTTCAAAACGATCATTAAAAGTGCCTCCTTGAGACTTAAAAGTATAATGCGAAGATGAAATTTCATGCAAAACGCCTAAATAATTATCTTTTAAATAAATAGAATTATAGGTTAAAAATTCACCTTCAGTTTTTAAAAGATCTATACGGTAAGTTTCTTCGGTGGAGATGTAAGCACCAAAACCAATTTTAACAGTTTCCTCAATATTTAAAGAACTGAACGATTTAGCTTGTATTACAAAAGGAGTATTTTCTTCAGATTCAATTAAGGAATATAGAATCCCAGCATTACCAGCATAATTTCTAGGAGTATCAATTGAATTACCATCATAATCATCAGTAGAAACATCTGAATATACAATAGAAATCTGACTAAAAATACCAATATCAGAACTTAGATTTAGCCACAATTTTTCACGTTTAGAAGTGTTCTTTTTTGAAACAGAACTTTTAGAATTTCTATAGAATAAATCATTTACATTATCTCCACTAACACGCATGCTGTTTGTAAAGAGTACATTTTCTGTAGTAATTACAGGAGTTACAGGTGGTGAAGTTAAAATAGGGTCAGGAAGTTTAGAAGGGATAAAGAAACTTTGCCCAGAAGGTATTTTCTCTTCAGGGACATCGTTACCATCAAACACTCCGTCTCCATTAATATCAGTGCCATTACCTGCAACACTCATAGTGCTTATAGTGATATAATCGTTTTGACTAAAGTTTAAGACTTCGTTTCCAGGGT
>NZ_JAIQXX010000061.1 GCF_021887715.1 Winogradskyella immobilis
TGGATTAAAGAAACTACCATTAACTATAGTTGCATTACCAGAAGACACCGTCCATGTACCACTTGTATCTACATCTCCAGTAAGTGCAGAGAATAGATTGAAATCTACATCATCACTTATACAAAATATTTGATCTATTGGTGAGAATGTATTTACACTAACTTCAACCACTTGAGTAAAAGTTTCTTCATTACCACAACCATCATCCACAATCCAAGTTCTTACAATTTCAAAATCTCCAGATCCATTACCTTGTGTAGAGTTTTCTGTAAAACTAATATTTAAATCTGTAGAACAGTTGTCCACAAATTCTAAAGCAGGAGCTTCAGGAATTGCATCGCAGATTACAGAGATATTAGTATCAAAGTCTATACCGTCAGCTAATGTTGGTGCTGTAGTATCAACCACAGTAATAATTTGATCTGCAGAAGTTTCATTACCACAATCGTCTGTAGCAATCCAAGTACGTGTAATTGTAAAGTTGTTAGGACAATCTCCGTTAGTAATAACATCATTAAATACTATACTAGGAGTTGCACTACAAGTATCAGTAGCCGTAGCCACTCCATTTGCTGCAGTACTTGTGTCCTCTGTACATTCTATAGTTACATTTTCTGGAACTGTTAATTCAGGACCAGTCGTATCCACAACAGAAATGGTTTGCGTAGCCGTACTTGTGTTACCACAAGCATCAGTAGCAGTCCAAGTTCTCGTAATTGTTTCGGTATTAC
>NZ_JAIQXX010000062.1 GCF_021887715.1 Winogradskyella immobilis
CTTTTGCAATAGCAAAAAGTGGATTGCCTTATGATGAAAATTTTGTTTCAAAATTAGCTCAATAATGCTTGTTTTTTAACTCAGTTCTTTGTTGTGTACAGTTTTTATAGTTCAACATTTTTCCAATTATATATTTTTTCACTTAAATTATATTCTTCTTCTTTAAAATCCTCTTTTGTTTCTCTTTTAAATTTTTCACATTCTTTTTTAGAATCTGTTTTCCAGCACGTTATAATGTCTCTGCTTGGTATTGAAAAACTAAAATTTTCTGAAATATTTTCTAGGATTATTTTACGATATTCAGGAATCAAGATTCGAACAGAAGTGAAGTTGTCATTCTCTGAATTCCAAAAACCCATTTTTCCGCCATCAATTTCATAAATTTTTAAATCACAATTGTCAAATAAATTCTTTAAATTTTTTATTGATTCTATAAGTAGTTTTTTTGAGTCAATTTTTAGTTTTTCAAACTCTAGATTGGATAAGAATGAATATCCTCCATCTAACTTTTCAACAAATCCAATTGAAATTTCGTTAGTGAAATTTATTCCGTAAACGTTATGTTCCGTTTTCCAATATTCGGGAAAAAATTGAGGTATATAGTTCATCTATAATTTTCAGATTAGAATGAGTGTATTATACTGAAATAGGTTGACTCTTTTTTGATTATTATTTCGACGTTCAAAAGATTTTTTTCAGCCGTTTAGAAGGCAAAAAAATAGTTTGA
>NZ_JAIQXX010000063.1 GCF_021887715.1 Winogradskyella immobilis
CACGTTACCCAACATAAAAAAATGAAGAGAATTATAATATTTTTAGCCTTAGTATCTGTAATTGGATGTAGTGAGAAAGAAGACTCAGATAACTCTGAGAATAATACAGATATTAATTTGGTAACAGGAATTAATTTAATAGATTTTACAGGAGGAAAAATAGGTCAATTGGGAAATCCAAATGAATTAAATATGATTAATTTTGGTCTATATCCAAACCCAACAGTTAATATTTTGAATTTATATTCAATGGGAAATATATCTAAAATTTGGATTAGACCTGCGAAATCAAGTAAAAACTATTTACAAACTGATTTTGAAACAGTACTAAATTCGGAATTGTACTCTGAAAATGAAATTGAAACAAATACAAAACTAAAATTAACGAATTCAGATTTATCGAAAATCAAAATAGATTTAGGAGGTTTGGAAATTGGTTATTATAGAGTTTTTGTGAAAGTAGACGGAATTATATTTTGGAGAAATATTTATGTAGGAACGAATACTTCTGAATTAGATAATTTAAAAAAAGATTGGAATTAAAACGTTGGGTAACACCGTGTATATTTTATTGCTTTCTTTTAGCCAACTTACGAAAATCCTCGCGGATTTTCTATTCAGTAATTATTTGCTAACTTTACACTAAACCAACGCAACAAAGCATACACAAACACGTTG
>NZ_JAIQXX010000064.1 GCF_021887715.1 Winogradskyella immobilis
AATCAAACTGTAGTACGTACATGGACTTTTGTTGACTCTTGTGGGAATACAAGTTCTGTTAGTCAAACCATTACTGTAAACGATACTACTGCGCCATCTATAGACACTACAAACCTAGAAGATATTACAATCGAATGTGGTGTAACACCTGATGGCACTTTAGAAGCTTGGTTAGCTGATAATGCTGGTGCAACCGTTACAGATAATTGCACAGCGACTCAAGATATTGTATGGACGAATGATTTTCGTCAACTTGCAGATGTAGATTGTGATTCTGGAGCCATTACAGTAACCTTTAGAGCAACTGACCTATGTGGAAACTTTAGTGAAGTCACAGCTACATATTCTATTATAGACACTGTAGCTCCAGAATTAACTATTCCTAGCGATGTAACATTGGAGTGCGATGAAGATTCATCTACAGCAAGCACTGGTGTTGCTGCCGCTGATGATGATTGTACAACTCCTATAGTAGAGTTTAGTGATGAAATTATACCAGGTACTTGTCCTAATAGCTTTACAATAGAAAGAACATGGACAGCTACTGATGTTTGTGGTAACACAAGTACGGCTACACAAACCATTTCTGTTGTGGATACGACTCCACCTACGATAACTGCACCTGAAGATGCAACTGTTGAATGTA
>NZ_JAIQXX010000065.1 GCF_021887715.1 Winogradskyella immobilis
GTTAAATCACCATCTATATTATCTGTTGCTGTTGCACCTAATTCTGTATAAGTATCTCCTACATTTAAATCAACTATTGATGATCCATTTAAAGTTATTACTGGGGCTGTAATATCTGCATTAACATTAACCGTTCTATCTACTGATGCACTGTTCCCTGCTACATCACTAACACTATATGTCAATATATATACTCCTGCTATTGATGTGTCTACTGTGCCTGTAATATTTATATTTCCTGTTAAATCACCATCTATATTATCTGTTGCTGTTGCACCTAATTCTGTATAAGTATCTCCTACATTTAAATCAACTATTGATGATCCGTTTAAAGTTATTACTGGTGCTGTCGTATCTGCATTAACATTAACTGTTCTGTCGACTGAGGCACTGTTCCCTGCTGCATCGCTAACACTATAAGTTACCGTGTACACTCCTGCTATTGATGTATCTACTGAACCTGTGATAATTATATTCGGTGTTAAATCACCATCTATATTATCTGTTGCCGTTGCACCTAATTCTGTATAAGTATCTCCTACATTTAAATCAACTATTGATGATCCATTTAAAGTTATTACTGGT
>NZ_JAIQXX010000066.1 GCF_021887715.1 Winogradskyella immobilis
CGTTAGCCAACATTTGATGAAACTAAACTTCTGGAATATAATTTTGACTTTTATTCTGTTTTTAGGTTGTCAACCTGAGAAAACATTGGATGGAAATTACTCTTCGTGTATTGATGGAGAATATGCAGAACTTTATTTCAAAAAAGACTCTATGAGAGTTGCATCGGAAAATGTATGGGTTGAATTATCACAGTGGAGAAAAATTGAGATTAAAAATGATACTCTCTACTTTGAGACATTTGGAGAATGGAGAGATAAAACGAAAGCGAAAATCAAATACGTTGGAATGAATAATACTGAATTAAGCTTTTTGGAAACTGATGCGATTCTTAATTTGGAACGGATGAATGTAAAATTAACTTTTAAAGACTCATTAAAATTCTGGAATGGATTTAATAAACGTTTGAATTCTAAAAATTGTAAATAATAAAATAACGTTGGCTAACACCGTGTATAATTAATTGCTTTGGTCGTTGCTTATTTGGAAAATTCCTTCGGAATTTTCTCGCGTTCGTTTTTGTTTACTAAATTAGTTGCTTAAACACGCAACTAACCATACACAAGACCGTT
>NZ_JAIQXX010000067.1 GCF_021887715.1 Winogradskyella immobilis
AATCAACTATTGATGATCCATTTAAAGTTATTACTGGTGCTGTCGTATCTGCATTAACATTAACTGTTCTGTCAACTGATGCACTGTTTCCTGCTACATCACTAACACTATAAGTTACTGTGTACACTCCTGCTATTGATGTGTCTACTGTACCTGTAATATTTATGTTTCCTGTTAAATCACCATCTATATTATCTGTTGCCGTTGCACCTAATTCTGTATAAGTATCTCCTACATTTAAATCTATTACCGAAGATCCATTTAAAGTTATTACTGGGGCTGTAATATCTGCATTAACATTAACTGTTCTGTCAACTGATGCACTGTTTCCTGCTACATCACTAACACTATAAGTTACTATGTACACTCCTGCTATTGATGTATTTACTGTACCTGTAATATTTATGTTTCCTGTTAAATCACCATCTATATTATCTGTTGCTGTTGCACCTAATTCTGTATAAGTGTCTCCTACATTTAAATCAACTATTGATGATCCATTTAAAGTTATTACTGGTGCTG
>NZ_JAIQXX010000068.1 GCF_021887715.1 Winogradskyella immobilis
GAAGCTGTTGGTGTTCCCGTATCAGCAGGTGCAGATGAGTCACTACATTCAATAGTAGTATCGGCAACATCTGAGATCATAGGATCCGTAGTATCATTAACGATCACATTCTGATCCGCCGTTACACTATTCCCATTATCATCCTCAAAAGTCCAAGTGACAATAGTAGTTCCTTGAGCAGTAATAGGGAATGTTACATTCGGGGTTCCATTAATCGTTCCGGCGCAGTTATCAGTTGTAGTTGGTGTAGCAGGAGTTCCCGAACACTCACCAACAGTTACATCACTAAGGGTAGGTATAGTAGGATCTGTCGTATCATTAACGATAACATTTTGATCCGCAGTTACACTATTACCATTATCATCCTCAAAGGTCCAAGTGACAACAGTCGTTCCTTGAGCAGTAATAGGGAATGTGACATTAGAAGTACCGTTAATAGTTCCGGCACAGTTATCCGTCGTTGTCGGTGTTGCAGGAGTTCCTGAACATTCACCAACAGTTACATCACT
>NZ_JAIQXX010000069.1 GCF_021887715.1 Winogradskyella immobilis
AACCAAGCGACAGCAGAAGGAGACGATCCAAATGGGGATCCAGTTAGTGATGATTCAGATGATCCAACAGATTCGACGGATGTAGATCCAGATGGAGATAATGATCCAGATGATCCAACAGTTACAAGTTTAGGTCAGGATCCAAGCATATCGTTATTAAAGACGGCAGTGTTTAATGATGAAGATGGAGATGGTTTTGGAGATGTAGGTGAGACGATCACGTATAGTTTCACAGTGAGTAATACGGGTAATGTACCAGTAACGAATATATCAATTACCGATCCATTAGTAACGGTCACAGGTGGTCCGATAGATTTAGCCGTAGGAGCAAGTGATAGTACAAGTTTCACAGCGATTTATACATTAGATCAAGATGATATAGATGCAGGCTTCGTAATGAACCAAGCGACAGCAGAAGGAGACGATCCAAATGGGGATCCAGTTAGTGATGATTCAGATGATCCAACAGATTCGACGGATGTAGATCC
>NZ_JAIQXX010000006.1 GCF_021887715.1 Winogradskyella immobilis
TAACGATGTAAAAAAAATAAACCTGTACAGGTTTGATGGCTAACCAATGCTAATAGTCTCAAAAAGTGCTCGTTAAATTCACTTATTTTAACTATTAACACGATAAAACTAAAAAAAAAAAAAAATAGAATCAACAAAAAAACATAAGAAAAATCTGAATTTTTTATTTTTTAAAAAAATTACGGAAAAACCGTAATAACTTGCGAAATAAACTTTAAAATTTAACAATTTTATGTTTTGACAAGTGTTGTTAAAAATTATTTTATAGTTAATTTAATCTTTGTGTATTTTAATTTATTCCATCTTGCATAGCCCTTAATATAGGAGAAGTCTCAAAATGTATTTTGTTTCAATTATCTAACAACACAGTGATCTAACCCCTGAACTCTAGCTTCTGTTTAAGTGCAATATTTCTCATTTCTAAAAGCGTTTTCATGTATTTGGTAAGAAATAACCAATTAACAAATTTGCCAATGATTCCGAATGGAGATTCAAAGCCAAAACGGTCAATCATTAAAGTTTCACCTTCTTTCTCTTCAAAAATATGTTCGTGAAAAATAGACTTAAAAGGTCCTGAAACCATTTCATCGATAAAGTAGTATGGCGAATTAAACTTTGTGATTTTAGATGTTAATTGCTGCTTAACACCTAAATGTTTAGCCTCCCAAGTTACCCATTCATCCAACTCAATTAAACCCGATGTTTTTCCTGCAATGGCTTTTTCGCTAGAATGTTCTAAAGACTCTTGATGGAAATCAATACTGCGCGATAAATCAAAACACGATTTAATATCTGCTTTTATATAGGTTTTGAGTTCTACAAATGGCATAAGCTTACTATTTTGAATAATATATTACAATATTCATTTAGTCGTAGAAAAACGTAGTTCTTAAAAACAACACTTTTTAAAAAGATTGTCACACCGTTCCGATTCGCTATGACAAAAGGAAGTTTGTTAGGAATCATCTTCTATTATCTAAAAGCGAAGCAATCTAAAGTCTAGCATCTACGAGCGTAGCGAGTTACACATTAAACAAGAAATGCATTACATCTCCATCTTTAACGATATAGTTCTTGCCTTCTACACGCATTTTACCTGCTTCTTTTACTTTAGTTTCACTTCCGTAAGACACATAATCATTATAAGCAATAACTTCTGCACGGATGAACCCTTTTTCAAAATCAGTATGAATGACTCCTGCTGCTTGTGGCGCTGATGAACCAATAGTTACGGTCCAAGCTCTTACCTCTTTAACTCCTGCTGTAAAATACGTTTGTTGGTTTAAAAGCTTATAAGCCGAACGGATTAATTTCGCAGAACCTGGTTCGTCTAGACCAATATCTTCCAAAAAGAGCTGACGTTCTTCGTAATCTTCAAGCTCATTAATATCTGCTTCTGTACCAACAGCTAAGACTAATACTTCTGCTTTTTCATCTTTAACAGCATCTCTAACTTTATCTACATAAGCATTACCTGTTGTGGCTGCACCTTCGTCTACATTACAAACATACATTACTGGTTTGTCTGTTATAAACTGTGATGGTTTTACAAACTCAGCATAGTCATCCTCAGAAAATTCTAAAGCACGTACAGAAATACCTGCTTCTAAGTTTTCTTTTATCTTAATAAGGATAGCTTCTTCTTTTTGCGCTTCTTTATTTCCTGTTTTTGCAGCACGCTTTACTTTATCTAGCTTTTTTTCAGTCGTTTCTAGGTCTTTAAGCTGAAGTTCCATATCAATGGTTTCTTTATCTCTAATAGGATCTACAGAACCATCAACATGTACAATATTATCATTATCAAAACAACGCAATACGTGTAGAATGGCATCGGTTTCTCTAATATTTGCTAAAAACTGATTTCCTAGACCTTCTCCTTTGCTTGCACCTTTTACTAAACCAGCAATATCAACAATTTCTACTGTGGCAGGCACTACCTTTTCTGGCACTACCAATTCTTCTAGCTTAGACAATCTTGGATCTGGCACGTTTACCACACCAATATTAGGTTCTATAGTACAAAACGGAAAGTTTGCACTTTGCGCTTTGGCATTAGATAAACAATTAAATAACGTTGATTTTCCTACGTTTGGTAATCCTACAATTCCAGCTTTCATCAAAAACAAGTTTTTTGATTCCCGTAAAAGCGGGAACCTCTTTTTTATTACAAATTTGCGAGTGCAAATGTAGGTAATTAATAGAATAATTAAATTAAAAGTTTTGGATTGTATTTAATTGACAGTACAGTTACTGACCTTATATAACCCATCGGCTATTGATTTAAAATTATCGTTTTTTGGTATTCATAATTTATTTACTGTTTAAATACCGCTCTAAATATTGTCTTAAATCTGCTGGTTTTATATCTATACTTAATATTTTCCCATTAGTATCAACTAAAAAGTTAGAAGGTAACTGTTGAATCCCTAATGATTTTATAGCTTCACTTTGAGAACCTTTTTCTGCAAAAGTGTTGGTCCAATAAAGATTGTCATCCTTAATTGCTTTAATCCAAGATTCCTTTTTCAAATCAAATGAAACCCCATAAATTTCAAATCCTTTTTCTTTATAATCAGTATAAATTTCCACCAATTTTGGGTTATCTTCTCTACAGGGAGCACAATATGTAGCCCAAAACTCAATAAGCAAAATAGCCTTTTTTAAATCCTTCGTATTTATATACTTTCCTTTACTATCTGTGAGTTGAAAATCTTTCAGAATTGTTCCAACTTTTATATTTTTCAACTTTAATAAAGATGCTTTTATAGATTTAATTTCTTCACTCCTTTGAGTTGATATGTCAAGCTTATTAAACAGGTTATAGACCTGTTGATAACTAAATATAGGATCAGCTGCTATTTCTGATAATATTGTTCCACTGAATTGACTTTTTGGATTTTGAGTAATAATGGTGTCTAATTTTTCATAGAGTTTTACATTGAAATCTGAATCAGATTCAATTTGTTGAAAATAACTCTGTAAATCAGATAATATAAGAGCCGTTTTATTTCCCTTTATCGAATTGATAGCTACGGTCTTTTTGTTAATAGACACATTAACACTCATTTTGCTATTCTCTAGATATAAAACACTTTCAGATGTAACCCCATTCTTTGTGTGAAGAAAAGATTCAATAGGATAACTAACTTTACCAATGAAAGAAAACGATTTGCTCATAACTAATGTGCTATCTGTTTTATTTCCATAATTCAGATATATGTATCCAGAATAATCATTTGTAATCTTTCCCGTAATCTCGAAATTATCATTTTGACATAATCCATTAAAAAATGTAATGATTATTGTGAGTGTTGTAAATAGTGTTTTTAATTTCATGACTTTTTATTTTGACGTGTTATTCATTGATCGACTAACTATGTTACCTTTTTATCTTAGAAATCGAAATGCAGGTTTATATTTAAATGATTTTTTATTGTAAATTCTAATTGTATTATAAATAGTTACTGCAATATTGAATACATAAAATACTGAAAGAGGTATAAACATTGAAAACACTCCTGCTAGTATTAATAAATAATATAGAAGCAATAACAAACCATACGATATTTGAAAATTCAGAATAGCTTTTCCAAGCTTGTTAACACTTTTTAATTTATCTTTTTTTAATACCCACATTATCAGTGGAATAATTATTCCAAGTAAGGGGTAAAACAAAAATCCAAGCCCCGAAAGGCTCATTAAAATCAAATAATTTTGGTCTTCTTGTATCTTCCGACCTACTATTTCTTCGGGTGAAGTATCCAATGCTGCAGATAATCTTTTTAAAGTATCTCCTCTTGGAACAGTTTCATTATTTTCAATCCTCTGAATTGTTCTTATACTTAAACCAGATTCTTCCGCCAAATTTTCTTGTGATATTCCTTTTCTATCCCTTAAATCTTTTACATTTTGTGCCAGGCTGAAATTGGTCATTATTATATACTTTTTAATTTGAAGTAAAATTACATTTGTTTAATCATATTTGATAGCGTCTTTAACATGTCATTCTTACGCATTTAGCATCAAATTCCTTTTTAAACAATTAAATGGCATGAATCGTTTGAAACGATTTACTACAATCGATTCAGAGACAAATTTAGTACTAGTAAGCGAAGTTAATTTTAATTCACACAAAAATCAATAGGTAAAACTATCTATATGTCCATAAAAATGATGAGCCAGTTGAGAACATCGTTATGTCCTTTGAAGTTACTTCTATGAATCCTATATGGATTTGATATGTAACTTGAGAAAAGTAATGTGGCGTTATTAAGTTTTTCTTTATAAACAAGCCTTGAGTCTACACTAATACAATATTTATTTTCTCTTAATTTAATCATTTCGTACTAGCAATAACTTAGTGATATAAATTCGTTTTAATGCCTATACCAAACTGTAAATAAAATTACAGTTTAAAAACCTAGAAGTCAATACGTAACGTTACGTATTTTTCAATTATGTGAGTTCATTCTTTTTAATTTAATAAAAGGTGGTTTTAATGACTTGTTAAATAGCTACAAAGTCAACTAATTCGTTTTTTAGAAACGTAAAGAGCTTAAAGAACGGTTTTGTTTTTTTGCTCGTAAGTCCATTATAATTGCAATAGCAAATACTACAGCAGCTGAAATTACCCCAATTCTGAGACGGTTATCTATATTGCCATTTACAGAAAAAGCAACAGCAAATGAAACTCCAAAATTGATAGCCCAAAACCTGTAATAATTACTAGGCAAAAACCGTAGTTTGTTTTTTAAATATTTTTTTAACTGGTTTAGTTTTTTCTTTAATAATTCATTACTAAATGAAGGTATTTTTTCAAGTTCTAGATATTCCAAATAACTTTCAATGGCTTCTAATTGTTCTGGGCTTAATTCCTTCTCTTTAAGCTCTGTTAAGGTGTTAATAAACCTTTCAAAGGTTTTAATTTCAGATTTCTTATTTGCTTTACTAAGCTGTTTTTTTAAAAAAATAATAGTGGCTTTAATATCTGCTGTTTCTGAAATCGTTTCGGATTCAGATAATTCACTTAATTGCACGTCTAGCGCATTTGCAATTCTTTTAATGGTTTCACCAGTAGGTTTAGATTCATTATTTTCAATTCTTTGTATGGTTCGTAAACCAACCTGCGATTCTTCCGCTAAATACTCTTGAGACATTCCTCTTAAAGCCCTTAATTCTTTTAATTTATTTGCCAATTTTTTTGTTTCCATATTAAATGTAATTTTTGTTTCAGCAAATGTATTTTGAGTTTGCTATTAATGGTAACGCCATGTTTACGTCACCTTTACGCCAAGCTCATTATAACAGGCGTTAAGCGAAGTTATAGCTTCTAAACCTAGAAGTCAATACGTAAGCGTATTTATTTTTGCAACAAACAGTCTTTATTAATAATGGTCCCAAAACAGTAAACTTTAAAAAGCATAAAAAAACCGAAGTGATGTCCTTCGGTTTTGTGTTTTATATTTAAAGTAGTATTAATCGTCTGGATGCATAAAACGCTGCTTACCTAACAACTCTTCTTCAGTTTCTACAACATCTTCATCTGGCACACAACAATCCACAGGGCAAACTGCAGCACATTGCGGCTCTTCATGGAAGCCCATGCATTCTGTACACTTGTCTGGTGCTATATAATAAAGTTCGTCACTAATAGGCTCTTGCGCTTCTTCCGCATCCACTTCTTTACCGTTTGGTAAAATAATAGTACCCGTTAAGCTAGTGCCATCTTTATAACGCCAATCGTCAGCACCTTCATAGATTGCTGTATTTGGGCACTCTGGCTCACAAGCTCCACAGTTAATACATTCGTCTGTTATTATAATTGCCATAGAATTTTATCTTTTAATCTAAAATTTACTTTTACAAAAGGTATTTTTATTGCTTATAAAATAATCAAAATCAAAACCTTTTCTTGCTCATTTGCTTTCCGTAAATTTGCCACTGCAAAAATAATGTAAAAAGCATTAGATAACCAAGTGCAGAATGGATATAAAACAAAGAATTAACGTTTTTGTTAAGTTAGGTGATTTCCTTAGTCAGTTTACCACTTCTGGCATTGAAAAAAAAGACCATATCGAAGGAAATGAGATTTGTTTTGATGGCTTTAAACATCAAATAAAAATTGCCAAAGAACACAATTCTTGGTTTACAGAAAATAACATTTTTTTCGCTTTAGAATCTTGGTCTAATGCATTGAAAAATAGTAATATTGAGCAGTGGTTAAATAAGTATCACTTTAATAATAAAATTGATGGTAAAACCGTAGTCATAATCATGGCAGGAAACATTCCTTTAGTTGGTTTTCATGATTTTTTATCCGTACTCATTTCTGGGCATAATGTATTGGTTAAACAATCTTCTAATGACAAACATTTACTTCCATTTTTGGCAAAATACATAGAACTTATTGAGCCTGAATTTAAAGGAAAAATACAATTTACTGAAGAGAAGCTAGAACACTTTGATGCGGTTATTGCAACAGGAAGTAATAATACAGCCCGTTATTTTGAATATTATTTTAAAGACAAACCGTCTATTATTAGAAAAAACAGAAATTCTGTTGCGATACTTACTGGCAAAGAAACTGATGCACAGCTAGAAGCGCTTTCTGAAGATGTTTTTAGATATTATGGATTGGGTTGTAGAAATGTTTCAAAATTGTTTGTGCCAAAAGGTTATGATTTTGATGCGTTTTTTAAAGCCATTTATAAATGGCACCCCATAATTAATGAAGCCAAATATGCCAATAACTACGATTATAACAAAGCGGTGTATTTAATGAGTGAATTCGATATGTTAGAAAATGGGTTTTTAATGCTAAAAGAAGATGAAAGCTTTGCGTCTCCTATAGCTACTCTATTCTACGAAACATACAATTCTAATGAAGACCTAAATAATCGTATCGCCACAAAAACAGATGAGATTCAATGTATTGTCGCAGATGGCTTTAACAGTAATGAAGTTGCTTTTGGAAACACACAAAATCCTCAGTTGTGGGATTATGCCGATAATGTAGACACTATTGAATTCTTGTTAAAAATATAGCTGAAAAATTATAGAATTTGTAACACAAAATAGAGATATAATTAACACCTTTGTAACGATTTAAGTTTTAAAAAATTAGAACCTCACATGATGTGGTTCTGAAATAAATTCAAAATAAAATGATCAAAAAACATAATTTTAGTGCTGGACCATGCATATTACCACAATCGGTAATGCAAAAAGCTTCTGAAGCGGTATTAAATTTTGATAACGGCTTGTCCTTATTAGAAATATCTCATCGCAGTAAACCTTTTGTTGATGTTATGGAACAAGCACGTTCTTTAGCATTAGAGTTGTTAGGTTTACAAGGTAAAGGTTATAAAGCTTTATTTCTACAAGGTGGCGCAAGCACACAGTTTTTAATGGTAGCTTTAAACCTATTAGAAAAAAGAGCTGGTTATTTAAATACCGGAACATGGGCAGACAAATCTATTAAAGAGGCTAAAATTTATGATGATATCTACGAAGTTGGATCTTCTAAAACAGCGAACTACAATTATATTCCAAAAGGATTTGATATCCCTGACGATTACGATTATTTTCACTGCACTTCTAACAATACCATTTTTGGAACGCAAATGAAGCAGTTTCCTAAATCACCAATTCCTATGGTGTGCGATATGAGTAGCGATATTTTTTCGCGCCAGTTAGATTTTTCTCAGTTTGATTTAATTTATGCTGGAGCTCAAAAAAATATGGGACCTGCTGGTACAACTCTAGTTGTAATTAAAGAAGATATTCTAGGTAAAGTGTCTCGTAAAATTCCATCTATGATGGATTATAAAATACACATTAGTAAAGGCAGTATGTTTAATACGCCTCCTGTATTTCCTGTATACGTATCTATGCTTACATTACAATGGTTAAAAGATCTTGGTGGTATTAAAGCTATTGAGGAAGAAAATGAAAAGAAAGCACGTTTAATGTATTCGGAAATTGACTTAAACCCTTTATTTAAAGGGTATGCCGTTAAGGAAGACCGTTCTAATATGAATGCCACGTTTACTTTAGAAAATGAAAATTTAAAAGAAACATTTGATGCCATGTGGAAAGAAGCTGGTATTAATGGATTAAATGGCCACAGAAGTGTTGGTGGTTATAGAGCTTCAATGTACAATGCTTTATCATTAGATAGCGTAAAAGCATTGGTTGAAGTCATGAGTGAACTAGAAAGTAAAGCGTAAAACAGATTTCCGCTTGTGCGGAAATGAAAAACAAGTTTTTCAATGAAAGTATTAGCAAACGATGGAGTTTCTCAAAGTGGTATAGACGCACTAGAAGCTGCCGGATTTGAAGTATCTACAACAACTGTTGCTCAAGAGCAATTAGAAAATTACATCAACGACAATTCTATAGATGTGCTTCTAGTAAGAAGCGCAACTAAAGTGCGTGAAAATATTATAGACAACTGCCCTAGCCTAAAAATTATTGGTCGCGGTGGTGTTGGCATGGATAATATAGATGTTGATTATGCACGTAGTAAAGGTTTAAATGTTATTAATACACCAGCGGCATCTTCGCATTCAGTAGCCGAATTGGTATTTGCGCATTTATACGGATTGGCACGTTTTTTACACAATTCTAATAGAGACATGCCATTAGAAGGAGATAGCAATTTTAAAAGTTTAAAGAAAGCTTATGCAAAAGGGACTGAGCTAAAAGGAAAAACTTTGGGCGTTTTAGGGTTTGGCCGCATTGGGCAAGCTACCGCTAAAATAGCTTTAGGAGCTGGCATGAGAGTCGTAGCTTACGATCCTTTTATGGAGTCAGCTCATGTAGAATTAGAGTTTTTTGATAATCAAAAAGTGAATTTTGAAATTAAAACAGAATCTAAAGAAGCCGTTTTAAATCAATCCGACTTTTTAACACTTCATGTTCCTGCACAAAAAGATTATGTAATTGATGAAGCAGAATTTAAGCAAATGAAAGATGGTGTTATCATTGCTAATGCTGCACGTGGCGGAGTGCTTAATGAGGTTGCATTAGTTAAAGCAATAGAAAGCGGTAAAGTAGCAAGAGCCGCATTAGATGTTTTTGAGAATGAACCGCAACCAGAAATTCAATTACTAATGAATCCTGCATTATCATTAACACCACATACTGGTGCCGCTACCAATGAAGCACAAGATCGTATTGGAACAGAGCTAGCAGAACAAATTATATCGATTCTGAAATAATTTTTAGGTTAAATGTGACCAAATCAATAATAATGAGTCCTAATAATATATTGGGACTTTTTTGTACCTTGAAAAGCAGAATTTTATTAATTAGAAAATTATACAACAAAATGGCAGGAATTTTAGATTTATTAAATAGTGATTTAGGAAAAACTATTATTAACGGAGTATCAGGTTCTACAGGAACCGATCAAAGCAAAACAAGTAGTGTACTAACTATGGGTTTACCAGTATTGATGAAGGCTATGGAGCGTAATGCTTCTACTTCTGAAGGTGCTCAAGGTTTGTTAGGAGCTTTAAACGGAAAACACGATGGAAGTATCTTAGACAACTTAGGTGGTTTATTTGGAAGCGGTGATCAAGGTTTAAAAACTGATGGTTCTAAAATTCTAGGACATGTCTTAGGACAAAAACAACAAGGCGTACAACAAGTTATTGGTCAAAAAGCTGGTTTAGATGCAGGTTCTGTAGGTAATATTCTTCAGGTTGCAGCACCAATTCTTATGGGTGTATTAGGCAAGCAAGCAAAACAAAGTAACGTAAGCTCTCAAAACGGGTTAGGCGGACTTTTAGGTGGACTTTTAGGTGGCGCAAGCCAAACTGGTGCCGTTACTAAAGAACAAACTTTCTTAGAACAAGTTTTAGACTCTGATGGTGATGGTAGTGTTATTGATGATGTTGCTGGTATGGTGCTTGGAGGTAGTGGTAAAAAAGGTGGACTTGGAGGTTTACTTGGTGGCCTTTTTGGTAAATAAACAGACTTATTTTTTAAATAATATAAAAGCTAGTATTTCTTTACTAGCTTTTTTCATTAAATAGAATTAAAGTTATGTCCTAGTACTGTTATATTTTGTAACTTTATTCAAATTGAAAACGCCAATGAGAGCATTTATTATTCTATTAATAGCAACTATTGCATTTACAAATTGTAAAACACCCGATACATACACAAAATCAACTGATGAAAGACAAGAGAGCTTAACCGCAAACGATACTGTCGTTATTGGTAGTGATGAAAATACTTATGAAATAATAATCATAGATGCAGGTTTTACAGGTTGGTTAGCTTCTATAGCGAGACCAGAAGGTTACTATTCGCAATCGTTTATGGAAACTCGTAATAATCTTTTTGTTACAGAATGGAACAATAGAGTTAGACAACCGCAACGCTTTGACCCTAACCTATATCAAATGACTATTGATTATAATCGATATGAAGACTACGGTTACGAAATCAATTACAAATTATACAATTACTTTATTTTTTTTCAGCTAACCTATAAACAGCGGTTAAGTGCTTTCATTCCTAGAATTTAGATTAAATTTGCAACGCAAAATCAAGCGAGGTAAAAACTATGAGAAAATTTAAAGCGAATTGGGAAATTCAAGAAAATTGGCAATTGGTATTTCCATTATTAGGTCTAATAGGCTTAGGTTATTCTTCATATAAACTTGCTCTAGTTCTCTTAAAAGATGTACAATTCATTTTTACACTTTTTGTTACATTAATTGTGTTTTTTGTTCTTTTAAAGTTCATTCTTTTCATTTTTAAAAAATTAAAGAAGAAATGGATTTTAAAATACCGATGGGAAATGATACGTGTATTTATTGTTTTTGCAATTACAGGATCGTCTTCTGTGTATGTAGGACGGCCAATAATTAAAATGATTGGAATTACTAAAGAAAACCTCGGTGCTATTGGTTATTGGATTTTATACATTTTTATTGGCCTTATTTTCTATCAAATACTATTAGTTTGTTTTGGTTGGCTATTTGGTCAATTTAAGTTTTTCTGGGAGTTTGAGAAGAAAATGTTACGACGATTTGGACTAGGCAAATTTATAAATTAATGGTTTTTTGTTTTTATTAACAGTCTTTAGCATATTTTTTTTATTATTTTGCAACACATGAAAAATTCATTGTACAAAATAATGTCATTAACGTTTTTAATTACCTTTATTTTAATAAAAGTAGTTAATACGCATAGTGTGTCTCACATAATGGACGAAGACACTACTGAAAAATGTCAGTTTTGTGAATTTTACAGTGCTTCTGAACAGGTAGCTCTTTTTACACCTGTATTACAAATTTCTGAGAATACTAATGATTATCAAGAAGTAGAATACCAAGTATTCTATAAAACTCCTGTTTTCTCAGAAAAAACACCTCCTGGAAACTTTTTTAATCGGCCTCCCCCATTTTTAGTGTAAATCAAAGCTTAAAAAATTAATTATATATCAGTAACAATCTTGATATGTAGCTATTTTTAATTTTTACATTAAAATGAGATCTATTATATTAATCCTATTATTTATAGGAACTTCAACAACGTATTCGCAACAGTGCAACTTTACTCTAAAGGGTAACATCATCGATTTTCATGATGGTAAACCTCTTGTTGATGCTTCTATTGTAGTCATTAAAGACGGAAATATCTTAAAATCTACAACATCAGATTCTAAAGGTAAATACCTGATTAAAGGATTATGTATCGGCAAAGTAGAATTATATGTATCGCATACAGAATGCAATTCTAAAACGATTCCTCTAGAAATTAAAGGAAATACAACACGTAAAATAAGTTTAGAGCACCATTTAGAAAATCTAAACGAGATTGTAATTACTGGAGAAAAACGAGAACAAGGTATTTCTAAAGCCACTAGTGTACAAACGTTAAAAACGGCTGACATTGAGCAATTTTCTGATGCATCTATAGGTGATGCTTTAAAAGAGATAAGTGGAGTATCTTCTTTAAATACAGGGAGTACTATTGTAAAACCAATTATTCAAGGGTTAAATAGTAGTCGTATATTAATAATAACAAATAACGTGCGTTTACAAGATCAAGAATGGGGTATTGAACATGCTCCTAATGTAGATCTTAATACTGCAGATAGGCTAACAGTTATAAAAGGATCTGGAGCATTACAATATGGTGGAGATGCCATTGGTGGTGTTGTTTTAGCAAAACCTAAAGCTTTAGCTACAAAAGATACTGTTTTTGGAAAAACAATTCTTTCAGGAAGCTCTAATGGTCGTGGCGGTAGTGTATCCTCTTCTGTTGATAAAGGGTTTAACAATGGTATTGGCTTAAGAGTTCAAGGTACATATAAGCGTTTTGGAGACTTTAGAGCTCCTGATTATTTTTTAACAAATACAGGGACTGAACAAAAAGCAGCTTCCTTTAATTTTGGTATAAATAAATTTCTATATGGAGCAGAACTTTATTATAGTTATTACGATACAGAAATAGGCATATTACAGGCAGCAGACCTTGGTAATGTTACAGATTTAATTAGAGCGATAAACTCACCTGTCCCAGAGATTATTGAAGATTTTTCGTTTGATATTGGTTTGCCAAGACAAGAAGTAAAACATCATTTAATTAAACTGAACTCTTACCTTAGATTAAAACGTTTAGGGAAATTAGGTTTTCAATATTCGTTTCAATTTAATGATCGTCAAGAATTTGACAATAGAAGTTTTATAGACGATGATATCCCTGTTGTAGATTTAGAACTAACAACACATAATTTAGATCTTTTACTAGAAGTCAACAATCTCGATAATGCCAAAATAAGTACTGGAGTTAGCGCTATATATCAAGAGAATTTTGCAGATCCAACAACAGGTGTTAGGCGTGTTATTCCTGATTATGAAAAATATGGTTTAGGTGTATTTGGTGGCATAGCACATGATGTTACTGATGACTTACTAATCGATATTGGTGCCCGAGTAGATTATACACGTATCGATGCGCAAAAGTTTTATAGAGGTACTTTTTTTGACGATCGCGGTTATAATATAGATTTTGCAGATATTATTGTAGAGCAAGTTGGTAGTCAAATCCTTGTTAATCCTGTTTTTGATTACACAACATTTTCTGCCACCTTAGGATTGGCCTATAATATCAATGAAACTCTAGACTTGCAATTAAATTATGGTTTAGCAAGTAGACCACCAAATCCTTCAGAGTTATTTAGTGAAGGCTTAAACCAAGCTTCTGTTGCTTTTGAATTGGGTGATTTACGTATTGAAGAAGAAACTTCTAATAAGATTGCCTTAACATTAAAAGGGTCACTATTTAATGGTCGTTTAAACTTCAATGTCACTCCGTATATCAACTTAATAAACGATTATATTGTTTTACAACCATCAGAAGATGGTGTTATAACAACGAGTCGTGGTGCATTTCAAGAGTTTGAATATATACAAAACGATGCTCGCCTTGTTGGTTTTGATGTAGATGCAACATATGATTATAACGACTACTTTCAATTTAAAACTAGTTTTTCATATTTAAGAGGTGATGATACTGAAGCAGAAAGACCTATTATAAATATACCACCTGCAAATTGGTTTAACACTATTTCTTACAACAATAAAAAATTAAATAACCTTAGTCTGCAATTAAAAAGTGAAGCTGTTTTTGAACAAACACGCTTTCCTGATAATAACTTTATTGCTCGTACGGTTGTAAACAATGAGTTTGTCGATGAGTTAGTTGATGTTAGTACTCCTCCACCAGGATATCATTTACTGCATTTTAATTCATCAATTCAGTTTAACCTGAGTAAACTCACAAAACTAGAACTTGGTTTTGCTGTGGATAATATATTCAACACAAACTATAGACAATATCTTAATAGATTCCGGTTTTTTGCGGATGAATTAGGAAGAAATTTCAAACTTAGAATCAAATTAAATTACTAATATTTTTAAAAACAACTAATTATTATGAAAACGTTCAAACCACTTTTACTTATTGCTTTACTTATTTTAGCCTCTTGTTCTGATGATGATGACGGAACACCGCCTGTTATTAACGACGAAGAAGTTATTACAACTTTAACTGTAACTTTAACACCTAATGGAGGTGGTCCTGATATAGTACTTACCAGCAGAGATTTAGACGGTGATGGTCCTGGCGCAGCTGTAATTACTGGAGGTACTTTAGCTGCAAACACAACTTATACTGGTGTTGTACAAGCTTTAAATGAACTTGAAGACCCAGCAGAAGATATTACTGAAGAAGTTGCTGAAGAAGATGATGAACATCAATTCTTTTTCCAAGCTATTAGTGGAGCCAACATCACTACTATGTATACAGATTTTGATGGTGATGGAAATCCATTAGGAATTAATTTAACATTAACTACAGGTGATGCTAGTAATGGAACATTAAGAGTAACCTTACGTCATTTATTAGATAAAAATGCAGCTGGTGTATCTGAAGGAGATATTACTAATGCTGGTGGAGATACTGATGTTGAAGTTGATTACCCAATAATTATACAATAACCATTTTTTGTCCTAATACTTTAATTTTAAAAACACTCTTCGGAGTGTTTTTTTATTTTGTTTTAGTTTTAAACACATAGGTGTATAGCCACATTAAAGTAAAAGTCGGTGCAATATCTGTAAAAGGCAATGCTTCTTCTATAAATGTAATAACACCTGCTACTTTACCAGATTTACCTTTATACAACCGTGTCATTAAATAACCAGATAATGGTGCCCAAATAACATCTGAAAACTCACCAATAACTGGGATAACAAAAGATGCATAACCAATAGCATCTAAAATAAGGCTTAATAGTAATTTAGGATACTTTTTCATACTAATATTTGTTATGATTAAAGCAATAAGTGTTCCAAATCATTTTATTAAAAAATAGCTGACATAATTTCAAAAAAATTCAATACATCTATATAAAAAGAACTCTCCAAAAAAGGTCGCTTCTTAACTACTTTTAACGTTTAATTATGAAGTTAACTTATTTGATGAGTGTAGTTTTGTGCGACAATCAAAAATTGATAATGATCAAACGTTTTGTTTTCTTTATATTAACAATGCTTGCCGTAAATGGTATACATGCGCAAGCAAAGAAAGCATTACATATAAAACGTGCAGATGTAGCACCTATAATTGATGGTGTTTTAGATGATTCTGTTTGGGAAAATGCTGAAATAGCTACAGATTTTATTCAGTTTCAACCAGAAATCGGAAACAAAAACCCTAATGAGCAACGTACCGAAGTAAAAATTACTTACGATGACGAAGCCATATACATATCGGCGTATCTCTATGACAATCCAGATTTAATTTTAAGACAATTTACCAGAAGAGATGATTTTGGTCAGTCCGATTTTTTCATGGTAGTACTTAACCCAAATAATGATGCCCAAAATGACACTAATTTTGCGGTAACAAGTTCTGGCACGCAAGCCGATGCTTTGGTAAACCCAACTATTGGTGAAGATTTTACTTGGAATGCTGTTTGGGATAGTGCTGTTAAAATTGTAGATGATGGCTGGATTGTAGAACTAAAAATCCCATATCGAGCATTGCGTTTTACAGCTCAAGAAGAACCTATTTGGGGTTTGCAACTTCATCGTCATTTTAGAAGAACAAGAGCACAATTTACTTGGAATCCTATAGATGTTACTCAAGGTAATATCGGTTTATATCACGGGGAGCTTTACGGACTAAATAATATTAAGCCACCTATTCGTTTAAATTTATATCCATTCTCTACAGGTATAGCAAGTACTTTTGATGGTGAATCAGAAACAGATTTAAACTTTGGATTAGATCTTAAGTATGGGATTACAGACAATTTAACATTAGACGCTACTCTTGTACCCGATTTTAGTCAGGCTGGTTTTGATAATCTAGCCCTAAACCTTGGCCCTTTTGAACAGACATTTGCAGAACAACGTCAATTTTTCACTGAAGGCGTCGATTTATTTTCAAAAGGTGGTTTGTTTTTTTCTCGTCGTATCGGTAATCAACCTTCTGGAGAATTAAACTTAACAGATGATGAATCCGTAGATTTACCTAACGAGGTAAAAGTTTTAAACGTAGTTAAGGTTTCTGGAAGAACAAAAAAAGGTCTTGGTATTGGATTGCTTAATGCCATTACCGAAGAAACTTCAGCTACAATTACTGATGATATTACTGGTGAACAACGTCAAGAAATTGTAGAACCATTTGCAAACTACAATGTTTTAGTCGTAGATCAACAATTTAACGGTAATTCTTCTATAAGTTTAATTAACACCAATGTTCTTAGAGAAGGAGGTTTTAGAGATGGTAATGCTACAGCGTTAGTGAGTAATTTTCAAAACAAACGAAATACATACCAGGTTAATACAGAACTAAAGCTAAGTCATGTCAATTTTCAAACTTCAGAGGCAGAAACTGGGTTTAGCAGTTCTTTTTTAATAGGAAAAACTCATGGCAATTTTCGTTATAGTGCTGAACATAATTTTGCCGACACAAAATATGATATCAATGATCTAGGGCTCAACCTAAGAAACAATTTTAATAATTTTGGAATAGACGCTTCTTATCAAACATTTGAACCAAAAGGCAATTTAAATTCTTATAGAATTACTGGATCTGTTGATTATGAGCAATTAGCAAGCCCTAATACATTTACTGGTATTGCTGCACGTTTAGATTTTTTTGCTCAACATAAAAGTTTAAATGGTTTTGGGTTTAATTTAAGATCACGCCCAGGAAAACAATTTAATTTCTTTGAATCTAGAGATGGACGTCCTTTTATTTTTGAAAATTTTGTGCGTCTAGGTGGATTTTATTCCTCAAACTATAATAAACCATTTGCCTTTGATTTTAGTGGTTCCATTGCTAGTATTTTTGAAGATGGCCGTGATTTTTTTAGTTACAATATACGCTTCAGTCCACGTTTTAGATTCAATGATCATATTTTACTTATTTTTAATTCTGAATTCGATAGACGAAGAGGAGAACGTGGTTTCGCTACTTTTGAAGATGACGAACCATTACTAGGTAATCGCAAACGAAGACGTATTACCAATACTATTAGCGCTAATTATTCATTTAACTCTAATAACACACTCGCTATAAATTTTAGACATAATTGGGATACTGTTAATTATGATAATGAACTCTTTACACTTATAGGTGAAACAGGACGCGTTACTACTGATACTGGTTTTACGTTAGACAACATTAGTTCTGACCCTAATGTAAATTTTAGCACATGGAATTTTGATTTAAGTTATTCATGGCAATTTGCTCCTGGTAGTTTTTTAACGGCTTTATACCGTAATCAACTTTTAAATATTAACGAGCGTTCTGAAGATACATTTACAGGGAGTTTAGATACATTATTTGACGAACCTATACAACACATATTTTCATTACGTGTTCAGTATTTTATAGATTTTAATGGTATTAAATCTATTTTCAAAAAAAATAATACCAGTTCCTAATTGTATAGCTTCACATTAAGTATTATTTTCACATTCTATGGGTGCAATAATTTCAGCAAAACAAATTCATAAAGGCTACAAAGAGCTTCAAGTTTTAAAGGGTGTCGATATTAATATAGAAGAAAGCGAAATTATTTCTATCGTTGGTGCTTCTGGTGCCGGAAAAACAACATTACTTCAAATTTTAGGTACTTTAGATAAACCCGATTATAAAACAGATTCTGAGCTTATCATTAACGGACAATCTATAAAAAGTTTAAATGATAAAGCATTGGCTGAATTTAGAAATACAAATATTGGTTTTATTTTTCAGTTTCATCAGTTATTACCCGAATTTACAGCATTAGAAAATGTTTGTATTCCGGCTTTTATAAAAAACACGCCAAAACTTGAAGCAGAAACACACGCCAAAAAATTATTAGAATATTTAGGGCTATCAGATCGTATAGATCATAAACCTAGCGCCATGTCTGGTGGTGAGCAACAACGCGTTGCTGTAGCTAGAGCTTTAATAAATAAACCAAAAATTATTTTTGCAGATGAGCCTTCTGGTAATTTAGATAGTGAATCTGCTGAGCAACTTCATCAACTCTTTTTTAAACTTAGAGATGAGTTTAAACAAACCTTTGTAATTGTAACCCATAACCAAGAATTAGCTGCAATGGCAGACCGAAAACTAACTATGGTCGATGGGAATATCGTTGGTTAACCTCTATATAAATAGTACTGTTTTTATAAATTGAAAAATTAATAACCTTTTTATTTTTTTCATTTAATCTCTAAACTCAAAAATATGATGCAAAGCGTCATATTCTGCTATTAGAGGAACTGAACCATGACTATCGTTCTTATAATACTTTGCTTTATATAACAATTGCTTTTGAGCATTCTTTTTAAGATAAGAATTAAGCTCCAAAATAGAACGGATATGATTAGTTTTCGCTGTAGTATCTTTTTGTACACTTAACGTATCCATGCCTTTATTCATTGTATTTGCAATTGCTAAAAAAAGTGATTTACGTTTATACGTTTTATCTAGGTTTGTAAGCTTTATTTTGCTTAATAATCGTCTATTATTAAACCACATAGAAGGATCAATTGCTACATAAGAATTAAACAACTCGGGCCTTTCTAACCATGTATTCATAACTGTTAATCCTCCCAATGAATGCCCTATAAATGTTTTATAAGATTCCGTTGGGTAATTAGAATCTATGTATGGGATCAATTCGTTTTCTATAAATTTTATAAAATCGTTTCCACCGCCAGATGCTGGTCTTGATTTCATCTTTGTTGGTGTTAAATCTCGCATTCTATTTGTATTAGGAATACCAACTACAATCATTTTAGGAACAATAGTATTGCCATTTATAGAACTCAACTGAGTTATCATACCAACAACAGAATAAAAATGTGCATTACCATCTAATAAATAAACAACAGGATATTTTTTATCACCTAAAGAACCGTCATAGTTTCCTTCTGGAACATGAATCCAAATTTGTCGTTCTTCTTTTAAAACCTTTGAAGTTAAGATATCTACTTTACCAATTGTAATTTGATTTTTTTGTCCGTAAACAATAGAAAGGTAAAGACAAAATAGAAAGGATAAACTAATGCTTTTCATATACATTAAATGGAATTAATAATTTAAAAAACTAAATTATTGATATTACAATTATTAAACTACATGTAATTAAAAATATTACTCTTTTTTATTGAGTTCTCTAAATCTCATAACATAAGCAGTTTTTAATAGTGATTACTATAAGTAAACAAATTTTATCTTCAAAAAATTTCATCATTCAAATACTTTTTTTATTTTTGGTTAACCAAATTGGTTAACCAATTTTAAAATATTAAATAAGTAATTTACATTATGGTGATTCAGACAAAACAATTAAAGCTAAATACTATTTTTTCACTTTTAAAAATAGTATCATTAATGCTATTTATAGTTTGTTTTTCTTGTCAAAGCGACTCAGATGATTTACCTGAAGATGACATGGTAAATCAAGAAGATGAAGAAGATACTACTAATGATGATACTGATGGAGATGATAATGGTGAAGATGATACTGATGATCAAAGTTTTGATTTTCCATTTGATATTGGTTTAGCTAATTGGAAAATTACCTTACCTAGAAATTTTAGCGGAAATACCAGAGATGGTGTTTTAGTAGCTGATGAAGTTTTTTTAGATGCTTCAAGAAATGATTATAGTAGCGATCCTAGTTTTAGGGTCTATGATGATAAATATTTCTTTTTGACGGAAGAAAATTACGCTAGGTTTGAATGTCCTGCTACAGAAGACATTCCTACAACAAGTGCTAATACAACTAATACCAGAACAGAATTGAGAGAAATGCCTTCTGACGGTTCTGGAGAAGCAGGATGGGATGCTACAAATTCAGTGTTAAAAACTATGGAATTTAGAGTAAGAGTAATACAGACTCCGAATTCTAAAAAATTTGCTTTTGCTCAAATTCATGATTTTCAACAACCTATATGGGACGATTTAATAAGAATACAAGTACAAAGTGATGAAAGTAATGCTACAATTGGAGATCGTGGGAGAATCTTTGTTATGGGTGATATGGTAGAAGGAGAATTAGAAGACGGATTTGATGTTGATTTTAGAGCTTTAAATTATGACGATAGAGTTATTAAAGACGATTATATTCTTGGGGATTGGCTACATGTAAAAGTAACAGCTCAAAACAGTACTATTAGTATTTTCTTAGATGACATGGAAAATCCTGTTCGTGTATATGAAAATGCTGATTGTCGTAGTAATTATTTTAGAGCTGGTGTTTATAACCAATCTATAAGAAATAGCTATGGTGGTACTGGTATAGGAGAGTTTTCTGAAATTATTGTATCTGATAATTTTTGATAGTATATAACTGTTCTACAAATAGTTGTTTTTGTAGTTTTTATATATAAAACAATACCTTTATAATAATTACTCTATTTGCTCTCCATGTTGACTAATGTCTAAACCACGCTCTTCTTGGTCATCTCTAACACGCATTTTAAGTAATAAATCCACTATTTTGAAGAGTACATAACTTCCACAAAAAGTAAATGCAGCAGTTATAAATAAAGCAATAATATGGTAGTAGAATGTTGTCGTCTCTCCATAGGCTAAACCAACATCAATAGCAAATACAGCTGTTAATAACATACCAACTACTCCTCCTATACCATGACTAGGAAAAACATCTAGTGTATCATCAATACCTGATTTATTTTTAAGGTTAATCATCCAGTTAGAAATAATAGAAGCTACAAAACCAATAACCATAGATTGTCCAATATTTACAAATCCAGCTGCTGGTGTTATTGCTACTAATCCTACAACAGCACCAATGCAAGCGCCAATTGCCGACATTTTCCGCCCCATTAAACGTTCATAAAATAACCATGCTATCATGGCTGTTGCTGAAGCTACGTTTGTATTTGCAAACGCAATTACAGCATCACCATTAGCTCCTAATGCTGATCCTGCATTAAAACCAAACCAACCAAACCATAATAAACCTGTTCCTAAAATAACATAAGGTACATTAGCATGAATTTCTTCCGTTACTTTTCGTTTTCCTAAATAAATAGCACCAGCCAAAGCGGCAAATCCAGCAGACATATGTACAACAGTCCCGCCTGCAAAATCTAGCACTCCCCAGTTTCTAAACAAACCATCAGGATGCCATGTCATGTGGGCTAATGGACTATAAATTAGCAAGCTAAAAAGTACCATAAATAAAATATAGCTTCTAAAACGAATACGTCCAGCAAAACTTCCTGTAATCAATGCTGGTGTTATAATAGCAAACTTTAATTGAAACAATGCATATAATAAAAATGGAATTGAAGATGAAAATTCTGGATTAGGCTCTACCCCAACATTTTTAAAATTAAAATAGGTTAACGGGTTTCCTATAATGCCTCCTATACTATCACCAAAAGCTAAACTAAAACCTACAAGAACCCAAAGTACACTAATAACACCTAATGCAACAAAACTTTGCAGCATTGTAGAAATGACATTCTTTTTATTTATCATTCCTCCATAGAAAAATGAAAGCCCTGGTGTCATTAACAGTACAAAAGCACTCGCCACAAGCATCCATGCTGTGTCTCCTTTGTCTATTTGGCTAGATAATTCTTGGTAGTTTGATGCTGTAAATCCACAAAAAATAACAATAAGTGCAAGTACTATAAAGTTGATCTTCTTCCCCATTATAACTCAAAGTTTTAGTTGATTAATTTTAAAGCAAATTAATTTTTATTACTCTGAAAATCAATGTGGAATTCATAAAAAAAGGTTGTGTTTTTTTAGAAATCTACAATAATTGAACACAAATTTGTCAACTCAAAAAACAGAATCAAAAGTTATCTATTATCTGTGTTTTTTCTCAAAAACACCAAACAACTCCTTCCCTAACCTTGACTCAACTGAGTTATAAGCATTTTCAAAAGTTTTTACATTAAACCAAGGAGATAAGTAACTTAAATATTCTTTTTTATCTCCACCAAATGGTCGTTTTTCTAGATCTCCTTTTAAAGGAATGTTAAACCAAAGTCCTACCAACTTGCCGTTAGACTGAAGTAATGTATTCATTTTTTTTGCGTAACGTTTTCGGGTCTCAATTTTTGGAGGAAAGGAACAAAAAAAGGTTTGTTCTATAATTAAATCATAAAGATTAACGTGTTCAAAGAAATCTCCTTCAATCAATTGGGTTTTTGGAAAATTGGGATTTCTTTGAGAAAATAAAATCAATGGTTCTGGAGCTATATCTAAAACAAATACATTTTTAAAACCATTGTTAAATAAGTACTCGGCTTCAAACGCATTACCAGCACCTGGAATTAAGATCTTAATAGATTTATCTTCTAATTGATCAATATAATCCACTAATGGACGTGATGACTCACCTAAATCCCAGCACGTTCTATTTTCAATATAACGTTGAGACCAATATTGTTTTTCTCTTTCAGATATAGATAATCTCGCCATTATTAACTTTAATTAACTAAATATACCAAAAATGACTTTAAAAATAATTAAATAGAACTTCAATAAATTGTAAATTTGTAATTAAGAACAACAATTAATAAGTCATGTCATACAGAATAGAAAAAGATACTATGGGCGAGGTTAAAGTACCCGCTGATAAACTTTGGGGTGCGCAAACAGAACGCTCTCGTAACAATTTTAAAATTGGTCCTTCGGCTTCTATGCCTTTAGAAGTGGTTTATGGATTTGCTTATTTAAAAAAAGCAGCCGCATATACCAATTGTGAACTTGGTGTATTATCTGAAGAAAAACGCAATCTTATTGCTCAAGTTTGTGATGAAATTTTAGAGGGTCAACACAATGATCAATTTCCGTTAGTAATATGGCAAACAGGTTCTGGCACACAAAGTAACATGAACGTCAATGAAGTGGTTGCTAATCGTGCACATCAAATTGCTGGTAAACAAATCGGCGAAGGTGAAAAAACAATTCAGCCAAATGATGATGTAAATAAATCGCAATCTTCAAATGACACATTTCCTACAGGTATGCATATTGCTGCGTACAAAAAAGTGATAGAAACTACTATTCCTGGAGTTGAACAACTTAGAGATACATTTCAAAAAAAATCTGAAGCTTTTAGTAAAGTAGTAAAAATAGGGCGTACACATCTTATGGATGCAACTCCATTAACGCTAGGTCAAGAATTTTCGGGCTATACAGCACAGTTAACCCATGGTTTAAAAGCGCTAAAAAACACTTTAGCACACTTAAGTGAATTGGCTTTAGGTGGAACTGCTGTTGGAACGGGCTTAAACACTCCAAAAGGATACGATGTGCTTGTTGCAAAATACATTGCTGAATTTACAGGGTTACCATTTATAACGGCTCAAAATAAATTTGAAGCTTTAGCTGCACACGACGCTATTGTAGAAACGCATGGAGCATTAAAACAATTAGCTGTATCCTTAAATAAAATTGCTAATGATGTCCGTATGATGGCTTCTGGACCACGTTCTGGAATTGGTGAAATTATTATTCCTGCAAACGAACCCGGAAGTTCTATTATGCCTGGTAAAGTTAACCCAACACAATGTGAAGCAATGACTATGGTCTGCGCACAGGTTATGGGTAATGATGTTGCTGTAACCGTTGGTGGTACACAAGGACATTACGAGCTTAATGTATTTAAGCCTATGATGGCTGCAAATCTTTTACAATCTGCTCAATTAATTGGTGATGCTTGTGTGAGTTTTGATGTTAACTGTGCTTCAGGCATAGAACCAAACCATACGGTTATTAAAGAGCTTTTAAACAATTCATTAATGCTAGTTACAGCATTGAATACTAAAATAGGTTATTATAAAGCTGCTGAAATTGCAAATACAGCGCATAAAAATGGTACGACATTAAAAGAAGAAGCAATAAACTTAGGCTATGTCTCTGCGGAAGATTATGACGAATGGGTTAAACCCGAAGATATGGTTGGTAGTTTAAAGTAAACACAAGCATAAAATGATATATTAAAACGTTGCTTATAACAAGTAGCGTTTTTTTTTATTCAAAAAAAATACAATCTTTACAAAAACCAATCGTGTGTCTATTCTTATAAAGAACATAAAACAACTCCTACAAGTACATCAAGATAACATAAAGATTGTTAAAGGTGCTGATATGAAAAAGCTCCCTTTAATTGAAAATGCTTATATATATATTGAAGACGATACCATTGTAGAATTTGGTACTATGGCAGACTATAAAACTATAGATGCTGAAACGGTAATTGATGCTAGTGGGAAAATCGTATTGCCATCTTGGTGCGATTCTCATACACATATTGTATATGCTGGCAATCGAGTTTCAGAATTTGTAGATCGTATTAATGGATTGAGCTATACTGAAATTGCCAATCGTGGAGGAGGTATTTTAAACTCTGCAAAAACACTTCAAAATACTACAGAAAATGATTTGTATGAACAGTCTCTAAAACGTCTTAATGCCATTATTGCTATGGGAACTGGTGCTGTAGAAATAAAAACGGGTTATGGATTAACCGTTGATGCAGAGCTAAAAATGTTAAACGTTATTAAGCGTTTAAAGCAAACCAGTTTAGCCAAAATAAAACCCACCTTATTGGCTGCACATGCCATTCCTGAAGAATATAAAAACGATAAACAAGGTTATGTAAATAAAATTATAAAGGAATTAATTCCAAAAGCTTCGGCATTACGAATTGCAAAATACATTGATGTTTTTTGTGAAGATGGTTACTTTAGTATTGAAGATACGGATGCCATTTTAAAAGCTGCAAAAAAACATTACTTAATTCCTAAAATTCATGTCAACCAGTTTAATATTTTAGGAGGTGTTGCTCTTGGAGTAAAACATAATGCTTTGTCTGTAGATCATCTTGAAGAGCTTAACAATGATGATATTGTAGCACTTAAAAACAGTAATACAATGCCTGTTGCTTTGCCTGCTTGCTCATATTTTTTAGGAATTCCATATACACCTGCGCGTCAAATTATTGATGCAGGTTTACCATTAGCCATAGCTACAGATTATAATCCGGGTTCTACCCCAAGTGGCAACATGAATTTTGTTGTAAGTACAGCCTGCATAAAATTAAAGATGACGCCAGAAGAAGCTATAAATGCAGCAACAATTAATGGTGCTTATGCTATGGGTATTAGTAGTATGTATGGAAGTATTACACGAGGTAAAAAAGCGAATCTTATAATTACTAAACCTATGGATGACTACTCCTCTATTCCGTATGAGTTTGGGGATAATCCTGTAGGTCAAGTTATAATTAATGGACAATTACTTAATCCATTAAAATAAAAAAATCCGAAGGCTAGCACCTTCGGATTTTTCAGCTATCAATCAATCATCAACTTCTATCTCAAAGTAAATTCAGAGTTAGAAATTAATTCTTTATCATTAAATACGTTTACAATATAACGTCCTTTTACAAATTTTGTATCTTGATCTGGTGCTACAAACTCACAAATGTTAAGGTTTCTGTTTTCGTAATTAAAACGACTTATTAAACTATAGTTTAGTACTTGATCTTCAAATTGTACTTGATTGTTAGAGCCTAACACATTGCTTTGTGGATCTATTACTTGTACATATAGTTCTTTATCTCCTGCATCGGCAAGTGCGTTTTTAGCAACCGTAAAACATATTTTTAATTTATCGCTACGAGATGCACGCTCAGTAGGTATTTGTTTACCACTTCGTCTTTCTATAACACCAAACCCTTTAAGACCAACCGTCTGTAATACGGCTGCATCTTCAACAACATTAGCCAATTCTGTATTTTGTACTAAAAGTGAATCTGTAAAAACTGTACGTTCTGCTAATTGCACTTGAGTACTATCTAAAGACGTTGCTAAGAAATCGTTTTCAATTTTAAGGCGATCATTCTCTTTTAAAAGACCATCCATTTCCTCTTGTAATGCCAAAAACTTTTTCTTGTATCTCCAAAGACTGTTTACACTAGTCTGAGAAACTTTTAAAGAGTCCATAAGTCCTTGTATACGATCTCTTGCAGCTACTAAATCCTTATTAGCGATCTCATTTTCACCAATAGCTTCGTCATATTGTCTTGCCATAGTGTTTAAATCTGCCATCACCTGTTGTTTTTCACTAATAAGTGTCGCTTCTGTTTCCTTCTTTTCAGTATATAATGTCGATGTATAAAATGCTGTACCTAAAAATAAAGCCAACATAATCCCTAGTGCAACTTTTAATCCTATATTTTTACTACCTGATCCTTCCATAATTATTTGTTTTTATCTATTAATTCTTCTTTTTTATTCTAAATTGAGGGCGAAAATAGTTAAAATAAATTGTAATTTTAATATTTAACCAAATGCAAAATCTAATTCTTTTTACTGATAATGACCGCGATACACAATTAACAGTCCGTAAAGGGGAATCAAAATTTGGTGAACATGTTCAGCTGATTAACAACCTCACTAACATATACGACGACATTGTGAATTTAGATGTCGACTATGTCATTTTTGGTGTTTCTGAAGATATTGGAGTTTATGCAAACTATGGAAAAACAGGAACTTACAAAGCTTGGGAAGCTACAATAAAAGTTTTGTTAAATATTCAAAGTAATGCTTTTACACATGCAAATCGAGTGCTCATTCTTGGACATTTAGATTATTCTGAACAAAGAGAAACTATTACTGCTCTAGATAAAACGAAAAAACAAAATATCAATCGAGCTCGTAAATTTGTAGAAACTATAGATGCTGATGTCTCTCATTTGGTTTACTCAATTATTAAAGCAGGAAAAAAACCAATAATTATTGGTGGTGGCCATAACAATGCATACGGAAATTTAAAAGGCACTGCATTGGCATTAAACTCTAGTATTAATGCTATTAATTTTGATGCACATACCGATTTAAGAACTGAAGAAGGCAGACATAGCGGTAATGGATTTAGTTATGCTATCTCCGAAGGATTTTTAAAAAACTATTTTGTTTTTGGCTTGCATGAAAACTATACATCATCAACTATATTTAAGCATTTAAATGATAAAGAACAACTTGATTATTGCACATATGAAGCTCTAGAAGTGAGAAAAGAAATAAAGTTTAAATCAGCTTTAAATAATGCTTTAAAGCATGTAACTAATAGTGGTTTCGGTATTGAAATTGATTGCGATGCTATTGAAAATATACCAAGCAGTGCAAAAACTCCAAGTGGGTTTAGCACCAAACAAGCTCGGCAATTTATAAACTATTTTGGTAAAGAAAGTCATGCTAAATATTTACATATTTGCGAAGCTTCCCCAACAAAAAAGACAGCGTCTAAAATAGGAAAACTAATTATGTATTTAATTACAGATTTTATAAGAGCGAATTCCTTATAAACCTAATCTAACGTTAGAAAGTTTTTTCGAGTTTCAGAAATGTCTAATACTACGATATGCTCTTCTCCTTCGCGTAAATAATGAACTTCTAATTTTGCCTTATTGTTAAATTTATTTCTTGCTTCAGTTAAACATTCTACGTGGCAAGCGAGTTGGTTTCCAATTTGCAAAATAATATCACCACCTAAAAGCACTTCTTTATTATTAATTTTTGCATAGATGTCACCACCTCGTATTCCTGCTTTTTCAGCCGGACTATTCTTAGCTATAGTTTGAACTAAAACACCACTTTTAATATTTAAATTAAATAATTTTTTAAATTCTGCTTTAGTAAGTAATGTCCCATTTACACCTATCCAAGGTCTATCTTCATAAGATAAAATATCTTTTGCTGTATTGATTGAAACGACCATGCCTATTCCTTGAAAACCTCCAGAAACCGTTAGTATACTAGATGCGATACCAATTACTTTACCTTCTGAATTAAAGATTGGGCCACCGCTATTTCCAGAATTAATAGCCGCGTCAGTTTGAATAAATTCTAAACCAACTGTTCCATCATATAAATCATCAAAATCTCTAAATGCAGAAATTATTCCTGTAGAAAATGAATTCTCAAGACCATAAGGACTTCCTATGGCATAAATTTGTTGGCCTACCGCTAACCTATCTGAATCTCCTAAAGTTGCGTGTGGTAAATCACTGTCTGGCACATTCAGTTTTAATAATGCAATGTCTGCTTGCTTATCACTTAAAAGTATAGTTGCACGTCTTTTAATACCATCGGCAGCTTTTACATAAATTTCTGAAGATCCTTCAACAACATGCGCTGCAGTTAAAATATGACTCTCATTAGAAATAATAACACCAGATCCTAAACCTTCATTTTCAGTTGCGCCTCTTTCTGAAAATTTAGCGGATTTAGTTAAAATAGTAACTACAGTTGGAACTACATTATTATATAAATCAATCGTTTGTTTTTCTTTTTGCGAAACATTAGCAGGAGTTTTTCTAGCTTTTGGTCTTATATGGCTTCTCTCTTGAGCTGGAGCCATAAATAATACAGAAACGACTAGTACTATTGTTGTAAATATTTTGTGCATGTCTATTTTTTTATCAAAAATACATTAAACTAATGTATTTATTAATATCAATTGCTTAAATAAATTCTACTCTATTTACCTATGTCATTATATTTCTTTAGTAGGCTCTAAATTTTTATATTTACGTAGCTATTACGTATTCTAAAAGACTGTTTAGACTTCGGCTCCAATAAAATAATACACAACGATATTGAGTGTTAAAATTATACATTATCAACCTGAATATGCTTCTGCTTTTTATAATTTAAACATAGAATGGCTAAAAACCTTTTTTTATGTTGAAGCCTATGACGAAGCTGTTTTAAGCCAACCAGAAACTTATATTATTAATAAAGGCGGACATATTTTCTTTGCAAAGCAAGGCGAGACTATTCTTGGTACCGTAGCGCTGATGCCAACGGATAATCCTAAACTACTTGAGCTTACCAAAATGGCTGTTTCACCAGCTTCTCGCGGTTTAAAAATCGGGCAGCAATTAATGCAATATTGCATTGATTATGGAAAATCTATTGGTTTAGATGGGCTTATGTTGTATTCTAATACCATCTTAGAAAACGCGATTTACATCTATCGCAAATACGGGTTTATAGAAATACCTGTTGAACCTAACAGTCCTTATGTGCGTAGTAATATTAAAATGGTGTTAGAGTTGTAATTGGTCTAACTCCAAACAATACGCATTCTCTTTTTTACAGAGGATACTTAAGGTTTCAAATAAATATTTTTTTAATTCTTCATCTTCTGGAAATAGTTTATATGCCAATTTAAATTCTGAATAAGCATCTTTTATCAAAAATCGTTCAAGGCGTTCTTTCCCCGATTTCATTAAAAATGTAAAAGCAATTTTGTTTTCTCGTTCTACAGAAGATAAACGGAAAGTTTCCATTTCTTGACTATGAAGTTTAACACCTGAATAGGACATGGCCATAAAAAACACAACTAAAGCAATTACTACAAAAGCAATAATATTAGAGCTATCTAATGATATAGAAGAGAAATTGGTTATAAAACGTAATCTAGTCTTCTCTTTAGGTGAATTTCTTCGTTTAGAAAAAGGTTTTCTTTTGCGCTTTTTAGCCTTGTATTTGTGTAATGTGATATCTGAATAACTCATAATTAAAGGCTTTATATTATGAGTCTATTTTTTCATCTAAATGTTACTCTCTATTAATCAAAATCATTATTATCACTTGGCTTTCTATTCTCAAAATCATCCGTTATAACTTTTCTTAAATAATCGCAAAACAATCTATAATTCCCATTAGTCTTATATAGTTTTAGCTCTATTTCAAAAAGATTATCATGTTGCATCTTTATTCTAGGTATATATATTTCATTAAATTTTACATTGTAATCTTTATATACCCCAAAATATTTTTTCTTTTCTGAAATTTCCAACCATTCGTATTTTTTAGAATTAATCTTTAATGATTTAATTAAAAAACTCTTGTACGGATTTGAATATTCTCCACCTCCCAAAAACCTAGTAATAAAAGTATTTATTATATAAAACAACTCTTTGCTTCTTCCTTTTCCTTTATTTATAGAATTAAAGAGTGTTACAGAAAAAATATCCTTGTCAACATTTAAATCCAGAATTTTGAAATAATAGTTTGTTTCAAAAACTCTAAATAAATTAAATAGATATGTTTTTTCATATTTGCATCTTATAATTTCTATAACATCATTATTTACAAGGTTGAAAATTGCTAATCGTATAGAAATTAATGCATACCAACTCCAATTAAAATTATCCGAAAAATTAAACTGTTGGTATTTTAATCGTGGATTTTTACCTATAAAGAAAAGACTAATTTCATCGGATATAATTGGATCGAAACTTAGTTCTATCGGGATCTCTGAAATACGTTGTTTCTCATAAAGTTTTAACCCTAATAACTTTATATTATTAATAATCATTTAATTATTCCCAGAAGCCTTTAAAGAATCTATTTCACGCTGTAACTGTTCGATACGCTTAGTGGTTTTATCTACCTTAGGTAAGGTTTTTAAAGAATCTATAGTTTGTTCTATAATATCTTTATCTTCTAGTTCTTCTTGGTAATATTCACCTATCTTTTCGCTTGCTCTCCAAGCTTCATTAAGCTGGTCATATACTGTTTTATCCCAACCGTTCGGGTGTTTTACGTCGATCCAAATCACATCTCGGTATTCACTATCGATTAGAACAATATCTGGTGTAGCAGAACCATCAAACTGTTGCGCGTCTGTATCGCTGATCGATGAGATTGTTCCTAAAAAAAATAACCGTTTACGACCTGCAATTTCTTTTATATAAGGTCTAAATTCTACTGGAGTACTTGCATTCCAATCGTATTCTTTTCGAGATTCTTTTACTTTTAATGGCATTGCAGAAACACCTGCATAACCTTGTTTTTTACTAGCATGATCAAAATAATACAATTGATCTGAACCATCTGCCGGAATAAACACACTATAACTTAAACTCGTACGATCATCTCCCACAGGTTCTAAGCCAAACCAATGGTATAAACCACTATAAGCATTAGTGTTTGAGCCTGCAAAATCAAAATCGGTAACATAAGGCTGTTGGTTTTGGTCTTTTGGCATTTCTGGTATTTTAACTGCGGTTTCCATATTCCATGGCAGCGGATTGGTAAATCCACCCAAAAACTTTAAAGATTCTGCTTGCAATTGAGATACTTTCTCAGATAATGTATTCTGTTTGGTTAAAAACGGGTAGTTTTTAATTTCACCCGGACTGATAAAAGTACCTTTACCAATGGTAATACGTTCTAGGTAATCATTAAAATCGTGAGCACCACTTTCTACAATCATTACGCCACCAAAGGTTGGGTAAGGAAAAAAGAAGCCTTTCCATTTTATTAGACTCACTACTTCAACCCAATTACCGTCATCGTTTTTCATGTAAAACGTATCGCTAGGTTCATAATTAAATAGCATCCAAGGATTAAAACGTTGTACTACGGCGTTATATGTGTTTCTGCTAAATTTTAAAGATTCACCAATAGAAAACGTTACAGGTATACGATTTTCATTAGAAAAACGAGGAAATAGTGTTGTACTACTTACGGAGAATACTTCTTCTGTATTATCGCTAATACGTTGCATAATATACTTTTCACTTGGCTGAATGGCCATTGTCCATTTATTTTCATTATCTACACGTACTAAATGTGGTAGAGAAACATCTTTAGTCTCTCCTACACTTTCATTAGCCATAGAGAAAATATTACGTAAGGGCTGAATACGTTCATTTTGAGTTAGTGGCAATTCTGAAATCTCTACACGGTTTAGGTTATTGTAAACGTTATAGGTTTTCATATAATCGTACATTCTATAATGCCAACCAAATGCATATAGAATACCAAAGAAAACAGCTAAAAGTGCCAAAATGCCTAATCGTTTACCCGTACTTGGTGTTTTTCGGAATTTAATTAACCCAAAAACAAGCACTAAAGCAATGATAATTATAATGAATAAATACTTACGTAGAAATAGTAAAAAAGGCTGATAGTCGTCTCTTAGTACAAATAAAGCAATAAGTAAGCCTAAACCAACTAGTGTGGTTACTATCTTTTGTTTTCTGCCTTTTTGCCAATATCGTTTTATCATGTGATGTATTGTATTCTGAAAATTAAATTATTTAAAAGATCCTGAAAATAACACTTCGACTGCGCTCAGTGTGACAATTCAGGATATCAATATATTTTACATTAAGCCTTTATCTTTTAAACGCTCACGAGCACTTTTCTTTTCTACTTCAGGTTCTATTTCTATTTCGTTTTGAGATGTATCAGTTTCATTTAAAGTCTCAGAATCTCCCTTAGAACCTTTTGTTTTTAGATCTTCAATAAACTCTTTTCCTTTTTCAACAGCATCACCTACTATATCTCCTATAGAATCACTTTTCTCTTCTATAACTTCAGTTGATTTAATAACGAAATTTGCTAAATAAGTACCTACTAAAGTACCAACTGCAGCAGATGACAATGCTGAAATGCCATTATAGCTCGCAAAGATTGAAATTGGTGTTAAGAATTCTAAAACTAAAGCTGTCATAAGAAATAAAACACCTACAAATATAATTCGTGGTATAAGTGTTTGCTTATAGATAAACCCTTTAGGATTATCAGCCGCCATTTGCAAAGCTTTGCTATTCATTACTTTATTAATAAATCGGTATAAACCATTGCCGTTAGATTCTCGCCAATACAGAAAAATACCAAATAATATCGATCCTATAAAAATTACTAATTCTATTCCCATTTGTTATAAGTTTGAAGCCTGTAGTTTGAAGCTAGAAGCTTTTACATGCTTTAATTAATTTTCTTTCTAAATGCGATTGTCATATTCATTAAATCAAAACAATTTTTGTAATGAAAGTTAAATATATCTTCTTCAATATAAGACCTTCGCTTTGCTTTATGCAAACAAGTTACAACTTCTGCAATTGAACGGATTGCATATCCTAAAAACCGTCTATACTCTGCCGCAGATTGAAGAATACTGCCTTCAGATATATTTAAAGCTATTGAATCTGAAGCTCTTCGTATTTGAGAAGACAAATTATAAAGCTCTTTATCAGGAAAACGATCTGCGAGGCTGCTCATTTCCTCTCCTAGATCCATTCCTTTTTGCCAAATAATTAAATTCTCAAATTTGAATTTCATATTATAAGTCTATATTTTCAACAATTTGTTACTTCTTAACTTCCTTCTTCAGGCTTCTTACTTCAAAACTCCTATTAAATATTGTTACTTATCGTTTCTATAACCCAGTCTCGAAAGGAATCATCCCATGTTTCATAATTTTTATAAAACTGTTCTTTATCATACCAATATAAAAGTAATACGTCATTGGGCGCCACATTAATTAACAATTTACTTATTAAATCTCTATGATCTAAAGATAGTGACGAATGAGGCTCGTGCATGGCAAAATACATAGATTGCTCAACGATATCATTAACTTTATATGCATTACTGCGTTCTAGTTTTTCTAAATAAATTTCTACTCCCATCACTTGTTTACGAGATTTGATATCAATTTTATTTAGATAGCTCTTAAATAATACTTTATCACTTAATATGTCTCTAATAGGATGCTCTGCATCGGTTAAAAACTTAGACAGCTCATTCTTCTTTACACGATCGTAACGTGAAGTCTTTATCATTTCTTCTAGATTACATTGTATGATAAGATGGTCTTTTAACTTGTCCATCAGTTCAGGTTGCGCTACATGATAAATTAAAACATCATGAATGGTGTCTTTTATAGCTTCTTTATAAGCCTCTTTACTCTCAAAAACTACTATAGGCTTTATAAAATCTCGTAAAACATATACTCCATCAAAAGCACGAGTATAAAAAGAATCTGTTGAAAAACGAATGGAATGTAACTTTAAATCTCTACCTCTTAAATCACCATAAGTTTTAGCTGATTTTAATATTTGTGCTTGTAAAGCTTCATCAATAAAATTATGATTGGTTTTAAACTTAGTAACCAACTCTAATTGCTCTTTTTGTATACGGTCTAGATCATCAATAAGACGAAAAGAGATACTAAGGTCTTTGTATTTTAAAACATCTAGTGGTTCATAAAAAACATCTATATCTTGATCAAAATCAATACATATTGCAGAATCTCTAGTAATATCATTAATCTTAGCTCCATGTGTTCTAAACACATGTTTCATCATTTCTCTATCAAATGAATGGAATGGCAAATACACAGGTTTTCCTTTTTGTAAAGGAGAAATAATAATACCATGCGGATTTGCATCTCCGTGATTTAGGTATTGAATATCATTCTTTTCTTCTGCAACTTCAGGACTCCAGCCTATCCCATCTATAGAAAATGACTCTAGTTTAGTCTCGGCAAAACCTAATGTTACAAGGCATTTATTATAACGCTCTACTAGTTTTCCACTAACAGGTATGAGTTCACTTCTATATAAATTTGCTTTTTTTAGTTTGTTCATAAAAACTCATTCTAAGTACTTTCTAAAGAAAATAACTTTAGTATTTATTTTGTGTAAAATGTTTCAGAATGCCTGCTTGCCTTAGAGAATGAATCAATCCATTCAATAAAACTAATTGGTTTAAAATTCCTAAGCATCAACCATTCTATCGTATCATAGATATCAGATAAAATATCTTTATGCTCTTTTCTTAGAAACACTTTTCTCTTACCATAAAATTTATCTATACTATTAAGATTAAAATTCAACTTATTTTTAATTATTTCTTCTTGAAAACTTTTGCATTCTTTAAGATTTAACATTCTCCCATTTATAAATGGATCGAACAATACTTGATAATAGTACCCATAGCGGTCTTGATGTTTTTGCCAATCTATTCCAACGACTACAGTATAACCCCTTAATTCACCCACTATAAAATTCTCGTGCTTAAGGAAATTATGACTTAAAAATTCAATTAAAGGTGTTTTATCTAATAATCGCTTTATAAGCCATTTTTTATAATATTCATGTTTTATAAATTCAATACTCGACATTAATAACATAAAAACAAAGACAAAAACTAACAAGAATTTAAATCTATTAATATTTGAATTTGCATTGTCAATAAAATACATAATGAACATTATAATAACATAAACAAAAATATATGTCACATAATATGATTTAAATATGTACCAAAATCTTTTCAAAGCTTAATCCTTCTTACCAAACTGTTCTCTAGCTTCAGTTTCGATATTCATTTGGTTTACTCTAGCGTCTACTTTACGTTTAAAATCAGTATCTGCTATAGTAGCGACATTGTCTAAATACCGAATCACTTCTTGACGCCTAATATCTGAGAAATTTAACCCTTTCATATTAGATTTCATTAATTCTTGAAGCATATTGAACTTTGTCTCGTAATCTTTTTTGAAATACTTTTCAGGATTATCGAACCAACTTTCTTCTAAATCAAAATCTGTTAAGCGTAATGATATCGCAGATTGAATATTACGCACATCTCTTGATGAAAAGAATGGAAAGATCTTTTGAATCTCTTTAAATAACGCTGCATAGAACATATGATCTGTTTCTTGATGTAGTTTTTCTACTTTATCAAAAGTATCATGCACGCGCTCTTCAGTTGGCTTTTCTACAGTATTTAAAATCTCGCCCATGCTCTTTGCTAAACCTTGATCTGCTAAATAGTCATAACCTTCCGGGTTTTTCATATTTACGAAGTTTGGCATAGTTTCTTGAAGTTTTCTCCACCATATGTAATCTTGATCTAGGAAATCGTGCTCAGAACGTGCACCATCAATTTTAAAACGGCCTTGTACACGAGATATCACAGCTTTGTCTAACATTTCAGGAAGATTTGTAAATAGACCTATAGAGCTATTTCCGTAATTAACAGCATATGCTCCTTCTGTATATCGTAAAAACACGCCTATAACCTCTTTTACACCTGCTGAAACTCCTTGTGCTGTTCGCTCTTGTAAATTATTTTCTGCATCATCAATTGGTGCAAAAATCAGTTTTGTAGGATCTTGCAAGGGTTTCATCCATTCTACCATTTTCTCTGCTGAACCTCCTTGAAATGTACTAATTAAAGTGTCTGGCATTGGGTGAAATAGAAACGGAATATCTAAATGATCTGCATGTTCTTTGAGTCGGGTTGCAATGGCTGCAATCAACATACTTTTTCCTGTTCCAGGAATACCATAACCCATAAACACAGGCATAAATCCACCTAATTCTTGAAACGGGTTCTTTTTTACTTCAAAATCATAGCTCAATAAACGTTCCGTTAAACGACGTGCAAAATGTTTAGCATCACGGTTACCTACAATCTGTTCAAACTTAATTTTATTAAATTCTACACTTTTTGCTGTACCTTCAAAGGTGTTTTCCCAGCCAGAAACTGCAAATTCTGAGTTTTCTAATTTATAAGTTCTGTCTACTATAGTTTCAGTATATTCTAAACTATTTTTACGCAATTGAATCTCAGCAATTAGAGCTTCAAAATAAACCACCGTAAAATTAATGACATCTTTATCTGACTTTATAATATCTGGATGTCCAAGGTATTTATCGTAATAAAACAAACTACAAGAAATTCCTTTTAAAGGCGATAATAATGATACTTCTGGAATGCCTGCAAATTTTTGCTTCATTACGCTTAAATCATCAGATGCATGTGGTTTAATATCGTTAAGAATTTTATACGCCGTAGCAAATAGCATAAAAGCTGTTGCTGTATGCATTTTACTTTCGTATTCTCGTTTACCTGAGGTATCTAATGCTGATTTATTTTCGCTTAATGTAGATAAACCCGAAGCGTCGTAATAACTGTCTTTAATCCAAAGTCCTAATCCTATACCTTCTTGAACCGCATACAATGTCTGATTTAAATAAACAGGAATTGCTATAGAATCTGGTAATAAGCGTTTTTTTAAACCTAGTATTGTTTTAGAAACAGATGTAATATTTACAGAACTACCGCTATTGGCTCTTGATAAATACAATAAAATTGATTCATCTTTTGCGTCTTTATCTCTATTTTTTGCTCGTGATCCTTGCTCCCATTGTACACTTTTTAAATATGAAGAAGCTTCATCTCGAAGCATATCGAGTTCTGATAATTTTATAGGAAAAGTTGAATTGTGTTCCATTTTTACTTTTAGCTTTTGGCTGTTAGTTTTTAGGTTTAGATTTAACTATTTAAATCTGACATCTGTATTGGCGGTTTAGCTAGCTTATCTATAACTTCTGGTGCTTTATTATATAACATTTGAATAATTCTATGTGGTGCCATGACATAATTCTGTTTTATAATTTCTGTCCATTTTTGAAATATCTGTTTATTAAAAAAACTACCTTCTTTAAACTCGCTTGTAGAAATAACTTCATTAATCTTTAATGAAAATGCATAAGCTTCTAATGGCACTTCTTTTTTAGCAATACTCTCTAATATGGCATGTGTAATTTCGTTTTCATCTTTTGCAAATACATTATGTAATGGTCCTAAATCTATACGTTTTATATGTTTTGGCAACAAATCTGGTAATTTACGATCTATTGCATAAGCCATAGCATCTAAATTCATTTTACGATCTGCAGATTGCTTAATCGCTTGGTATATTTCTTTCCTGTCATTATTAGGGTTTCTCCCATCATAATTAAAGTACATAAAACATATAAACGGTCTGTTTAATGACACATCATAAAAACTCCAGCTTGTCATATATTCTGATGAAGATTCTTTTGGAGCTTCTATAATTTTGCCTTGAACAAACCTATTAAAGATAAACTGTTGCTTTACATTAGTATAGTATACAATTGAAGCCGCTTGAAAAAGTTTTGATTTTTTAATCGGCTGTTTCTTGCGCATTAAGGTATCTAAAAATTCGTCTTGAAGTATCTCAATATCTGTTAATTTATTAAGGTATTCTTCCCTTAAAGCCAAATCGTTAAAAAGATATCTAAACTCTAAATAATTAGGAAACCCAGAATCTGTAAGATCAATTTTCATATTGTCTTCATCATCGTACATGTATTTAACACGCATGGCTTCTATAGAGTACAACAACAAATCACAATATTGCTTAAAGAAAATTAATTCTTGCTCAGAGCATAACTGCTGCTGTTGCATTTTAACAATGAGCTCTTTAATGGTAAAATCAACCATTTTATGATAAAACTCATATTGTGCTTTAGAGTCTAATTGTGCTGAATCTAATGGGGTTACGATCATATACTTTTGCAGTATGCAGTTGTCAGTTTACAGTAAGCCGAACAGCTAACTGTAAACTGAACACCGTTAACTAATTTCTATCCTAATAAATCATCATTATTAGCATCTGGTTCTGGTGCTGAGTCTCCAGATCCGTCTGATCCACCATCATTACTTGGTGCTGTGTCATCTGATTTATAGTATTCTTCAAAAATTTCTTTCATATCTATACCATAACGATCTGCAAAGTTTTTTTGAATATCTACATCTTTTTTACGGATTTCTTGTAAAGCTTCAGCATAACTGCCATAGACACCTTGCATTACTTTTTCGTGTACAGGAATATTATCCATCATTTCTTGACGAGCCCTAGCACTAGCGGTATGCATAGCGGCGAGTGTTTCGCCAATATGCTCATCGGTTTTAACACCTAAATGTTCTAATATAGCAGCAAATTCCTGATCTGTACGTGCTTTTAATGCTACTATATAACCATCATAATACTTAAGACGTTCGTCTGTATCACTTTTTAATTTTGCACGATGTGTTTGTAAGTTACTACGTAAAGACGTTAATACTTTGATCGTTAAATTATGTTTGTGTACAAAACTATCTTTAGATGCTGCCAATGTTGTATATGCATTTTTAAGACCTTCTAATTCTTCAACCTTTTGTTCTAGTTTTGTTACTTTTGATAATGCTTCAGAATATTCTGTAGATTGTTTGTCTGCTACTTCTTCTAAAGCAGTACGAGCCTGCTTAAGTAAAGCATAGCTTTCTTCTAGCTTGTCTTCTACTTCTTGTTTCTTTTCTAATGCTTTTGTATGATTTCTACTAGCTTCTACTATTGCGTCTTGTAATTTATCTTCAACCTCTTTGATTTCAACTTCTCTGTCTTTTAAACGTTTAACAGCTGCTTGACTTTTAAAAGAGAGTTCGTTTAATAGCGTTTGCACATCTGCGGTTTCGATACGTTGCTGAAACATAGCCTTAGCCTTATTATCTGCAGAATCACGTACTTTTTGTGCTTCTTTAAACTCTTCTTCTTCGCGCTTAATTTTACTCTTACGTCCCCAAAGATTATTCCACCATGTATCTGGCTTATTTTGCGCATCTTCTAATTCTATTCTAGCGCGTTCTAAACCTTTAACGGCATCGTCAATGATTTTTTGCTCCTCTGCATTTAATGCGGAAAAACCTTCAAACATAATACCAACCTCATCTTGATAATCAGTAAGATCCTTAATGGCATCTAATAGTGTTGATCTATCTTTCTCTGCCATATCAACCACATTATCTAAAGTTGCGTTAAGAATTTTTTGACGACTTTCCGGATCGTCTTCTTGTGCTAACTTAGATTTCATTTGGTCAATGGCTTTGCCCCAATTGACATCTACTTTTTCTGGTTTTTCGTTGGAATTCGTTTCTAATAAATCAAAATCATCAGACATATTTATATTATTTTTTAAGGTTGAACAAAATTGGAAAAGCAATTTCGGTAATTTTTATCAGTATAAAAACTTTCCGATACAATTTATCTGTATAAAATTTGAAGAAAATGTTACAAAAAACACAGAATAGGTTAATTGCTTAAATGTAACGATAACACTAAGTATCTTAAGCAATTAGTGTACATAAAACATACTTTCAACGATGTTTGCAAACACTTAATCGATGATTTGTTAATAACTAAAATGTAAATTATTTATTACTAAATAGTTACAATATTGTTTTTTTTTCTATCTTAGCCTTAGAATCCAAATCTAAAAAACGAATATTATGCCGTTTTCCCTACTAAATTCAACCATGGCTGTTAGCACCGAACAGCTGACTATAATACTTATAGTTACTGCTTCCGTATTTATAATTTTCATTGGAATAGCTATTATTAAGATGTATAAGCTCAAAGCTGAAAATAAAAGACTTATGGAGACTAATGCTTTTGAAAATGACATGGATAAATCCTATAAAGACTTTACTAGTGGTCATTTGTACGGTGATAACTAATCTTATTTAGTTATGTTACATTTTCTATCTATATATTTAATACCATTAGCATTAGAGGATAGTTCTGATAGAATTATCAGTATTCTTGCCATAGCTTTAGTGACACTAACTATTCTGTTAACACTAGCATTATACAAAGCATACAAGCTAAAAACAAAAATTAAAGAATTACAAAACAAATAATTATCTTATACCTTATAAAAAAAGCCACGTAATACGTGGCTTTTTTTATAACTATTAAGTTGGGACAGCCAGATAATTTACCTAACCAACTTTCTATATTTAATTCGTTTTGGCATTAAATCACCTCCTAAACGTTTTTTCTTATTTTCTTCATATTCACTAAAACCTCCTTCAAAGAAATAGACTTGGCTATCACCTTCAAAAGCTAAAATATGTGTACAGATACGATCTAAAAACCAACGGTCGTGACTAATTACTACAGCGCAACCTGCAAAGTTTTCCAAACCTTCTTCCAATGCTCTTAATGTATTGACGTCTAAATCGTTAGTTGGCTCATCTAAAAGCAATACATTACCTTCTTCTTTTAGTGTCATTGCTAAATGCAAACGGTTACGCTCACCACCAGAAAGTAATTTTACTTTCTTGTTTTGCTCACTACCAGAGAAATTAAACCTGCTTAAATAAGCTCTAGAATTCACTTGCTTTCCTCCCATCATAACAAGTTCTTGCTCATCACTAAAATTTTGCCAAATGGATTTTTCTGGATCTATATTAGAATGTTTCTGGTCAACATAAGCAATCTGTGCTGTTTCACCTACTTTAAACTCGCCTTTATCAGGATTTTCTTCTCCCATTATCATTCTAAAGATTGTTGTTTTACCAGCACCATTAGGCCCAATAACACCAACAATACCTGCTTGAGGCAGATTGAAATTTAAATCATCATATAATAACTTATCGTCATAGCCTTTAGCAACACCAATAGCTTCTATTACATTTGTTCCTAATCGCGGACCATTTGGGATATATATTTCAAGTTTTTCATCAAGTTGTTTTTGATCTTGACTCATTAACTTATCGTAGTTCTTTAAACGTGCTTTCTGTTTGGTTTGACGGCCTTTAGCTCCTTGTCTTACCCAATCAAGTTCACGCTCTAAAGTCTTTTGACGCTTAGATGCTGTTTTGCTTTCTTGAGCCATTCGCTTCGACTTCTGATCTAGCCAAGAAGAATAGTTTCCTTTCCAAGGAATACCTTCACCTCTATCGAGTTCTAAAATCCAGCCTGCAACATTGTCTAAGAAATATCTATCGTGAGTAACGGCTATAACTGTTCCTTTATATTGTGCCAAATGATGCTCTAACCAATGTACAGACTCAGCATCTAAATGGTTTGTTGGCTCATCTAATAATAAAACATCTGGTTCTTGTAATAATAAACGACATAATGCAACTCGACGACGTTCTCCACCAGATAGCACTCCAATCTTTTTATCTCCATCTGGAGTACGCAGTGCATCCATGGCAATTTCTAGCTTAGTATCTAGTTCCCATGCATTAGCTGCATCGATTTGATCTTGTAATTCAGCTTGACGATTCATTAGTTTCTCCATCTTATCAGGATTGCTATAAACCTCTTCTAAACCAAACTGATCGTTAATACTATTATATTCGTCAAGGATAGCGACTGTTTCAGCTGAACCTTCACGTACCACTTCCATTACAGTTTTATTATCATCTAACTGCGGTTCTTGTTCTAAATAACCAACGGTGTAACCCGGTTTAAATATAACATCACCTTGGTAGTTTTTATCAACACCAGCAATAATCTTAAGTAAAGTAGACTTACCCGAACCATTAAGACCTAAAATTCCGATTTTAGCTCCGTAGAAGAAACTTAAATAAATATTCTTTAAAACTGGTGTATTTGCTGATTGAAATGTCTTGGTTAAACCAGACATTGAAAAAATTATTTGCTTATCGTCACTCATATATTTTTTGATTAATCTTTAATAGATAGTAATTTAGAAGTGGATTTCTAATGTTTATAATTTACTCCGTTACGCTGTAAACTGATACTGAATACTGAAAGCTTTTTTAAACGCGTCCTTTTAAAGCATTAAATACCCATGCTACTGCCAAAAAACCAATACCTACAGCTGCAAAACCGTAACCTGCTACTTCGTAATATCTAAATGCGCCCAATGCTATTAACCCTAGTCCTACAATAATCATAATGGTCGTTGCCCATGCTAAAACCGTATTTTTATTCATTGCCATAATCGTTATCTTGTATTTTGTTAGTTAGTGTAAACGCAAATATCGTTATTTTAAGGAAAAAAGCATTCTTAATAGAATGCTTTACTTATAAATTTATATTTCGTTAACTAACTCAAAGGTAAAAAATGCAATAGTCTATATTCCTTTAAACTATTATTTAATATTCTACTTTTTTTATTTTATCTAATAAGAATTTTAATTATAATTCAACTTGAAGCTTATTAACTGCTTTTTCTAATTCAGCAGCTAAATCTTTATCAATAATTTTATTATCTAAAAAATTAGAGTAAAATGATGGCAAACTATATGTGCTTACAATATGTCCGCCCAAATGAGGAAATGTATTTTTTGCTAACTCTAAAACTGTTTTTCCTCCTCTGCCACCTGGCGAAGTTGCCATTAATAACATCGGCTTTTTTTGAAATACTTCTTTATCTATACGAGACATCCAATCAAATATGTTTTTAAAAGCAACAGTATATGCACCATTATGCTCTGCTAATGATAAAACAATGCCATCTGAAGACTTTATATGATTTAAAAAAGTATTCGCATTGTCTGGTATACCTTGATCGTTTTCATAATCAATACCATACATTGGTAAATTAAAATCATTTAAATCTAAAACTTCCACTTCTACATCATTTAAAAATGAAGCCGTATATGTTGCCAATTGTTTGTTTATTGATGTTTTACTATTGCTTCCTGCAAATGCTATAATTGATTTCATTATACTTATTAAAATTAGAGTATAAATGTAACCATAAACCTATTATATTCCTAGGTATATATTTCCACGATATATGCTTTTAACAATTCATTTAGAGTGTTAATATCTATTAAAAGCGGACTATTTTGTAAATTTGTAATCAAATTAACACACTACATGGATTTAAAATTCAATAAAAACGAAGATCATAATAAACTCTTACTGTCAGATTTAAAAAAACGCCTAGCCAAAGTAAAACTTGGAGGCGGACAAAAAAGTATTGATAAGCATCATTCTAAAGGAAAAATGACTGCTAGAGAGCGCATTGATTATTTATTAGATTCTAAATCAAAATCTATTGAAATTGGAGCTTTTGCTGGTGAAGATATGTATGCAGAGTATGGAGGTTGCCCTTCTGGTGGTGTTGTTATTAAAATCGGTTATGTTAAAGGCAAGCAATGTATTGTTGTTGCTAATGACGCAACTGTAAAAGCTGGTGCTTGGTTTCCTATTACTGGAAAAAAGAACTTAAGAGCTCAAGAGATTGCAATAGAAAATAAGCTACCTATTATCTACCTTGTTGATAGTGCTGGTGTGTTTTTACCAATGCAAGACGAAATTTTTCCTGACAAAGAACATTTTGGGCGCATCTTTAGAAATAATGCTGTAATGAGTAGTATGGGCATTACCCAAATTGCTGCAGTTATGGGAAGTTGTGTTGCTGGTGGAGCTTATTTACCTATTATGAGTGATGAAGCTCTTATTGTAGATAAAACAGGAAGTATTTTCTTAGCAGGAAGTTATTTAGTAAAAGCTGCTATTGGAGAAACTATAGATAACGAAACTTTAGGTGGAGCAACTACACACTGTGAAATCTCTGGTGTTACAGATTATAAAGCTAAAGACGATAAAGATGCTTTAAACACTATTAAAAATATCATTGATAAAATTGGTGATTTTGATAAGGCAGGTTATAACCGAACTAAAGCTATAAAACCTAAAAACAACCCAGAAGATATATACGGTATTCTACCAAAAAGCCGTGCTGACCAATATGATATGAAAGAAATCATTAAACGATTAGTGGATAACTCTGAATTTGACGAATATAAAGAAGGTTATGGACAAACCATTATTACTGCATATGCACGTATTGATGGTTGGGCTGTTGGTATTGTAGCAAATCAACGTCAACTTGTAAAAACTAAAAAAGGCGAAATGCAATTTGGTGGTGTTATCTATAACGATTCTGCAGATAAGGCTACACGTTTTATTGCCAATTGCAATCAGAAGAAAATTCCTTTAGTATTTCTACAAGATGTTACTGGCTTTATGGTAGGCAGCAAATCAGAACACGGTGGCATCATAAAAGATGGTGCAAAAATGGTAAATGCTGTTAGTAATTCTGTAGTTCCTAAATTTACTATTGTCATAGGTAATAGTTATGGCGCTGGTAATTATGCCATGTGTGGTAAAGCATACGACCCGAGACTTATTGCTGCTTGGCCTAGTGCTGAGTTGGCTGTTATGAGTGGTAACTCAGCAGCAAAAGTATTATTGCAAATAGAAACAGCCTCTTTAAAGAAAAAAGGCGAAACCATTACTAAAGAGAAAGAGGAAGAGTTATTCAATAAAATTAAATCGAGATACGATAATCAAGTATCACCATATTATGCGGCATCTCGTATTTGGACAGATGGTGTTATAGATCCATTAGATACCAGGACATGGATAAGTATGGGAATAGAAGCCGCTAACCACGCTCCTATTGAAAAACCATTTAATTTGGGAGTATTACAAGTATGACCAAAACTCCAACGACCACTAAACAACCGACTTACATTATAGTATTACTTATTCTAGCGGCAGAAGCTGTTTTTATATTGCCGTTTGTTTTACAGCGTATTTTTAGAACGACTTTTTTAGAATCCTTTAATATTAGTCAGTTAGAATTAGGAAGTTGTTTTTCTATCTATGGTATTGTTGCATTATTTTCGTATTTATTTGGTGGACCATTAGCCGATAGATTTAAACCAAATGTATTAATGTCTATAGCCTTAATATTAACAGGTTTAGGCGGTTTATACTTATCTAGCTATCCAAATGTATATTATCTACATATACTATATGGCTTTTGGGGGTTTACAACTATATTTTTATTCTGGGCACCGATGATTAAAGCCACAAGAATTTGGGGAGGAAAAAATAAACAAGGTCTTGCTTTTGGATTTTTAGATGGAGGTCGTGGTTTAGTTGCTGCACTTTTTGGCTCAGTAGGCGTACTTATATTTTCTTTATTTATAACAAAAGATATTGAATTGACTTCTATTGAAGAACGACGAATCGCTTTTAAAGAAGTAATTACTTATACTTCCTATGCTGTAATTATAGTAGGTCTTATTGTGTTTTTTTTATTAAAATTAAATTTTGAAGATTCTGAAAAGTCAGAAAAAAACGCAAAACTTATTACGATTAATAATTTTAAACTAGTGATGCAATACAAAGCAGTTTGGTTGCTTATGATTATTATTTTATGCGCATATTACGGTTATAAAATGACAAACCTGTTTACTCAATATGCTGAGCAGGTTGTTCATTATAACAAAATTGAAGCAGCTAAAGTTGGTACGTACTTATTATACATGCGACCAGTAATAGGAACCTTTATAGGTTTTCTTGCAGACAGAACAAAAGCCAGCCTTTGGATTATTATTGGCTTTATTTTAATGGCAATAACAAGTTTAGTGTTTGCTACAGGTATTGTGGATGATTCTATAAACTTACTCTTTATATTATCTATAGGCTTAATGGCAATCGGTGTTTACTCCGCTAGGGTTTTATATTTTGCAACACTTGAAGAAGCAAAGATTCCATTAGCGGTAACTGGTACAGCTGTAGGTTTTATTTCGGTAGTTGGCTATACGCCAGATATCTTTACGGGTTTAATTAATGGTTATTTTTTAGATGCTTTCAATGAAGTTGTTGGGCATCAAATTGTTTTTGGAATTATGTTTTTATTCGCTATTGTTGGTTGTATTGCTTCATATAAACTGTATCAGCATTCCAAATCAAACACCAAACAGATTAATTCCCTTGATGCTTCATAACTCTAGGGATTGTCATTAGTTTTGTTTGCCTACCATTAACATATCTAAACCCATCTTTACCCCAAAAACCAGCTTCTTCTAGCATAATACGAATATCGCGTTTCCATTCGGGTATATTTACCGTAGTATTTAATTCTATGGCATAAACTGTGTTTTCATGTAATGGATAATCTCCTGTAATCGGTACACCACCTTGAGAATCCCACATTCCTAAAGTAGTCCCAGATGAATGTCCGTAAAGCCCTAAAGGATGTGTGTAAATTGCGGGATTTAAACCTTCAGATTTTCCTTGACCTAAAGACGCTTTTAAAACATCGTTACCTGTTTTTCCTGTTTTAAAATTAGATGTAAAAATATCCTGTACACGATTACCATCTTTTAAAGCATCTACTAAAAATTTAGGAGGCGATGTTTCACCTGGTTTTAAAACATAAGCATGTTCTTGACAGTCTGTATTTAAACGTAAGTACGTAATTCCAAAATCACAATGTAATAAATCTCCTGGCATAATGACCATATTCTCCGGTCTGTTAGAAAACGCATATAAGTGATTACCCAATCCATCATTACTACGTTGTACATCTACCGATGGATGAAACCATGTTTTTAAACCTAATGCTTTTACTTTATCTCTTAACCACCACTCTACATCAGTTGTTGTTGTTACACCTGGAGTAATTACTTTTTCTGAAAACGCTTCTTCAATGATATTGTGTGTGATATCTACTAATTGATTATAGATTATCATTTCACGTTCTGTACGCGTTTCTATCCAATTAATAGCTAATTTCTCAGCAGATTTAACTTTAGGTTTAAAACTGTCTGGAAGATTTTTCATAAAAGCTTCATAATCTGTTTTTACAATACCATCACAGATATTAAACGCATCAGAATAATTTAATCCTATTGTTTTAGGGTTTCGCTCTTCAATAATTTGAATCAAACGTTTCCATTGATCAGGTTCTTTTTCTTTATCCCAAGCAGAAATAATATTATCCCCAAAATTATAACGTGCTACTGCTAGTTTTTCAATTTTATTTTCTTCTTTATTTCTGTAGAACACAAGTATAGTTCTTCTCCTTGCATTTAGCCAAGTCGCTGGTAACATGGTTTTAAGCACAGGGTCTTCGTTATATTCTCTAGATATTAAAACCCACATATCTATGCCAGAGTTGTCCATTAATTGTGGTAACAAATTATTAAAACGATCTGCAAGAATTTCATCTACAACCTCAGCACGTTGGCGTTCTGGCAGTATTTGTTGTGCGTTAATTTGAAGGGTAATTAAGAGAAAAAGGATAAAAAAACGAATCATAAGGTTATTGTTAGTATTTAATTGCACTAAAATAATATAATTCTTGGCCATAAAAAAAGAGCACCAATGATGCTCTTAGATATCTATATTATATAATCGTAATTTTAATGTGCTGTAGCTTCACGCTTTGCTTTACGTTCTGCCATAATTTCTTTAAAACGCTCAATTGCTGAACCAAATACCCAGTAAGGGATAACAAAAGTTAATAAGAAAATCATTAACCAAAAACCAATTGTTAATATGGTTAAAAATGCTAAAAATCCTAGATATTGATCAAAGTCGAACATGAATACGTTTTAATTTTATTTTGATATGGCAAAGATATAACCAAAATATAAGTTTTACAATAGCTTTGCTGAGATTTATTAACAGGATATTAAAAGTCTTTTTATAGATTATTAGTGTGATATTTTACTAAACCTTCTATTGGTCTTCTTATAAAATTTCCTACTGTATAATTATACTCATTTGCGACTTCCAAAATTTCATCTTTAGAAAAATATGCTATAGAACCTGCAAAATGTACAGGGCAAGTCTTTAATTCTTCTTTAAATTGAAGAATCATACTTTCACTAAATATTCTAATCCCTTGTTTTATAACATTGACAATGTATTCTGAGTCTTTATTTAAAAACATAAATTCAGCAAAATTTGCCAAATACGCGTTTGGATTAGACTGTTTATATAAGTTGTACTTAATAAAATCAGCCTCTACATTGTATTTATGTGAAAATGCTAAACGGATAGTTTCTGGCATTTTATTAAAATAATAATCTCGTAATAATTGTCTGCCAAAATAATTACCACTAGCATCATCCATAATAGAATAACCTAAACTATCTACACGTTGATGAAGGTTTTGCCCATCGAAATAACTACAGTTAGATCCTGTACCTAAAATACAGACTACTGCAGCCTCGTCTTTAGTGTTTATAGAAGCTCTTACAGCTGCATAGGTGTCTTCTCTAACTTCTACTTGTGCATTAACAAAAATAGATTGTAACACATTAGTTAAGATTAATCTTGGCTTCTCTGTGCCACAACCTGCGCCATAGAAAAAGATATGCGTAATCTCTTCTTTAACTTTTTTTAAATCTTTGTTTTTCCCAATGATTTTTCTAAGCTTCTTTTCTGAGAGAATTGCAGGGTTTAAACCTTTAGTTCTTATTTTATCTAGAGCTTGTTCTCCTTCAGAATTAATAGCAATCCAATCGCATTTAGTAGAACCTCCGTCTGTAATTAGAATCATAAACTGTACACATTAAAATTCGATAAGCAAAAAAACTTTGATGATGCTAAGGAATTTTATAAAGTTATTTTTTACTAGATGTTGTTGATTTTTTGAGCCAAATCTACCAACTTATTTGAATATCCAAATTCATTATCGTACCAAGATATTAATTTGAAAAATTTAGGATTTAATTCAATTGAAGCATCTGCATCAAAAACACTTGTTCTTGTTTCACTAACAAAATCTTGAGAAACAACAGCATCTTCCGTATACCCCATAACACCATTCATAGCACCATTTGAAACTTCCTTAATAGCCGATTTAATAGCTTCTAAAGATGTACTTTTTTTAGTTTTTACAGTTAAATCTACTACCGAAACATCTACAGTTGGCACTCTAAATGCCATACCTGTAAGTTTTCCGTCTAACTCAGGGATAACTTTACCAACAGCTTTTGCTGCACCTGTTGACGTTGGAATGATATTGTTTATAGCACTACGTCCCAAACGATAATTTTTACGTGAAGGTGAATCTACAGTGTATTGCGTTGATGTAGCAGCATGAATCGTTGTCATTAAAGCTTCTTCAATACCAAAATTATCTTCGATGACTTTAGCTAGCGGTGCTAAACAATTTGTAGTACATGAGGCATTAGATACAATAGTATCATTAGCTGTTAATTTATTATCATTCACTCCCATAACAAACATTGGAGCATCTTTACTTGGTGCAGAAATCACTACTTTTTTAGCGCCTCCATCTATATGATATTGTGCGGTTTCTAAAGTTGTAAAAATACCTGTACACTCAGCTACTATATCTGCGCCTGCCTCATCCCATTTTAATGTTTTTGGATCGCGTTTTGCAGTTACTCTAATCGTTTTTCCATCAACTACTAGATTTCCATCTTTTACCTCAACAGTGCCATCAAATCTTCCATGTACTGAATCGTATTTTAATAAATATGCTAAATGGTCTACATCTAACAAATCATTTATAGCAACGACATCTACATCAGAGCGTTTAGCTGTTGCTCTAAATACTATTCTTCCTATTCTACCGAATCCGTTGATTCCTAATTTTAAATTTGACATATTCTTTTTATTAATTCTTTATCCGTTTATTATTATACTGTCATTATATCTGAAACTCTAATGAGTTCCATGTTAATTTTAGAGCGCCCTTTTATGGCTTTATTTAATGGAGTTAAATCCATAACATCATTTTTAAGACCAACCATATAATTACTTTTTCCTTCAAGTAAGCTTTCTACAGCTTTGACTCCCATTCTACTTGCTAAAACACGATCGAAACACGATGGTGATCCACCACGTTGCATATGTCCTAAAACAGAGACTCTTACTTCATATTCTGTCATATTTTCTTCTACATAATCCGCCAATTCAAATACATTCTTTCCTATTTTATCTCCTTCAGCGACAACAACAATACTTGATGACTTGCCGGATTGTTTACTACGCCTTAATGACTCTAAAAGACGATCTAATCCTAAATCTTCTTCAGGGATTAAAATTTCTTCGGCGCCAGCTCCAACACCTGTATTTAAAGCTATATGACCAACATCTCTTCCCATAACTTCTATAAAGAACAATCGGTTATGAGAACTGGCTGTATCTCTAATTTTATCTATAGCATCAACAACCGTGTTTAATGTTGTATCATAACCTAAAGTATGTGTAGTTCCATAAATGTCATTATCTATAGTACCAGGAATACCTATTACTGGAAAATTATATTCTTCATTAAAAACCATTGCACCTGTAAAACTACCATCACCACCTATAACTACATAAGCATCAATGCCTTCAGATTTAAGTTTTTCAAACGCTTTGGCTCTACCTGCTTTGGTTCTAAATGCTTTAGATCTTGCTGTCTTTAAAACTGTACCTCCTTTATTGATAATTCCTTTTACACTACGTGCATTCATTTTTACAAAATCGCCTTCTATCATTCCTTCATAACCTCTATAAATACCGTAGCATTCTATATTATGAAAAGCACATGTTCTTACAACAGATCTTATAGCTGCATTCATTCCTGGTGCATCGCCTCCAGAAGTCATTACCCCTATTTTCTTAATTTTTTGTTGCATTTTTTATCGGTTTAAATTCTTGCGTTTTTGAGAATTATCATTTTATATAAATCTATAAATGAAAAAAGGAACACTTATTTAAAAGTAAATTTACTAAAGTAAATAAAGAAAAAGCGATGAATGGCATAAAATAATTACCGGTAAGTAAATTCAAACGTTTTCGTTAATAAGTATTTTAATAGATTAAGTTTATAAGAAGTTTAGTTCTTCTTTTTTGTATCTTTTTTCTTAATGGTAATAAAATCAGGAAGTTCTTTATCGGCTTCGGTAAATTCATCGTCTTTTGCTTCTTCCTTTTTCTTATCCTTTCTGTTTTTTCCTGAGAAAATAATTTGAAGCAATTCTTTAAACGTATCAAACTCTACATTATAAGAAAGACCAATACCTTGAGTATAACCAATTTCTTCCCCAAAATTACGAATACTATTTTCTCTATTAAACACTGTAGCTCTCAACGTACCTTCATCATTTAACAACAATTCTATTTGCAAATCGCCAGCTACAACAGTTTGTGTTGCACTACCAAATGGCACACCAACTTTACCGTTAATTAGTATTTTCTCAGATAGTTTTGTTTGTAGTGTTAGCCCAAATCTATTGTCTGTTTGAAATTCAGGGTTGTTTGTCGCTAAATCTAAATCTACACCAACTTGAAAATTGTCATTCTGAGTCCCAAATAAACCACCTATAATTCCACTTAATCGCTCAGAAATAGTACCATTAAGATTTAAATCTGAAACTCCATTGACAAAACTACCACCTACGAGTAAGAGTAATGCTTGGTTGTTACGTTCTTCCTTAGAAGACAATCTGTATTCTAACTCAGATTTTATTGTTGAATCTACATTAGGAAAATCAAAAGTAAAATCTGGTGTAAGGTTATCTAATGTTCCTGTTAAATCAATACCAAGGTTTACATCTATATTACGGTTTGTAGGCGTATCTAGTAATACTGAAGGATTTGTTGAAATATTATACAATGCCTTTATATTAAGCTCTGCATTAAGCGGGTCTCCTTCCCAAACTATACTTCCGCCTGGCTCTACTGTAAACTTTTTTTCTGCTAAACCTCTATATCTAAAATTATATTCTCCTTCAAATACAGAGAAATCTCCCCACATATCAAACTTTCCATTAGTATCTATCAAAAACTCTAAATTACCTTCTCCCTTTCCTTTAATAGTACTCCCAGATTCTTTATCGATAACAATTTCTATTTCTGCATTCTGATCTACAAACAATTCAAACTTTAATTGTAATCCTGAAATTGTTGTTTGAGTCAAGACTTCTCCATTAGCCTTTGCCAATCTGTCTTCTGGGCTTAAAAACTTTATATAAGAATTATCACCAAAACTTTCTAAATCATTTAAAGGAATATTAAAAACTGTTCCTTCTTCGGTCTTTCCTTCGATAACTTCTATAAATAATTGATCTGTAGGTCCAGATATTTCTGCTCTACCTGAAATGAAACCTGTTCCATAATACAAGGATTCTTCTGTTTCTTCTGTGTTTAATACTAACAGTCGATCTGTATTAAGCTTTAGGCCAAGCTCCCAATCACTAAAATTATTATGTTCAATAAATCCATTAAGAAAACCTCTAGAAAAGTATTTTGAATCCGTCATAGCGACATTGTTAAACACAAATTGCTGCTCTTTTAAAATTACTTGAGAATCAAAATCAAAACTATAATCAACATTTAAATATGGTATGGATAATCCTGCTTTATCTAAAAACAATTCACCATCTATACTAGGTTTATTTAAGCTACCAGAAACAACAGCATCACCCGATACTAAACCTCTAATATTGCTAATGACTCCTTCGCCTAAAGGATTTAAAGGATCTAGTAAAAAATCTCTAAAAGCTACATCTATATTAATATTGGGATTTTGCTTTTTAACATCGACATAACCATTAACATCTAAAGACTTTATATCATCGTTTTGTAATTTAATATCTACATTATATTTGGTTAATGAATTATCTCCCTGAACAATAGCCTTTAAATCTCCAAGGTCAAATTTATTAAGCGTAAAATCTTCTATTTCTATATCTGACTTAGGTAAATACACACCTTCATTTTGAAGCAAAGCCAACTTTCCATTAACACGTCCGTCAAGAGCCAAACTATCTATACGTGGAGTAATCTTCTCTAGTTGCACATTAGTAAAGTTTAGCCTTAAATCTTTATATGTAGAATCTCTTAACTCACCAGATAAAAGCATTTCTTCATTATTTTGATTAATGCGTATGTCATTAATCTTAACCTTACTAAGATCTTTATTAAAAACCATCTTGTTTTGATTGTCTTTATCAGAGTTAACCAACCAATCAAATCCTTTAAAATGTATATCCGATTTATTAAAACCTGCTACCGAATTATTATCATCATCAATAGTATAAAATAAGTTTAATTTAAAATCATCGGTATTATCTACTCCTCCTTTAAAATCGGTTTTAACAAGTAAAGTATCACGCTTAGTAACGTTAATAAGGGAGAAATCTGAAACCTTGTAAAAGCCAGCATCAATCTTATCTAATTCCATATAAGTATTATATACAGGATTACTGTTATCTACTTCAATTTTAATATTATCGGCATAATAATCTTTGAATGAAATTTTAGGGGAATTAAATTTTAAATCGAAGCGATTAGCATCACTTTCAATTCTGCCATCCACTACTGTATTAGGGCCAAGCTGTAAATCTTTATAAAAGATCGTAGCTATTTGATTATAAATATTAAATTTAAAATCTAAGTATTGACCAGCATCTAACTTATAAGGACTATAATTTGCATAAATACTACCAATAGAGTTTTCTACCAATTTAAAAACATCTCTAATCTTAAATTGACCTACAACTTCTCCTTCAATAATATCTGGAGAATCAATAGTTATGGTGCGCTCATTATTTTTAAAACTAGATACTATTGAAAAATCATCGAAACCATAACTATTATCTTGATTCTTATAGGTTGTCTTCTTTACATTAATTTTACCATAAGTATTATCTAATGTAGAACCATTAACTGTCATTTCTACCAATCCACTAAACTCAGAAATTGTATCTCTAGTTACAAAGTTTAATGCTCTTAAATTAACATAATCAACATCTGCTTTAAAATCGAATTTTCGAATTGCACTAGACATATCCGCTAAACCATTAAAATCTAATATTAAATTAGGGTCATTAGATTGTAATAATCCATTAAATATATTTTTTCCAATATCTCCAGACACATTAATCTTAGTGTACTTATAATTGTTGTATTCTAAATAGGTGATATCTCCTTTTACATTTGTTTCAATATTCTCTAAATCAAAACTTTTTCCATCGACATCGAGATTAAGTGATGTGTTTTTAACCAAAGGATCGTTAAGTAATTCGCCTATATTAAAATCTTCGAGAATTAAATTTCCTATATAATCGGCTTTATCAATATCATCAATATCTGTAATAGTTAATCTTGATTTGGCAAAACCAATGTCTGTCGTAATATCTAAATCCGTATTAATGTCAGTGGTAGTAATTGTTGAATTTCCTGTAATTTTAAAATTACCAACTTTTGAAAAAATTGAAGGAATAGAACGGCCAAGCACATTAGGCATTAATGTAACTAGATCATTATAATTAGAAGATAAATTACTATAGCGACCATCTAAAACAAATGCTTTATCTTTTCCGTTAAATATATTTTTAAAGTTAATATTACCTCTAATACGTGTATTTCTACTTGTACTAATATTTAAATTATTTGCGGTTAAATCATTTAAAGTTCCTGAAAAATCGGCATTAAATTTAGCACGTTGATTTCTACCAAATTCATTATAAAAAAGATTAAGCTCACTCATTTCTACTTCAGAATCTTTAAAGCTAGCTACTATCTGCACCTTATCCGTAAATTTTGCAAGATCTTTTCTATCGTATTTAAATTGTAAATCTCCTTTTAAAACAGAAGCTTCCGTTTCAATCTGTAATTGATTAAAACTCATATGATCTAGAGTATAATCAAAATTAGACATTAGATTTTTTACTCTAATAGCTCTACTATCTATAAATCTAAGTTTATTAATCCGTGTACGAACTTCTGGTCCGCTAATTACAAAGTCTGTTGTATTTGCAAAAAGTTCAGTAAACTCTAAAATATTTTGATTTTCAATATTCTGATCTGTTAATCTAAAAATACCGTTTTCTATAGTTATATCACTAGATGATAATAAAAAACTACTTGGGCCTTGCCTTGGGTTATCATCTTCAAACTTTGCTACAAAGACATCTAGGTTTGTGTTTTTTTCTCCTTTATATGTTTTTAAATTAAATACTAAGTCTTCAATATCTACATCACCAAAATTTAATTTTCCATTGTAAAGATTGTTGATGCTTATAATCGATGTATTAAGTTCTTTAATACTAATGAGTGTATCTAATTTATAGTCCTTGATTAAAATTTCTTTTAGCTCAACGTCACCATTAAATTGAAGGCCTACTTTTCCTATTGCAATATTTGTTTTGTAATCTTTATTTAAGCGTTCTGTAGCATATTTACCAAGTCTTGTTTGTACTGAAGGAATAGAAAGTATCAATACTAGAATAATAAACAGAAGTAAGACTACTCCTAAAATTTTACCTAATATTTTGAGACGTTTTTTGATAGTACTGATGACTTATAATTATTCGTATTTCGCTTATCTTTGCGTATATAATACGATTAAGATAGTGGTTTTAGACTATTGTTTTCAAAATTAACAATTATTATGCCTAATCATAACTATGGGTAAAGAAAATATATATATTCTAGGTATTGAATCTTCTTGTGATGACACATCTGCCGCTGTACTACATAACGATAGAATTTTAAGTAATGTTGTCGCCAACCAAACAATACATGCTGAGTATGGTGGTGTGGTTCCTGAACTAGCTTCTAGAGCACATCAATCTAATATAGTACCTGTTGTAGACCAAGCTATTAAAAAAGCAGGCATAACTAAAGAACAACTCAATGGTATTGCCTTTACAAGAGGTCCTGGTTTAATGGGATCATTACTTGTTGGAACTTCATTTGCAAAATCATTAGCACTTGGTTTAAATATTCCTCTCATTGATGTAAATCATATGCAAGGGCATATTTTAGCACATTACATAGATGAAGAAGGCCATAACAAACCTCCTTTTCCATTTTTAGCTATGACCATTTCTGGTGGGCATACGCAAATCGTTAAAGTAAATAATTACTTTGATATGGAGGTAATTGGCGAAACTATTGATGATGCCGTTGGCGAAGCTTACGATAAAAGTGGCAAGCTACTAGGCTTAGGTTATCCTGCAGGTCCGCAAATAGATAAACTAGCACAGCTAGGAAACCCTAAAGCTTTTCAATTTACAAAACCAAAAGTTGAAGGCTTAAATTTTAGCTTTTCAGGGTTAAAAACAGCAATCTTGTACTTTATACAAAGAGAAACTAAAGCAAATCCTAATTTTATTAAAGAACACCTTAATGATATTTGTGCCTCTATTCAATATACTATCATTGGTATTTTAATGGATAAACTTAAACGCGCCACTAAAGAAACAGGCATTACCCATATAGCCATTGGCGGTGGTGTTTCCGCTAACTCCGGTATTAGAAAAGCATTAAAAGATGCCGAGTCTAAATTTGGATGGACGACCTATATTCCTAAATTTGAATATACTACAGATAATGCTGCTATGATTGCTATAGTTGGCTATTTAAAATACCGTAATAACGATTTTTCGGATTTTGATGTTATGGCAACCGCTAGATTAAAAATATAGATTTAAGTAAGCAATTAACTTATATCATTTATAGATGCATTTGGTGCATTTTTCTTTACAGATGCTATACCATTTTCCATAGCAGAAGTACTTGAATACATCTCGCTTTTTCCTATAACCTGACCATTTGTTGATTTAAGATTAAAGTAAGGACTTCCGTTTTTTGCTGTTTTACGCTCAAAACATTTGTCATCCATACAATTTTTACTCACAGAAGCTATTCCGTTATTACAAGAAGCTTTAGTCCTATAAGCTTCGCTACTTAAAATAACTTGACCATTACCTGCTTTAAGGTTAAATCTAAATTGACCAGATTTGTCCGTTTTAATTTCAAACTTTCCCATGTTTATATTGTTTTAAATTATTTGTTTTAAATATAATAAATATTTTATAAATCATTTACTGTCTGGCAGATATCAAAACAAGAACATAGTTAATCTTGCCAGCTTTAATTTCATTGTCTAAATTTGTAACACAATAAAGTACCAAATCTATATAAAAATGCGTTTATTATTTCTTTTCTTAATTGCTTTCCCTACTCTATTAAGTGCCCAAATGTCTATTGAACAAGAGTTAGATTCTATTTCAGATTATAATGACGCAAAGGCTTTTATTAAGGTTAACAAAAGTGTAAAAGGCAAGCTGGTTACGTTTAATAAAGAAAAACATAAAACAAAATTAGCTAACGAATTATTCGGGTTAGCTATTGGAGGCAAGAAAACTTATAAAACAGAACGTAATAAAACACATTACAAAGTACTTGACAAATCGCAAAGCCCACATTACCGCGTTAGCATTATTCGTTTTGACAGTAAAAAAGAACTTTCACAAATTAATGCGCAACGCAATCTAATTATAAAAGCATACAAAACTGGCGAACATCAATTTGAAACATTAGCAAAAACATATTCTATTGATAGAAGTGGAAAAACTGGTGGAGATTTAGGTTGGATAAAAAAAGGTGAACGTTCTGATAATTTTGAAACCGTAATTGACCGTCATAACGTTGGTGATATTTTTATACTAGATGATAAGAATATACACTACGTCGTTTTAAAAACTAAGGCAGAACTATTAATTGATGAAATAACGCTTCTTAAAGTCACTGAACCTATTAAATAATGCAGCTTTTTTACAACGCACATATTACTAAAGAAGATTCAGTTTTTCATTTTAATAAAGAAGAAAGCCGCCATATATCTAAAGTACTCCGTAAAAAAACTGGTAACCAACTTAATATAACTAACGGAAAAGGATGGCTATTTACTGCTGAGTTAATTAATGTTGATCAAAAAAAATGCACAGCTTCTATAGTTTCTAAAACATTTCAAGCGCCTAAAACACATCAATTACATTTAGCTGTGGCGCCCACTAAAATGAATGATCGTTATGAATGGTTTTTAGAAAAAGCCACTGAGATTGGAGTAAGTTCTATCACGCCAATAATATGTGATAATAGTGAGCGTAAAATTATAAAGACTGAACGCTTTGAAAAAATTATTCAGTCTGCAATGAAACAATCTTTACAATTTTATTTACCCGAATTAAAGCCTAGTACTACCTTTAAAGAATACTTAAATCAAGAATTTTCTGGACAACAATTCATTGCGCATTGTGAAGATACAAATCGTAAATCTCTAAAATCGGAACTGAAGGCAAATACAGATTGTACAATCCTTATTGGACCTGAAGGAGATTTTAGTACTAAAGAAATTGAACTAGCATTACAGCATCATTTTACTCCTGTTACACTTGGAGATACACGTTTACGTACTGAAACTGCAGCAGTAACTGCTTGTCATTCTTATGTTTTTACAAATGAATTATAAAGCTGTTTGAGTAGCTGCTGTAATATCTAACTCATCTGTTTCTACAATTAAAACTAATGAAAGTTTATCTTTTTCAGTTACAATTTCTGGGATACGTATAGAACCTTTTCCTTCTGTTTTATTTACCGAGAATTCTTGTTCTGCTACAACAATATTACTATTAGTTAATACTAAATTTCTATTTTCACCACGCTTTATATCTGTTGTACGCTCATCAATTACTAAAACAACACGCAAATTTCTATCGGTAAGATTACCTTCAATACCATAGTTAAAATTTACATAATCTTCATCGGTTTTCTTTACATTAGAAACAACTATATTCTGACTTGAAGGATTTTTAGAATAAAATGCAATTTTATTATTTAATTTTGAACTGTTAGAACCTACAAAATGCTCTCTTCCATTTACAACTACTTGTGGTGTATATATTGAGCTGCTATAAAATTTTTGTGCATAACGTTCTTGTTTAGCTGTAAAATCAGCTTTACTAAATGGGTCTTTCCAACCTATATAATTCCAATAATCAACATGGTACGATAATGTAATAACATTATCTGATTTAACCTTCTTTAACAATCGATCTGCAGGAGGACAACTAGAGCATCCTTGAGATGTAAATAATTCTAATACAACCGGATTAGTGTTTTCTATATCCTCTGTTTCAGTATAAGAAACTGTTCCTAATAAAAAAGGAATTATAAATAATGTTAAGAATAGTGATTTCATAGATTATAATTTTTACTTTTGAGAATACCTCTAATTTTTAGTATAAATATGATATTTAGTACGTCTCAAAACCGAATACTTACAGTCGTTACACTGATTATGATATGTTTAACATCAACATTTTCATTTGCCCAAGATGTTGCTATTTTAAAATATAAAGGTGGTGGAGATTGGTATTCTAACCCAACAGCATTACCTAATTTGGTGAAATTTTGTAATGATAATATTAATACTAATATCAACGAAAACATACAAACCGTAGAAACTAATAGTATTGATATTTTTCAATTTCCGTTATTACACATGACTGGTCACGGCAATGTATTTTTTAATGAAGAAGATGCCGAAAATTTAAAAAATTATCTCGTTTCTGGTGGATTCATTCATATTGATGACAATTATGGCATGGAGCCTTATGTTCGAAAAGAATTAAAGAAAGTTTTTCCTAATAATGAGCTTATAGAGATTTCTAAAGATCATCCTATTTTTAATTCGGTTTACGATTTTCCTAATGGTTTACCAAAAATCCATGAGCATGATGGTAAAGCTCCACAAGCTTTCGGAATTTTTCACGAATCGCGTTTAGTACTTTTATTTACTTTTGAGAGTGACTTAGGTGATGGCTGGGAAGATACTGAAGTGCACAATGATCCGCAAGAGGTTAGAGAACGTGCACTTAAAATGGGAGCAAATATTATTAAATATGCGTTTGAAAATTAATAGTTATGAAATTAAGTTATCGCTGTAATTCTTGTAAAAGAGATAATACTATTAAAACCAGAGCAACTGATAGGCATGGTCTATTAATGGAAAGAGGCAATAATGAATTTAATGAACGATGTAAATATTGCGGTAATTTTACAAAAAAGCATATAAATAGATTATATGCAGATGATGATTACACACTAGTTTTAATTGGTATAGCTATTGCTATAATTGGGACATGCTTTTTATGGGATTTAGGTTATATTTCTACATTAACAGGAACTATTCCTATTTGGTTTTGGACGGAAATGAAAAAGAAATCTAGTACTTTCAATCAGTCTTTAGTAAAGTGATTACAGAATCACTGACTACTGACTACTAACTACTAACTACTAAAAAATGCAACTCAACCATTATACTTCTCCTTTTAAAAAACAGAAATTTCCTATTACTTTAGTTTGTGATAATGTTACAAATGCGCCTAATATTGGAAGTTTATTTCGTATCGCTGATGCTTTTGGAATAGAAAAGTTAATACTGTGTGGCGAGCATATTACTATAGGTCGTAAAATGGCAAAAACCTCTAGAGCGACTGAAAAATATATTAATTATAGTATTAAATCTAACATATTAGATACCATTACTACTCTAAAAAAAGCAAATCATAAAATTATAGCTATTGAAATAACAGAAAACAGTAATGCACTTAATATGCATATATTTAATAACCAAGAACCCATAGTTTTAGTTATGGGCGATGAAAATTATGGGGTTACAGATGACGTTTTAAAACTAGCAGATTCTATTTTACATATAAATATGTATGGTAATAATAGTAGTATGAATGTAACTCAAGCTGCTAGTATTGTACTTTATGAAATCACTAAACAATTACAAAAATTATAATTTTTTGTTGTACTTATAAATCTATAGTTATATTTAACCTATGAACTCAAAGATTATAGCTAACGGTATTTTAAGAGCTTTAGGAATTCTTCTATCCATTACACTCCTACTCTTTTTTCTATATAAAATACAATCTGTAATAGTTTATATTGCTTTAGCTGCTGTTATATCATTAATTGGTAGACCTATTGTTCTGTTTTTAAGACGTAAGCTAAAATTCAATAATATTGTTGCTGTTGTTGTTACTATGCTATTTCTTGTAGGTATATTAATAGGTTTAGTCGTTATGTTTATTCCTTTAATTGTAGAGCAAGGTCAAAATCTATCTTTACTTAATATAGAACAACTCCAAGGTAATATAGAACGTCTCTATAATGAAATTCTCACTTATTTTGAATTTAATAATATTGATGTAGAGCAGTCTATAAAAGATTCTAACCTATTATCAAAGCTAGATTTTGCTTTAATTCCTGAGTTTTTAAACAACATTATTAGTGGTTTAGGCAGTTTTAGCATTGGATTATTTTCTGTGTTTTTTATTTCTTTTTTCTTTTTAAAAGACAGTAAATTATTTGAAGATGGTATAATGATATTTGTGCCAAAAGGAAATGAAACACGCTCTAAAAGTTCTTTTAATAAAATAAAAGATTTACTCTCTAGGTATTTTGTAGGTCTTATTTTTCAGATATTAATTCTGTTTATAATCTATACTATTATTCTGTTAATATTCGGAATAAAAAATGCCATTGTTATCGCTTTTCTCTGTGCTTTATTAAATCTAGTGCCATATGTCGGTCCTTTAGTCAGTGCATTTTTAATGTTAATGTTAAGTATGTCTAGTAACTTAGGTCAGAGTTTTAGTGACGTTATTCTACCCAAAACCACGTATGTAATGATTGGTTTTGTTTTTGCACAATTGGTAGACAACTTTTTTAGTCAGCCGTATATTTTTTCAAAGAGCGTTAAATCGCATCCGTTAGAGATTTTTTTAATTATAATTATTGCAGGTATTTTATTTGGAGTTATAGGTATGGTTATAGCTATTCCTACTTACACTGCACTCAAAGTAATATTAAAAGAATTTTTATCTGAATACAAAGTGGTAAAAAAACTTACTAAAGGCCTGTAGTTTTAGTTTGAATTTAAAACTTCTAAATACCGATATCCAAACTTATATTACTGAAAATCTAAATGTAGATGTTTCAAAATTGATTTTAAAAGGTAGTGATTTTGAAGGTGTAGATCATAAGCTAATTATAGAACAAATTGAAGCAAAAAAACGTTGCAAAAAAAAATTACCCACTTGGTTTTCTAACAAAAATATTTATTATCCTAATAAACTAAATATTGAACAAACCTCTTCAGAACTTACAGCTAGTTATAAAGCTAATTTGGTTAGTGGCAAAACCTTAATAGATATTACTGGCGGGTTTGGTGTAGACTGCTATTACTTTTCGAAACAGATAGATACCGTAACGCATTGTGAAATCAATACCAAACTTTCTAAAATTGTTAAGCATAACTATAAAACATTAAATGCTAATAATATAAAGTCTATAGCCAATGATGGTCTTGAAACTTTAGAAGCTTTAAATCAATCTTTTGATTGGATTTATATAGACCCATCTCGTCGAGATGATATAAAAAACAAAGTTTTTTTATTAACTGATTGCCAACCTAACATTAAGAACATTTTAGGATTACTTTTTATATATTCTAAAAATGTAATGCTTAAAACATCTCCTTTATTAGATATTTCTGCAACATTAAAAGATTTAAAATACGTTAAAGAGATTCATTGTATCGCGGTAAATAATGAAATGAAAGAATTGTTATGGGTTTTACAAAAAGATTATAATGAAGCTATAGAGGTTAAAACCATAAATATTCAAAAAAACAGCTCGCAAACTTTCAACTTTCTATGTAAAGAAGAAGGATTGAAAGAAGCTTTTCACAGTAAAGCTTCTAATTATATTTATGAGCCCAATTCAGCCATATTAAAATCTGGTGCGTTTAATATCTTATCTAACAAATTAAATATATATAAACTTCATAAACACTCACACTTATACACTTCTGATGCATTAATTGAATTCCCTGGAAGACGCTTTAGTATTGACACTATTATACCATATAACAAAAAAGAATTCTTAAAATTAAAAGTAACTAAAGCAAATATTACAATACGTAACTTTCCACTTTCTGTGAATGATATTCGCAAAAAACTTAAAATTAAAGATGGAGGTGACATCTATCTATTCTTTACTACAAATAATGAGAATAAAAGAGTGATTTTAAAATGTTCAAAGCTTTAAATAAATAGAAAATATATTTTCTTTTATAATAAAAACTTAAAAGCTTAAATTAATTAGCTTACTCTTAATACAGTAGATTATTAACACAAAAAACTAATAAAAATTGTTGCGTTCTTTAATATGAAAAGTTACATTTGCATCCGCAATTTCAGGAAAACGTTCTTTTATAATTGTATTGGAGAGGTGCCAGAGTGGTAATGGAGCAGATTGCTAATCTGTCGACGCGCAAGTGTCGCCCGGGTTCGAGTCCCGGTCTCTCCGCCAGAGTGAGTATAGAAAGGTCAATCCGCCGGCTGGCACTTTCGCTAAAAATGTCTAGTAGACATTTTTGATACGCTCAGTTCGGGGTGTAGCGTAGCCCGGTTATCGCGCCGCGTTTGGGACGCGGAGGTCGCAGGTTCGAATCCTGCCACCCCGACTTTTTTTTTAGAATTAATTGTATTTTTAATTCTTAAATGGTGGCATAGCTCAGCTGGATAGAGCACCTGCCTTCTAAGCAGGCGGTCCTAGGTTCGAATCCTAGTGCCATCACAAAAAGCTTCACTTTAACAAGTGGAGCTTTTTTGTTTTCAATTTATCTCTAAATCCTTTACCTACTAATAAATAAAAGTTAAATCTTATATCTATAGATAATTTTAATATCTTTTTTTTGTAAATTTAAAATTATTTCTTTTTAACTTTTAAATATTAAATTATGAAAAAATTAGCTATAACTTTATTCTCTATCTGTTTGAGTCTTACATTTGCTCAAGCACAACTTGTAGGTGGTGGAGATCCAGATCCTTCTCCTTTTTCTGGTGGTGCTCCTGGATCACCTTTAGATCAATCTACTATTACTAGGTTGAATACTATTTTAACTCAACCTGGTTTAAATGTTATTATTAATGGCGTTGCATCTGAAGCAGTTGATACTAGGGAGTTTACCCCTGCTAGAATTGTTTCTAAGGGTGAGTCTATAATAATGCCAACGCGTATTAATATATTATCTAACAATATAGAAATTAAAAATCCTGAAGGTCAGATTTTTGAACTAAAGAAGGAAGAAGGTATTAGTCTATCTTTTATAGATTCAAGAGATCGATATAGAACTGTTGCTTATGTAAACAAAAAAGGAAATAAGGTAGTCGATTATTTTTTATATGAAAAAGATGCTGTTAATCAAAACTTATTGAAAAAAGCAGATTTTAAATATATCAAAGCAAAATTATCTAGTACTTCTTACGAAAAAGATAGACCCGCTTATTTTGAGCAATCATACAGTTATTTTTACAAAACAAAAAATAATTCGCTTATCGATTTAGCTGAAAACAAAAAGAGCATAGCAAAACAATTTGGTAGTAATTCAAAAAATGTATTAGCTTTTATTAAAGAAAACAAAATCGATAATAAAAATGAATCTGATTTATTAAAATTAGCTAATTACATGAGTACTTTAGAAAAATAGTAACGGTAATTATATTTAAAACAAAAAAGCTTCACTTTAACAAGTGGAGTTTTTTTGTTTTTATTAGTACATATTAGAAATTAGCGACTTAAAAATTTAACCTCAAGATAGTTTTCCTGTTTTATACATTACAAATAGTATAATTATAGGTATTGCTAATAAACCGACATGCAATAATTCGGTTTTAAATAATTCTGGTTTTAAAAATAAAGTTAATACATAGCCACCAATAGCTCCTCCAAAATGTGCATCATGCCCTATGTTACCAATTTTGTTTTTCATCCCATAAATGGAATATAATAAATAACCTATTCCGAAAACATAACCTGGAATTGGTATAGGAATAAAAAACATGTATAAACGCATTTCTGGGTGCAACAATATTGCTGCGTAAAGTACACCTGTCACAGCTCCACTAGCACCTATTGCGCTATACCAATACTCTTCTTTATGAAAATATAACGATAATAGGTTTCCAAAAATTAAACTTAAAATGTATATTACTATAAAATTAAAATTCCCTAATCCTACAATTACAGTCTCAGCAAAAAAGTAAAGCGTAAACATATTAAATAACAAATGCGTAGTATCTGCATGTAAAAAACCAGAGCTAAACATTCTTACTTGTTCACCTCTTCGTATACTCCCGACATTAAATTTAAACCGCTCAAAGAAAGAACGATCATCAAATCCTTTCATTGAAAAAATGACATTAGCTGCGATAATGATTATAGTTACTAAACTTAATTTGTCCATAAAGAGAATACTTATGCTTCAAATATAATATATATTTGTGTTTCAAAATTAACAGTATTTGATGCAACTTATTGCCTATATAATTATCTACCCTTTTTTATGGTTAATCTCTATTTTGCCGTTTAGACTATTGTATATGTTTTCAGATGTTTTATATTTCTTTTTGTATAAGGTATTTGGGTATAGAAAATCAACTGTAAAGTCGAATTTGAGATTAGTGTTTCCTGAAAAAACTGAAAAAGAAATTATAGATATTACATCTAAATTTTATCATCATCTATGTGATATGATGTTAGAAGCTATAAAATCTATGACAATTTCTAAATCTCAAATAATAAAGCGGTACACTTTCTCTAATTCAGATTTAATACTTGATCTAGAAAAAAAAAATAAAAGCATTATGCTAATGGGCGCTCATTATGGAAGTTGGGAATGGTTGTTTGTACTCCAAAATCATATAAATCATAAAGGCTATGCCGTTTATAAACGTTTAAAAAATAAATATTTTGATCGCTTAATAAAACGAATTAGGGCAAAACATAATAGCACCCTAATTACTACAAAAGAAACTTATCGTGTTTTAAGCAAAGCTAAAAGAAATGGTGAATTGACTATTAATGGTTTTGCTGCAGATCAATCTCCTAAAGCAAAGAAAGCTTCGTATTGGTCTAATTTTATGGGTATAAAAGTTCCCATGTACACTGGAGCAGAAATTATTGCTAAACGTATGGATATGGCTGTTGTTTTTTTTAGTGTTAAACGTATTAAACGAGGTTATTATCAAGCCACATTTCATACAATAACTGAGGACTCAAAAAGTTTTGAAGATTTTAAAATTACAGATGCTTTTTTTAAATTAGTAGAAGAGCAAATTTATAAGGCTCCGCAGTATTATTTATGGACCCACAAACGATGGAAACATCGAGACAAAGTCCCTGAAAAATTCTTGTAATTAGTTATACATTAAACCAATCGTCAACACGTGTATCTCCTTTAGGGATAAAAGTCTTATGAATAAACTCATTATTAGATTTATTGTATTCATAATCTTTTGCCCATTCTTTGTGATTCTCTGCTAAGGCTATTATACTATTACAAACATAATCGATTTCATTACATGTCGTTGTTGGATGTATAGACATCCGTATCCAACCTGGTTTACGAATTAAATCTCCTAAAGTAATTTCTTGTACTAAATTACTAGATTGTTCCTTATCTACATGTAATAAGTAATGCCCATAGGTTCCAGCACAACTACAACCACCACGAGTTTGTATACCAAAGCGGTCATTTAACAGCTTAACCCCAAGATTAAAGTGTAGATCTTCTATATAAAAGGAAACAACACCTAGTCGTTCTTTTTGATCTTCAGCTAAGATTTTAATATTGGTAACATGGCTTAAATTAGAAAACACTTGATGTAACAATTCATGCTCACGATCTAACATATTTTTTACTCCCATTTTATCCTTTAACTTAATAGCTAAAGCTGTTTTAATAGTTTGTAAAAAACCTGGTGTACCTCCATCTTCTCTATCTTCAATATTATCTATATACTTATGTTCTCCCCAAGGATTTGTCCATGATACCGTACCGCCACCTGGGCAATCAGGAATCATATTCTTATATAGTTTTTTATTAAAAACTAAAACGCCTGAAGTTCCTGGCCCACCTAAAAATTTATGTGGAGAAAAGAAAATAGCATCTAAAGATTCATCTTCATTTTTCGGATGCATATTTATATTTACATAAGGTGCAGAACATGCAAAGTCTACAAAACAAACTCCACCATGCTTATGCATCATTTTAGCTATTTTATGGTATGGGGTTTCTATACCAGTAACATTGCTTCCTGCTATAACAGAAGCGATTTTAAGCGTACAATCTTTATATTTATTTAATAGAATTTCTAAATTATCCATACAAAATAGACCATCATCTCCAGCAGGAATAACTTCTACTTTCGCTATAGTTTCTAACCAAGATGTATGATTAGAATGATGCTCCATATGAGTAACAAAAACTACTGGTCGTAACGCATCAGGGATTTTAGCATATTTAGCCATATTCTCTGGCATTTTTAAACCAAGAATACGTTGAAACTTGTTTACAACACTAGTCATACCATTACCAGCTACAATTAAAACATCATCAGCATTGCTATTGACATGACCTTTAATAATATGTCTTGCTTTATGGTAAGCATTAGTCATTGCTGTGCCTGAAACTGTAGTCTCTGTATGTGTATTCGCTACAAAAGGGCCAAATTGGGTAACTATTTTTTCTTCTATTGGTCGGTACAAACGACCAGAAGCTGTCCAATCAGTGTAAACAATTTTCTGTTTACCATAAGGAGATTCAAATTCTTGATCTATACCAATAATATGTTTTCTAAACTGTGAAAAATATTTTTCCAATTCAGAATAACGAGCCCTAGTAGTATTTGTGTCAATCATAATGATTTATAGTATATATATGCTAATATATTAAATATCAGCAATAGTATTTATATCCGATATAATTCTATCTGCTAAATCACTAGCTTCTTTTTGAGAAGGAGCTTCAGTATATATTCTAATTATTGGTTCAGTATTACTTTTCCTAAGATGCGCCCAGCTATTAGAAAAATCAATTTTTACACCATCGATAGTCGTTAAATTCTCATGACTGTATTTTTCTTCCATAGTCTTCAATATTGCATCAACATCTAATTCAGGTGTTAATTGAATTTTTTTCTTACTCATATAGTAATTAGGATATGATGCTCTTAACTCACTCACTTTCATTTTCTTTTCTGCCAAAAGTGATAGAAATAAAGCCACTCCTACCAAAGCATCTCTTCCATAATGTGAAGCTGGGTAAATAATACCGCCATTGCCTTCTCCACCAATAATGGCATTGTTTTTTTTCATAAGTTCTACAACATTAACCTCTCCAACAGCACTAGCTTCATATACACCTCCATGCTTTTCGGTAACATCTCTTAATGCTCTTGTAGAACTCATATTACTAACTGTATTTCCTGGAATTTTACTTAACACATAATCCGCACAAGCTACCAATGTATATTCTTCTCCAAACATTTCTCCCGTTTCATCCATAAATGCTAAACGGTCTACATCTGGGTCAACTACAATACCAAAATCTGCACGTTCTTTTACAACAGCTTCTGATAAATCGGTTAAATGTTCTTTTAAAGGTTCTGGGTTATGTGGAAAATGGCCATTAGGCTCACAGTACAATTTTACTGGATGCACACCTAAACGCTCTAATAATAGCGGTATAGCAATACCACCTGTAGAATTTACACCATCTACTACCACTTTAAAATTCGCAGCTTCAATAGCTTTTTTGTTAACTAATGGCAATTCTAAAACCTCGTCAATATGTAAATCGATATAAGCTTCATTTTTAGTGATTTTACCAAGGTCATCAACTTCTGAAAAATTCATACTATTAGTCTCTGCTATTTTTAAAATCTTTTCACCTTCTACTCCGTTTAAAAATTCTCCTTTAGCATTTAATAGTTTTAACGCATTCCATTGTTTTGGGTTATGGCTAGCTGTTAAAATAATTCCACCATCTGCATGTTCCATAGGCACAGCTATTTCCACAGTTGGTGTAGTAGATAAACCTAAATCTATAACATGAATTCCCATACCTACTAGAGTATTCATTACTAAACTTTGAATCATCTCTCCAGAAATCCTAGCATCTCTACCTACAACAACTCTATAATTTTCTTTATTACGTTGTTGTTTAACCCAAGCACCATAGGCCGCTGCAAATTTCACAGCATCTATAGGTGTTAAATTATCATCTACTGCTCCTCCAATTGTTCCGCGAATTCCTGAAATTGATTTTATTAAAGTCATAAATTAAATTTTACGCAAATATAAATAGTTAGTAGGATTTTGTTATTATGAATTTGTAAATTCGAGCAATGAATTTTTTAGCACATATATATCTTTCTGGTGATAACGAATTATTAACCATTGGTAACTTTTCGGCAGATGGAGTTCGTGGCAATAAATACAAAGAGTTTCCTAAATCAATTCAGGCAGGTATAATATTACATCGACATATTGACACCTTTACTGATGCACATCCAATAACTAAACAAAGTACAAAACGATTACACAAAAATTATAGCCATTATAGTGGAGTAATTGTTGATATTTTTTATGATCATTTTTTAGCTAAAAATTGGGAAGATTACTCCGATATTAATTTATCGGTATACATCTCTAATTTTTATAAAAGTCTGACAGACAATTTCCTTGTACTACCTGAACGTTTTAAAAAATTAACTCCTGTAATGATTGAAGGAAATTGGCTTCTAAGTTATGCATCAATTGATGGAATTGAACGGGTATTAAACGGAATGAATAAAAGAACCAAAGGACGCTCTAAAATGAATGAGGCAATTCATGAATTAGTAGTATATTACGATGACTTTGAAAAAGAATTTACCCAGTTTTTCAAAGAACTAATTGTCTTTTCAAACCAAAAACGAATAGAAATAGAAAAAGAATTTAATTTATGAAGAAAACACTTTTCCTTTTAATTACAATACAATTTTTAGTTTTTAGTAGTTGTAAAAACGAATCAAAAAATAATAATGTTAGTCAACAAAATCGTGGTTTTATTGCAAAAAAGGCTATGGTAGTAAGTGCTAGAGAAGAAGCTTCTAAAATTGGTTCTGATATTTTAAAAAAAGGAGGAAATGCTTTTGATGCAATGATGGCTACAGAAATGGCTTTAGCAGTTGCCTATCCTTATGCAGGCAATCTTGGTGGTGGCGGTTTTATGGTATATCGTTTAGAAGATGGGTCTATAGGAGGATTAGATTATAGAGAAAAAGCACCGCTTGCAGCTACAAAAGACATGTATTTAGATGAAAATGGAGACGTAATACCCAATAAAAGTACTGTTGGAGGAATGGCTATTGGTGTACCTGGTACGGTATCTGGTGTATTTAAAGCACAAGAACGATTTGGGAAATTAGATATTAAAGACGTACTACAACCTGTTATAGATTTAGCTAGAAATGGATTTATTATTACAGAAAATCAACAACAGCGTTTTTCTAGCAATAATGACATATTTACAAAAGTAAATGGTAAAGACATTCTTTTTGGAGATAAAACTAATGCTGGCGATAATATTAAAAATATAGCTCTAGCAGAAACTTTAGAACGCATAGCTAATAATGGAGTTGATGAATTTTATAAAGGTGAAACTGCTAAAAAATTAGTTGCGTTTTTAAATGCTAAAGGTAGTATTATCACTTTAGAAGATTTAAACCGTTACGAAGCTAAATGGAGAGAACCTGTTGTTTTTAATTATGATGATTTAAAAATCATTTCCATGTCTCCTCCTTCATCTGGTGGAATATGCTTAAATCAAATTATGAAAATGATTGAACCTTTTGATTTAAAAGATTATGGCCATAACGCTTTAAAAACGATTCAAGTTATTGTAGAAGCTGAAAAGCGCGCTTATGCAGATCGTAGTTATTATTTAGGTGATCCCGATTTTATAGATATTCCAACAGAAACGTTAACTAGTGATGTGTATTTGCAAGAACGAATGCATAATTTTTCTTTTGATGCACCTACTCCAATAGATTCTATATCTCATGGAAATATTGTAGGCTATGAAAGTGATGAAACTACGCACTATTCAATCATCGATCAATACGGTAACGCTATATCAGTAACTACAACGCTAAATGGAGGATACGGGTCTAAATTATATGCCGATGAACTTGGTTTCTTTTTAAATAACGAAATGGATGATTTTAGCAGTAAACCAGGAGTGCCAAATGTATACGGTCTTATAGGTGCCGAAGCTAATAGTATTGCTCCAGAAAAACGCATGTTAAGTTCTATGACTCCTACTATTGTTGAAAAGGATGGAGAGTTATTAATGTCTGTTGGTACACCAGGCGGATCTACAATTATTACTTCTGTACTTCAAACGATTTTAAATGTCGAAGAATTTGGTTTAACCATGCAAGAAGCTGTAGATGCTCCTCGTTTTCACAATCAATGGTTACCCGATGAAATTAGAATGGAGCCTGGCCGTTTTAATAAAGAAGTCATCCAACAATTAAAAGATAAAGGGTATACAATTAACGAATCAAGATCACGAGTCATTGGTATTGTAGATGGCATATTAATATTAAGCAATGGAGAACTTGAAGGTGGAGCAGATCACAGAGGTGATGATACTGCGGTAGGCTTTTAAGCTTTTAACATCTTTTTTAATATTCCATATTGTCTAAATTGTATCTTTATCATCCGCATCTATTCTTAGATTAACTTATTTTAAAAATCAACCAAAATGAAACGACAATTTATTGTTACGCTAGCACTATGCTATACCTTATGTGGCTTTTCTCAAGGCACGCAATTATTAAGACAACCAACTATTCATGGAAACGATATTGTCTTTGTTTATGCCAATGATTTATGGAAAGCATCCATAAATGGTGGTACTGCTATACGGTTAACTAGTGATGATGGTTATGAATCTAGTCCGCATTTTTCAAACGACGGAAAAACGATTGCATTTACTGCACAGTATGATGGAAATGTAGATGTGTATACCATTCCTTCTGAAGGAGGAGAACCTAAGCGATTAACTTATCATCCTGGTGGTGACTTTGTACAAGGTTGGACGCCTGATGGAGAAATATTATTTCGCTCTGGTAGAGAAAGTCAACCTACGATGACTAGTAAGTTTTTTACGGTTTCTGCAAAAGGTGGCCTTCCTGTTGCATTAGATATTCCTAGAGCTGCGTATGGAGAAATATCTGCAGACGGTAAGCATATTGCATATACTCCAATTACAGGTTGGGATGCTGAATGGAGAAATTATCGAGGAGGACAAGCTATGCCAATATGGATTGTTGATCTTAAAACTAAAGAATTAACACGTACAACGCAACCGACTAAAGAACGTCATTTAGACCCTATTTGGTTAAACGGTATTGTTTATTTTATTTCTGAACGTGATTACACGGCCAACATTTGGTCTTTCAACCCAAATACTAAAGAAGAAAAACAGATTACGTTTCATAAAAAGTTTGATGTTAAAAGTTTAGATGCTAGTAAAGATGCCATTGCATATGAGCAAGGTGGTTATTTGCATGTATACAAGCCAAATACAGGAGACACAAAACAGCTAAATATTACAGTAAAAGGCGATTTAAATTTCTCTAGAGTACGTTGGGAAAATATTTCTGGTAGAAATTTATCTAACCCAAATGTATCTCCTAAAGGAAAACGTGCTGTTTTTGAACATCGTGGTGAAATCTTTACGGTACCTAAAGAAAATGGGACATGGAGGAATTTAACCAACTCCCCAGGGGTTGCAGATCGTAATCCTATTTGGTCTCCAAAAGGCGATAAAATAGCTTGGTTTTCAGATAAGAGTGGCGAATATCAATTGGTTATTGCCAATCAAGATGGATCTAATCTACAATCTATAAAACTACCAAATCCAACATTTTATTTTGTTCCTGATTGGTCTTCCGACGGTAAACATATTGCTTATACAGATACGCACTTTAATATTTGGATTGCTAATCTCGAAACAAAAAAAGTTACTAAAGTTGCTACAGATAGTTATGCACATCCAAACCGTTCTATGAATCCTGTATGGTCACCAGATAGTAAATGGATAGCATATGCTAAGCAACAAAAAAGTCATTTTAAAGCTATTTTTGCATACAATATAGAGACAAAGAAAACCATTCAGCTTACAGATCCTATTGCAGATGCTATAACTCCTGTTTGGGATGCTAACGGAAAATACTTATATACTCTAGCAAGTACTGATTATGGGTTAGCTTCAGGATGGTTAGATATGAGTTCTTATGACCCGCAAACTACACGTAGTCTATATGCTGTCGTTTTAAACTCTAAAGATAAAGCACCAAATCTGCCTAAAACGGATGAAGAAGAAATTGAATCAGATAAAAAGGAAGATAAAAAAGAAGCTGTAACTGTAACTATTGATGAAAACGGTATTTACGATCGTGCTGTAGCACTTCGTTTACCAGCACGTAATTATACTTCACTTTTAAAAGGCCCTAAACATAAAGTGTTTATAGCAGAGGCTATACCTAATCAACCAGGTTTTAAAGTACATTCATACGATGTAACGAAACAGAAAGCTACAGATTATGCTAAAGGTGTATTTCAAATGGTAGCCTCTAACGATCGTAACTCTATTTTATTGAATCAAGGACAAAGTTGGAATTTAGTAAGTTCTAAATCACCTCCAAAACCAGGATCTGGTGGTTTAAATACCAACATGAAAATTAAACTAGACCCTAAAGCAGAAGCGCATCAAATTTTTAAAGAAGGTTGGCGTTACATGCGTGATTTTTTATATGTGGATAATGTTCATGGTGCGCCTTGGGATGATATTTACAAATGGTACTCTCCATGGGTAAATCATGTTCGTCATAGAACAGATCTTAATTATGTTGTAGATATTATGAGTGGTGAAGTTGCTATTGGACATTCTTATGTCTCTGGTGGTGATTTGCCTGACTTAGATTTTGTTCCTGTCGGGTTACTAGGAACAGATTTAGTATTGAATAATGGAAACTATCAAATTGCAAAAATATTTAATGGAGAACGTTGGAATCCTAATATTAATTCTCCTTTAGGTAAACCAGGTATCAATGTTAACGAAGGTGATTATCTATTAGCAATTAATGGAAAATCTTTAGATGCTAATACAAACCCTTATCAGTTATTAGAACAAACTGCTGGTCGTGAAATTACAATTACAGTCAACTCAACACCTTCAAAAACAGGTGCAAGAACAGTATTAATTCAGCCTGTTGGTAGTGAACGTGGTTTGAGAACTATAGATTGGGTTGAAAATAATCGTAGAAAGGTAGATGAACTCTCTAATGGTAAACTTGCATATGTTTACGTTCCTAATACAAGTCCTGCAGGTTTTACATCGTTTAACCGCTATTATTTTTCTCAACAAGACAAAAAGGGTGTTGTTATAGATGAGCGTAACAATGGCGGCGGATCTGCTGCTGATTATATGATAGATATTATGTCTAGAGAATTGTTCGGTTATTTTAATAGTAAAGCTAATGATAATAGACCTTGGACAACACCCATGGCTGGTATTTGGGGACCAAAAGTAATGTTGATTAACGAACGTGCTGGCTCTGGTGGAGATCTACTTCCATATATGTTTAAAGCAAAAAAAATTGGACCACTAATTGGCACTCGTACTTGGGGAGGCCTTGTTGGCACTTGGGATACACCAAGATTTATAGATGGCGGTCGTATGGTAGCTCCTCGTGGTGGTTTCTTTGATGTTAATGGAGAATGGGCAGTTGAAGGAGAAGGTATTGCGCCTAATATTGAAGTGATACAAGAACCTAAATATACATCTAAAGGTATTGATCCGCAATTAGAACGTGGTGTAAAAGAAGCTTTAAAATTATTAGAAACACAAGAGTTTAAATTAAAACCTGAACCTAAAGCTCCAATACGTTGGAAACGTCCTAAAGATTATAAGTCTGATAATTAATAGTATTTCTAACGATTAATGTTTCTTCGAGCGCATATAAACTCTCATTAAATTTGGCTAAAAAATCTAAAACAAAACGTGTTTTAAAAATTATAGGAGGATTAATTATATTCTTCACCTTACCAACACTCCTACTCTATAGTTTTATGTATTTAAAATACAATGAAGATTTACCAATAGGACAACAAGGTGAAAAAGCAGACCAACTCGCCACGCAAATGTTACAAGCTTTAAATGAAGAAGCTTATCTAAATACCGATTATTTAGAATGGACTTTTAAAGGCAGACAGCATTACAAATGGTATAAATCTGAAAATCGATGTGAAGTCTATTGGGATGATTTTAAAGTAGATTTGAATTTAAATAATCGTCATAACTCAAAAGTCTATGTTTTAAATCTAGAATATAACGGCATTGAGAAGGAAGATTATATTAATAAGGCAGAACGTTATTTTAATAACGATTCGTTTTGGTTAGTAGCTCCATATAAAGTTTTTGATAAAGGTGTAGAACGACGTTTAGTTAAAACTAAAGGCAATACGGAAGCTTTATTAGTTACTTACACTTCTGGAGGTTCTACGCCTGGAGATTCCTATTTATGGCATTTAGATGCTTATAAAAGACCCGTACGTTTTCAAATGTGGACTTCCATCCTACCCATAAATGGTTTATCTGCAAGTTGGACTGATTGGACAACTACTAAAAGTGGTGCGCAATTACCAACGTTTCATAAGTTACTTGTTCTAGGTTTAGAAATTGACGATATAGTTGGCAGTATTCAGTCGCAGTTTACAAAAAATTAATTAATACAATTACTGCTACTGAATACTGAGACTGGACACTATTTAGAACGCTGCCCCACAAATTGTTGCGATTTTAATTTAAATAACACATTAAAACTAGTTAAACTCCCATAACTACGTGTTATGTATTGTTGTAAGTCTATTTTTTCTTGTTCATCTAAATTTTTACTAGAGTTAATTTTTTGTTCCATAACTCTAAGACGGTCTCTAACCATTGTAATTTTATGAAAAAACGTATCTATAGGTAATTCGCTAGATTTTAAATTACTATCTTCTGGTTGCATAATCAATTTACCTCCTTTCCACCTGTCACCTATTGAAACAACCTCAGACACATCTGACCACTTCTTTAAAATAGATTTTAAACTTCGTTCAACCTCATACAAGCTCACCGTATCCACATCATCTTCTGCCGCTTCTATAACTTCAAAGTCAGAATCGATATCTATAGTTTCTAGACCACTATCGATAAATGTAACCCAATAGTGTTTCGAAGTTACATTAGTAATTACACCTTTTCCATAATCTGGATGGTCAATTCTTGAGCTTATTCCTAGTAATTTCATAAAACGGTTGTATTAAATTTGTTGTTACAAGTATAACAATTATTCATAATTTAAAAGCTTCAAATCCTTATATTTATTTTAACCTAATTTTTACAAAATAATATCTTGAAAACGATCTTAATTAGATACAGATATTAGTTAACAAATAGACTCAACCAACTTTCGTTTTAGTCTTAAAATGAGTATCTTCGCCACTTGGCAAATTTTCATTTTGCAGACTATACACTATGACGAATTTCGAAGATTTTATTGAAGTAAAAGGAGCCCGTGTTCACAATCTTAAAAATATTGATGTTACAATTCCTAGAGAAAAATTAGTCGTTATTACTGGCTTATCTGGTAGTGGTAAATCCTCTTTGGCTTTCGATACTATTTATGCAGAAGGACAGCGTCGCTATATTGAAACATTTTCAGCTTATGCACGTCAATTTCTAGGGAATTTAGAACGCCCAGATGTCGATAAAATTGATGGATTGTCTCCTGTAATTGCTATTGAACAAAAAACCACCAGTAAATCTCCACGTTCAACTGTTGGTACTATTACCGAGATTTATGATTTTTTACGCCTTTTATTTGCAAGAGCTGCTGATGCTTATAGTTACAATACTGGTGATAAAATGGTAAGCTACAGTGATGAGCAAATCAAAGATTTAATTCTTGAATCTTTTGATGGAAAACGCATCAATATTTTATCTCCAATAATCCGATCTCGTAAAGGACATTATCGTGAGTTGTTTGAACAAATAGCTAAACAAGGTTTTGTAAAAGTGCGTACCGATGGGGAAATTGTAGATATTGAAAAAGGCATGAAACTCGATCGTTATAAAACACACGACATAGAAATTGTTATCGATCGGTTAAAAATAGACAATTCTCAAGATAATAATAAACGCTTGATGGAATCGATAAATACGGCAATGTACCATGGCGATAATGTGTTAATGATTATTGACCAAGACAGTAATGAACCTCGCTATTTTAGCCGTAATTTAATGTGTCCATCATCTGGCATTTCATATCCAAACCCAGAGCCTAATAATTTCTCATTTAATTCCCCAAAAGGAGCATGTCAAAAATGTAATGGTATTGGAGAGTTGTATGTGGTTAATGAAAACAAATTAGTACCAGATGACAATTTATCTATCAATAGCGGTGCCTTATCGCCTCATGGACCTGCCAAAAAAAGTTGGATTTTTAAACAGTTTGATACTATTGCCAAACGTTTTAATTTTTCTTTAGATGATCCGTATAAATCTATTCCTGATGAAGCTAAGCATGTTATATTATACGGAGGAAAAGATAAGTTTACCGTAGAAAGTAAGTTACTTGGCGTAGCACGTAATTATGATATCGATTTTGAAGGTGTTGCTAATTTTATAGAAAACCAATACAAATCAAATTCTACATCTTTAGTCCGTTGGGCTAAAGAATATATGGATAAGGTAAAGTGTCCTGAATGTAATGGGTCTCGATTAAAAAAAGAGTCATTATATTTTAAAGTCGACGGAAAAAGTATTGCTGATCTTGTAAATATGGATATTGTTGAATTGAGCGAATGGCTTAAAGATATCCATAAACGTTTATCGGATAAACAGTTAAAAATCTCTGAAGAGATCATCAAAGAAATTAGAAGTCGAGTACAATTTTTATTAGATGTTGGTTTAACATATTTATCGTTAAATAGAAGCTCCAAATCTTTATCGGGCGGAGAAGCACAGCGTATTCGTTTAGCCACGCAAATAGGTTCTCAACTTGTTGGTGTACTCTACATTTTAGATGAGCCAAGTATTGGCTTACATCAACGTGATAATGAAAAATTAATCAATTCCTTAATTTCACTTAGAGATGTCGGTAACTCTGTTATTGTTGTAGAGCATGACAAAGATATGATAGAGCGTGCAGATCATGTTATTGATATTGGGCCGTTTGCTGGTAAACATGGAGGTGCTATTATTAGTCAATGCACGCCAACAGATTTATTAAAAGAGCATACACTTACCGCGGCATATCTTAACGGCGAAAAAGAAATAGAGGTCCCAAAACAACGTAGAAAAGGCAATGGCAAAAAATTAGTATTAAAAGGCTGTACTGGGAATAACCTTAAGAATGTAGATGTTGAATTTCCTTTAGGAAAAATGATTGGAGTTACTGGAGTATCTGGTAGCGGAAAATCGACTTTAATTAACGAAACGCTCTACCCTATTCTTAATGCCCATTATTTTAATGGAGTAAAAAAACCAATGCCATATAAAAGCATTAAAGGTTTAGAACATATTGATAAAGTCATCGACATCAATCAATCGCCAATAGGTAGAACTCCTCGAAGCAATCCAGCAACCTATACAGGTACATTTAGTGAAATACGAAGTTTGTTTTCAAAAATTCCAGAAGCTATGATTCGTGGTTATAAACCTGGACGTTTTAGTTTTAATGTAAAAGGTGGTCGTTGTGAAACTTGTCAAGGTGGTGGACTACGTGTTATTGAGATGAATTTCTTACCAGATGTATATGTAGAATGCGAAACATGCCAAGGCAAACGCTTTAACCGCGAAACTTTAGAGATTAGGTATAAAGGAAAATCCATTAGTGATGTTTTAAATATGACTATTGAAGAAGCTGTAACCTTTTTTGAACATATTCCTAAAATTCATAGAAAGCTAAAAACCATTAAAGATGTAGGTCTAGGCTACATAACATTAGGACAACAAAGCACTACACTTTCTGGTGGTGAAGCCCAACGCATTAAACTGGCAACCGAATTAAGTAAAAGAGATACAGGCAATACCTTCTATATTTTAGATGAGCCAACAACTGGTTTACATTTTGAAGATATTAATGTCCTTATGAAAGTACTCAATAAATTAGCCGATAAGGGTAACACAGTACTAATTATTGAACATAATCTTGATGTGATTAAAACTGTAGATTATATTATAGATATTGGTTACGAAGGAGGAAAAGGAGGTGGAGAAATTGTTGCCAAAGGCACACCCGAAAAAATTATTAAAGATAAAAAGAGCCATACCGCCAAATTCTTAATAAAAGAGTTAAATTAGCTAGGTATCGAAAACACTGAACACTAAAACATATGAGAACAGAACATAAACCAAAAGGCTGGAATGAAATAAAAACCAATGATTCTTGGGCTATTTTTAAAATCATGGGGGAATTTGTTACGGGATTTGAACGTATGAGTAAAATTGGTCCTTGTGTGTCTATTTTCGGATCTGCACGTACAAAACCAGATCATAAATACTATAAACTTGCTGTAGAAGTAGCTACTAAAATTGTAGAAAACGGTTATGGAGTTATTACTGGTGGTGGCCCAGGTATTATGGAAGCTGGTAACAAAGGAGCACATCTCGGCGGCGGTACTTCTGTAGGTTTAAATATAGAATTACCTTTTGAGCAACACGATAATCCTTATATAGATAGCGATAAAAGCTTAGATTTTGATTATTTCTTTGTCCGTAAGGTTATGTTTGTAAAATATTCGCAAGGTTTTGTGGTAATGCCTGGTGGATTTGGAACTTTAGACGAACTTTTTGAAGCTATTACTTTAATACAAACGCATAAGATTGAAACGTTTCCAATTATATTAGTCGGTACAGAATTTTGGGGAGGTTTATTTGAATGGATAAAAACAACATTGTTAAATGCAGGTAATATTAGTCCAAAAGATTTAGACCTTATACATTTAGTAGATTCTGGAGACGAGGTTTTAGAAATATTAAATAGCTTCTATAAAGAATCTGGTTTAAGTCCTAATTTCTAAATTGTTTATTTGTAAAATGAATAAAAAATTTATTGTATTTACTTTATTTATTTCTTTATGGTTGTCTTGCCTAAATGCTCAAGAGAACTTTAGAGTTATGTTTTATAATCTTCTAAATTATCCTAATGAAACGGCTACTTCAGGAAGAGAAAGCAATTTAAGTCTCATACTAGGAGATTATCAACCAGATTTATTCTTGGTCTGCGAATTAAACAATAGCGCTGGCGCAAATACCATTTTAGGAATTACGCAAACTATAATTAGGTCATCTTATCAAATGGCAACATTTGTAAATAATACTTCTGATGATGCGTCTAGTGATTCTAATGAACTTCAAAATTTATTGTTCTATGACAGTAACAAATTTACTCTTGAAGAAGAAATTATTGTACCAACAGATTTACGTGATTTTAATGTCTATCGTTTAACAATTAACACCATAGATAAAGAAACTAACCCTATTGAGATATACGCTGTAGTTGCGCATTTAAAAGCTTCGGATAACGATAGCGATGCACTAAGACGTTTTAGAATGGTTCAGGAGTTAGACGCTTATTTAAATACCTTACCTGCTAATACCAATGTACTTTTAGGAGGTGACCTTAACCTATATAGAGCTACAGAATCTGCTTTTCAAGAACTATTAGATGGATCTAATAATATTACATTTTCAGACCCTGTAAACCGTATTGGTAATTGGAGTGATACTGGCAATGCCTTTGTAGATGTTTTTACACAATCTACACGTACACAGTCTGGTTTAGGTGGAGCTGCAGGTGGTTTTGATGATCGTTTCGATTTTATTTTAACTTCCGAAAATTTTTTGAATTCTTCAAATAATATTCGTTATGTAACAGACTCATACTCAGCATACGGAAATAATAAAGAAAGTTCTTGTTTTAATCGTCGTATAAATTCTTCAGACTGTGCAAAAGGTGCCGATAATAACTCTCCAGATAATAATGCTGGTTTTTCTTTAGCAATTAGAAATGCTTTGCACAATTTTAGTGACCATTTGCCCGTTACAATAGAGTTAGAGATAGACTCGCAAACATTAAGTACAACTAATGAAACTATTGCTAACGTATTGCTGTTAAAGAAAAATATTATTGATACCGAATTAGAGATTTCTATAAATTCTAATCTTCTTTTTAATAAAGAGTTTGTTATTTATAATAATCTAGGTCAAAGAATTTATATCTCAAAACTAGCAAATGAAACATCAAATGTTAATGTTTCGCAATTTGCTAATGGGTTATACTATATGTCAATCCCTAATTCGGATCTAAAACCTACTAAATTTGTAATTGCTCATTGATTAAAAAACTATTTATATTTCTATTCGTTTTAAGCAGTGTTACGCAAAGTGGTGCTCAAAATAAAATAACTCTAAAAGGAGATGTTGATATTGACACAAAATCAATAACAATTAAGCAGACTATTGTCTATAAAAACACATCCAATACTCAGTTAACTGAAATTTATTTAAACGATTGGAATCATAGCTATTCATCTAAAACAACACCTCTTGCCAAACGTTTTGAAGAAGAGTTTAATACTAAATTTCATCTAGCGAAAAATAAAGATCGTGGTTACACTACTATAAGCAATATAACAGATGAAAACAATTCTGAATTAAAACATATACGCTTAAAAGAGCATCCAGATGTTATAAAAGTAGACTTAAAGAACCCTTTACTTTCCGAACAATCTTATACTATAAATTTATCGTATACACTTGTTTTACCAGATGATGGATTTACCAACTATGGTTTTACTAAAGACAAAGATTTTAATTTAAAATATTGGTACATTACTCCAACCGTTTACAATGACAAATGGAACTATTATAGCAATAAAGATTTAGATGATCTTTATATCCCTAAAGCAGATGTACATATTACGCTTAATCACCCTAAAACGCACAATGTATTTTCGGAGTTAGATATTACTGCTCAAGAAACTGTTGGCGACCTAATGACGACCGTAATAGAAGGAAAAAACAGAACAAATACATTTCTGTCTTTAAATCAATCTAATAACTTTTCTCAAGTAAAAACTGATGATTTTACAATAATATCTGACATTTATGAAAAAGGATTAATCCCACAAGACAAAGCAATTATTACAGATAAAGTAACACGTTTTTTAGTGAACAACCTTGGAGAATACCCACATAAACGTCTTTTAGTAACTGCCTTAGAATACAATAAAAACCCTTTATATGGATTAAATCAATTGCCTGATATCATTAGGCCTTTTCCTAGCGATTTTCAATACGAATTAAAATTACTTAAAACTGCGCTTAAAAAATATATCGATAATATTTTGCTAACTAATCCCAGAAAAGACTATTGGTTAAGCGAAGGTTTACAAATTTACTTTTTAATGAAGTATGTAGAAGATTACTATCCAGACACAAAGTTTTTGGGTACAGTCTCTAAAATATGGTTAGTAAGGACTTTTCATTTGGCTGAAGTAGATTATAATTTTCAGTACTTTCTATACTCTATGGAAATTGCTAGAAAAAATAACGATCAACCTTTAACAACTTCAAAAGACTCGCTTATTAAATTTAACGCCAATATTGCAAGTAAATACAAAGCCGGTGTTGGTCTTAATTATTTAGATGAATATGCTGAGGATATTAATTTTAGAACCTTAATAAAAGACTACTTAAATACTAATAAATTAAAACAAACTTCTTCTAAGGACTTTGAAAACTTTATAAAAAGTAAAACGGACAAAAATATAAATTGGTTTTTTACAGATTATCTCAATACACGTAAAAAAATCGATTTTAAAATTACAAATGTCAAAACTCAAGAAGACTCTATACAAGTAACCATAAAGAATAAGCGAGATAACACTATGCCTATTTCACTTTTTAGTCTCAAAAATGATTCTATTCTAAGTAAAACATGGGTTGATGATATTGGAGAGTTTAAAACAATCACTATACCAAATAAAGGTGCTGACAAATTAGTATTAGATAATGATAACATTATTCCTGAGTTTAATCAAAGGGATAATTACAAATCTACTAAAGGAACTTTTTTAACAAGAAAACCATTGCAATTTCGCTTGTTTAAAGATGTAGAAGACCCTTATTATAACCAAGTGTTTTTAACACCTTTAGTAGAATTTAGAAACATATATGATGGGCTTACATTAGGTACTAGAATATACAATAAAACCATTTTAAGAAAACGATTCAATTACAGATTTGCACCACAGTATGCCACAAACTCTAAATCTCTAACAGGTTCTTCATCTTTATTTTACACACATAATATTGAAAACAGTAATCTTTTTAATATTTCTTATGGTGTTTCTGTTGCTTATCGTTCTTTTGCAGAAGATGCATTTTTTACACGGTTTATCCCTAATATATCCTTCAGTTTTAGAAATGATGATGATTTTAGATCCGATAAAAGACAAACGCTATCCTTACGTTATGTAGATATAAGCAGAAACATAGGTGAAGATGCTGTAATAGAACTAAATGAACCAGATTACGGAGTTTTAAATTTAAGATATGTTAAATCTAGTCCTGGAATAATTAATTTTTCAAGATTCTTTGCAGATTTTCAAATTGCAGATAACTTTAGTAAACTATCTATTAATTATGAGTACCGCAAACTGTTTAAAAATAATAGGAATTTAAATTTCAGGTTTTACGCAGGTACTTTTTTAAAAAACAATACAGATCCAGATTCTGATTTTTTCAGTTTTGCCTTAGATCGACCAACAGATTATTTATTTGATTTTAATTATTTAGGACGTTCTGAAGATGGAGATGAAGGTCTTGTTAGCCAACAAATTATTATTGCCGAAGGAGGTTTTAAATCGCAATTAGATACACCTTTTGCAAATCAATGGTTAACTACAGCCAATGTTACCACATCGATTTGGAGGTATGTTCAGGCCTATGGAGATATTGGTTTAGTGAAAAACAGATTTGCTGATCCAAAATTTGTATACGACTCTGGTATACGCTTAAATTTAGTTCAAGATTTTTTTGAATTATTTTTTCCTGTCTACTCTAATAATGGTTGGGAAATTGCACAACCAAACTACGATCAAAAAATTCGATTTATCATCACAGTAGATCCTCAAGTATTGCTAGGTCTATTTAGGCGAAAATGGTATTAACATATTCTTACAAAAACGTTAAAAATATCATTTTAATTAGATAATCGTTAATTTATTCTTTTTTTATTGCGAATATCTTAAATATATAACACTTATAGCCATTGTTAAAGTCTTTCGTTTTACGTACTTTTGTAACACTTAAAATTACTATAGATGAAATCTAATACAAACACTAAAACTGAAATTACTTTTGAAGATTTTAAAACTGAGGTTTTAAATGATTATAAAACAGTAGTTACAAGTCGTGAGTGCAGTTTATTAGGTCGTCGAGAAGTTTTAACAGGTAAAGCAAAGTTTGGCATCTTTGGTGATGGCAAAGAAGTTCCGCAAATAGCATGGGCAAAAGCTTTTCAAAATGGTGATTTTAGATCTGGTTATTACAGAGATCAAACCTTTATGATGGCTATAGGCCAATTGTCTATTGAACAATTTTTCGCAGGCTTATATGCTAATACCGATTTAAAAGAAGAACCAATGTCTGCAGGTCGTCAAATGGGTGGCCATTTTGCAACGCATAGTTTAGACGACAATGGAGATTGGAAAAATTTAACAGAACAAAAAAATTCAAGTGCAGACATCTCACCCACTGGCGGACAAATGCCTCGTTTGTTAGGTCTAGCACAAGCTTCTAAAATATATAGAAATGTAAAAGGGATTGATACTACTAAGTTCTCTAAAGAAGGTAATGAAATTGCTTGGGGCACTATTGGTAATGCAAGTACTAGTGAAGGTTTGTTTTTTGAAACTATAAATGCTGCTGGTGTTTTACAAGTTCCAATGGTAATAAACATCTGGGATGATGAATATGGTATTTCAGTACATGCCAAACACCAAACCACTAAAGAAAACATTTCTGAAATATTAAAAGGGTTTCAACGCGATAACGATAACAATGGTTATGAAATCTTTAGAGTTGACGGATGGAATTATCCTGAATTAATTGATACATATCAACGTGCTGCACAAATAGCTCGTAAAGAACATGTGCCAGTAATGATACATGTAAAAGAGCTTACGCAACCTCAAGGACATTCTACATCGGGATCTCATGAACGCTACAAAAGCAAAGAACGATTAGCATGGGAAACAGAATATGATTGTAATGCACAAATGCGTCAATGGGTAATTGCTAATAATATTGCTACTGATGAAGAATTATCTGTTTTAGAAAAAGACATAAAAAAAGCTGTTAGAGATGGTAAAAAAGCAGCGTGGTCTGCATTTATAAATCCTATAAAAGCTGAAAAACAAGAATTACTTTCTGTTTTAGAACAACTCTCTAATTCTAGCGCTAATGGTGTTTTTATATCCAAATTAAAAAATGATATTGATGCAATTGATGAGCCTCTACGTAAAGATTTATTAATTGCAGCACGTAAAACTTTACGTTATACAATTTCTGAAACAACGAATGAAAAATTAGCACTTCAGAATTGGATTAACACCTATATTGAAACTATTCAACCTAAATACAGTTCGCATTTACACAGTAGTTCATCAAAAAATGCTTTAAACCAAAACGAAGTATTACCAACGTATAATGCTAATGCAGAAGATGTTGATGGCAGAGTTGTTTTAAGAGACAATTTTGATGCTATTTTCAACACTTATCCAGAAGCAATGATTTTTGGTGAAGATGCAGGTCATATTGGTGATGTTAACCAAGGATTAGAAGGGCTTCAAGAGAAATATGGAGAGCTTAGAGTTTCTGATACAGGAATTAGAGAAGCTACTATTTTAGGTCAAGGTATTGGTTTAGCTATGCGAGGCCTACGTCCAATTGCTGAAATTCAATATTTAGATTACATTCTATATGCGCTGCAAATTATGAGTGATGATTTGGCTACCGTTCAGTATAGAACTAGAGGTCGTCAAAAAGCTCCGCTAATTGTAAGAACGCGTGGTCACCGATTAGAAGGTATATGGCATTCGGGGTCGCAAATGGGTGGCATATTAAATCTTGTAAGAGGTATACATGTCTTAGTTCCGAGAAATATGACAAAAGCTGCTGGTTTCTACAATACTCTTTTAGAAAGTGATGAACCTGCTTTGGTTATAGAATGTCTTAACGGTTATCGTTTAAAGGAAAAAATGCCAAATAATATTGGTGAATTTAAAACACCTATAGGTGTTGTTGAAACTGTTAAAGAAGGAAACGATATTACATTAGTATCTTATGGATCTACGCTTCGTTTGGTAGAACAAGCCGCTAAAGAATTACAAGCGCTTGGAATAGATGCAGAAATTATTGATGTTCAGTCATTATTACCATTCGATTTAAATCATGACATTGTAAAGAGCGTAGCAAAAACTAATCGTTTAATGATTATTGATGAAGATGTGCAAGGCGGTGCTTCTGCATATATTTTGAATGAAGTTTTAAATACGCAAAATGCCTATCAGCATTTAGATAGTCAGCCTAAAACATTAGCTGCTAAACCTCATCGACCAGCTTATGGATCTGATGGAGATTATTTTTCAAAACCATCTGTAGAAGATATTTTTGAAGCAGTATATGATGTGATGCATGAGGCAAATCCTATTGATTTTCCGAAATTACGATGATATAATAAATTATATTTTTTATTTAAAACCATCATAAAATTGATGGTTTATTTATATTTATAACTTAACGCTATTTTATGCTTACTAAATCAGATAAAGCCCTATTAAGAGAAACAATTTTTAGACACTTAGATGGTATTGCTACTGCAACTTCAGCATACGCATTACACAAAAAAGGAGTTTTAGATTATTTAATAACTAATCAATCGTCTACAATTTCTAACCTTACAAAGGCATTTAAGGCTAACGAAGGCTATCTAAATGTTGCTTTACGTGCATTATGCTCTCAAGGTTGGCTAGAACAAAATTTAAATAATACAGATAATAGTATTAGTTACACCATAAATTCTAATAGTAAAGTTGCCTTTGATTTGATGCCTCTCTATAAGGATGCTGTAAAGTTGTTAAATTATACGGATCGTTTTGCAAAAGAGAAATCCATTGGTGCTGATGCGTTTATTGTTTTAGAACGTATTTTTAAAAAGTTTGAAACTACCTATGGTTTAGATATTTCTAACGAGGATTCTATAGAATATCAAATCATAAAACATATTGAAGGCGTTATTGCTGGTCCTATTATTGTTTTACTTGGGGTAAATGGTTTATTTCACAAATACTTTATGGAAGCTTCATTTACTGCTGAAGAATATCATAAAGACCCCGAAAGTTTTAAAAAAGTATTAGATTTTCTGACTCACTTGGGTTGGTTTACAAAAAAGAAAAACACGTATCAATTTACAGACAACGGTTTATTTTATGCGAAACGTGCTAGTGCTTATGGTGTAACTGTATCTTATATTCCTACGTTTTTACAACTTGATAATCTTCTATTTGGAAATCCTTTGGTATTAAAAGAGGATAATCCTGAAGCTACAGAAAAGCATGTACATAGAGAAATGAATGTTTGGGGAAGCGGAGGTGCACATGCTACATATTTTAAAGTCATTGACGAGGTTATTATAGATTTATTTAACCGACCAATAGAAGAACAACCCAAAGGTATTTTAGATATGGGTTGTGGTAATGGAGCTTTTATTGAACATATTTTTGATGTTATCGATAAACAAACTTTACGTGGTAAAATTTTAGATGAGCATCCATTACTACTAGTTGGAGCAGATTTTAATAAAGCCGCATTAAAGGTTACTAGAGCTAATTTAATTAAAGCAGATATTTGGGCTAAAGTGATTTGGGGAGATATTGGTAGACCCGATTTATTGGCCAAGGATTTAAAAGACGATTATAATATTGAATTGATAGATTTATTGAATGTACGCACTTTTTTAGACCATAATCGTATATGGGAAGCACCTAAACTAAAAAGCAATACTATTAGTAAATCTTCTGGAGCGTATACTTATAAAGGAGAACGTTTAAGTAATAATGATGTGGAAGCATCGCTTTTAGAGCACCTACAAAAATGGAAGCCTTTTGTAGAAAAGTTTGGTTTACTTATTATTGAATTACACACTATAAATCCAAAATTAGTAGCCACTAATATTGGCAAAACTGCCGCTACAGCTTATGATGCTACACATGGATATAGCGATCAGTATATTTTAGAAGTAGATGTTTTTAAAACTGTTGCCGAGAAAGCAGGATTAAAACCTGTAGATGCGCATTTTGCAAGATTCCCTAATACAGACTTAGCTACAGTAAGTATCAACTTATTAAGAGGAACTAATTAAAACGTTATTCTGGCTCACAAATTAATTGTTTGGCAGGAGTAGATCCTTGTTGGTCGAAATTTGTTGTGTAGTGATTTAAAGATGATGAGTTTAGCTGATAATTTTAAACCATACATTATGAAATCAAGAATTGCTCTACTACTATTAGGTCTATTATTATTTAGCTCTTGCATTGTAAAATCATTACAACCATTTTACATCCAAGAAGCGTTAGAGTTTCAAGATGTGTTTGTTGGTGCTTGGAAAGGTAAAAATAATGCCCGATGGGAAGTCTCGTCTATCAAAGAATATTTTGAAGCTGAAAAAGCAGATACAACCAATAAAATTACAGAAGATGACATAAAGCAATTTAATAGGTATAAAGAAGGTTATTATTTGTCATACATAAAAGAAAAGAAAAAAGATACTATAGAAAATCATTTTATAGCCATGCCCTTTAAAGTGAAAAATGAAATTTTAATTGATTTTATTCCTTTTTATATAGAATCTATAGACAATAGTTTCCCTCAACAACATTTATTAAAAACACATTCTGTGGCTAAATTAGAAATTACCAATAAAAAGCAGGTGAAATTAAGTTTTCTAGATCAAAGCTATTTAAGTGATTTGTATCAGCAAGGTAAAGTTAAATTAAAACGTGAAATTGTTGGTGTTGAAGAAGATCCTATACTAACAGCATCTTCTGAAGAGATCTATAAATTTTTAGAAAAATATTTGGCTTCAGATTTTAAAGACGAATGGAGTTCTTCTGATACAGAGTATACTTTAGATAAAACTGGAGATACTGGTAATACCTTTAAAGTATGGCAAACTAAATCTAATTAAATGTATAGGTAAGTAATGATTCTAAATACTTATTTACAAAAATTAAATTCTAACCACAGACCTATTGTTTTTAATACAATACTGTGGTTAGCCGCATTTATAATTTTACTTTTTATTTTTGCTAAAGGTGAAACACCAATTATCATAGATTATATCTATACTATAGCCTTTTTGGTAGTGATGGCAATACCTGTGAGCATTAATTTTTATCTCTTAATGCCTCGGTTTTTAAGCCAAGAACGTTATTTTATTTATGCGCTATTATTTATTATAAATTTAGTCGGATTTGCTTTACTCTACAATCTATTCTTTGATAAACTTTTAGATATACTGTTTCCTAATTACTTTTTTATTTCCTACTTATCCAATACTAATACCTATATCATATATATTATTTTTTTAGTAGCAACTACACTCTTTAAATTAGCGGAAGATTGGTTCTATTTTAATAGAAATGAAAATCGGGTTTTAAAACTTAAAAATCAACACATACAAACACAACTATCTTCTTTAAGAGCACAAATAAACCCACACTTTTTATTCAATTCTCTAAATGTCATTTATGCTATGGCATTAGATAAAAAAGAACATATTACTAAAGCTATTGTAGAACTTTCTGATGTATTGCGATATGTTATTTACGACTCCGATACTGAACGTGTAACACTTAAAGACGAAATACAATTACTTAAAAATTATATTGCCTTTCAAGACTATCGGGTACAAGCATCTGATGTGGTAGATTTAAAAATTGATGTTAAAAACGAAACCTTCAAAATTTATCCAATGCTGTTGTTGCCTTTATTAGAGAATGCCTACAAATACGGAGTTGATACAGACAAAGCTTCTAATGCTATTCAAATTCAACTGACACAAAAAGCTTCAAAATTTACATTTATTATTAGCAATGCTAACAAGAATAAAAACACTAATTTAGATGATAGCTATTCTGGTATTGGGTTGGAAAATCTACAAAATAATTTAACTTTAGTCTATCCTAAACAACATCTGTTTAATATTGAAAACACCAAAGACACGTTTAAAGTTTCAATAGAAATATATGAAAACCAGTAAAACTATACGTTGCCTCATTATTGATGACGAGTTATCTTCTCAGCGTGTTTTACAGCATTTTATTGCTGAAACGGAGGTTTTAGAGTTAAAACAAACGTGTAGTAACACCACAGAAGCCTTCAAATATTTGCAATTAAACGACACTATTGATTTGCTCTTTTTAGACATTAATATGCCTCAACAAACTGGACTAGAGTTTTACAAAACATTACAAAATGCGCCTAAAGTTATTTTTACCACAGCATATCCGCAATATGCCGTAGATGGATTTGAGGTTAATGCTATAGATTATCTATTAAAACCAATCTCTTATGAGCGTTTTCTAATCGCAGTTAGAAAAGTACTAGACAAAACTTCTTCCATTGAAAAACCAGAAGATTTCATTATCTTAAAAGAAAATAAAACACTACACAAAGTCTTCTTTGCCGATATACAATTTGCTGAAGCGTTTGGAGATTATGTAAAAGTGCATCTTAAAGACAAAACCATTATTACGCATTCTACGTTTTTAAAATTCACAACGCAATTACCCAACTATTTTATACGCACGCATAAATCGTTTAGTATTAACCTAAACAAAATGCATCAAGTTTCAGGAAATCAAATACATATAGGTTTGCATATTATACCCATTGGTCAAACCTATAAAGCTACTGTTTTAAAAGCCTTAAATTTGTAACATGAAAATTGAATCTATTGTTACTATAAAAAAAGAATTACAGCATCATTCAAAAGAAGATCTTTTAGCTTTATGCCTACGTTTAGGGCGTTTTAAAAAAGAAAACAAAGCACTACTTACCTACTTACTATTTGAAGCACATGATGAAGATAGCTATATAGAAAGCATTAGAAACACGCTAGATGAAGATTTTAAAAGCATGAATACGGATAGTTATTTCTACATGAAAAAGACCATACGTAAAATTCTTCGTCAAATAAAGGTTTACACTCGCTATTCTCTTAAAAAAACAACCGAAGTTGAATTACTACTCTATTTTTGCGAACGTCTCAATGATTTAAAACCTAATATACATAGAAATACAGCCTTGAGTAATCTTTACCAGCGTCAAATTACTTCTATTAAAAAGAAAGTAAGTCTACTACACGAAGATTTACAATACGACTACAATATGCATTTAGAAGAGTTAAAAAATTTTGAAACATATTTCTAGTAGTATTAAATGCTCCCAAAATAAGTTTAAATTAAAATCTTTATAAATATTATGAAAAGAATATTGACCCAGGCCTTGATGTTCCTAGTATCTTTGTTTATGTCAACTCTTTATGCACAACAGGATAAGTTTATCGAGGAATATATAGAACGATTGGAAAACTCAAAAAAATATCTAATCCTTGTAGCGGAAACAATGCCAGAAGATAAATATGGTTTTAAAGCAACCTCTGAATCAATGAGTTTTGCAGAAAACTTAATGCATATTGGTTGGGCAATGGATTGGCATAGTCAATCTTTAATGGGAGGACGTGATGCAAGAGATTGGAATACTGACAAAGAACTCAAAGTGGACAACAAATCAAAAAAAGAAATGATTGCCAAAATTGATGAGACTTTTCACAAAACCATAGAGTTTATTTCAAGTTTTGATATAAATAAGCTTGAAGAAAGACTAGATTATTTTGGATCTAATAGAACAAAAAGACAAGTTTTGTTATTGCTTGCAGACCACATTACTCATCATAGAGGACAAATGCTTGTTTATATGCGATTGAATGGGTTAAAACCACCGAGATATGTTTTGTATCAATAATCTTAATACAATCATTGCATAAATCACAAATTAACAGATGAATTGAAGGGAGAAAAAAAAGTTAAGCTCAATACCTTACTTTAAATCATTCATAGGGAGTTGACTTTTATATTTTTCGGCAGCATATTCAAAACCATCTTGCCACCATTTTGTCATTAATTTTTTGCTAAATATTAATGAGTTTTCTGTAAGACTTGTCGGTGTATAATATAAATTCAATTTTGCATCTTTGGTTTTAGCCGCAAGCTTACCAATAGTAACATCACTTTTCTCTACTTGATTTAATAAATGTCCAAATAAATTAATCATTAAAGAAAATGGATTCTTACCCAGTATGCGTTGTTTATCCATTGTTTCTGCTTCTAAAACAATAGCATCTACTTCTGTTGCTCCACGCTGTATAGCTTCTCTAATAGGGACAACACAGCCCAAACCTCCATCAGCATACTCATGTCCATTGCGTTCTGCCAAAGACATAAATGGTATATAATTACAAGATATCCAAATCCAATCGCAAAACTCTTCAAAAGTGCAATCGTTGATAGACTTATACTCTACCCGATTCATCGACAAGTTAGATACTGTAACAACTACATCGTGTTTTTCTCGTTTTATTTTTTCGTATTCTTCTCGTGTAAAGTCTTTACATATCTTACGTTTTAAAGCTTTACTCTCTCCAAATGTTCGTTTTTTTCTAATAAACTGCCAGAGTGAATTCACAAAATCTATAGAGACATATTCGCGATCACCTTTTTTGCGTTGTACAAAAGGGCTGATACTAAAAATATCGTGTTGTTGCACATTGGTGAATATATTATAAAGCTTAGAAATATCGTTAACCGCTAAATGTGGTACTAATAAACTTCCTGTAGAGGTTCCTAAAAACATATCGTATTCACGACCTTCTTCTTGCATAAGGTATTGTGCTACTCCACCTGCAAAAGCTCCCTTACTTCCACCTCCTGAAATGACTAATGCTCGCATTATTGTTGATTTGCCTTTAGTTGTTCTAACATTTCTTTTGAAAACTTTACCAATTGCCAATTATGATGTGTTTTGGCATCTTCGAGATTATTTTGACATTCTGTATTACATGCCTTTATGAGGTTTAAATACCTAAATGCATTCATACGTAATTCTGCATTATACTTTTTGTCTGTATAACTTAGCAATTCGTTATAAAGTGCTTCATTTTTATCAGATTGGTACTCTAATGTGTTTAAATTTAAGACCAACCAAAGTAATCTTATGTTATAGTCGCTGAAGCCATACACTTCTTTCAATGTATTAAGGTATTTAGAGCGTTCTTCAGGAAAATTAACCCATAGATTATAGAGCGCATATTCTTTGGTTAAATAAGAATCATCCTTAATCAAACTTTCGTAATTAGGCTTTAAATCTAAAGGAATATCAACAACATATTGAGCAATGGCTTGGCGTACTTTTAAAGTGCTTTTAAACGTGTTGTTAGTTACTAATTGCGGAGCTTGAGAGATTACTTTAATTTTAGCTTCATCCGAAGCATAGTACTTCAAATAATCTGTGCATTTTGATGTTTTTGCTTCGCAATCAATAATAATATATTCATTTATAAACACGGATTGTTGTTTTAAAAGCATAATAGCGTCATCAAACGGAAATTCTTTAGCTATGATCCATTTATTGACAAAACTCTCTAAATTGCCTTCAAATAGCACTGCAACTTCATTTATAAAATCATTAGTCTCTGCATTAGAAAATTGATATTTCTCTAAATAATTCTTTACTGCTTGCCGATAAATATCTGCTCCAACCTTTTCTCGTAATGCATGCAAAACCCATGCGCCACGTTGGTAAAACGTAAGACTGCTTGATTTAGGGTTCAATAAAGATGTGCCTTGCCCTGCCAAATCTTGACGTGCTAAATCTTGTGCGGATTTGTATAATTCAAAAAAGTAATAATCGCCTCCAAAAATATTACCTTCTGCCAGCAGCGCATAATAGGTAGCAAAGCCTTCTTGCAGCCAATGGTGTTCACCAGATTTAGCAGTTACCAAATCACCAAACCATTGATGTGCTAACTCGTGTGCATTAACATTAACATAGTTTTTATCATTAAAACCTGTAGAATCGACGACAAAGGCATCAGAAAAAATAGTGAGACTTGTGTTTTCCATACCTGCATACAAAAAATCATGCACTGGCACTTGTTTGTAGTTTTGCCAAGGATACTCAAATCCGATTTCTGTTTCTAAAAAATCGAACATTCGTTTTGAGTAACGATATGTCGATTCTACTTTTAAGGAATCTTCTGGGTAATAATATAATTCTAGCGGAATACCACTTTTTGAAGTTTCAACTCTCTTATTGTATTTACCAATTGCCAAAGCTACCAAATAACTAGGCATCGGTTTTTCCATATCGTAACGCCATGTTATTGTTGAATCGTTTATTTGTTTATCTATAAGCTTTCCATTTGCTATAACTTCATAATCAATATCGTAAGTAATCGATATATTAAATTCCATTTTTTCATTAACATCATCAATACTTGGCAGCCAATTGCTTGTGTATTTTCCTTGACCTTGCGTCCAGATACTCCAATCGTTATCTCGTTTTAAAAAATAAAGTGCTTTTTTAGGATTCGACACATAATCAAACTTAACTTTGTATCCTTGATTTTCAACAAAATCATAAATTACAAATATTCTATCATCTTCAAAACCTACTTCTATATCGGAATCCCATCTATTATCAATATCTTTTAATTTTTTATTTTTAAGTTCGACAGCAGTATAGGAAATAGAAGGGTTTGTAATTATAGTAATATTTTTTGCATCAATAAATATAGTGTCAACCTTTGTCTTAACATAAAAATCTACAGCATAATTCCCTTTAACTAAAGACGAATCAGTAGAAAACTTAATTTCTGCTTCCAACTTTAAAAAATCAACAAATTCCGTCTGTTGACCGTTTACAGAACAGGCAAAAGCTGACATTAGAAAGAAAAGGATATATTTCATAAACTACACTAAAACAAGAATAACGCCAAAATACGACTTCTTAATATAAAATAGATGGCAAAATGAGATTCCTGTTTTCAAAGGAATTAATTAAATTCGCTTTATGAGCGTAAACCTACAAACTCCTATTGACTATTTAAAAGGTGTCGGCCCTAACCGTGCTGATTTGTTGCGCTCAGAACTTGGTATCCACACCTACCAAGATCTTATCAACTTGTTTCCAAATCGCTATATAGACCGAACTAAATACTACAAGATTTCTGAGTTACAACGTAATAACGCTGAAATTCAAGTTATCGGTGTCATCACAGGTTTTAAAGAAGTAGCACAAAAACGTGGCAAGCGCTTAGTTGCAACATTTAAAGATGATACAGGCACTATGGAACTGGTTTGGTTTAGAGGTCAAAAATGGATTAGAGAAAGTCTAAAAACCAATATACCGTATGTTATTTTTGGTCGTGCCAACTGGTTTAATGGCAAATACAATATGCCTCATCCAGAATTAGAGTTGCAAAGTGAACATGAAAACAATCTTCGTTCTGCAATGCAAGCCATATATCCGTCTACAGAAAAACTAAACAATAAAGGAATTACCAACCGAGTTGTTACTAAAATAATGCAACAACTCTTTATTGAAACTAAGGGCAACTATACAGAAACACTTTCTGAAAATATAAAAAACGAATTAAAGCTAATTTCTAAATCTGAAGCGTTATTTAATGTTCATTTTCCTAAAACTCCAGAACTATTAGCACGCGCACAATTTCGATTAAAATTTGAAGAATTATTCTACATACAATTACAATTAATTCTGAAAAATTTAATCCATAAATCTAAAATTAAAGGCTTTCCTTTTGAAAAAGTAAGCACCTATTTTAACACCTTTTTTTCAGAGCATTTACCGTTTGAATTAACCAAGGCACAGAAACGTGTTTTAAAAGAAATTAGAACAGATTTAGGAAGTAATGCCCAGATGAATCGCCTTTTACAAGGAGATGTAGGTTCAGGAAAGACCATAGTAGCCTTTATGTCAATGCTCATGGCGCTTGACAACGGTTTTCAAGCATGCTTAATGGCGCCAACTGAAATTTTGTCAGTTCAACATTATAATGGATTATATGAGTTATGTAAATTACTAAATATCAATATATCAATATTAACAGGGTCAAGTAAAGCTTCAGAACGAAAAGAAATTCATAAAAATCTTGAAAATGGCGAATTACAACTCTTAATTGGCACACATGCCTTACTTGAAGATAAGGTGAAATTCAAAAATTTAGGGCTTGCAATTATTGATGAGCAGCACCGTTTTGGAGTCGCACAACGAAGTAAACTTTGGAAGAAAGGCCCACCTCAATCCTCCCAAAGGGAGGATGCAAAAACCGTTCGCAGAAAATATATGACAGCGCGTCCATCTACATATAATTTGATGAAACAATTCCAGCATGAAAATAAAAAAAATAGCACTGAGTCAGAACGCATTTTATGGGAGGTATTAAGGGCTAAAAAAATAGGCTACAAATTTAGAAGACAACATATAATTGATGAATTTATTGTAGATTTTATTTGTTTAGAGAAAAATCTAATCATAGAAGTTGATGGAGATTATCATAATACTAAAGAACAACAACAAATCGATGAGTTAAGAACTATTATCTTAAATGAAATAGGGTTTAATGTCATACGTTTTAAAAATAGTCAAGTAATAGGAAATATTGATAATGTATTAAATCAAATTGAGAGCCAATTAAAAAGTCTCCCCTCTGGGGAGATTAGTGGGGCTACGCCTCCACACATCTTAGTTATGACAGCTACTCCTATTCCAAGAACCTTAGCCATGTCTGTTTATGGCGATTTAGATATCTCCGTAATTGATGAATTACCAGCTGGTCGGAAACCGATAAAAACAGTTCATCGCTATGATAATAATCGTCTTAATGTCTTTAAATTTATAAGGGATGAAATTAAATTAGGTCGACAAGTATATGTTGTTTACCCATTAATTCAAGAAAGTGAATCTATGGATTATAAAGATCTTATGGATGGCTATGAAAGCATTGTTAGAGACTTTCCTATGCCAGATTACCAAATTTCTATTGTCCATGGAAAAATGAAACCCGCTGACAAAGATTACGAGATGCAGCGTTTTATAAAAGGTGAAACACAAATTATGGTCGCTACAACCGTTATTGAAGTTGGTGTTAATGTGCCCAATGCCTCAGTAATGATTATAGAAAGTGCAGAACGATTTGGATTATCTCAATTACACCAATTACGCGGACGTGTTGGTCGTGGTGCTGAACAGAGTTATTGCATACTTATGACGAGTCATAAATTGAGTAATGATAGTAAAACACGATTAGAAACGATGGTACGTACTAACGATGGTTTTGAGATTGCTGAAGTCGATTTAAGATTACGTGGGCCAGGTGATATTATGGGCACACAACAAAGTGGTGTTTTAAACCTTAAAATAGCGGATATCGTAAAAGACAAAGATATTTTGAAATTGGCAAGGCACCATGCCAAAACTGTGCTTAAATTAGATCCTACACTTGTTTCACTTGACCATAAAGTTATTTTAGACACTTATAGGCAAATGAGTAAGTACAAAAACATATGGAATTACATAAGCTAGGTCGAGTATTGGTTACAAACAAAAAACAGTCAAGAAGTTCTTGACTGTTTTTTGCTTTATTTTTCTCTATAGTTCTTTTCTATTATCCTCGGAATTAATATCAATTAACTTATTGAATGGATCGACACCAACCTCAACAGGCTTCTCTTCTACAATAATTTTAATCGTATTATTAATTTGAGTGATTTTGTGTTTCTTAAGGTATGCTACATCTTTTTTACCATCTTCATTTTCATAAAAAACGCCTATATCTATATAATCCACTAATGGCAATGATTCTTTAGCCTCTTCCATCTCGTCGGTTTTATATGATAATGAACTATCAGGTTCATCAAAATAAGAACGCTTTCCTTGATCGTTATTACGATATTTACTAACTAAGAACTCTATTTCAACTTCATACTTTCCATCTTCAGTTTCTTCAAAGCTTGTATTGACCACTTCATTATCATATAATGTTACGGTTTCAAACATATCTTTAATAACATATTGCAATGAATCTGGTGTCGCTTCTCTTAAATAATCCACCATTTCAATTGATGTCGTATACGGTGGTTCTTGAAACTTAACTTTTTCTACATATTTACTCAACGCATTATTTAAACTTTCTTCACCAATATAATCACTTAATGCATAAAAGATTAAAGATCCTTTTTGGTAGCGAATATAACCTTGACCATCGTTATACATTAAAGCATTTTCACGTTTACGTTCAAAAGTTCTACTGCGCAAATAACGATCTAACGCATCTTTTAAAAAAACACGCATTTTATTACTACCGTGTTTAGCTTCTAATACTTTAAGAGATACATACTCTGATAAACTTTCAGATAGCATTGTCGCACCTAAAACATCAGCACCAATGACTTGATGCGCCCACCATTGATGCGCAATTTCGTGCGCTGTTACAGAATATGGATAGTCTACTCCTCCTTCTTCTGAATCATCCACATCTGCAATAAAACCAATAGTTTCTGAAAATGGAATGGTATTAGGAAACGACTGTGCAAAAGAGCCTGCTGTACGAGGAAATTCAATAATTCTGGCTTGACGATGTTGATAATCGCTAAATGCATTTTCACTGTATTTTATAGCATCCTTCATGCCTGCCATCATACGGTCTAAATTATAAGCATGTGCTTTGTGATAGTAAATTTCATAATTAATACCATCTGATTCTTCTCGTTTCACCTCATACCTTGCGGAGTTATAAGCATAAAAGTTTAAGATTTTACTATCCATTTTGTAATGAAAATAACGTCTACCATCTTCAATCCATTCTTTTTGCAAATAGCCAGGAGCTATAGCTATTTGATCTTCAGAAGTACTTACTACCGTTTCAAAATCTATCCAATCTGCATCTTTAGATATATATGTATTTCCTAAAGCTGTAGAATCTGATGGATGTGGACGCAATTTATTAGGTGGTAAATCATATTTTTCTCTTGTTTTATTATCTCTTAACTCTCTTCCTGGTCCATAACCAAAAGAAGGAAAGGCTCCATTATTAATAAATGTTCCATTACTTACAACTGGCGAAAATCTTCTAAAAAATGTATTTTCCATGCTCTTTGCCGTAAAAGACATTATTAAACTATCTCCTGGTAATAACTCTTGATCTAATTTGTAGATATGAAAATTGAATACGGTATCCTTAGACACTAATTGATGTGATCTATTAAAATCTATAGTACTTCGTTCTGTATTATAGTTTACAAACAAACTATCAATCGATTCATTAGTTTTATTTACCATAGTAAAATTCCCATCTGCATTATAGCTTAATTCATTTGGAAAAATATTCATATTCGCATTAACTGCTACGATACGCGGTTGCGCTACGTTTTCAAACTTTTTATATGTTTTCTCCCAATCGACACGTAATTGCTCATTCTCCTTAGCAGATCTCCTTGGGTTAGCTATATTGTTTTCATAATAAATTCTATATCCCAAGCCTATAAAAGCGATTAATACTACTGAAAAACCTAAAACTGTATTTTTTGTTATTCGAGATTTAGCAATCTGCAAACGTTCTTTAAATGAACTAGGAATACCTCTTACCCATAACAACCTTGTTAGTATTAAAAATAATATGCCATTTAGCAACCAATAAAATTTATAGATTAAATACAATCCAAACGATTGTCCATATCCATTCATATCAGAATAGCTATAGAAAGGTCCTCTATTATATTTAAAAATATTTTGTTCAATACCTAAAGCACTTAAGAAATCTATACCTATAAATATTGCCAACATTATAAATAATCCTAGATATGCATTACGGACTAAGGTTTGAATAAATAGTGCTAATAATGTCCAGATTAAATAGTTTATAAAATTTAGAATATATAACTCAAACATATAATGTCCAATTTCAAAGTCATAAAAACCACTGTACATTTGATAGATAACACCTGTGAGCATCACTAATGTTAATAGCAGAAATTGCATTTTTATTAGCGCTATTAATTTTGACACAAACAACGTCCAGTTAGGTATCGCAGTGCCATCTACAATATGTGACATATTTGCTATACGTGAACGATGCACTAGCATACCTGCATATAGAAATGTGCTTATAACTATAAAAAGCCCAAGAACGTCTTCGCTTTGAAGCATTTTCCAAGTCATAGGTAAAGTATCTGTACCAAAAAATGATCCTGAAAAACTTAATTCTGAAAATAAAGCGAAAACTGCAATTACAACTATGAATATAAAAATGGGATTTAAAATGATGTATTTAAAATCTACATTAGATAATTTCCAAGTTGTTTTTAGATTCTGAAAAAATGAAAAATCGAAACTTACTTTAGGTAAATCAATCTTTGTTAAGCCACCAAAGTTGTTTTTAGTTACACGTTCTCCTTTTTTCTTCTTGAAACTAAAACTAATTGCATTTTGATCGAACCTAAAATACTTATAGACAAATCCGAATATTATTACGCTAATGCTTAACCAAAATAAACGGTTATATAGTATAACTTTTCCGAAAGGCAATAAAAATGTATTTCGTTCAGCGGGAGTCCAATACCTTGTGTAATAATTTGAAGCAGAGCCACCAAATGGATTTAATATAGCGTCTAACATTCTATAATCGTCGCCAGATAAAATATCATTAAGCAATCCCGAAATTAGCAGCAACCCTATTACTGTAAAAAACCCAGCAATAATGCTTCTTGTAAAAGTTACCATAGCAAATACTATAGATCCAAAAAGCAATGCATTAGGCAATAAGTAAATAAAATATATATGGAAATAGGTTTTAATATGCAATGGCCCAACAATATCTGTATTTGTTCCTGGAAAACGAAAGCCTATAATTAAGCCTAAACCTATTAATAGTATTATAAATGAAACTATAACTAAAGCACTTAAAAATTTTGCAAATAAGTAATTCGTCTTCGTAAATGGATAGGAATACATAATGGTATGCATTTCGCTTTTATAATCCCTATTGATTGCTACGCCAATTATTGATGGAAATAATATAAGCATAATAACAAGCATAGCATTGAACATCTCAAAAATTTCAATTGCAGAATTCGCAATTCTAGTTGACCCTGTCGTCGTTGTTATATTATCAAATAATCCAGCACTAGAAGAAGATATTAATATTGGAAAAATGAAAAATATTGCTGCATATATATAAAATATTGGCCGTCTTAACCAATACCTCATTTCATATTTAAATATTGTTAAAAACATATAAAATTAGATTATGGTTAGACTGTTTCGATTTGATCTTCTTTTAATGCGATGAAATAGACATCATCTAATTGTGGATCTGTAGTTATAAAGTCATCAGATGGTTGCTCTGCACTATACACTCTAACATTTAAAGAATTATCTTGATTATAGTTAGAAGACAACAAGTTATAGTTAGCCTCTATACCGTCTAACTCACTACGTTCTATGGTTTTAGTCCAGATTTGTCCTTCTAGCTCATTAGTAGCATCCATAGGAGTGGTATGCTTTAAAATACGTCCACCATTTAAAATGGCCATTTCATTACACAGTTCTTTAACATCTTCTACAATATGTGTTGAAAAAATAACTGTACAATTAGTTCCTACTTCTCGTAATATATTTAAAAAACGATGACGTTCTGCAGGATCTAAGCCCGCTGTGGGTTCATCTACAATAATTAATTTAGGATTATTCAACAATAGTTGTGCTATACCAAAACGTTGTTTCATTCCTCCTGAATAGCCAGAAACACTTTTCTTACGAACCTCATAAAGATTAGTGATTTCTAAAACTTCATCAATTAATTTCTTTCTATCTTCTTTAGACTTTACGCCTTTTAAAGTGGCAAAATAATCTAATAATTTTTCTGCAGACATTTTAGGATACACCCCAAAAGATTGTGGTAAATAGCCTAACACTTTTCTTAAAGCCATTTTATCCTCTAATACATTAATGTCATTAAAAAATATAGAACCAGAATCTGGGCTCTGTAATGTTGCTATGGTTCGCATTAAAGAGGATTTACCTGCGCCATTAGGACCAAGAAGACCAAACATTCCTGTACCAATTTCTATATTTAAATTATCAATAGCTTTTACGCCATTTTTATAGGTTTTTGTTAGATTATTTATGGTTAATTTCATTGTTTTTTGATTGTGTGTTAAATAATTAGCAATATTGTATACACAAGTATACAAAAAAGCCTATGAGAATCTCATAGGCTTATAAAATATTTAAGAATAATCTTACTAGTTGATGTCTTCTCCTTTTTTAAGTTTTTCTATTTCTCCATTTAAACGGTTTTTAAAACCTCCTGGTGCAACAGCTAAAGATGCTTCTGCAGATTTTAAAGCATTTTTAAAATCACCTTTAGATGAATATGCTCTTGTTAATATATAATTAGAAGGCCAAGCTCCATCATTATTTTTAAGATTCGTTTTAGCTATTGATAAAGCTATATCTTTTTCTCCTGCAGCTATTAATTGATTAACTAATCCAAACGTTTGATTATTTGTTGCATAAGAAGCAGCTTTCTCAAACGAGGTTACTGCTTCATCTTTCTTGCCTTGTTGCATTAATATTCTTCCTTTAAGTAATAAGTTGGCAAAGTTTTCCTTGCTAAAAAACTGTCCTTCAATAGACGTATTCGTCCATTCTAAGGCCTTTTCCATATTACCAGATGCAAATGCGTATCCTGCGGCCTGGTCCCAAGTACTTTGTTGAAAGCCTTTAGGGTTTCGTAGATCATTTTCTATACCAGCCATAACAATATCCGTAACTGCAACATCAATTTTAAAAGGTATTTCTTTTTTACCCCAATGTAAAGTTGCTGTTGTACTTGTCGGTGCTACTGTATTAAACTCATAGGTTAACAATTCTCTGCTTTGTTCAACATCTCTAGATTGAACTGTTGCTCTAAGAACATCTTCTGCTTCGTCATAGTAAAAACTTCCCCAAGATGTCGTATTAGATGATAATACTAATACAACACTACCATCTTCATTAGGTGCAAAAAACAAAGCATATTTCCCTGCCTTTACATCTTGCCCTTCAAGTTTAACATCATGTGTAAATTCAATAGTGGTATTGTAGTCTGCTCCTGCTCTCCATGGTGCTGATTTAGATGTTCCAAACCCTAAGTCATTAAATCCATATTGTACCAAACCTCCCCAAATAGTTCTTCCGCGTTGTGCTGGCCTGTTATAATGGATTGTAATGTCAGTAATACCAACACGTTGCGTTACCTCAGCTTCTTGACTTGTTGCCGGTAATGTTACTTGTGCCGTAATTTCAGTTGTAAATAAAAAAGCCACAGTCAATGCTAATACGCATATGGCTTTATTAGTAAAAAGTTTCATTTTAATTGATTTTTTTTAGTTTAAAAACGCAATTTAAGCATGGCTAATGTTTTGCTATGTTATAATAGCGTTAAACTTTAAATAGAAGAATTTAATTTATAATACAATAAGCAATGCTAAAGAAGATTATATTATAATTACAGAAAAGTTAATATAGTTGAAGATTAGGTCATTATTCTGCTAACAGCTCAGCTATAAAACGTTCAAATTCTGCCATAAACTCAGTATGCTTTTCACCTGTAGCTGCTCCATTAAATCCTGTGTGGATTCTACGCACTTCGCCTTTTTTATCTATAAAAATGGTTGTTGGGTAAGATAGAACGTGATTTAGCATTGGTAGCTTTTCATTAGCCTTAGTCTTATCTTCAGTTTCATATTGCGCTAATAAAATAGGATATTTAATATCTAATTGTGTACGCAAACGGTCTATACCTGCAAAGGCTTTTTCTTTAGTTTTAGCATATTCAAACGCTAAAGCTACAAACTCTATAGCTTCATTCTTATGAGCATCATAAAACTGTGTATAATACTTACTTTCTTCTAAACAATTAGGACACCATGTTCCCATAATTTGTACAACTACCACTTTATCTTTAAAACGCTCGTCGTCTAAAGACACCATATTGCCAGAAGCATCTGGAAACGAAAACTCAAAACGCTTGTAACCATCTTTTAAAAAAGTTAAGGTATTGGCATCGGGCAATTCATAAGCTTCATTTCGTTTAGCAATAAAAGGTTCTTTCCAATGATTGCCAGAATAAAAAGATCCTTCTAAAGTAGAGTCGGTAACTTTTGCCGTAAATAAAAAGGCGTGAGCACCATCAAACGTTGAAAGTTTTAATTCGTCTCCATCTACTACTCCTTCAAGATATCTGTAATCTCCTGTGGTGGTTCTAATCGTTCCCGTGACTTTATCTGCTTGTTCTGAGCTTGCCGAAGTATGCTGTTTAAAAATACCTTTAGCAATATATTCATCGCCTTCTATATCTTGGCTAAAAACCATTTCCCAAACTCCAGATACATCTTTAGTCGATTTAGAAGTATTAGTAAAACGTGTATTATTTTCAAACTCAGCATTAAATGGTACGTAACGATCCAAGCTTTCTTTTATAAATTCGCCTTTTAGGTTTTTACCGTCAAATACTGCAGCTATATAACCTTCAAATACAGGGTTTTTAATATATATAGAATCGTTTTTATAACTAATATCAGTAATTTTAATCGCCTCCTCTGCATTAAACATTGTAAATGAGGTTGGCGAATCTACTTGAAAAATAAAAGGTAATTCTTTATGGTCTTGCACTATTAAAACAGCGCGATATGTCCCATTTTCTAAAACTTGTGTTTTCTTTTCTTCTGCACAAGACCATAATAAAACGACGCATAAAATTCCTATTATTCTTTTCATGGTAAGATACTTTCTAATGAACTTCGAAATAACAACATTTCCCTTACATAAAAAAGCATTGCTCAATTTCATTAAGACTTAACTATTATTATCTTTGCCAACTTAAATAGTATTGTATTTATGAAGATTTCATACAACTGGTTAAAACAGTTTATCAATATAGATTGGGATGCAGAGAAGACTGGAGAACTACTTACAGATCTTGGTTTAGAGATTGAAGGTATTGAACTTTTTGAGTCTGTAAAAGGTGGATTAAAAGGCATCGTTATTGGTGAAGTATTAACTTGTGTGCAACATCCAAATGCCGATCGTTTAAAATTAACCACTGTAGATATTGGAGCTGATAAACCTCTGCAAATTGTTTGTGGTGCTCCTAATGTTGCGGCTGGGCAAAAAGTGCCTATTGCTACAATTGGTACAGAATTATATACAGCTGAAGGTGACGCTTGGACTATTAAAAAAGGAAAGATTAGAGGAGAAGAAAGTCATGGAATGATTTGCGCTGAAGACGAACTTGGTTTAGGCGAATCTCATGATGGCATAATGATATTAGATGCTAAACTAAAAGTGGGCACTCCTGCCTCTAAAGTTTTTAATATTGAAAATGATATTGTTTTTGAAATTGGACTAACTCCTAATCGAGCAGATGCCATGAGTCATTATGGTGTGGCTCGCGATTTAAAAGCGGGTTTACTACAGAAAGAAATTAATTTAGAATTAATTACTCCATCGGTAATTGCCTACCACGTAGACAGTAGAACATTAAAAATAGATGTCGATGTTTTAGATAAAGAGAAAGCTCCGCGTTATTGTGGTGTTACTATTGTAAATTTAAAAGTTGAAGCTTCTCCAACATGGTTGCAAAACCGTTTAAAAGCTATTGGCCTTACGCCTATCAATAATGTTGTAGATGTCACTAATTATGTATTGCATGACCTTGGCCAACCGCTACATGCATTTGATGCAAATAAAATATCAGGCAATACTATAGAAGTAAAAACAGTGAAAAGCGGTACTAAGTTTACCACTTTAGATGGTGTAGAACGCACACTTCATAAAGATGATTTAATGATTTGTGATGCTGAAAAACCAATGTGCATTGCAGGTGTTTTTGGAGGTGAAAATTCTGGGGTTACAGAAGCAACAATAAGTATCTTTTTAGAAAGTGCGTATTTTAATCCTGTAAGCGTTCGTAAAACAGCTAAACGTCATGGACTAAATACAGATGCTTCGTTTAGATTTGAACGTGGTATAGATCCTAACATTACATCATATGCACTAAGACATGCTGCATTATTACTATGCGATATTGCTGGTGGTGAAATTGCTAGCGATATTTTTGATGCTTACCCAAATAAAATTGAAGATTTTCAAGTACGTTTAAGTTTCGATAATGCCAAAAAGTTAATTGGCGAAGAAATTCCTAGAGAAACCATTAAAAGTATTTTATCGTCTTTAGACATAAAAGTTAATAATGTCACAGAAACTGGCTTAGGCTTAACCGTGCCTGCTTACAGGAACGATGTACAACGCGAAGCTGACATTATAGAAGAAATACTGAGAGTTTACGGCTATAATAATATTGGAATTACCGAAAAATTAAATGCTTCTATTTCTAATACGTCTAAGTTTGAAGATTTTAAAGTACAAAATGTCATTGGTAATCAATTAGCTGCTCAAGGCTTCTTTGAGATTATGGCTAATTCGTTAACAACACCTGCTTATACGGAGTTAAGTGAACAACTTAATGCAGACCATAATGTTGAGATGTTAAACCCATTAAGCAATGATTTAGGTGTTATGCGTCAATCATTACTTTTTTCTGGTTTAGAAGCGGTGGCTCATAATATCAACCGCCGACGTAGTGATTTAAAGTTATTTGAATTCGGGAAAACATATCATCAATATTCAGATAACAGAGAAGAACATAAACATTTATCCTTATTTGTAACAGGAAATAAAACTGAAGAACGTTGGAATAATCAATTAGCACCTAGTGATTTCTTTTATCTAAAAGGATCCGTTGAAACCGTATTGCAACGCTTAGGGTTAAACCGCATTAAATCATCTCCACTAAAATCTGATCTTTTTAGTGAAGGTCTAAGTTTATCTATAGGAAAACACAAATTGGTAGATTTTGGTTTGGTTAAAAATTCGATATTAAAACATTTTGGAATTTCTCAACGTGTCCTTTATGCTGATTTTAATTGGGATAATGTTTTAAATATGGCACAGCATAATAGTATTAAATTTAATACTATTGCAAAATATCCTGAAGTACGTCGAGATTTTGCTCTGTTGATTGACAATACTGTGACGTTTGAAGATATACATACCATTGCAAAGCAAACCGAAAAACAATTGCTTAAAAATGTAAACCTTTTTGATGTTTATGAAGGCAAAAATTTGCCGGCTAACAAAAAGAGTTATGCGGTGAGTTTTACATTTCAAGATGAACACAAAACATTAACAGATAAACAAATTGATAAAATAATGAATAAGCTACAAGCTAATTTTGAAAATAAACTTGGAGCTGAATTAAGATAACCAACCAATTATGACTGCACGCAAAATAATTCTTTCAGTTTTCATCATCGTATTTACCTTTCAAAGCAATGCTCAGGTAAAAGAGTTTTTTAAAACTGATAAGCCTTCAGATTCAGCATCAATAGGCCAACTTGCTTTATACGATCTTAAACAAGGCATTAAAAGTGTCGGACACTCTTTTACTAGGCCGCTGCATTGGAAGAAAAAAGATTTTATAACATTAGGTACTGTTGTAGCAAGTTCTCTTGCCTTATCTACATTAGATGATGAAGGTAGTGCTCTTTTTATTAGAAATGAACGCCATGTCCCTAATATTTTTCAAGAAGCAGGTACTCGATTTGGAAGTCCGCAAGTTTATTTTATTGCTAATGCCACATTATATGGTGTTGGTCTATTTACTAAAAACGAGAAGTTAAGAAAAACAAGTGTATTAATTATTTCGTCCTCTTTTACAACTGGGCTTATACAGAGTTTTACAAAAACTGCGGTTGGTAGAGCGCGTCCTGGTCAAGAAGGTTTAAATAGTAGAGATTTTAGGTTTTGGGATAATAGAGCTTCATTTCATTCATTTCCATCTGGTCATACCGTATTATCTATTACTATGGCGCATTCTATAGCGAAACAATTTGGAAACCCTTGGACTAAAGCTAGTATTTACACTCTTGGAGCAGTAGCGCCTATATCAAGATTATTTGCTGGTGCACATTGGCTTACTGATATCGGAATAGGTGCTGTATTAAGTATTGCTGTTGTAGATGCAATAGATAAATTTTTATTTAAAACCGATGCTTATGATTATCCTGACCATTATCCAAAAAAAGAAAAGAAGATTTCTTGGAATTTTGCTTTTGGTGGCGATAAAATAGGTTTTGTTGGTAGGTTTTAACTAAATACGTTAACTTATAATTTATCAAATTAGTAGTGCTAAGATCTTATAGCAGTATATCATCCTGTTTCTCAAAGCGAAGATAATTAAAAGCTTAAATCTAAAACATTATCATTTTATTCACATTTAAGCCAAACGCTTTTTCTATTTTTAACCTATAAAAAATTATAACACATGGCAAATGTAACACTTGGAGGAACTCCAGTAGAAACTATAGGAAATTTACCAAAAATTGGCAGCAAGGCCCCAAATTTTAAACTTACCGGAACGGATTTAACAGATAAAACCAATGATGATTTTAAAGGTAGTCGTCTTGTTCTAAACATCTACCCAAGTATAGATACCGGAACTTGTGCGCAATCTACTAGAACATTTAATGAAAAAGCAAGTCAATTAGAAAATACGAGAGTGCTTTGCATTTCTAAAGATTTACCATTTGCAATGTCTCGTTTTTGTGGGGCTGAAGGCCTTAATAATGTAGAGAGTTTTACCGATTATAAAACTGGTGATTTTGGCACAACTTATGGAGTAACATTTACAACTGGTGCTTTTGAAACCTTATTATCGCGTTGTGTGGTTGTTATAGACACAGATGGCACTGTTTTACACACCGAACAGGTTAATGAAATTGCAGATGAGCCAAATTACGAAGCTGCACTTAATGCGCTTAAATAAATGTCTAAAAAAGAATCCTTTGCTGTCAACCGTCTTAAAAGTGTAGGTTATGCTTTTAAGGGGTTGATGGTTTTAGTTAAAACTGAAAAAAGTATTCAATTACAATTAATCATTGCTGCTATTGTTACTGCCGCTGGATTCTATTATAATATTTCTTCAACCGAATGGATGATTCAACTCATTATGATTGCTGTAGTTATGAGCATTGAAGGCGTTAATACAGCTATAGAATATATTGCAGATTTTATTCACCCAGAACATCATCCAAAAATTGGCCTTATAAAAGACATAGGTGCAGGTGCTGTTTTTATTGCTTCTATAATAGCCATTATAGTGGCATGTATTATTTATATTCCTAAGCTATAATAGCTCATAACCTTGTTAATAAACTGCGTCTATAAATACCAAAACCGTTAGGATAAACGTTAGTAATTTGTATTTTTGTTTTACATCTTAATTTTATTATAACTAATCGGATTTCTGTTGCTTCAGAAAGCATATATGGCAAAAAAGACAACCAAAAAGAAAATCACTAAAAAACCAAAATTAAAACGACCTTCATTTCAACTATCGAGTCAACAAAAACTCATATTTGGAAGTCTATTAATTATACTTGGTGTTTTACTTTTTATTTCGTTTTTATCGTTTTTGTTTACAGGGAAAGAAGATCAGAGTATTTTGTCTAATTTTCCTTCTCGTGATGCTGAAGCAAAAAATTGGGCAAAGCTTTTAGGTGCACAATTAAGTAATTTGTTTATCACTAAAGGATTTGGAATTGCTTCATTTATTTTTTCTGGATTGCTGTTTTTATCAGGAGTTTATATAACGCTTAATTTAAAGTTAGAGCGTTTACGCAAACATTGGATTTGGGGAACTCTAATTGTTATTTGGTTATCTATATTTCTTGGCTTTTTTACTCATAAATACAATGTCTTGGGCGGAATTATTGGTTATGAGATGAATCATTTCTTTCAAGATTATATTGGAAAAATTGGCACTGCTCTACTCCTAGTTTTTGGTTTAATTATATACGCTGCTATACGTTTTAAAATTAATGGTCAAACATTTGTAACACTTTTTAATAAAGCTAAAAAGGATATACATTCAGATTTTAATGATATAACAGATGAAGATGATACTGTTGTTCCAATAGATAATAGTCTGTCTGAGGAAGCTGAAGCCATTAAATCTGCTTTTGAAATTCCATTAGAAAATGTAGAACCTACCAATTCTAACCCTTCAAAATTAGAGCCTAAGAAAAAAGAAAACACTGAGCCTGATAATGCAAAAGAATTAGAAATTGTAATTGAAAAATCTGAACCCGAAGTAGCAATTGAAATTGAGAAGACTGTTGAAGAAAAATCAGAAACTGATAATCTTGCAGATAAACTAGTAGAAGATTTTGGACAGTTTGACCCAACGCTAGAATTAGGTAATTATCAATTTCCTCCTTTAGATTTATTAAAGAAATACGATAACGAAGGAATTTCTATTGACCAAGACGAACTTGAAGAAAATAAAAACCGAATTGTCGAAACACTTAACAATTATAAGATTGGTATTTCTTCAATTAAAGCAACCATTGGTCCAACGGTAACCTTATACGAAATTGTTCCAGATGCTGGTATTCGTATTTCAAAAATCAAAAACTTAGAAGATGATATTGCTTTATCTTTATCTGCATTAGGTATTCGTATTATAGCACCAATACCTGGTAAAGGTACAATTGGTATTGAGGTACCAAACAAAAACTCTACCATTGTATCCATGCATTCTGCTATTGCTTCGCAAAAGTTTCAAAACAGTAAAATGGCACTTCCTATTGCTTTAGGAAAAACCATTAGTAACGAAACTATGGTTGTAGATTTAGCTAAAATGCCACATTTACTTATGGCTGGTGCTACAGGGCAAGGAAAATCCGTAGGGCTTAACGCTGTACTAACATCTTTACTCTACAAAAAGCATCCGGCAGAAGTAAAGTTTGTTTTAGTAGATCCTAAAAAAGTAGAATTAACTTTATTTAATAAAATAGAACGTCATTATTTAGCCAAACTTCCAGATAGTGAAGATGCTATAATTACAGACAATACTAAGGTCATTAATACATTAAATTCATTATGTATTGAAATGGACAATCGTTACGAATTGCTTAAAAATGCATTTTGCAGGAATATTGCGGAATACAATACTAAGTTTAAAGCACGTAAATTAAACCCAAATGATGGGCATCAATTTTTACCATACATCGTTTTAGTAGTTGATGAGTTTGCAGATTTAATAATGACCGCTGGTAAAGAAGTTGAAACTCCAATAGCGCGTTTAGCTCAATTGGCTAGAGCTATAGGTATTCATTTAATTATTGCTACACAACGTCCGTCTGTAAATGTAATTACAGGTATTATTAAAGCCAATTTCCCTGCACGTATTGCATTTAGAGTAACATCAAAAATCGATTCGCGTACGATATTGGATGGTTCTGGCGCCGATCAGCTTATTGGGCGTGGAGATATGCTATATACTCAAGGTAATGACTTAATACGTATACAATGTGCTTTTGTAGACACACCAGAAGTAGAGAAAATCACTGAATTTATTGGATCGCAAAAAGCCTATCCTGACGCGTATTTACTTCCCGAATATATTGGTGAAGAAGGTGGCACAAATCTTGATATAGACATTTCAGATAGAGATAAACTGTTTAGGGAAGCTGCTGAAATCATTGTTACAGCGCAACAAGGATCAGCCTCTTTATTACAAAGAAAATTAAAGTTGGGTTATAATAGAGCCGGACGATTAATAGACCAATTAGAAGCTGCTGGTATTGTTGGTGGTTTTGAAGGTAGTAAAGCTAGACAAGTTTTAGTAACAGATTTAGTAGCTCTAGATCAATTGTTAGAAAACGAAAAAAATAATTAGAAAGACACTTAAATACAATGAAACGATTAATAATACTTTTAATATTAGTAACAACAGGAAATCTTTTTGCGCAAAATGATGCTAAGTCATTTTTAGAAGAAGTAAGTACTAAAGTTAAAGCTTATAAAAATATTAGTTTAAGCTTTAAATATGAGTTAAACAATGTTAGCGAAAATATTAAACAAGAAACCAAGGGAGATGTTACTATTGAAGGAGATAAATATATCCTCAACGTACTTGGCATAACTCGTGTTTTTGATGGAGAAACATTATATACTATTAGTCCTGAAGATGAAGAGGTTACCATTTCTTCAGAAAATAGTGATGACGAAGGCACCATTACGCCTAGTGAGATGCTATCTTTTTATGAAGATGGTTATACTTATAAAATGGATATCATTCAAAACGTAAAAGGAAGACGCATACAATTTGTAAAATTAAATCCTATTGATACTAATTCTGAAATAAAACAGATCCTTTTAGGTGTAGATGCAACTACAAAGCACATCTATAATTTAACCGAAATAGGTAAAAATGGCACACGTACAATACTAACTGTGACGGCATTTAAAACCGATGAACCTATCTCTGAAACCTTATTTACATTTGATGAAAGTAAGTATCCAAATTACTACATCAATAAAATAGATTAAGGTTGAAAATACTAGATCGATATATACTTGTTACTTACCTAAGAACATTTTTGAGTGTATTTGTTATATTCATGTTCATTTTTGTTTTACAAGGATTTTGGCTATATATATCTGATTTAGCAGGTAAAGATTTAGACATGGTAACTACCATGAAATTTATTGGGTTCTACTCGCCTAAACTTATACCTCTAGTTGTTCCGTTAACTGTATTGCTTTCTTCAATTATGGTTTTTGGAAGCTTTGCCGAAAACTATGAGTTTGCAGCAATGAAGTCTACTGGTATCTCATTACAGCGTGCTATGCGGAGTCTTAGTATTTTTATTATTGCTTTAGGTTTTGGCTGTTTTTTATTCTCTAATAATGTCATTCCGTGGGGAGAATACAATTTTTACAATCTAAGACGAAATATCGCTAAAGTAAAACCAGCTTTAGCTATAGCTGAAGGTCAATTTAACGAAATAGGAGATATTAATATTTGGGTTGAAGAAAAAAGTGGAGATCGTGGACAATTTCTTAAAGATGTGAAAATTCACAAAAAGAAATCATCCGCTTCTGGAAACTATACTATAATAGTGTCTGAAACCGGTGAGTTATTAAGTAGTACAGATTCTAACATATTACAATTAAAACTTAATAATGGCAATTATTATGATGAGTTAATAAATCGTAAAGACCGTAATAACGTAAGAAAAAAACCGCATGCACAAAGTACTTTTGTAGATTATATTGTTAATATAGATTTAGCCAATCTTAACAATGTTGATTTAAATGAAAAGAAAAGTGACAATCGTTTTAGTATGCTCGATGTTAACGAACTAAGCTATACCATAGATAGTTTAAATAAAGAAAGAGAAAAAAAATTCAGCGATTTATCCACGACACTTTATAATCGCTCTACTTTTGATGCACTTAGAGTTGGTATAGAGCCTAGAAAGGATACGCTATTTAATGGTAATGTCATGGATTTGTTTGAAAATAATCAAAAAATTCAAATCCTTAACCTAGCACTTAACACAGCAAATAGCTCTAATGGAATTATAACTACAAATGAAACTTCTATTCAAGGTAGAACGGTGTGGAGAAATAGACATATTATAGCTTTACATGAAAAATACGTTTTAGGTATCGCTTGTATTATTTTATTTTTTGTAGGCGCACCGCTAGGAGCTCTAATTCGTAAAGGAGGTTTAGGGTTGCCTATGGTTCTTGGTGTTTTACTATTTTTAACTTATCACTTTATTGGTTTATTTGCCATAAACAGTGCTAAAGATGGTACATTAAATCCTGTTCTTGGCACATGGCTATCTACCTTAATAATGCTACCTTTAAGTATATATTTAACCTCAAGAGCTACTAAAGATCGTGGTTTGGTTGAGTTAGATGTCATTTTAGTTCCTCTTAAAAAATTATTTAGATCTAAATCTGAATTAAATGATATACGGTCAGTACAATCATATAGTTACTATAATAAACATAGCATAGACGAGCTTATAACAGTAGTAAAAAATCATAATGATTACGATATCGATAAAAAGCCAAAGCAGATAGCCTTACAGCATTTATTTGACCGAAATAAAACTCTTGAAGAATTAAATACTAAAGGTTTAGATGTACCTAATTATTTACATAAGGCTAAGAATATTCTAAAAGATTATATCGATTATTCTACTACCAGTTTAGTTACATATAGCATTGGTACTGTATTATTAGTTTTACACTTTGTATTTAATAACAATAAACTTCCAGAACTTGCAATTACTGTAAAATCTTTAAGTTTTATTGCATTTGGCATCTATATTCTTTATGTTATTGTTTCATCTATATTTTATTCTAGATTCTATAAAACTATTGGTTTATCTAAAAAAAGAATAAACCCTATTCTTATTATATTTAGCCTTCCTTTTTATCCTATCAAGTATTTTATATTTAAAGCCAAAACCAAAGAAGACTTCCATTTAAGTTGTTTAGAAAATATAAAATAAACTTATCTTTGTTGTAATAAATTTATAGTTATGAGCACTAATACTGCACAAATAAAAATCGCTTTAAATACTATTGAAGAAGCTATTGAAGACATTCGTCAAGGTAAGGTGATTATTGTTGTTGATGATGAAGACAGAGAGAATGAAGGAGATTTTTTAGCTGCTGCCGCAATGGTAACTCCAGAAACTATAAATTTTATGGCTACTCATGGTAGAGGTCTTATTTGCGCTCCACTTACAGAACACCGTTGTAAAGCTCTAGAACTTAATATGATGGTTCGTAATAACACAGATCCAATGGAAACAGCTTTTACGGTTTCTGTAGATTTACGAGGTAATGGAGTTACAACTGGGATTTCTGCAAGCGACCGTGCTAAAACAGTAAAAGCACTTATAGATAATGATACAAAACCTTTTGAATTAGCTAGACCAGGACATATTTTTCCTTTAGTAGCCAAAGAAGGCGGTGTATTAAGACGTACAGGACATACAGAAGCTGCTATAGATTTTGCAAGATTAGCAGGTTTTAAACCCGCTGGTGTTATTGTGGAGATCATGAATGACGATGGTACTATGGCACGTTTACCACAACTAATAGACGTAGCCAATAAATTTAATTTAAAAATAGTATCTATAGAAGATTTAGTGGCTTACCGCATGGAACACGATTCTTTAATTGAAAAGAAAGAAGATTTTGATATTGAAACGCGTTTTGGAAACTATAGACTTAGAGCTTATAAACAAACTACAAATAACCAAATTCATATTGCATTAACAAAAGGCAGTTGGAACTCTGGAGATACTGTATTGACAAGAATTAATTCTACTTTAATCAATAACGATATTTTAGGAACTTTAACCAATAATGCAGATAAGAAATTAGATGATATGTTTAATGTGGTTAACAAAGCAGGTAAAGGAGCTATTATCTTTATCAATCAACAAAATCAATCTATGAACCTGCTTAACAGATTATCTATTCTTAAAGAAGCTCAAGAAAAAGGGAAACTTGTTAAAGCACCAAATATTGCTATGGATTCTAAAGATTTTGGTATAGGTGCGCAAATTCTTCATGATTTAAACATTAATAAATTGTCGTTAATTTCTAATAGCGAGCAAACCAAACGTGTTGGTATGATTGGTTATGGTTTAGAAATTATAGATTATGTTAATTATTAATTAATAATTATTCGTTTATTTTCAATTGTATTGCCTGAATATATTTTTAATATATAAGTTCCAGCTTGAAAATTTGAAACATTAAACTCCGTTACGTTTCTAGTTTTTAAAAGCATTTGTTGCCCTAAAATGGAATACAATTCTACTTTATCAATAATTTTATTTGAAGTTATATTAATAATAGAGTTTGCAGGATTTGGATATACCTCAAAATCAGAAATGCCAACCTCTTCTGTACTCAACGTATTATTCTGAAATACACGCACATAATCGATAAGCATTGCGCTTCTATCAAATGAGCTATCAACTGCTCCTGCAAAACCTCCCATAGCTACATTTAGTAAAATGTATTGATCTAAATCAAAAGGCCAAGTATTTGCATCTTGTACAGCTGGATTATACCTATAATATATTTCATCGTCAATTAAAAAGCTAATTTGGTCGGGAGACCAATTAAGAGAATATACATGAAACTCATTAGCGACATCTGCAAGTACTTGTGTCCTTGTGTTAACTGTATTCCCAAAACTAGATGGTGTATGCAATGCTGAACTTACTTCATTAACAGCATGCAAACCATGTTCCATAATATCAATTTCACCAGTTGCAGGCCAATTTGTAGTTCCAAAACCTTGATTATCCCAATAAGCACCATTTTCGTTGATGTTTCTTCCTAACGTCCAAATAGCGGGCCAGGTTCCATTTCCAAATGGTAATTTTGCTCTTACATCTACACGTCCATATGTAAATGCAAATTTAGAATTTAGCCGTGCAGACGTAAACTGAGTCGTTACACCTTGGTCTCTAAAGTTTTCTCTTATAGCTACAATATTTAAAAATCCATCTTCAATAAATGAATTTTCAATTCTATTGGTATAATGTTGTAATTCTCCATTAAACCAACTATTTCCCTGTGGAAATTGGGTTTGATGAAACCAATTATTACTATCAATAGCTCCATTAGCACCGTCAAACTCATCAGACCAAACAAGATCTGTGTATATAACATCTAATTCATTAGGATTTTCGGGTTCTGAGCCGTCATCAATATCATCAATTAAATACGTGCCAGAGCTATTATCATCAATATCTATAAAAATAGTAACTCTACTGTATATACCTTCGGCATTTATAGTAGATCCATTAGAGCTCAATTTAGCATTTGAAAAATCAAAAGTTACCGTAGTCCAATCCGCTGGTGAAATTCCTGGTCTTGTTGTCTCTACTTCTACATCTGGGTTAGTACCATTTTCTAATTTTAAAACAATTTTATGCATATTAGGATCAAATGCATAAAACGATAAAGTTATTGTTTTCTGTACCTCTAAATCGATTGCTCTAGAAAGGTCTAAGAAAAAGCCTTGTGATGTCACAGAACCATCATTAAAGAATTGACCTACAGCATTATTACCATCTGTTGGGTCTAAATTAAAAGCAAAGGAAGAGCCTGAAAAACCTATAAAATCATCATTGGTATCCGAAAAATCTATAGGCATTTGTTGCGCAAAAGATCCTTGAATACTAAGTAATAATAGAATAAAAAAACTAAAATAGGTGTCCCGCATCTTTTTTTACAAAACTACGGGATTACAGTTTTCACATAAAATTATGTACCACTACAAAAACTATACATTGTAAGTAAACACAACATATTAAAGATTAGCTTTAATCAATTCTGCCATTTTGTGAGCACGTGTTTTTACTTCATCTTCTGTCCAAGATAATTTTATTAAACACGAGATGTTTCGAGCTATAAAAGCATCCGATTGCTCATAAGTTTTCTGTTTTAAATAACTTAAACCATCTTTAACTTCTTGAGATATTGGAAATAATGACTTTATCTTTTTAAGATGATCCCATTCTCTTATATAATGCCAATTATTATCGTAATAATGAAAACATGCATCTATACCATTAGTTTTAAATGCTTTTGAAACTCTACGAGCAGATTCTAAATCTGGCAAAAAGAAATTCAAAAACGCACAGCTTTCTACTCCACCTTCTGGGACTGTTCTAAATTCAACTTCTGGAACATCTGAAAGTGCTTCACGTATTATACTAAAATTACGCTTTTGTATGCCTAAAAACTCTGGCAATCGTTTTACTTGTGCTAATCCAACAGCTGCATGTAATTCTGAAATTCTAAAATTATAGCCTAAAAATGGATGTGTTTCAGCTCCTCGGTCGTTCCCTACATGATCATGACCATGATCTGAATAATGATCGGCATTGGTGTAATACGTTTCATTATTAGTAATAACAGCGCCACCTTCACCACAGGTAATGGTTTTAACAAAATCGAAAGAAAAACAACCTAAATCTCCTATACTACCTAAAGGTTTTCCATTATATAAACCACCAATAGCTTGACAAGCATCTTCTATTAAAAGTAAGTTATGTTTATTACAAACATTTTGTAGTGCCACCATGTCTCCCATACTACCACACATTTGCACTACCATTACTGCTTTTGTTTTCTCGGTAATAGCTGACTCAACTGCTTTAGGATCTAAAGCCAATGTACTATCTATATCTACCAATACTGGTATGGCTCCAAGCATCATAATAGCTTCAAAACTTGCTACAAAAGTAAATGTTGGCATAATCACCTCATCTCCTGCTCCAACTCCTGCCGAAGCTAACGCAACAGAAACTGCTGCTGTACCACTAGATACTAATTGTACATATTGACTTTGAAATGTGTTTTTAAGTTTAGACTCTAATGCTTTAGCTTTCCAATGGCCATTTCGCATACCATCAAAACCATAACGCATTAATACTCCGTTATCTAAAACGTCATTAACTTCTTTGCGTTCGTCATCTCCAAACAATTCAAATCCAGGCATAATAAAAAATGATAAGTGTTAAAGGAAAAGCAAATATAATATTTAGAATGTGCAAACCGCAGTAGATTACAATTCAATTACTGTTTTTTCAATAGATTTTCTAACCTTTTTAAAATCTGCAAACATATCATCTTCTGCTCTATAACCAACAGGTAATAATAATACAGGCTTTAGTCCATGAGCTTTAAGGTCTAGCGCTTTATCATAAGCTTCAGAATTAAAGCCTTCCATAGGACAACTATCTATCTTCTCCATAGCACAAACGGTCATTAAATTTCCTAAAGCGATATAAGCTTGGTGTGTTGACCAATTTTCTTTCTTAGACATAGGCATACCTTCTATCGTAGACTTTAATTGATTTTTAAAAGGTTCTAAAATTTCATCTGGTGTCTGTCTAATCGATTTTATGGTTTCAAAATGTTCTTCAACATCGCCTGTATCTATTTCTGTTTGCACACATAAAATTAATAAATGAGAAGCATCTACTACTTGACGTTGATTGTAAGACAACTCAACTAAAGCTTCGCGTTTTTCTTTATCTTTAATAACGACCAACTTTAACGTTTGTAAGCCATAAGATACTGCTGTGAGGTTAAATGCTTCTTTTAAAATCTGTAATTGTTTTTTTGACAGAGTTTTATTAGCATCAAACTTTTTTGTAGCATAGCGCCATTTTAAGTTTTCAATGATATTCATTGTGTTCTTTTTTGCAAAAATACGGAATGTGATTTCTATATCGTATTATAAAAATCCTTTTTGAGCACGTATTGGAGTATTACCCCATAAACTTACAATTAGCTTAATATCTAAAGGTAAAAAACTAGAAGACCCATCTGGATTAAAATTTTCGGGACAAAAAAGAACGCTCTCTTTTACCCAACAGGTTTTTTTAGAACTAGATACAATTTTAATATTGCCCATTTTAAATTGCTCTTGTATAAACTTTAGATCTAAAACCACCCATTTTATAAAACCTGAAAGTGTGTGTCTTTGGTCTTTAAACTTTTTTCCATTAGTAATACCATACACCAAATAATCTGCTTGAATTTTATAATACTCAGATTCTATACGATCTGCATACTTATTTGTTGCTCTTCGGTAACGCAATGTTGCATCATTATACTTCTGGTAATAATTATCTCTAAAACGTTCTTGGACTTTAATATCATTGCCTGAGTATTTATCTGTCAACACATAATCAATTCCGTCATTAATATCTATTTGTTGAAGCTTTTCTGCATCTATAGATTTAACCATCCAACCTAAATTATTATAAATTATAGGTATAGCCAATTCATCATGTACGTAATTGGTAAAATTTCTATCAGATTTGTAGTGCGGCAAAGTATAATAATTAATAAACGCACTTTAAAGATAGTAATAAATAAAATTTACGTTCTCAATCTTAGTTGAAATAAAAATGCTTACCAAAAAAGGTAAGCATTTTTTTGCGGAGAAAGAGGTAAGTGAACCTCTTTCGTAGTGCCTTTATTTATTACTATTTCAGTCCTGTACCATTGTTGGGTCACCTAATAGGTCACCTTTATACCTTGTAGTAAAGATAAGGAATTTACTTGATTAATCCTTGTACTTTACTGATTTCAAAGCCCATAAAGTCGCAAAATTCATCGATAGTAACTAACTGATGAGCTTCTTTGTTAAGGCGTTCTTTAATCGCTTTGATTATTGTTCTGCCATAACGCTCACTCTTTCCTGTTACTACCTGCACGTCTTTAGGGTAAATACAGATTCTACTCATTCACTTTAAATTTAAAATTAATACTCTAACTATACTTTATCTATACCGTTGCTATAAAGCACTTATATACAATATACGACTAATATCCCATTGAAAAAACTAACTAAAACGGAAGTTTTGGCAACTTATAAACACTACGGAAGCACTCTAATACATTGACAGTCAATAGCTCGTATATTTGATATTCATCATCAAAAAATGTATTAGTTATGGCAAAATTAAAAGGTATTATTAAGTTAGAGGGAACATTAGACAATCTAACTTTTTACAAAGCAAAAGAGGGTTATTTAGTAAAAACTAAAGGCGGTGTTTCTAAAGAGCGTATTCAAAATGACCCAGCGTTTGAACGTACTCGTGAAAACGGTTCAGAATTTGGAAGTTCTGCATCTTCTGGTAAGTTATTGAGAACATCTGTAAGAAACTTAATGATTAGAGCAAAAGACAATCGAGTTTCAAGTCGTGTTACTCAAAAAATGACACAAATTAAAAACTTCGATACAACATCTGTAAGAGGACAAAGAAATGTAGCTACAGGATTAGCAACACCAGAAGGTAAAGCCACATTAAAAGGCTTGGATTTTAATAATAGAGCCATTTTAAGTGCTGTTTTATTCGCTCCTTTTACTGTAGATGGTGCAACAGGTGAAATTACGATTCCAAATTTAACTCCTGCGAATGATATTGCTTATCCAAGTGGCGCAACACACGTAAGTTTAAGTTCAGCATTTCTAAAAGTTGACTTTGATACAACAGATAACGCCATCGAATACAGTCCAACTGTAAATATTCCGATTGATTCAACCTCTGCAACGCAAACACTAACTCCTGCAGGTGTTCCAACAGGCACAGGAAACGATATTTTCGTTTTATTGGTTGAGTTCTTCCAAGAGATTAACGGTGTTCAATATCCGCTTAAAAATGGCGCATATAACGTTTTAAATATCGTAGAAGTAGCATAAAAGTTTCATTCTGACCTTTGAAGCTGAAAGAGTCCTATAATTTTTATTGTAGGGCTTTTTCTTTTGCCATAATTTTTTTGAAGAAAAGAAAAAAGATAGCCAATGTTAAAGGTAGCGTGGATGATGCTGTCAAGGTTTTTGGGTAAAAGTTTTTTACTCTAAAATCTTGAAACCTATTACGATTGCTTCTTAAAAAAGTTTTATTCAAAACCCGTAGGGCTTGACCTTTACAGTATTGAGCGTTGGCTGAAGCGAGCTACCTATATTTGCTAACTTTTTTATTTTATTCTTATCTATTTAACGAGAGTAATAATTACCCTTATTGTTTAAACAAAGGTAAATTTTTAGTATATTTACCCTCGTTAAGACAACGCAAGTAATATTTACCCTTGTTTAAAATGGCGAAATTTAATAGAAATACACCTTATAACAGCCTACCGCTATTACCACCTAAAACAACTTTAGAAACCACTAAAGTGTTACGCAAGACTATTGATGCCAGTAGAGCATTAGCACAACTTAATGGTATGCTTACCAATTTACCAAACCCAACATTGTTTTTAGATACTATTCATTTACAAGAGGCTAAAGCAAGTTCTGAAATAGAAAACATAATAACTACTAATGACGATTTGTATAAATCTTTAGTAGCAGATAAAAAATTTGATAACCCAGCAACAAAAGAAGTTATAAGTTATAAGGAAGCCCTTTGGAATGGCTTACAGGAAATTGAAACACGTCCATTTATAAGTACAAACCTATGCGTTGAAATTGTACAAAGCATTAAAAAAAATACCGCAGGTATCAGAACAACGCCTGGAACTGCTTTAAAAAATGCTAATGGCGAAACGATTTACACACCACCAACAGGTGAAGCTGTGATAAGAGAAAAGATGGCTAATCTTGAAACCTTTATAAATGGTGAAGATGCTGTAGACCCATTAATTAAAATGGCATTAATGCACTATCAATTTGAAGCGATACATCCTTTTAGTGATGGTAATGGTAGAACAGGACGTATTTTGTTATTACTCTATTTAAAACTTGAAAAATTATTAGATACTCCAGCTATCTATTTAAGTGAATATATCATTAAAAATAAGGCTGATTACTATACTAAATTACGTGAAGTAACCGAAAATAACGATTGGGAAGGCTGGATACTCTATATGCTTGAAATGGTAGAATATACTGCAAACAAAGGATTGCAACGTTTAAAAGATGTTACCGATTTAATGGAACAAATGACCGAAGAAATTAGAGAGACTTTACCTAAAGTATATACTAAAGAATTGGTTGAAATACTATTTAGATTACCTTATACGAAACGACAGTTTTTAATAGATGCCAAATTAGGTACACCAAAAACAGTTGGTAATTATTTAATGGAATTAGAAGAAGCTGGGTTTTTAATTTCTGAAAAGGTTGGTAAAGAAAAACTATACCTCAATCACAGATTAATGACTGTGTTAGAAGCATCCTAATTACTTGGTTAACGAAATGAAACATCAACTAATTAATCTCAATCGTGTAACTAAATGATGATATTGATGTTCAATGTAAACTATAACAAACAATAAATACTACACATTAAACAAACAAAGATTTGAGGTAAGGAATACTTGGATATTTCGACTGCGCTCAATACAGGCTTTAACGATGATTTTGTGCAGTTGAATGAGGTAACGTCATTTCCTTTGAAGTTCCAATGTGAGCGTTGGATAAGCGGATATTTAGCTCGTGTCTTTTCTATTTTAAATTAATGTACTCGTGAATATCCACAAGTTTAATTTTAGTTAAAATTTGTGCGGTTGCTGTGTGGATATTTTACATAATACCAGTTATAGCTACGAAAATATAAGAATACTGCGTTAGCAAACCCTTGAAAGGATTTTTGCTACTATAACTTGTATTATGTAACATAGCTTGGGTGAGTTTAGGGTTTTATGATAGAATAATAACAGAATAGCTTATTGCAGTTTGGTTTGATTTTATGAAAACCAAAGCTGTAATATGCTATTACCTTAAAGACAAAAAAACGCTAAACTTGTTAGGTGAGCGGAACAACACAAAAGACAGAGGATTTTGAGGTACGAAAAAACTGGGTTTTGGGTTGTGGGGACTTGTTATTACTCTTTTGCCAATACAATTAAATCAAAAAACATAAGTCTTGTTGTAAGTTCAGCTTCAGAAGGTAATCCTGTAAACTCTTTTTCCTGTTCTTCTGTACTAAATAAAGGGATAAATTCATTTCTTGTATAATACTTCAGAGGACCAATTTCATTATAAGAATCAACTACAATAAATCTACAACCTGTTTTATTAGCACCATCTATAAACCAAGATTTAATAAAATCCATTAATTGTTTACCAGTTCTTTCTTCTTCACCCTCAATATTTCTGTAATCTTTATGAACACCTAACCTACCAATTAATACAGCAGGATAACTACGCATATGTTTTGGTCTTGGTATTTCTTTAATTACTTTCTTTTTTCTTGAATTTGGTAAATGAGTGGTTTTAATACTATCATTAGAAATAGTAAAAGCACAAACAATAATAGTAGGGTCTTCATCTAAAGTAAAACAATACGTCTTACCTAAAAGTTCAGAAGAATAATTATCTACATCATTTGTAAAAAAATCATTTAAATCTTGATGGTCGCAATCAAACGGATTACAACTATCTATTAATTCTTGATTATAAAGTTTAAGTGTGCAGTTATCAAGTAGAAAACCCAAAGCAACAAATTATAATTTTGCTTTAGCTAAAATCTTTGATGCAATAGAAGATTGTTTAGAAAAATCAATAGAAGATTTCTTTGCAGAATTTTCAGCTACTTTAGAAGTAAAGTTAACTGCTGCCTTATCTTTTAATACTGGTATTGATTTAATTGCTATTGCCATTATGCTTAAATATAGTGCAAAATTATATAATTTATTTGTTTTAAAACAATATTTATACCAAAAACTATATTAGTAACTTAATTAAGTTCTTTATTATAAGTATTATAACGAGTTACTTTGTTACTTATTTTAAGTCTTTATTTAATAGTTTCTTTTAACACCTGGTATATCTTAACCATTGCCAAAGTATCTAACTCGCAATAGTCTAAAAGATTTTTTCTTGTTGCTTCTATATCTTCATTAAAATTTGGGTCTAAAACCATTCTGCCCCAAGTATCTAATGCCATAGTACCATTATTAACATCTAAATCTGAATAGCTTATATCTGGACATAAAACTGGCAATACTTTTTTAATGGAACTTGAACCGTGAAAACGATAGTCTATGTAGTCTTTTTTGAAAATCGTCTCTAAATCAAACGTATGCTCATTAATGTAAGTTAGATAATTGGTAAACTGTGGCAACCATTCTATTAAGTCTTTATTTCTTCCTATTTCAAAACTTGCGTGCCACGATACAAATGTTCCTGTGCTTCCTGTAAAGTCTTGCATTGCTTGTAACATACCTATTGGCATCTGCATTGTATCTAATAAATATTCAAAATGCGTTAGCGTATTGTCTTCTGTTAGTGTGTGAATAGATACTTGAAAGGTTAAATGTTTATGTGGACTTAAACCATCTAATCTTGGGATAGCACTTGCATAGGTTTCATAATCTATAAAATGTAATGGAAACTTTAATTTATCTAACTCTCTTTTGATATTAGACTGATTGATTATAGGTTGCTCTTGTTTTACAGATGCTACTTGGGTTTGCTGATTTACATTTAACTCAAAATCTAAAGGAATATCAATAATAGCTAATTGCTCATTATCTGCTAATAAACCTACTTTTTTTGCTGAAATACGACCTATTTCATAAATACTATATTCTGGTATAGTTGTATTAAAATAGTTAAAAGCATCACAATGATTAGAACGTGTTTTATAGATACAAGAGCATTCTGTTTCATTAATAATTTCTTTATTAATAAAATTAGAACCTGCGTTTATTTGATTAACTACACTTGAATATATGCTGTCTACTGCTTCTGTAACCTCTGTAATTTCTAATAATTCATTGGCTACGATAGCACCTTGTTTAATATATTCTTTATTTAAATGAATAATAGAAACTTTAGAAACTACGTAACCACATTCTGTTAGTACATATTTCTGAAAACAGGCATCTTCTATCTGTCTGTGCTTTCTATCTTTTTTTATTGAGGTAGATGATTTTACTTCATAGATATGCCACTTTCCATCTGTTAAACGTTCTAATATATCTATACGTGCAAATATGTCTTTAGTTGTATTGAATGATGGTTGAAAGTAAACACTATGCGCATTTGTTAATGCGTTTTGAGTTGCTGTAGGACTGCCATATTCTGGTAAGTCTAAACCATTTGGAAATAATTGTTTTGCATAGGCTTCAACCTCATAACCCTCTTTAATTAATTTCTCTGCAAATAAAGAAAACTCACCTTTAGGATATATCTGTGGTTTATTTTTTAATAACCATATAGATTCAGGACAATCTAAATAATACTTAAAATCTGTTTTGGTGAGTTGGTGCATTTAAGAACTATTGAATTATAAAAAGAGAGTTTTTCTTTTTTCGGTAAATTGGCGGATAAACTTCAAATAAATCTTTTCTAAAAACACCATCTGAATCAAATGCAATTGCCAAAAGTGGTTTTACAGTTTGAGTTTCATCATCAAAATCAGCCAAATAGACAAGAATATCATCCGAATCATCTAACACTTCTTCTTTTATAGCAAATTGAAATATCTTTTTATTATTAGGTATCTCAAACTCATCTCTATTAATTATAACATTAAATACATTTGGTACATTTTCTAATATGACACCTAACTCTTCAATTGTTTTTGTTTCCATAATACTATTTATTAACTAACACCTCATCAATTATCTGTTTAATCTTTTTATTTCTTATCTGTTCTTCAAATTTTACAGTATAACCATCAATTGTTAATTGATTAAAGAACTCTTTTGCACAATTAATTTTAGCATCTTCAATTGCACGAAGTGTTGATTGATTATCTACATCTTTAGTTTCAACGATAATATTTAAAGTTTTATCACCATTTACCTTTTTTACTACATACATAAAATCAGGACTGTATGATTGTCCTGTAATGGTTGGTATTGCCAAACTACTTCGTGGTATTTTACCATAAACAATAACTTCAGATATATCTGCTAAAATATTATCCTTTTCTAATGGTGAGTCATAAGTATAGGCATCATATAAGTATTTATTTGTTGGTGTACCTTCAACAAATTTAGTGCCTATTCTACCTTGTGTAATCTCTTTTTTAGGACTGCCATTTGCATAAGTAAGCGCAGTAGATTTTAAACTTAATGAGGATTTTTTATATGTAAAATGTCCTTCTAAATTCTGTATTTTCCAATCACTAAATTTTGATACAAAATTAGCAACACTAAACTCGTTAATTTTAATCTCTGTATCCGTATTATTCTCACTAAAACTAATTAGAGCTTCATTTATTCGTTTTATTGGAAGATTAGTTTGTCTGTTAATGCGTTTTAAAAAATCACTATAAGGTATTGTTTTATCTATTGTATATTGAACGCCTCCACTCTCATAAGCACCCATAATATTGTCATCAGTAGTAGCAACAATTTGTCTTTTACTTGATAGAACAACGTCTGTAAATACATCATCTTCAAATATTGCTACTAATTGATTTTTTAGATACTCTTCTTTTTCTAAATTATCATAATAGATAACATATTTTTGGTTTATAGCTTCCCATAATTCTTTTAATTCAGAATATGCTGAAGCTCTTATTTTAATTTTCCTATCCGTTTTTTTATTTCTATCAGTAACTTTATTATCATTTAAACCAATACTAAAGTCTGGATATTCTTCAAAAAACTTACCTGTATTTTCAATTACTATGTTATACTTTCTATCAATATATTTTTTAGTTAGTAATTCTATAAATAAATCATCTGGTTCAATAGATAACTTTTTAGCAACTTCATTTAGTTTTTCTTCTGTAATAACAAAACCTTTTGGCAAATCATCATTTATTTCTTTAACTAACTTTTCTGCAAAATCGGCCTCTGTAAAATCAATGATGTAGTTAAGTTTAAATTCTTCATTGGATATTCTATTACCATTTTCATCAACAGGCAAGCGTAATCCTCTACCAACCTCTTGTAACTTACTGTTTTCACTACCACTTGAACGTAATTTAGTAATGGTAAAAACATTAGGATTATCCCAACCCTCTTTTAAAGTCCATTTAGAAAATAAAAAACGTCGTGGGTTTATTTCTCCTTCATTAGTTCTAATTGATAACAAACTTTTTTTATCGTGTAATATTTCTTTAACTTCCTTTGCAATATCATCATCTGAATCACTATTATCTTGAGAGAAATAACCTGCGTGACAATTAGAAATATCTTGTTTAGAGGCTTCTAAATACTTTATATACTCTTTATCATTAGTTTTAGATAATGTTGGAAGTACTTCATCAATTTTTTCTAATAATAATCTTTCAAAGGTGTTCTTTAAATATGCCTCTTTATCTGAATTGTCTTTTTTACGATATGAATAAATATCATCTATAAAAAATAAGGCAAGTGTTTTAATTTTAAATCTTCTATCAAAATTTATACGTTCTGTTTCAAAATGGCGTTCTATAGCCAATTTTAGCATTTGCTCTTGGTAGGATGATGAATAAATATCTGTGCTAAATTCTTCACCTTGATATTTGGTTTGACCATTAGATAATTCAAAATAATTATTACCTATTGCATCAATTGTAATGCCTTCAAATTGTTCTGAAACAATAGATAATGAATCGCCTTTAGAAAGTAAAAAAGATTTATTTGAACTGTCCCTTTTTATGTAATTGAACTTTACAGAAGTCTTACTCTCAATATTCATTATTTTCACCTTATCTTCTCTTTTTGATAAGGGCTCAAAATGTTCTTTTGCTATTCCTTTTATTAAATTTTGATTAAAAGAATCGCAAGCATTTAAGTCATAAACTAAATTTTGATAATCCTTTAATGTCTTTTTGTTCTTACCTCTTCCAATTGTTTTCGATGGAAATGTAGCACCATATCTAATGATACATTGTGGCTGTATTTGTTCTGTAATGAAATTAAATGCTTTTTGTTGTTTAGAAAAACGATGTGGCTCATCAATAATTACAAAAGGCAATGTTGCTTTAATGGCATCTACTGGTTTAAAAAAATCTTCTACTCCAGAATCATAGTCGTTTTTGGTTAATATTTTACTATTGGTAAGTAATGCCATATTAGTAAGCATTACTTGTATTTTATTAGTATTTTGACTTGAACCAGACACAAATTCTCTAACAACACTCGGAAAATATTGCTTTCCCTTTTTCTTTTTAACTGACTCTAATACTTGCAAGTCAATTTCAGCATTATAACCACAAACATCCTTAAAGTGTTTTTTTACATAAGGGTCACTTAAAAATTGTTTAGCACCCGCCTTAATAGGTAATGTAGGAACAACAACTATAAACTTATTTATTTTATAGCGTTTATGTAATTCAAAAATAGTAGAGGTATAAACATACGTTTTACCTGTACCTGTTTCCATTTTAATATCTAAATTCAGGTAATTACCTATTGTATTTAAACCTGTATATTCTGGATGTATTTTATTTGAAGTTTGAACCTCTTTAATTTGTTCTAATAATACATCTTTATCCAACTCTAAAAGTGGATTTGTATAAAACAATTTATTAGACAGAAAGCTATTTGGTTTAAATACATTACTAATAGCATTAACACCTTTGGCTTGATGTGGCAGACCGTTTTTTAATATTAACTCCATACTTAAAATCTAATATCTTACGTTGATGTTAATTTTTAAATTCTTATCGCTATCATTTAGAATTTTCAAGTTCTTTTCTAACATTTCTGTTACAGACCATTCATTAAAACTATAACCAAATAGTATAATGTTTTCTGGATTGAAGTCACCTTTAGATTCATACAACTCAAATAAAGCCATTACAGTATCTTGGGTAAAGTCTGGATTTATTAAATACAAGTGTTTATTACAGTAGTATGCAGTATATCCCTTTAAATTTAGTTCTCCATATTTAGCATTTAGCCCATAACCATCATAGTTAAGCCAGGTAGTTAAAACAGTATTTGCCCCAAAATCATCTAAAATACTACCATCAGCTATTAATGCTGTTTTGTCAAAACTCTCGCATTTATCTAATGTATTTTGGTTAGGTTCATTTAAAATATAGTGTTTAAAACCATAGTCAATATCAGCTTTTGATTCTTTCTTTATTTTTGTAGAAGCCCTTATTATTCGTTCTATACCAATATAATCTAATGTAGAAGGACGATTTATTGATTTTAAAAATTCTAAAATTTGTTTTAATTGTTTTTTATTATCTGCAGTTGCTTTTAAATAGCTATCCTCCAAGTTTTCAGGTAATTGAACAGAAATAACTTTTCTCTTACCATTGTCTTTTGAATTAAGTTCAATTACAGCATTTGCTGTTGATGCTGAACCAGAGAAAAAGTCCAAGATAAAATCATCTTTTTCAACATTAAAATTTATTAAATATTCAATTAAACTTGTAGGCTTCGAAAAACTAAAAGGACTAAAGCCAAAAAGTGATTTTAAATCAGAACTTGCATTTTCATTTGTACCAACGCCTTGCTCCTTTTTATTTATTGATGGGGTTATTATTTTGTCTTTAATAAAATTCGTAGGTCTTTTGTAACCCTCTTTAGTGTTAATAAACCTAACTGAAATAATTTCAGATTTTACAATAAAACTTGTACCCAAATTTAGCTCATCTTCTAAATTAGATGAATTCCATTTAAAAGGCCCTTCTAATATTACATCTTTATCAGGAATACCATTTGTTATTTTTATTTCATTAATTAAAGAAACTCTATCTGGTTTATAAGGTTTGTAAACACCATCAGGAAATGCTTTAGGGTTAAAGTAAATCTTATCTTTAGGAAACGTTAGTTGTTTTATTGAATTACCTGTATTTAAAAGGGGTTGGTCACCACCATCTAATTTTTCACCATTATACTTAAAACTACTCCTATATCTTTCATAACAAAGAACATACTCATTAGTTTTTCTTGATTTCGTTGATAATGATGGCGGTGTAGAGGTTTTATTCCAAAGAAACATTTCAATAAAATTCTCTTCTCCAAAAATATCATCACATAGTAGTTTTAAATTTGATTGTTCATTATTATCAATAGAAATAAAAATTACACCATCATCAGTAAGCAAATCTTTAGCTAACTGTAAACGAGGATACATAAATAGTAACCAAGCAGAATGCGATGCTGAATCACTTTTTGTAAGTTCTAAAATACGTTGTGCTTCATCTTCATCAACACTTAATTTATGTTGTAAATCTTCTGAAGTAAAGTTAAAACTATCATTATATACAAAACCATCACTACCTGTATTGTAAGGTGGGTCTATATAAATACATTTTACCGCATTTGCATAAGATTTTAATAAATGCTTCAAACCATCTAAATTATCACCGCTTATGTAGATGTTTTCACTATCCTTATTTTCTGGTAACTCATTATGCTCTTTATTAGGCGTAATTACAGTAGTAGTATCTAAAGATGCTAATAATTTTGCATAGCTTTTACCTAAAAATTTTAATTCATAACCTTCTTTGGTTATATCTACCTTTTCATTTATTTCTTCTTTAAAACGCTCTATATCAAAAGAACCATCTCCTTTAAAGCAAGAAGGAAAGTGTTCTTTTAAAAAAGCTATTTCTTTATGACAAATTGTTACTTCTTCGTTTTTTGATTCTATATCTTTAATCATTTATGTATTGAAACGGTATTAATTATTATGCTATTACAAACCCTAAAAATATAAATCTTTTTTGTGGTAATTAGGAATATTTCCAAGTAAATATTTAAAGTCAATAATGCATTGGGTTTATAAGGTTATAGTTAATGTTTTTCATAGCCATAATGAATATTGTAATAATCTAAATAATTGTCTATTATTTCATACTCTTCATTTTTAAAGGCAAAAAAGTACGGTAATATCTTGCTTATAGTTACTTGTTCTTTAAGTACTTGGTCTATATATGGTAAAAAGGCATTAGTAATTTCTAATTCAGTCTTTACTTTTAGAGATTTTTTAACCTGTTCTTTTAACCTCTTTGTAACAACTAATTTACTTTCGCTTTTACCTCTTTTTTGAGAATCACTTTTATTATGCATTTGTATTCTTGATTTATATAGCCTTTGTAGCTCATCAATTAAATGGTCTACATAGTCATTTTCATCAACAATTTTTTGTTCAATGTATTTTAGTTTATTAACTCCTATTGAATCGAATGTAAAAAACTTATTTAAAGACGGTTTGTTTTCTTCTTCAAAATACTTTTCGAGATATTCGCAAAGAAATTCAATTTCATAATTTTTTAAAGCACGGAATAAATCAATGTCATTAAATTTCAGCGCCGTTGGTGAAATATTTTTTTGATATTTAAGAGAAGATAAATAATCATTAAAAAAAGAGAGAACATCTTCCCCTTCAGATTCGTTGTTATATTTTTCTTTTTTATTTATTTCTTCATTATTATTCTTTATATTATTCTTTTGTAGGTAGTTGTCAACTAAAGGAATAAAGAAATCAGACAAATGTTTACTAAAATCGGAAGATAGTTGACCGTTATTAGACAACTGATATATTTTAGGTATTAAATCGACTATTTTCGGGTAGTGAACAGTAAAAAACTTTACTCTTGGCATCCCTTTAATTTCTGTTGATATAATACCAAGGTCTGTAAATCTTCTAATTATAGAATTTAAAGAGTGCTTTTTAATGCCTGTTTCTTGTCTGATAGTTTCTGAACTATGATAGAACTCTTTTTGTTTTTTAAAAGCCATTCCTTTAACTACTATATACTCGAAAAAAACAACCTCTTCACAATTGAAGAAGTCGTAATTGTATCGGTTTAGTTTTAATATGTTAATTGCTAAAGGATGCTTATCCTTCTTTTTTAATTTCTGCATCTGACCTACTGAATTATTTTTATTATTACTGCTTACTCACATTATGATTTTTTTATACGCTACCTCAATATGCACATATTATATACCAACGTCCACGAGCCAATTGACACATCTGAATATTAATATAGATGACTTATACCCATAAAAACCCTTATACCTATGCATATATTTATTATAGTAGATAAATATCACTTTTTCTACTAAAAATATAACACAAATAAGCAAGAGGGTCGCACAAACCGCTCGTTTTAGCACTCGTTTTTCCGCTATGCATCGGCGTTAGCTATCGACAAAACTCATAATGAGTAAATACATGCATTTTTTGGCGTGGGTTGACGGTTTTTGTGGCGGATGCTCTCTCGTAATTTTGCTTCTGCGAAAATTGAGGTGTATTAGCATCGGCAATCATTGCCCACTTTCACTAACTTCGAGTACTGTACTACAAACCAGCAGTTGCATCTCGCCTCATGCTGTAAGTTCGTATGTCGTTTGAGTTAAGGTCTAACCATTAAAAACACCTTTGTTTGTTCAAGACAATATTTTGGGCAGTTATTATGCGCTTTTATTTTGGATTAAAATTCCGATTACATCATCATACTCATAGTACATCGTTTTACCCATTTTGGTATAAGGTAATGTTCCGTTGATTCGTAAGTTCTGCAACGTGCCTGCTGAAATATTTAATAGTTCACGCACGTCTGCTGATTTTAACCACTTTTTTTGCTCGTTTTGGCTTCCTAAAATTGTCTTAAATTCTGTAATGATTTCCTGTTTTAGAGTCTTTAAATCATCCTTTGTAATTACTTCAAATGTCATTCTATATAAAAAATATTAATAGGTATTAACTACCTGATTTCTAACATACAATATACGCCAAAATCACTTTTTTTAAATGAAAAGTTATTGACAGTTATTAACGAAATAGGTGAACTTTTTAACAAGAAACTATATGTATTACAGGCAGTTTCACGTATAAATCTCTGTTTTTAGATTAAATTGTTATTGGGCTATTTTATTGGTATTTGGTCGAGTGTTTTTATCTACAAACTTTTGTTTTAAAATTGCCATATCATCGCTTACTTTTCTATCCAATATTTTAGCATAATGCTGTGTCGTTTTTAGTGATTTATGACCTAACATTTTACTTACGGATTCCATTGGCACACCATTAGACAATGTTACAGTAGTTGCAAACGTATGACGAGCTAAATGGGTGGTTAAGTTTTTATTGATACCACACAAGTCTGCTATCTCTTTTAAATAAGCATTAGACTTTTGATTGCTCAAAACAGGAAGTAATACATCTTTTGTAACAGCTTCTGGATGATTCTCGTATTTTTTTATAATCTCTAATGCGGTTGGAAGTAGTGGAATATTACTGCGTGTATCGGTTTTAGTACGCTTTGTCTTTATCCACTTATCGCCATCAATACCAAATACCAAATTGTCTTTTGATAGCTTCTTAACGTCGCTATATGCTAAACCTGTAAAACAACAGAATATAAAAATATCTCTTACTTGCTCTAAACGATTGGTATGTAATTCTTTTTCGAGCATTGTTTGTATTTCTTCTTCAGAAAGGAATTGGCGTTCTACTTCTTTTAAACGCACTTTATAATTTAGAAATGGGTCTTTTTTAATCCAATCATTGGCTATTGCAAGACGTACTATTTTTTTAAAATTCTTGATGTACTTGATTGTACTGTTATGTCCGCAGTTTCTAACGGTTTTTAAATAGAACTCAAAATCTGTAATATACTTGTGGTCTATTCTGTTTACAGGAATATCACTTACTTTATACTGATTTTGCATAAACTCTTGCAGATGCTTACATACTGTTTTATAACGCTCTAAAGTTCCTGCCGAAAACTCTCGACCCACTAATTTTTCAACTTGCTTGTTGTGATTTTTAAAGATGGTTATGAGTGTTCGTTGTTTTTCCTCAACGCCTAAAAACTTGTTTTTAAGGGTTTCGGTTGTAACCTCTTTATTATCTTGAATTAAGTCTCTTTGGCTTTGATATACTTTTGTAGTAAGTGAATCTAAATAGGCATTTAGTTCTCGTATATCTTCTGTTCTTCCAATAGCTTTATTGGCTTCAACGCTCCATTTCTCAATCTCAATGGTGCGTTTTGTACTAATCTCTGTACGCTTACCATCTATGGTAATACGTAGGTAAATAGGGCATTTGCCCTGTGCATCTACTTTACTCTTTTTTAAGTAGAATAATAATCCAAATGTTTTGTTCATTCTGGTGACCTTTAATTATACATTAATTTACAAAAAACTGAGGTCTTTTAATTGATTTATCTTACTGATTTATAAACAGTTATAAACAATTAGGTGACCTAATTAAGGTTATAAAAAGGTCACCTAATAGGTCACCAACAGAATGCTTTTTAATAGATATTTTACTATTTTGTAGAAACTAAAAAGTCCCGTAAACATTGAGTTTACAGGACTTTCGTCGATTTTGAATAAATCTTGGCGGAGAAAGAGGGATTCGAACCCCCGGAGGTGTGACCCTCAACAGTTTTCAAGACTGCCGCATTCGACCACTCTGCCATTTCTCCTTGAGTGCCGTATCAAGGTCGCCCCTGAATGCGGGTGCAAATATAAAATCCTTTTCGCTTTAGCCAAAGCTTTTTTCTAATTTTTTAGTATTAGTTTTTCTTTAAAAAATTGCTTGCTTTTATTAAGGATTGTATTTTCGGCACAATAAATGATTAATTAATCGTTATTAACAAAACATGCAATCAATGAAACAAAGTATATTTTTTATTGTATTACTTTTTAGTATCTCTATCAACTCTCAAAATAAAACAATAGCACCTGGAGAGAAACTAGTATTTACAGCGTCTTACAACATTTCAGGACTATTAACCGATATTGCAAAAGTAACTATGGAAACCAGTGAAGTAAAGACTTCTAAAAGTACTTTAATGCGTCTTAAATGCTCAGCTGCTACATTTAGTAGTTTTGATGGTTTTTTTAAAGTTAGAGATCTTTATGAAAGTTATGTAAGTCCAAAAACACTAACTCCATATTTATATAAAAGAGATATTGATGAAGGTGGCTATTATAAATTTATGCAATACACATATAGCCCAAAATCTAAAACCGTTAAAAGCCTAAAACGCAAAAAAAATAGTAAAGGAGAATTTTGGGAAGAAAAAAACACTCTAAATATTGGAGGTTCAACTAAAGATATTGTAGCTACACTTTATAATATTAGAAACCTAGATATCGATAAGGCTTCGCCTGGAGACACTCAAAAATTCACAGTGCTTTTTGATAATGAAGAAACAACTATTTCATTAAAATATATTGGAAAAGAAAGCATTTCTACAAAGTTAGGAAGAAAAGAATGCTATAAATTAGCAGTATCTGTAAATAAATCCATTAAAGGTTCTAATGCATTAAAAGACAGTAATTCTAACCTATTATGGTTAACCGCAGATGCTAATAAAATTCCTGTTTTAGCAAAATTTAAAATCCCTGTTGGTAATGGTGAGCTAAAAATTGCATCTGCTTCCGGATTAAAACATTAAGCATTATGAAAAAACTGATTATTATTCTAGGTTTTATTTCTGCTATTATTTCAGTGATTTTAGCGGTAACACCTTTGTTTAGACTCGCTATATTTCCTATTATTATTGCACTTGTCTGTGGTGGCGCGCTCTTTTATTTATCGAAAAAACAAGGTTCAAAAACAAAAATCACCCAATACCTTTTTTTACTAGTTATCATTTCATTATCGGTTACTGTATATAAAGTTATTTTTACGACAGCTGAAGTTGGGGATATTGAAGAATTAGAACAACGCGAAGAAAAGTCTGAAGAAGACTCCATTGAGCTTTTAGAAGGCTTAGAAATTGATGAGTAATTGTTTAAAAGACAAAACTTTAATTTTAAAGTTTGTAATTTCTTACATTATTTAATTTACTTTTGTTTTCGGAAAAAATGACTTCATGAAATTTTATATTGCTTCTGCTCTACTCCTTGTTGGCTCTTGTGCTACAATTCGTCATAGCGAAAAAGTGAAAAACCTTAAAGAATCTATAGTTTTTGAAGATAAAGCCGTTGTAAAAACTTACATGAATACTATTACTACCGATGATCTAAAAACGCATGTATACGAAATTGCTTCAGATAAATATAATGGCCGTATGACTGGCGAAGAAGGTCATAACCAAGTCTGTGATTATATTAGGTCTAATTATAAATCTTATAATTTAAAAGCACCTAAATCGTATTCTAATTATTATCAAACCATTTCTAAATCCGAATTACCTGAAGATGTAAAAGCAGATTCTCAAAACATAATAGCCTATATAGAAGGTGCTGAGTTTCCGGATGAATACATAATTATATCTGCACATTCTGATCATGAAGGTGTTATTGATGGTGAAATACATTACGGTGCAGATGATAATGCTTCTGGCACAGCTGCGTTACTAGAAATGGCTGAAGCTTTTGGTAAAGCTGCGGCTAATGGATATCGACCAAAACGAAGTGTGGTATTTTTAAATGTTACTGCTGAAGAGGTTGGTTTAGTTGGGTCGTATTACTATACTAAAAACCCCGTATTTCCTATAGAAAATACCGTAGCCAATCTTAATACTGATATGATTGGACGAGTCGATAAAAAGCATATAGATAATGAAAATTATATTTACCTTATAGGCTCTAATCGTATAAGTACTGAGCTCGATTTTGTTACTAATGCAGCTAACGATGCATTTACAAATCTAGAACTTGATTATACGTATAATGCAGAAAATGATGTTAACAGCTACTACACTCGCTCTGACCATTACAACTTTGCATTACAAGGCATACCTGTAGTGTTTTTCTTTAATGGTGAGCATGAAGATTATCATAAATCAACGGATACAGCAGACAAAATTAACTTTCCTTTATTAAAGAAACGTACCGATTTAATTTTTGCTACCGCTTGGTATATTGCCAATGCAGAAAAGACCATGAGCAACGAAATTCTTTGATGTTAAATTCTGTTAAAGCATAAGTTTTAAGCATTTAAATCTTTATTATTTTCCGTACTTTTAAGCCTTTAAAAGAAACACATTATTTTGTGTTCTTCCATCATCTAAACTTAATTTTAATTAATAATGAAAAGATTATTACCTATTTTGGGGATTGCAGTGCTTGTATTTGGCTGTGGTGCTTCAAAAAAAGATGCTCCTAAAGCAGATTCTGCAGATTACGCAAGTTCTATTACTTCAGACGAATTAAAAGAGCTACTTTACAAATATGCCTCTGATGAATTTGAAGGCAGAGAAACTGGCGAAAAAGGTCAGAAATTAGCTGTAGAATACCTAAAGTCTAAATACCAAGCAATGGGTATTTCATCTCCTATTTCTAAAGATGATTACTTCCAAGAAGTACCATTAGAAAAACAAAAAATTTCAGAAGCTAAAATTAGTGTCAACGGAACGTCTTTTAAAAGTTTTGAAGATCATATTGTTTTAAGAATTTCTGAAAACTTAAATATATCGGATAGCGATGTTATATATGCTGGTTATGGTATAGATGATGAGAACTACTCGGATTATAATAACATCGATGTAACAGGAAAAATTGTTTTAATTAAAGCTGGCGAGCCAAAAGATGCTTCTGGCAACTATATTACTTCTGGAAAAACCGATGCTACAAAATGGACTAACGGACGCCAATCCATAGCTTCTAAAAGAGATGCTGCAGAAAAAAGAGGAGCATCTTTAGTAATGCTTATGGATAATAGTTTATTTGGTCGTTATGCACAATTCTACAAAAGACGTGCAGAAGCAGGTACTCCTAGCGGGTTATCTATTAAAAGTAATGAAAAAGGCATCTCTATGCTAATGATTAATGAAGCTTTAGGAAAAACTATGCATGCATCTTTAATGGATGATGATAAGCCTAAAACCTTAAACGCTAAATTTAATTTAACAGCGGAGAACAAAACTGAATCTGTAACCTCTGAAAATGTTGTTGCTTTTATAAAAGGTTCTGAAAAACCAGATGAAATAGTTGTTATTTCTGCGCACTTAGACCACGAAGGGATTAAAGATGGTGAAATTTACAATGGAGCTGATGACGATGGCTCTGGTACTGTAGCAGTATTAGAAATTGCTCAAGCTTTTAAACTGGCAGAAAAAGCAGGTCATGGTCCAAAACGTTCTATCTTATTTTTACACGTAACAGGTGAAGAAAAAGGGCTTTTAGGATCTAAATATTACGCTGATGAAGACCCTATATTACCACTAAAAAATACGGTTGTAGATTTAAATATTGATATGATTGGACGTATTGACCCTAAGCGTAAAAGTGACAATCGCAACTATGTATATTTAATTGGTTCTGATAAATTAAGTACTGAGCTACACAATATCTCTGAAGCTGCTAATTCTAAGTATATGAATATGGAATTAGATTATACATATAATGACGAGAATCATCCGGATCGTATTTATTACAGATCTGACCATTGGAGTTTTGCAAAAAACGATATTCCTGTAATTTTCTATTTTAATGGTACACATGATGATTACCACAGACCAAGTGATACACCAGATAAAATTGAATACGATTTATTACAAGACAGAGCGCGTTTAGTCTTCCATACAGCATGGGAACTTGCCAATAGAGATCAACGTATTATAGCTGATAAAGCTAAAAAAGAATAGTAATTTTTATTTACTTATTATGCAAAACCTTTCTAACTTGGTTAGAAAGGTTTTTTCTTTTTTATATAAATGTTTTTTATAAAAATTTCTAAACGTTCTTTATTCAAATTTTTTAATTTTCTTTCTAAAATGATTGCTTCTAACCTATTAGGTTTTTCTATAACAAGTATCTTTATCCAAGGTTTTCCCGAAGATGTATATCCTGAATTAGATTCTGAATTATGCTCCTTTAGTCTCTTATTGAAATTATTGGTTATGCCTTTGTAATACTTTTTTCTTGACTCAGAATATATAATATAAACAAAACACCTCATGCTTAAATATAAGAAAACAAAAAAACCTGTCAATAATTAGACAGGTTTTTTTGAATTTTATGGTACAGATGCTATGATCTGCACCAAGATATTGACTATGTCAATCGTCTTGGGGTGGAAGACCGGGCTCGAACCGGCGACTTTCGGTACCACAAACCGACGCTCTAACCAACTGAGCTACAACCACCATTTTAATTAGGTGTGCAAATGTAAATTATTTCCTATTTTCCACAAAGTCTTTTCTAAACTTATTTTAAATCAAACAGACTATCTACAGCCGGATAACGCTCAACTGTAAAACCTTCAGCGTATTCTACACCAACTAAACGTCCTAAATCTTTTGCTCTATACTCGATACTCTCAGTGAAATTTTTGCTAGATATTGGTGTATCTGGCTCACCCTCATATTTAGGGTTAAAAAATTGAGTTTGATAAGCTCTTACAGAATCTAGTTTTTTATCAATAAAATCTGAAATATCAACTACAAAATCAGGCTCAACATTTTTCCATTGAATGGAATGATACACTTGTTTTGGCCTCCATGGAGCTTGATTTTCTCCATCTAATTCAGTTTCTATTTTTATAAGTCCACTTAAAAAACACGCATCACTTGCTAACTGGCTTCCTTTTGCATGATCTATATGCCGATCATCTATTGTATTACAGATAACAATCTCTGGTTGATATTGTCTTATTTTTTTAATCAAAGCCATTTGATGTATTTTATCATTAACAAAAAAACCATCTGCAAAACGCATATTTTCTCTTATTGTTAATCCTAAAATCTTAGCTGCAACAGCAGCTTCTTCATCTCTAATTTCTGCACTACCGCGAGTACCTAATTCGCCACGAGTTAAATCTATTACTCCTACTTTTTTGCCATTAGCAACTTCTTTTGCCACAGTGCCCGAACATGCCAATTCTACATCATCTGGATGCGCTGCTATGCATAAAATATCTAATTTCATTTGTTGTTTTTATTGTTGTTAATCCTAAAAAAATATTAGGTATGAGATAAAATGCTTTATTGGCATTTATACTGCCATTTCTTGCTTTTTAAGTAGCTTGTTTATTGTTTTATTTATATCTCTTTTTAAATCTTTCACTTCTTCTATACCTACAGAAAAACGTATTAATTGATCACTGATACCAACAGCTTGTCTTTCAGCTTCTGTTAATAATGCATGTGATGTTAAGTGCGGAGATATTACAGTACTTTCTATACCTGCTAGACTCATTGACGATTTTATAAGCTTTAAATTCTTTTGAAACTTATATGCGTCTAAATCTTTGGTCAATTCAAAAGACAGCATGGCTCCAAAACCATGCATTTGAGATTTTGCTAGTTGATGTTCTGGGTGTGTTTTTAATCCTGGATAATAAACCTTACTTATCTTAGGATGTTTCTCTAACCATTTTGCCAACTTCATTGCATTTTTAGTTTGTGTTTTAACACGCAATCCTAGTGTTTTCATACTACGCTCTAATAACCAAACCGTCATATCACTAAGACTGCCACCCAGATTTTTACCCACATTCCATATACGCTCCATATGTTCGCGTGTACTAGCTACTGCGCCAGCGCATATATCGCTATGACCGCCAAAATACTTGGTTGCAGAATGCATTACCATATCTATACCCAAATCTATTGGATTTTGATTAACAGGCGATGCAAATGTGTTATCTATAGAAGTTAATATTGATTTTGATTTCGCTAATTTAGAAATGCCTCTTATATCAGTAACAGTCATTAATGGATTTGAAGGCGTCTCTATATGAATAAGCTTTGTATTCGATTGAATAGCAGATTCAAAATCTTCAACGCTATAGCCATTAGTAAATGTGTACTCTATACCATACTTAGGAAATTCTTCTTGTATAAAATTTACAGTGCCACCATACAATGTATTCTGTACTACTAAATGATCTCCTTTTTGCAAAAACGCTAAGAACATTGTACTTATCGCTGCCATTCCTGAGCCAAATATCATTGCAGCTTCGGTATGCTCTAATGCTGCTATTTTTTTAGATAAATATTCTTGATTAGGTGTATTAAAGTAGCGTGGATAACGCTTTACATCTACATCTAAAAACTCATATGATGAACTTAAAAACATTGGAGATACCGCTCCTTTAAACTGTTTGTCTTTTATTTCACCGACATGAGTACATATAGTATTAAGTCCTTTTTTTTGCTTTGACATACGTGTATTATTTCTATGCATTAAATGTATAAAAAAGCAGGCAATATTATTTATACTTTAACAGATTTCCAATATCCTTTTTTAAACCAAAAAACTCCAATTAATGCAATTAATATCTGTGCTAGTGTTATAGCAATAAAAACACCTAATGACCCAAGATTAAATGTTAATGCCTTCAGGTAAGCTATTGGTAATGTAACTACTGATTCTATGTCCCCATAGTTACAACTGCATAACACTAACTTTTAATACGTAAAAGATGTCTACAAAAGCGATTTAAAATATTTAAAAAATAAAATTTGTAAGTCGTTGTTACTACAACATCTTGTATCTATTTCTTATAATACAAAAGATGCTTTCTATAAGCAAGAAATGCTAATATGGCTATAATACCTAATGTTATTGCTATAAACTGAAAACTTAATATTTGATCTCCAGTGGCATAAGAATGTAAACCTGATAAATAGAAATTAACTCCAAAGTAAGTCATTAATATACTACCAAAAGCTAATATAGACATTAGACTATAGAACCAACGACCACGAAGTCCAGGAATTAAGCGCATGTGGATGACAAATGCATAGATCATAATACTTATTAAAGCCCAAGTCTCTTTAGGATCCCAACCCCAATAGCGACCCCAACTTTCATTGGCCCACATACCTCCTAAGAAGTTTCCGATAGTTAACATCACTAAACCAACCGTTAAAGCCAACTCATTAATAATAGTAATCTCTTTAATATTAAGAAGCATTCGTTCTTTATTAGAGGAATTGGTTAATATCATAAGTAATAATGCTACAACCCCTAAAATCATTCCTAAAGCTAAAGGCCCATAACTACCAACAATCACTGAGACATGAATCATTAACCAATAGCCTTGTAATACAGGTTGTAGATTTGCTATTGCAGGATCCATCCAGTTCCAATGCGCTATCATTAAAATCATTGAAGTCACAAAAGCAGCTGCCGCTACAGTTAAATCTGAAGATTTTTGTTTAAACAAGCCGTAAAAAGGAATTATAAACGTGATCTTAGAACGTGTATCTTTGCCTTCTACTACTTTGTCTCTATTTCTATTGTAAGCCAAAAGCAAACCAAATAGCATTAATGACCAAGCCACGTATATCATAGACTCATAGGCGTCACTCCAAGGTGCATGACCAGAAATATACCAACGCACTATTAAGCCAGCTGTATGAAATAAAAATAATAGTACAATTACACCAACGAGTATTTTAATTGCACTTACTATATGTTTACTTCTGTATTTAAAAATCTGTATAATAATCAACACAAACAAGACTGTTGATGCATACATATACCAACTAAATAATTTCTTGAAAATATCGTATTTATTATAAGTGATTTCAGTTTGAATTTTCTTTTTTGATAATACGACATTAGCTCCATATTTTTCTTGAGTTTGACGAATACCATCTAATAAGGATTCTGCAGAAGAAAAATCTCCATTCTTTTTAGCTAGATTTAAAACCTGAAAATAGGCATTTAAGCCATTGTTTATAAAGTTACCGTATAATGAGTCTTTAATGCTCGCCCGATAATTATCTTTTCTAAAATCATACGATGAAATCCACTTATTATTCTCATCATCTGGAATTGGAAAAACACGTAAAGGTTCTCCGTCGATAAGGCTTAATATTAAATTAACCCTATTATGCGTCTCTTTAAATTCTTTTTGTATACCGCTAGGTATAGTAGCACTATAAGCATCTTCTAAATAAGGAGCAATTTTGTATTCTCCGCGATCTGTAAAGAAATCTACAAAACGAATATACTTTTCTGACTTATCGACACCAATGATATTACGTATAGAATCACCTTTCTTTAAAGCAAGATAAATTAGTGGAAGATTAGCCCACAACTGCGGACTTGATTGCATAGAAAGTAATACTTGATTGGCGTCATAATCTCCATAGGTTTCTCGTTTAGTTAACTTACGTAAAACTTCTGAAGCGAAGGTGTTCATTGGCATCATACGTCCACTAATATCTTGCACTACCACTTCTCCAAACTTATCTGCGTGCTCTTTTGGTGTAATATTGACTTCTAAAATAGAATCTATCTGAGCTTGGGTTAACTCAGAAGTATGATTAAGTGCGCTAGGTTGAGATTGTTGTGCAAAACTCCCAAAACTTATTAGTAGTAGAATCGTTGATAGTAATTTTGCCTTCTTAGTCTTTAGTTTAGTAAGCTGTTTTCGTAAATCGTCAAAACGCGTATGCTTAGCAAACATTATAGCCATTAGTCCAAAGTATAATAACAAATATCCAAAATAGGTAATGTAAGTGCCCCACATGTCGTGGTTTACCGAAAGTATGGTTCCTTTTTCATCAGGGTCAAACTTAAATTGAAAAAAACGATAACCATGATGGTCTAATACATTATTCATATAGATTCTTGTATCAAAAGGATCGGTGCTTCTATCCATAACTGTTACACGACTTTCAAAAGAAGAATAACTATTTTCTGTACCTGCATAACGTTCGGCTATAAAATCATTAAGTTTTATTTGAAACGGTAATTGTATAATTTTTGCTCCATACGTTAATGCAACCTCAAGACCTCCTACTTCAACTTCTTCAAAACCATTATAACTTCCTGGTCCACCTATAAGGTTTAATGTTTTTGTTTCTCCGTTTGCCGTAACATCTATTACCAATCCGTCTTCATCACCTTTTAATATTTCAGGTTTTTTTACAATACCAAAATCGCCTTTAACTACAGGTTTAGGAAAAACCATTTGCATGTTTTGTATAATATAACGAGACCGCAATGCTAAAGGCTGTAAACTATCTTTTATTAACTTGCCTTGTGCTTGAGTGGCCATCGTTAGATAGTCTCCTTCAAAAGGAGAATTTATAAATAAACCATCTTCGTTATTTATAATGTTAATAGCTCCATCTATATGCTTATTTAAAGTAATAAGGATATTATGAATATTTTGTTCTTCACCATCTTTAATAAAATGGTTATGAGGTTGACCATTGCCCGCTTCAACGATTTTTAAATAAGCTTCACCTGTATCGTTAGGTATAATATCTTTTTCTGCCCCAGGTACAAACTCCCGCAATTTTATTCGCACAGGAATCTCTCCATAGGTGTAATCTTCTTGAAATCTATTAGTCAATCGTGGAGAGAAATCAACTTCTTCTTCTATGTTATATTGTTGTAATTGCCCTTTGACTTTGTAATCTCCAAGAATACGGCCTTTTATATATGTTTTATAAGAAAGCATCGTGCTTTCTGTAGCTCCTTCTCTAATAGACATTACACCTTCATAACCAATATAACGTGTAACAAATGCACCTAATAAAATAAATATAAATGCCAAATGAAGCGTTAACGTTGCCCACTTTTCTTTACGAAATAATCGAAATCTAAAAATATTTCCTACAAAATTAATTACAAAAAACACCATAATAGCTTCAAACCACCACGCGTTATAAATTAAATTTCTAGTATAAGGAGTTGGAGAAGTATCCATATTTCTGTCGAGAAGTGTTCCTGTAGCCATAGCGGCGGCAAAAACAATAAATAATACGGCAGTAAGTCGAGTAGAAAACAGGAAATTAGCAATTTTCTTTTGCATAGCAGGAGGCTTATTTTATAGCGCGTCAAAGATAAGGCTTTTTAAACATTTTTAATATCAAAACTCTAGCTTAAAAGTTGTTAAACTTTGAATACGGATTAACGCTAAAGGCAACTAATTATTCAAGTTAGATTTTAGTAAATTATTCTGCTCTTCCATTAAGCTTTTGAGATCTGAAAGCAGTTGAATATCTTTTGGTGTTGCTACAGTTTTATCTTCTGTATCTTGAGCTTTACGTTTTAATCGATTCATGAATTTTACAACAACAAAAATGGTAAACCCTATGATTAAAAAGTCGAAAAACACTTCTAATAATGCACCATAAGCTACAGCAACTTCTTCAATAGATACAATTCCTGAAGCATCTACTACTTCATCTCTCAGTATTAATTTTTGATTTTGAAACGTGTCTTTACCCGTTAATAATGACAATGGCGGCAATATTACCTGTTTAGCTAAGACATCTATAACTTTGTTAAATGCAGCACCAATAATAATACCTATGGCCATATCTATCATATTACCTTTTACTGCGAATTCTTTAAATTCTTTGAGTAGTTTCATGTGTTTTGGTTTTGGTTTGAAAAACACAAATTTATAAAGAACCTCGACAAACCCTATTTATTTCTAGCCTCAAAAATCTTTAAATATAAAAATGTACCCATTTTACGAGCGCGCCGTTTTGCATTTTCTGCATAATCTCCTTCAAACAATTCTTCTATAGTTTGATACCATAGATTTAACCAAATACCAAAATGCAATTCTGTAATGCTATTATTATGTGCAACATCAACTCTAGCATGTACTTCTAGAGGATTGCCAGTATATTTTGTTTTTAAAAATAAACTCGATTCCCAAAACGTGGTTAAATGCTGTAAATGCGTATCCCAATCTTTAATTGTATCATTAAAAAAAGGACCAAGAACCTCATTATCGCGAACTTTAGCATAAAACGAAGACACTAATAAAAACACATGATCTCTGGTTTTAATATCTTTCTTTTTCATGTCCCTAAAGATATAATTTTAAAATCTTGTATTGTGTTATTTTAGATGACCTTCTATTTTTCTTGTGGCACATTTCTTAGTATTTTAGCATTATGATTTCTATCGTTTTACTAGGTGCAGGTAATGTAGCTTCTCATTTATACAAGGCTTTTTCTAAAGCCAAATCTATAACGGTTACGCAATGGTATAATCGATCTTTTGATGCGATTAAATCTTACCAAAACGAAACTGAAGTTATCGATAGTTTAGATAAACTCAAAGAAGCAGATATTTATATTTTAGCGGTCAGTGATGATAGCATTTCTAAATTATCTAAAATGTTACCTTTCTCTGATAAATTTGTTGTACATACTTCTGGAAGTGTCAATATTCACGATTTAGATAAGAGAAACAAACGTGGTGTATTTTATCCATTACAGACCTTCTCTAAAACTGCTGAAATTGATTTTAGTAATGTGCCAATATGTATTGAAGCTGAAGAACGTGAACACCGTTCTATTTTAAAATCCGCAGCAGAAGCTATCGGCAGTCCTGTATATAAAATTAATACCGAACAACGCCAAATCTTACATTTATCTGCTGTTTTTGTAAATAACTTCACTAATCAGTTGTATAGAATTGCCCATGAAATTAGTGATGCAAAAAATATTAATTTTGATATATTAAAACCTCTTATTTTAGAAACGGCAAAAAAAGTGGAAGATATGTCACCATATTTGGCGCAAACAGGACCTGCAAAACGCAATGACAAAAAAACATTGAAGCGACATTTAAAACAATTAGAAAACGACCAACACAAGGCTATATACGAGCTATTAACTGCTTCTATTAAACAAACACATGGTGTTTCGACAAGCTCAACAACCAGAAAATCTTAAATTTATAGATGAAAGATAATAAAAGTTATAAAGAATACCTTAACGCTATAACAACACTAGTTTTTGATGTTGATGGAGTACTTACTGATAGTACTATTACAGTAACTACTGACGGAGAAATGCTACGAACCATGAATATAAAAGATGGTTTTGCGCTTAAAACTGCTGTAGATGCTGGTTATAATGTTTGTATTATTTCTGGCGGCTCTAATGAAGGTGTTCGCAAGCGTTTAAGCGGATTAGGGATTAAAGATATTTACTTAGGATCTCACAATAAAATTGAACAGCTTAATGATTACTTCAATAAAAAAGAAATCTCAAAAGAACAAACCTTATATATGGGAGATGATATACCTGACTTTCCTGTTATGCAACTAGTTGCGCTACCATGTTGCCCTCAAGATGCTGTGCCAGAAATTAAAGCGATTTCTAAATACATTTCGCATAAAAATGGTGGTAAAGGCGCTGTTAGAGATGTTATAGAGCAAGTTTTAAAAGTGCAAGGCAAATGGAATGGTAATTTTGACGCTAAATACGATTAATTATTAGAAAACGACGTCGGCATAGTACAGGGTTTGGATATATTGGATTTGGAAATAATCAAAGTAATTTCAATCAAAATTCTAAACATACATTTTCAAAAAATAGAGAACGATTAAACAAACAAACTCAGCTTAATTATAAACTTGACTTTAATAGTTCTGATTTAACTCAAGAAGAAAAGCAGAAAATCAAAAGAGATATTCGTAAAGATAGACGTGCTAAGAACATGGAAGCTATTTACATAACTTTAGTTGCTTTTATAATACTTCTCTTTTTTACATATTTAATAATCAAATAACCTCAATGCACTTTTTAAATCTTATTCGTTGGAAAAACCTAGTGCTTATAGCATTAGTACAATGTCTAATTAAATATGCACTTCTCAATCCTTTTCAAGATAGTTATGGTGTACAAACCACATTACAGCCTTTAGGGTTTTTAGTTCTAGTATTAGCCACACTATGTATTGCAGCTGCTGGATATATTATTAATGACATACAAGATGTTGAAGCTGATAAAATAAATAAGCCTGACCGTGTTATTATTGATACTTATATTTCCGAAAAACTAGCCACTAACCTATTCATTGTTCTTAATGTCATTGGTGTTGTACTTGGTTATATTTTATCCTACTCAGTTGAGCAAACCAACTTTTTTGCCATTTTTATTATTGTATCAGGATTATTGTACATCTACTCTACCTACTTAAAATCTATACTTTTAGTTGGCAATATTGTTATTTCCTTAATCGTAGCTTTAAGTATAATTATTGTTGGTGTTTTTGATATATTACCTGTTATTTCGGATAACAACAGAGATATTCAAGTGTTCTTTTTTAAACTTATTTTAGATTATGCGGTATTTGCTTTTATGATTAATTTACTTCGCGAATTGATTAAAAGTATTGAAGACGTTGATGGAGATTATAAAATAGGCGTGCAAAGTTTACCTATTATTTTAGGAAGAGAACGTGCTAATAAAATTGTATTTATACTATCCGTTATTCCTATTATTTGTATTATTTTTTATGTCGTCAATAACCTATTTAAGCAATTAGTTGCTGTCGGCTATTTTTTAATTTTTGTAATTGCACCATTAATTTATGTTACCATAAAATTATATACCGCAGAAAGTAAAAAGGACTACCATTTTACAAGCTCAATTTTAAAATTTGTAATGCTTACAGGTATGTTATCCATATTATTATATCAATTTATTCTTCTTAATTAATGCTAAACGATTTATTAAAAGAATACCATTTAATTTTAGCTTCGGGCTCGCCAAGACGGCATGAGTTTTTTAAAATGCTAGGTTTAAATTTTGAAATACGTTTAAAACCTGTAGAAGAGATTTACCCTAATGAATTAACAAAATCAGAAATCACAGATTATTTAGCGCAACTTAAAGCGCAATCTTTACGTAATGATTTAAAGCCTAAAGATATATTAGTAACAAGTGACACTATTGTTTGGCACAATAACAAAGCGATTGGTAAACCTAAAAATGAGCAAGATGCGTTTAATATGATTATGGGACTCAGTAATGACACGCATTTAGTTATTAGTTCTGTAACATTTACGACAATACAACAACAAATTACAATTAACACTACGACTAAAGTTACCTTTACAGCACTTACCGAAGAAGAAGTTTGGTATTATGTAAACACCTTTAAACCACTAGATAAAGCTGGTGCATATGGCATACAAGAATGGATTGGTGCTGTGGCAATTTCAAAAGTAGAAGGTTCTTACAACAACGTAGTTGGTTTGCCTACACACCTTCTTTACAAAACGTTAAAGCGTATTGTTGATGGTAAATAGGGTTGTAATTTTGTAAAAAATAATGTTATGTACCGTTCATTAAAACCATTAGTGCTATTTGTTTCTTTAATTGCTACTCTATTAGTGATTACCTCTTGCAATAATAAGATAGAAAACACTGAAACACCTGCTATTGCCATTGCTGAAATAGAAGCTCCAGACTTAAAACCTGCCCAACCATTATCTAAAGCATTTAACGATTATTGGTATGCTGGAGAAGCTGAAATTACATCATATGAGTTACAACAAGCGCGTTATGGTGAGATACGAAACGGCAAAGCGGTATTGGTATATGTAACTGAAGATTTTTTGCCTGAAGAACAAGTAAAAGCAGATACCTATAGTAAAAATAACACACCTGTACTAAAATTAAATGCGACTAAAAATTTCAATACAGGTGTTTATCCGTATTCTATAATGCAGAGCACATTTTATCCTGTTGCAAATAATGCACACGCCATAAAAATATCAGCTTCTATGCAAGAATGGTGTGGCCATGTGTACTCACAGTTAAATAATAGAGAGCAATTTGAAATTATGTCGCATTCGTATTTTCAAGGTCAAGCAGATGAAAATTTTAAAATCGATAAAGCCATTACAGAAAACCAACTATGGAATCAATTACGTATTGACCCAGAATCACTTCCTGTAGGAGATATAGAGTTAATTCCTTCCTTAGAATACATTCGTTTAAAGCATGTAAAACTTCAATCTTACAAAGCTAATGCTACTCTAGATAAAGGTGTATACACTTTGTTTTACCCTAAATTAAATCGTAAATTAAGTATTAACTTTAATACTAATTTTCCGCACGAAATTTTAGGCTGGGAAGAAACATTTAAAGATGGTTATGGTCGTAATGCAAAAAATTTAACCACTAAGGCCACTAAATTAGAAACTATTAAATCGGCATATTGGGGCAAGAATAGCAATGCTGACGAAAGCCTACGAGAAACTCTAAAATTGCAGTAAACATTTATGTTTTTTTGTTTATAAAAAACCGTTAAATAAAAATTAAAAACAAAGCCAAGCTACCTATCTTTTATATATTTGGGCAATAACCCAACTGTATATATTATGCGCCATTTTAAAGGCATGCTATTGCTCTTTTTGTGTACTATTATTTCTGTTCAAGCACAACAACCTAAAAAACTCAATTCATCTCAAATATTCGAATCTGTTCAAAAACTTAATGTTTTAGGTTCGGTAATGTACATTGCTGCACATCCTGATGATGAAAACACAAGACTAATCGCTTACATGGCTAACCATGTAAAAGCACGTACAGCTTATTTAGCGTTAACACGTGGCGATGGTGGTCAAAATCTTATTGGTCCAGAAATTCGTGAACTCTTAGGCATTATGCGTACGCAAGAATTATTAGCGGCTAGACGTGTTGATGGTGGTGAGCAACGTTTTACAAGAGCTAATGATTTTGGGTATTCTAAACACCCAGATGAAACTCTAGATATTTGGGATAAAGACAAAGTACTATCTGATGTTGTTTGGGCGATAAGAACTTTTAAACCCGATGTTATTATCAATCGTTTTGATCATAGAACTCCAGGTACTACGCATGGTCACCATACCAGTTCTGCTATATTGAGTCTTGAGGCCTTTGATTTAGTAAATGATGCTTCTAAATACAGCTCACAACTATCACTTACTGATACATGGCAACCAAAACGTTTATTTTTTAACACAGGACGTTTTTTCTTTAGAAATGAAGAAGATTTCAATAAAGCGAGTGAAAATTTAGTAAATTTTGATGTTGGTGTCTACTACCCATTAAAGGGGTTATCTAATAACGAAGTAGCATCTCTGGCAAGTAGTCAGCATTTATGCCAAGGGTTTGGGAGATTAACAACACGTGGATCTCAGAATGAATATTTAGAACTTTTAAAAGGTGATGCCTTAGGCAATAATCCTTCTGATGTATTTGAAGGTATTGATACCTCTTGGAATAGAATTGAAGGCGGACAAATTATTGGAGATATTTTAACTGAGGTCGAAGCTAATTTTAATTTTGCAGATCCATCGTCTCACCTACCACAATTATTAAGAGCATATAAAATGCTTCAAAATGTAAAGAATGAGCATTGGAAAACAATTAAAACTAAAGAATTAAAAGCTATCATTGAAGCTGTAACAGGTTTATATATCGAAGCTTCGGCTAATACACCAACAGCTGCAAATAATGAAGCCATTACACTACGTATTGAAGCGTTAAATCGTAGTAATGCTAGTATGCAATTAAGTTCTTACAATTTAACATCTATAGACAATGCTATATCTAAAAATATTGTACTAGAGCCTAATAAACGAGTTAATTTACAAGAAGGATTAACCATTCCTTCTAACATCAATCACACTTCAGCATATTGGCTAGATAAAAAAGGGACTTTAGGAACATATACAGTTGAAGACCAAGCTTTAATTGGCAAGCCAGAAACACCAAGAGCTATAACTATTACATTTAACCTTAATATTGAAGGAGTTCTTATTGCTTTTGAAAAACCTGTAGTGTATCGTTATTCTAAACCAGACAAAGGAGAACTATATAGACCTTTTGAAATTACTCCACCAGTCTCTGCAAGTCTAAAAGATAAGGTGTTCATTTTTGAAAACGACAAACAAAAAGACATTGAAGTTATTGTAAAAGCAGGTAAAGACAATGTAAATGGATTTGTTAAAATGGCGTATCCAAAAGATTGGTTAGTTTACCCAGAACAACAAAAAATAAATATTACCAATAAAGGAGATATACAAAAAGTTATTTTTACTGTAATACCTCCAAAAAATCAAAGTGAAGGCTTTATTTCCCCTATGGTAAATGTAGATGGAGAGTTTTATTCTAAAGAACTTATTGAAATCGATTACAGCCATATTCCTTTTCAAACTGTTTTATTACCAAGCGAAAGTAAAATTGTTCGTTTAGATATATCAAAACGCGGTAATAATATTGGTTATATTGAAGGTGCTGGTGATGTTGTTCCAGAAAGTTTAAGACAGATTGGTTATAATGTAACGATAATAAAGCCCGAGCAAATTTCTCCTGAAAATCTTAGCAAGTTTGATGCTATTGTTGTTGGTATTAGAGCTTATAATATTGTAGACGAATTAAAATTTAAGCAAAAACACCTTCTTAATTTTGTAAAAGAAGGTGGAAATCTAGTCATTCAATACAACACAAATAGAAGACTTAAAGTCGATAATCTTTCTCCTTTCCCATTACAACTGTCTAGAGATAGAGTTACTGACGAAAATGCCGAAATACGAATACTAAATCCACAACATCCACTTTTAAATTTTCCAAATAAAATTAGCGAAAAAGATTTTGAAGGTTGGGTACAAGAACGCGGTTTATATTTTCCTAATGAATGGTCGGATGAGTTTACACCATTATTAGCAGCAAATGATAAAGGAGAAACTTCAAAAGAAGGAAGTTTATTAATTGCTAAATATGGCAAAGGCAATTATATCTACACTGGATTAAGCTTTTTTAGAGAGTTCCCAGCTGGAGTTTCTGGTGCTTATCGATTATTTGCCAATATGCTTTCTGCAGGAAAAGAAAATATTAAACAAGGAACTAAACTAAACGATTAAATCATGGACCAAAATACTCCTCAAAAACAGCCTTGGCTAAAATCTTATACTTTAGTACTTGTCGCTAATATTGCTTATATCATTGTATTTTATCTAATAATGAAAGCATTTTAATATGACACTAGATTGGAGAGATTGGATTGTACTTATTGCTACACTTTTAGCTATTGTGGGTTACGGTACATGGAAAACTAGGAACAGTAGAACTGCTCAAGATTATATTAAAGGTGGTAATTCTACTAAATGGTGGACTATTGGCTTATCGGTTATGGCTACACAAGCTAGTGCTATAACATTTTTATCAACTACAGGACAAGCCTTTTCTGACGGTATGGGCTTTGTACAATTCTACTTTGGCTTACCAATAGCCATGGTTATTATTTGTTTGGTATTTATTCCGTTATACCACAGACTTAAAGTATATACGGCTTACGAGTTTTTAGAAAACAGGTTTGACCTAAAAACTAGAAGTTTGGCAGCTATTTTATTTTTAATACAACGTGGTCTTGCTGCTGGTATTACCATTTTTGCTCCTGCAATTATCCTTTCTATTGTTTTAGATATAAATATCATTTACCTTAATATTATAATTGGCGTATTAGTTATTATATATACCGTTTCTGGTGGTACAAAGGCAGTTACAGTAACTCAAAAGCAACAAATGTTTGTCATTTTTGCTGGGATGTTAGCTGCATTATTTATCATTTTAAATTTAATTCCTGAAGATGTTTCGTTTACAAAAGCACTAGATATTGCAGGTGCTAGCGGAAGAATGGAAGTTTTGGACTTTTCTTTTGATTTAGAAAACAGATATACGGTTTGGACAGGAATTATAGGTGGTACGTTTTTAATGCTTTCATATTTCGGGACAGATCAAAGCCAGGTTCAGCGCTACCTATCTGGTAAAAGCATGAAAGAAATGCAAATGGGTTTAATTTTTAATGGTTTATTAAAAGTACCTATGCAATTCTTTATTTTATTAGTAGGTGTTATGGTATTTGTGTTTTATCAATTTAATCCTGCACCTCTAAATTTTATTGATGCTTCTACGGAGACTGTTTTAGCTTCAGAATATGGTGAAGACTACAGAGCTCTTCAAGATAAACAAAACACACTTTTTCTACAAAAAAAAGAGCTTAGCATGAAGCTTGCTAAAACCGACGATGAATTAGTACGAAAGGAATTACAAGCATTAGATGATGTTGATAGAGCTAATCGATTAGAATCTAAATTCTTAATTAAAAAAGCCATAGATCCAGAATACACTTCGGAATACAATACGTTAAAAGCAGAAGTAGAACGTCTTAAAACGAATCCTGAAAGCGAAGCATATATAACAAAATCTGAAGAGTTAGAGGATCTATATAAAGATGCTGCTAAGGATACACAAACCAATGACAGAGATTATATGTTTATTAGGTTTGTACTCAACAATCTCCCTGTCGGCTTAATAGGCTTATTACTTGCCGTAATATTATCAGCTGCAATGTCTTCAACAGCATCAGAAATTAATGCCTTAGCTACAATTACATCAATTGATCTATATGGACGTAATTTAAAAGAAGAAAAGGGTGATACACATATGGTAACAGCCACTAAATGGTTTACTTTAGGTTGGGGTATCATTGCCATTATTATTGCATGTTTTGCCAACCTTGCTGAAAATCTTATACAACTTGTAAATATTATTGGCTCTATCTTTTATGGAAATGTACTTGGTATTTTCTTATTAGCATTCTTCTTTAAATATATAAAAGCAAATGCTGTATTTGTTGGTGCATTAATTACACAAGTTATTATAGTAATTGGTTGGTGGTTTGATTGGATGCCTTATTTATGGTTAAACCTTTTTGGTTGTGTACTGGTGATTATTATAGCTCATATACTTCAAATATTTAATAAAAATAAATAGTATAAAAAAAGCGCAATCTAAATTAGATTGCGCTTTTTAAATTTAATAATGTTTTAGCAATTACATTGCTCCCCATTCTTTAAGAGAATCTGTATTTAACTTTACATAATCTGAATTCCCTGCTGCTTTTGCACCTGCTAAAGAAGCTTTAGCTGCTTTTATAGCTCCTGCTTTATTACCCGCTTTAGCATGAATTAGAGATTGTTGTCTTAAGTACCAGAAACGCGGTTGGTCTTTAGTCATATCCACAGCTTTATCAATCCACGTTACCGCTTTATTAATATCTTTTCCTTGTTCTAAATAATATACAGCTGATGCATAAAAGTCATTAGCACTTGGTCCTGCCATAGCTCTATCTATAGAAGCCGATACAGCTTCATCTGTAGGGACTTCAAACTTAACACCTACATAAGTGTTTTCCCAAAGCATACCTAACACAGCAGAATCACTAGAAAGATCATCAAAAGTCATGGTATATGTTTCAATTTTCATAGGCATAGTATAAACTTCTGCTGAAGTTTTAGCAGCTATTTTACTGTCGTCCCATTGCTGCGGTAGTCCACCTCCATTAGCTTCTGTATAGAAATACACTTCCCAAGATTTTTCATTTGGTTTAGTATATACAGCATAAGATCCTGCTTTTAATGTTTGTCCGTCTACAGTAACATCTGTACTAAATGTAATTTTAGTTCTAGCATTAGCACCTGTTCTCCAAATAGCATCGTAAGGCACTAAATTACCAAAGATAGTTCTTCCTCGCATTCCTGGACGAGAATATTCTAAGCTAACATCTGTTAATCCTACTTTTTGTTCCACTTTACTAAAAGGACTAGGTTGTGGCGTTTCAATTTGTGCATTTACTGAAAACATAAGTGTTAAAGCAAATGCAAATAATACAAGTTTTTTCATTTTATTAGTGTTAAAATTAATTTTTATAGCGTGTGTAAATTTAAGGATTCAGTTAATTTATCTACGTTAACACTTTCTTAAAATGTTAATGAAATCTTAAAGCATCAGTATTGTATATTTGTAAAAAAAAAGAAATAGATGAAGCGTTATATTGGCGAATTAATAGGCACGTTTTCTATGGTATTCTGCGGTTGCGGAGCCATGACTGTAAATGAAATAACCGGAGGAAGCATCTCTCATGTAGGTGTTGCCATAACTTGGGGACTTATTGTTATGGCTATGATATATGCGTTTGGCGAAATTTCTGGGGCGCATTTTAATCCTGCAGTAACAGTAGCTTTTGCATTTGCTAAAAAATTTCAATGGAAAGATGTACCAGCATATATCTCTTTTCAGGTCATTGGAGCTTTTTTAGCCATAATACTTTTATGGGTTTTATTTCCTGAGAGTTCTAGTTTTGGTCATACTTATCCTGCTGAAGGTTTTGCGCCATACAAAGCTTTTATTCTTGAGCTATTACTTACTTTTTTCTTAATGCTTGTTATTATTAATGTATCTACAGGCAGTAAAGAAATTGGGACTATGGCTGCCATAGCTGTAGGCGCCATTATTTTATTAGAAGCTATGTTTGCTGGCCCAATGACTAAAGCCTCTATGAACCCTGCCAGATCTATTGCTCCAGCAATAATATCGGGTAACCTTCAACATTTATGGTTATATCTTACAGCGCCTTTTATTGGAGCCACTTTAGCCGTTATTAGTTGTAAATTGGTAAAAGACGAAAATTGTTGTGATGAAGATTGCTAGTAAATAACCACTTAATTTTCATTAAAATTTATTTAGTGTTAAATTTTGTTTAACATTTTATAAAAAAGATTAAACATTTGTATATTTACATTGTATTAAATCTATATACAATGGCAAAAAAAAGAACAATTTCTCAATCTGAAATTATTGAATTATACATGAACCATGTTTTAATTCATAATGAAAACCCAAAAACGATATACATCTTTGCTAAGGAAAATAATTTTGAAGAACAACGATTCTATGAATTCTTTACTTCTTTTGAATCTTTAGAGCAATGTGTTTTTAAAACTTTCTTTGATAATGCGCATTCTATTCTTGAAAAAAGTAATGATTACCTCAATTTTGATGCACGTAATAAATTGTTGAGTTTTTATTATACCTTTTTTGAAATTTTAACAGCCAACAGAAGTTATGTTATTTATGCGTTAGAAAACAACAAGACTTCATTAAAATCATTAAGAAATCTAGGTAAACTTAAAAAAAGATTTTCAAACTATATTGAGCATCTTAATATCAAAACCTTAGATCTTAAACAAGAGCGACTTATAAAACTACAAGACCAAAGTTTAAAAGAATCTGCTTGGGTACAATTATTAATTACCATTAAATTTTGGCTAGATGATACATCTGCATCTTTTGAAAAAACAGACCTTTTTATAGAAAAATCAGTAAGAGCAAGTTTTGATTTAATAGATGTTGCCCCACTAAAAAGTATTATAGATTTGGGCAAGTTTTTGTATAAAGAAAAAGTACAAATGAATTAATGAAGACCATAGATAGCATTCCTATTACCAAAATATCGCGTGCATCAAAACTTGTAACCACAGGTGCTAAAGTTGGTGTTAACTATTTAAAGTATTATGGAGACAAAATGGTGAACTCTAAAGAAGAAGCCAAAGAACGTCTCAATCAAAACAATGCCGAAGATATATACGATAGTTTAAAGAAACTTAGAGGTAGTGCTCTAAAAGTAGCACAAATGTTAAGTATGGAAAAAAGCATTTTACCACAAGCCTATGTGGAAAAATTTTCTTTATCACAATTTTCTGTACCTCCACTATCTCCTCCATTAGTTATAAAAACATTTAAAAAATATTTCGGGAAACATCCTGAAGAATTATTTGATACTTTCAATGCTACTTCTGTAAATGCTGCTAGTATAGGCCAAGTTCATATTGCAGAAAAGGATGGGGTAAAATTTGCTGTGAAAATTCAATATCCTGGAGTTGCAGAAAGTATAGCATCAGATTTGGCTTTGGTTAAACCCATAGCCATTAAAATGTTTAATATTAAAGGGAAAGATTCTGATAAATATTTTAAAGAAGTAGAAAATAAATTAACAGAAGAGACCAATTACATCTTAGAAGTAGAACAAAGTAAAACCGTGGTTGAAGCTTGTAGACATATACCAAACCTCTGTTTTCCTAATTATTATGAAGATTTATCTTCTGAGCGTATTATAACTATGGATTATATGAAAGGTGAACATCTTTCAGAATTTGTTGCCCATAATACCGATCAAAATGTTTCAAATAAACTAGGACAAGCACTTTGGGATTTCTATATGTTTCAAATACATAAACTAAGAAAAGTACATGCAGATCCGCATCCTGGTAATTTTTTAATTTCTGAATCTAATGAACTTATTGCTCTAGATTTTGGGTGTATGAAAGCCATACCAGACGATTTTTATATTCCTTATTTTGAATTGGCAGAAAAAGAGAGTCTTGAAAATCCTGAGTTTTTTAAAAAGAAGCTTTACGAATTAGAAATTTTACGTACTGATGATTCACCTGAAGAAATTGAATTTTTTAGTGCCATGTTTCATGAACTTTTAAGTTTATTTACACAACCTTTTCAGAATGAAGTATTCGATTTTTCTAATCCCGAATTCTTTAATAGTGTTGCTGCTATGGGACAGAAGTATTCTAAAAGTACTGAATTGCGTAATATGAATGGTAACAGAGGATCTACGCATTTTATATATATAAATCGTACATTCTTTGGCTTGTATAATTTAATGTTCGATTTAAAAGCTAAAAACGTACAGATTAATAATTTTTACACTTTATAAACACTTCTAATTTTAGGTTGATGATTCGCTATAAAAATCAAATTTTATTAATTAAATTTTTATACTATTAATTATTGTTTAACTTTACGTCTTAAAAATTAAACATTTTGTATTTTTGAGTAAGTTCTTAGAATAAATAACGACTTATTTAATACTTGTAAGCATATATTATCTAATATTACAGTTAGTTTTTATGCTTAGTGTAAAAACACTCTATTATAAAATAATAAACGTGCTTTGATTTAAGCCTGGAGTACTTAAAAACAGCACATTAAAAAGATTCTATGAATACAGAAACTATTTCCAAAAAAGATGATCACAATTTAAATGGGTTTACCATAGAAGATATTGGAGACGATCATTTATTTACAAATTTAGAGACACCAATGAAAGCAAATGCTTTCGATATGTCTAATGATGAAAAAAAACAACGCATTTCAATATTATTTTCAGAGATTATGGACGTTTTAGGCCTAGACCTAACCGACGACTCTTTAAAAGGCACGCCCAACCGTGTTGCCAAAATGTATGTTGAAGAAATATTTTCTGGATTAGATCCTCAAAATAAACCTAAGATTGCACTTTTTGATAATAAGTACCAGTACAACCAAATGTTAGTAGAAAAAAATATTACATTTTATTCTAATTGCGAACATCACTTTGTGCCGATTATCGGAAAAGCACATATTGCTTACAAATCATCTGGAAAGGTTATTGGCCTTTCTAAACTAAACCGTATTGTACAATATTACGCTAAGCGTCCTCAAGTACAAGAACGCTTAACAAACCAAATTGCTAACGAATTAAAAACTGTTTTAGACACAGAAGATGTAGCCGTTATTATTGACGCTAAGCATTTATGTGTATCCTCTAGAGGTGTTAAAGATGATACATCTGCCACAGTAACATCCTTTTATGGTGGGGAATTTAATTCATCAGCAAAAATCGCCGAATTACAAAATTATTTAAACAACTAAGCTATGAGTATTTTAGAAAAAGCCGTTGAATTTGAAAACAGAAAATTTTCTTTCAAAACCACAAGTGACAGAATTTTAGCTGCTAGAGAAGCTAAAGATTTAATTTTAGGAGTTAATGAAATTTATAAGCAGAAAAAAGATGCTAATCTTATGGATTTAATGAAACGTTTAACTGTTATTAAGCAAAAAATAGAAAAACGTTTAAAAGGCAGACCATTAACAGCTGCATAAAAACGTATGAACACTATTATAGTAGTTGGAGGAAGCAAAGGTATAGGCTATTCAATAGTTACATCTTTGCTTTCTTCATATAAGGTTGTTAACATCAGTAGAACTCAACCAAAGATAAATCATGAGAATTTAACACATTATTCTTGTGATGTTACATCAGGAGAATTACCTGATATAGATATTGCTGATGGCCTAGTATACTGCCCTGGTAGTATTAATTTAAAACCTATAAATAGACTTAAAATAGAAGATTTTAAAAGTGATTTTGAAATTAATGTTATTGGAGCTGTAAAAGCCATTCAGAAATATCTTCCTATTTTAAAAAAAGGCAACAACCCTTCTATACTATTATTTAGTTCTGTGGCTTCTAAGTTGGGTATGCCATTTCATGCTAGCGTAGCTGCATCAAAATCTGCTGTAGAAGGTTTAACAAAATCTTTAGGAGCTGAATTAGCGCCTACGATACGTGTTAATGCCATAGCGCCTACTGTTACCGATACAGAATTGGCTTCTAAGTTATTGCGCAATGAGCGGATGATAGAAAGCATGAATGAACGTCATCCATTAAAAAAATTTTTAAAACCCGATGAAGTTTCAGATATGGCTACTTTTTTATTATCAAAAAAAGCTAGTTCACTATCTGGTCAAGTTTTTGAATTGGACTGTGGTATTGTCAGTTTTAAACTATAATTATTATGAACCCTTTTAATCCTTTTAATCCTTTTAAAGCATTTAATAACACTTTAAGTGCTACAAATAAAGCTATTACTAATAAGGTATCCATATACAATATTGAAATAAAGGATTTAGAAGGGCAATCCATAAACTTATTAGATTATAAAGGCAAAAAAATATTGTTTGTTAATGTAGCTTCTAAATGTGGATTTACTCCTCAATATAGAGAATTACAAAAGTTACAAGATACTTATAGTAATAAACTAGCTATAATAGGTGTTCCTTGTAATCAGTTTGGAAAACAAGAACCTGGTAATTCTAAAGAAATACAAGAATTTTGTAAAGTTAACTATGGAGTAACCTTTTTAATCACTGAGAAAGTTAATGTAAAAGGGAGCCAACAACATCCGCTATATAATTGGCTTACTAATAAAACTATTAACGGTAAAGAGAATTCTACAGTAAAATGGAATTTTCAAAAGTATTTAGTAGATGAAAACGGAGTGTTTTTAGACTATTTCTACTCCATTACCAAACCAATGAGTTCTAAAATTATTAATTACCTAAAGTAAAACCATGTTTAAATTATTTAAAAAAACATCAGAGTTAGAAAAACTACAGAAAAAATATGAAACTTTAATGAGTGATTGGCATAGACTTTCTACAACCAATAGAAGCGAGAGCGATAAAAAATATGCTGAAGCACAATTAATTAGTAATCAAATAGAGGATTTAAAGTAAATAGAAAATTTATAAATTAATTATTTATCAAATAGCACTATTATAAAAACATGTTCTCAATTTTTAAAACTGAACCTAGAGAAATAAGATTGCAAAGGCAATTTGATAAATTAATTTCTGATTGGCATCGATTATCAGCTATAAATAGATCTAGAAGTCTTAAAAAATACCGATGTGCTCAACGGATACTAGATCAATTAAACAAATTAAGACAGCATCAATTTTGAAAAAAACCTATTGGATACTACTATTTCTGTTTATAAACTTTGGCGGACTAGCGTTAGGTATTTTGTTAATGAATGATGGCCCAAGGTCTCAATGGTACTTAAATTTAAATAAAGCGCCATGGACTCCTCCAGGATGGGTTTTTGGGGCAGCTTGGACATTGATAATGGTATGCTTCTCTATTTATCTTTCTGATTTATTTACTATCAGAAATTCTAAGTTTGTAAAAATTCTTTTTGTAATTCAAGTTGTATTAAATATCAGCTGGAATTTCGTTTTTTTCAATCAACATCTCATAAATATAGGAGTCCTTAATATTTCGTTATTAACACTATTAATCTTCTATCTTTTCATCAGTTTTGGAGATGATACACTTAGTAAATCAAAATATTTATTATTGCCATATATGATCTGGTTATGTATTGCAACATCTTTAAATACATATATAGCCATATACAACTAAACAATGGAAATTTATAGGCTTCACAAAAAACAAAATTTACCAATTTCTGTAGATGAAGCTTGGGACTTTCTCTCAAACCCTTCTAATCTAAAAACCATAACGCCAGACTATATGGGATTTAACATCCTTTCTGGTGCTGACAGACCTATGTTTCCTGGTCAAATTATTCAATACATAGTAACGCCAGTTTTAGGTATTAAAACCAAATGGGTTACAGAAATTACCCATGTTAGAGATAAAGAATATTTTGTAGATGAACAACGCTTTGGCCCATATGCGTTATGGCATCATAAACATTTTATAAAAGCTATTGATGGCGGTGTAGAAATGGAAGATATAATTGATTATAAAGTACCTATGGGTGTTTTAGGGCAAATGGTGCATCCTATCTTAGTAAAACCAAAACTTGAAGAAATATTCAATTATAGAACTCAAAAATTAGAAGAGTTATTCGGTAAATATTAATATGTCTAAAGCGGTCAATATATTCTGGTTTCGAAGAGATTTACGCTTAGACGATAATATTGCGTTATACAAAGCACTAAATGATGAATTACCTGTTTTACCCATTTTTATTTTTGATTCAGAAATATTACATAAACTTCCTAAAGACGATGCCCGTGTTACATTTATACACAATACGCTTCAGAATATAAGACAAATACTTAGAAAAAAATACAATAGTAGTTTAGCTATATACTTTGGTAAACCTGAAACCGTCTACAGAAAACTAATTGACGATTATGCTATTAAAACCGTTTATACCAATCACGATTACGAACCATATGCTACAGAACGTGACCATAGAATTAAACAGTTATTAGAACAGCATCACATCCATTTTAAATCTTATAAAGACCAGGTTGTTTTTGAAAAAAATGAAATTGTTAAAAACGATGGTAATCCCTATGTGGTATACACACCATATATGCGCAAATGGAAAGAGGCATTTAAAACGTTAGATTTTGAGTTATTTCCGTCAGAAAATCATCTTAATAAACTCATAAAAGATACCTTGCTACCAAATTTAAGTTTATCAGATATTGGTTTTGAACAAAGTGATCAAACTATAGCCACTTACAAAGTTAATTCGAGTCTCATCCAGAATTATGAAACTACACGTAATTTTCCTTCTAAAGATGCTACATCTCGTCTAGGTCCACATTTACGCTTCGGAACTGTAAGTGTGCGAAAAATGGTAAAAAAAGCAATTTCAGAAACTAATGAAGTATTTTGGCAAGAGTTAATTTGGCGCGAATTTTTTATGCAAATTTTATGGCATTTTCCACATACATCAAAAGATTCCTTCAAACCAAAATATGATCGGATTTTATGGAGAACTAATGAAAATGATTTTAAAGCTTGGTGCGAAGGCAAAACAGGTTATCCTCTTGTCGATGCTGGTATGCGTCAATTAAATGCTACTGGTTTTATGCACAATAGAGTGCGTATGCTTGTCGCCAGTTTTTTATGCAAGCATCTACTTATAGATTGGCGATGGGGAGAAGCCTATTTTGCTGAGAAATTACACGATTACGAAATGGCTAGTAATGTAGGGAATTGGCAATGGGCATCCGGTTCTGGTGTAGATGCTGCTCCATATTTTAGAATTTTCAATCCTACAACTCAAATTCAAAAATTTGACAAAGATTTAGTCTATATAAAAAAATGGGTTCCAGATTTTCAAGAACTTACCTATCCACAACCCATTGTGGATCATAAAGCCGCAAGAGAACGTTGTTTAAATGTCTATAAGTCTGCTTTAAACAAAGTATTTTAGACATAATTCTAAATTTATTTTAAAAAATTTACTAATTACATAATAAAATAATAATTTTATCGTTAAATACTTGTAAAGACTTTAAAAGTCTTTGTCAGGAAATAACCATTTCAATAAACAATTTAAAAAGCTCAGCCGTTCACTGAGCTTTTTTAATACAATAGATTCATAGTCCTTATTTCTATAAAATTCAAAACATAAAATCATTGAAGTTCTTTCTAAGTAAATGTGTTTTAGAAAAATACTATATTTATAGATATTTAAACTTTAACACTCTCATGAAAGTAAACCAACTACTAGCCATTGCATTTGTAATTTTATCTTCCATCTCATTTGCACAGAAAAAATTAAACAAAACAAAAAAAGCAATCATTGCTTCTATTGAAAAACATGAGTCTAATCTTATAGAAATTAGTGACGGTATTTGGGCTGCTGCTGAAACTGCATTTGCAGAAGATAAATCAGCAAAATTATTAGCTGATTATGCAGAAGCACAGGGATTTACTGTAGAACATGGTGTGGCTGGTATGCCAACAGCATTTGTAGCTACCTATGGCTCAGGAAGACCTGTAATAAGCGTACTTGGTGAATTTGATGCGTTGCCAGGCTTATCTCAAGAAACAAAACCCACAAAAAATCCTATAGAAGAAGGTGGCGCAGGACATGGTTGTGGGCATAATTTATTTGGTGCTGCAAGCTTAGGCGCTGCTGTTGCTATTAAAGAACAGATAGAAAGTGGTCATTTTAAAGGTACTGTGAAATTTATGGGAACACCTAGTGAAGAAAAGTACTTTGGAAAAATTTGGATGGTAAATGCAGGTATTTGGGATGATGTAGACGTTAATATAAGCTGGCATCCTGCAGCTAAAACAGAAGCAGATGTACAAAGTTCTTTAGCCTTAGTTGATTTTAAAATAGAATTCTTTGGTCAGGCAGCACATGCTGCTGGTGATCCTTGGAATGGGCGTAGTGCCTCAGATGCATTAGAATTATATACTTCAGGGATTAACTATTATAGAGAGCATGTAAAACCAACGGTGAGAATGCATTATCATATTCAAGACGGTGGACAGGTTGTAAACGTAGTTCCTGATTACTCAAGACTTTGGATGCGTGTTCGTGATACCAAACGTTCTGGAATGTTACCTGTTTACGAACGTGTTAAAGCTATGGCCGAAGGCGCTGCTATTATGGCAAATGTGGATTATAAAGTGTCATTAATATCTGGTATTTATGAAGTTTTAGTAAATCGTGAAGGAGGAAAAATAATGCAATCTAATCTAGAACTTTTAGGACCAATCACTTACACTGATGAAGAGATTGCATTTGGCAAAAAGATACAGGAAGTAACGAAGAAACCTCAAGTAGGTATGGATGCTGTTATAAAACCATTGGCTGCAACTAAAGAAAATCCTGGTGGAGGATCAACAGATGTTGGAGATGTAAGTTGGAATGTGGCTAATATTAATTTGCGGGTCACTACAGCACCAAAAGATACACCTTGGCATTCTTGGGCAGTTGTAGCTTGTGGAGGAATGAGTATTGGCCATAAAGGAATGTCTTACGCTGCTAAAGCGATGGCAATGACTATGGGAGATTTATTTGAAAATGAAGATTTAGTAGAAAAAGTAAAAACCGAATATAAAACGCGTAAAGGAGACGAAGTCTATAAAGCTATTATTCCTGAAGGTCCGCCACCAATTAATGCAAAAGGAAACTAAGGCGTTAGGCGAAAAATAAATATGATCAAATTCTTCAAAAAAACATACAATGTCAGGTCGAGCGTAGTCGAGACCTACTTAAAACCTCTCGAAGTAATCTATGCTGAGCGTAGTCGAAGTACTCGAGGCAACATCATATTATGATTAAATTCTTTCGAAAAATACGATATAACCTTATGGAAACTGGAAAAACTGGTAAATACTTTAAATACGCCATTGGCGAAATTATCCTGGTCGTTATAGGAATTCTTATTGCCTTAGCAATAAACAATTGGAATGAGCATAGAAAAGATTTAGAAAAAGAAAAAAATATAAGTGATAATCTACAAGTAGAGTTTAAAAAAAATCTCAAATTAATTGAAACAAACCTTCAAGAAATAAACAATAATGAACAGGCTTGTCTCATGCTTATGAAGTCTATGAAACAAGACATAGATAAAGCCAACACAAAAACAATTGATAGCCTGATTTATTGGGCTTTAGAACACAATACTTTTAACCCATCAAATAGTACTTACACAGAAATATTAAATACTGGGAAAATAGAGTTGATTCAAAACAAACAACTTAAAAGTAGTCTATTTGACTGGTCAAGAGAATTAGAAGTAAATAAATCAACACATTACATTTTTGAAAAATGGTTAGAAGAAGCTATACTACCTTATTTATCTAAAAAAATAGCCATAAAAAACATAGATATGCATGGTGCCTTATTGTGGGATAAAGCATCAGATTTTGAGAGCGGTGTGGCTGATATTCTTAACGATAGAGAATTCGAAAATTTAATCGATAACAACCTCTATCATATATCAAAAATTAAAAGTGAATATCAAAAGTTAAAAACGATAATAGACATGATATTATCAGAAATAAAACCTAATGATTAAATTCTGTCATTATCGCAACAAAATTTTGCTGTCATATTGAGCGTAGTCGAAATGAAGCAAAATCAAATATTCAGTAGAGCCCTCACAAAAATGGGATGGTAAAGATAGCCGCTTGCGGAAAAAAATAGAAACTAAAACTATGATTAAGTTTTTCAGGAAAATTAGATACAACCTTATTCTGTCTGAAATGGAACCGCTACTTGAGCGATTAAACAAAGCTTGTAATCATAAATCAAACTAACCAGTGATTAAACTTTTCCGTCATATTCATCATTCACTAATTAACCAAAACAATATGTTTTGTCATTCTGAGCGAGAACTACGTTCGAGCGTGAGAATCTCAATATGTTTAAATTTTAACAAACAGATTGTCGCGTCGCGCTTTGCAATCGCTCCTCACAATGACATACTAAGATGATTAAGTTTTTTAGACATATTCGCAAATCTTTAATCCAAAAAAATCAAATGGGAAAATACTTTAAGTACGCTATTGGTGAAATCTTGCTCGTCGTTATTGGGATTCTCATTGCATTACAGATTAACAACTGGAATGAACATAAAAAAGAACGCACTTTAGAACAAGAATACTATTGTTTATTGCTAGAAGAATTAGAGGAAGATCAGCAACAAGTATTAAATCTAAAAATTCTAGCCGAAGAACGCATTAATAGTGCTAATAAAGCCATTTTAGAAATTCAAAAAGAGAAGCCTGATGCTACTGTTTTTGGTGAAAATTGGCTTTTATCTCTGCGCCTAGCAACACGTACATTCAAACCTAACAATGCTACCTATTCAGATATTAAATCCAGTGGCAACATAAATATCATAAAAGATAGAGCTATTCTAAAAGCAATCAGTAAATATTTTAAAAATGTCCATGGTTATTCAGAAACTATTATGTCTAACGCTCAGTTAGGAATCAATCGAGTAGATAATATCTCGAATTTACTAGAGACTGGTATTTACCAGGCTAATGTAGCTTCGCGTTACGCTAACGACATCTTTACTCAAGAGATTAGAGATCAGCTTGTAAAAGATTTACCAAAATATATAAATGAGACCATTAAACCTGAATTATATAGTGCTATACTAACAACGGGCACAAATAATAGAAGGCGTTTAGAGTTACTATTGCTAATTGAAGATGAAGTCAATACCATGTTGGAGCTTTTACAACAAAAATGTGAATCTAGTGATTAGGTTTTTAAAAAATAACAATTACTGTCATTCCGTACTTGTTACGGAATCTAACATCAATAAGACCCTGAAACAAGTTCAGGATGACAAAAAAATAAAGATTCTCGCTGTATTTTATATTGAGTAGAGTCGAAAATACAGGTAATAAATATGATTAAATTCTTCAGACATATTCGTAAAACGCTTTTAGAACAAAACAAAATGGGAAAATACTTTAAATATGCTATTGGTGAAATCATCCTCGTCGTTATTGGTATTCTCATTGCGTTACAAATTAATACTTGGAATGAGCAAAGAATTAGCAACAAGCAAAGTATTGGTTATATGAAAAGCTTGTTAGGTGATATAAAATCTGATGTAATTCAATACAATGCTAATATAGAATCGTACACCACAGATATAACCAATAATAAAAGGTTGTTTATAAACAATGATTATAAAATATTAGATGCAGATTCAATTCTTAAACTTGTTAATATTTTTTATCAGCCTAACAAGACAACTAAACAAACTTATGAGAAAATAAAAAATGCTGGTCTTGCGGAATCATTAGCAACTGATATAGTTAACAAAGCAGTTAATGACTATTATAATCTTGAAATAAAATATTATGAAACTCTATTACAATGGGATAAAGAGTACTCTAATGAATATTTTAAGTTCTGGTTTTACAATAATAATTATGAATCAAGTTCCATAAGAGGCTATTCTTCAAACAAGCTTCCATTTTTAGCTAGTGAAGAAAAAAGAAAAAATGACTTAATAAACCTCATAGAATCAACGCAAGGAAGAAATCATTTGCGAGGTGCTATTGAAAGGCACGAGCATACCTTAAAAAGAGTAGAAGAAATCAAAGAAGTTGCAGAAAATTTAGTAGAAATTATTAATAATGAACTCAACAACCAATGATAAAGTTCTTTAGAAAAATCCGCCAAAATATGATTAAAGAAAATAAAGCCTCTAAATACTTAATGTATGCTATAGGCGAAATAGCACTTGTAATGATTGGTATTCTCTTAGCATTGCAAGTAAGTAATTGGAATGAGAACCGAATTAAACAGCAAAATGAGGTAAAAATTTTAAGTCAATTAAATGAAGACTTAAAGGTAAACTTAATAGAGTTAAAGGGAATTTATGAATCATTAAATAATTCTAACTCAGGTGGTTTAAAAATAATTAACTTTTTAACCTCAAATAAACCTAGTAATGATTCTTTAAAAATTTGGACAGAAAATTTTAATAACTCAAATATTTTTAACAATGCTAACACTACCTATAAAAATTTAGAAAACAGTGAAAAAATATCATTTCTAATGATTCTTTGCGGTTAAGAATTACTCTCATGTACGAGCAAGAGTTTTTAAATGTACATACTCGGGAGCGTTTTTGGTATGAAGAATATTATCCAAAATATATACAAGAGTTTTACAAAAATTTTAAAGCAGGTACTGTTCAAAACTCTTGGTTAAAAGGTCAAAAATTAGCAGTAAATACGGCGAGAAACACTTATGATCTTCGAAAAAATGAGACCTTTAAAAATGTCTTGGTAGAAACATACAATTTTCGCTTAATACGAATTTTAAGGTTAGGTGAAACCATAGAAACACTTAAAAAGTTAATACTAGATATAGATAAAGAAATTGAAAGTTTAAAATGATAAAATTCTTTACTATTTGAATCAAAGGTTTAGTAAACCTTTGATTCAAATACAGAGCAGGGCATATGTTATACAATTATGATTAAGTTTTTTAGACTATCCGCAATAAATGGTCTTGTAGACCTTTGATAAGGATATAAATTGAAAGCTAGAATATAAAAACAATGATTAAGTTTTTCAGAAAAATACGCTATAACCTTATGGAAACATGAAAAACAGACAAACCTGCCTTGCCGGCAGGCAAATACTTCAAATACGCCATTGGCGAAATCATCCTTGTCGTCATTGGTATTCTCATAGCGCTACAGATAAAAAATTGGAATGAAGTCAGAAAAAACAAGCAATCGGTAAACGTTTCTATAGCCGCTTTATTGACAGACCTAAAACAAGACACCTTACAACTCAGTAGTGCAATAAGAAATCGGGCTTAAAAGAACTTACAGAAGCTATGATAAATGATTTAACAGCTATTTAGGTGGTAAAATAGATCATTGTCATTGATTTAGCCTAATTACAACTGGTAACTTGCTTAAAGAAGAAATAGGATTGGGCATTAAGAAATTTATTATATAGATGCTGAAACGAGTTCAGCACGACAAGCTTGAAGCTTATATTTATTCAACTAATGATTTGTCATTCTGAACTTGTTTCAGAATCTAAAGGTTTCCACAAATCATCCCAATTTGGATTCTCTTTTTCAAC
>NZ_JAIQXX010000070.1 GCF_021887715.1 Winogradskyella immobilis
GCAACGGTCACGGTTACGGTTACAGATGAAGGCAGTCCCGATGCGATTGATGATACAGCAACAGTAGCAGAAGACACGACAACAGCGACAGAGATTGATGCGATCGATAATGATGATTTAACGGACAATGCGACTTATCAAGCCGGAAGTTTAGATACTACAGGTACTGTAGGTACAGTTACGGATAATGGAGACGGTACTTTCGGTTATATTCCAGCGCTAGGTTTTAGTGGCGATGATACGTTTACTTATACGATCTGTGATGATGATACGCCAACAGCGACCTGTGATACAGCAACGGTCACGGTTACGGTTACAAGTTTAGGTCAGAATCCAAGCATATCATTATTAAAGACGGCAGTGTTTAATGATGAAGACGGAGATGGTTTTGGAGATGTAGGCGAGACAATCACATATAGTTTCACAGTGAGTAATACGGGTAATGTCCCAGTAACGAATATATCAATTACAGATCCATTGGT
>NZ_JAIQXX010000071.1 GCF_021887715.1 Winogradskyella immobilis
GTGATTACTAGAACTTGGTCTTTAACTGATGAGTGTGAAAACACAACAACTCTTGTTCAAACCATTACTATTCAAGATACGACTGCACCTACATTAGTTAATGGTACTAATTTTGAAACTAACGTTTCTGTAACATGTGATGCCATTCCTGCTGCACCTGCTTTAGAGTTTGAAGATAATTGTTCTACGGATTTAAGTATTAGCTTTGAAGAAAACTCTACACAAGGTAATGGATCTGGGGATTATGAAATCGTAAGAACTTGGACTGTAAGTGACGAATGTGATAACGAAGCGGTATTTACTCAAGTTATTGAAGTTAGTGTTAATACATTCTCTATCCAGGATCAAAGATTCTGTATACAAGATGATGTTGACTTTGATTTATTCTCTGCACTTACTGGAGATGTAGATACAAGTGGTACATGGACGGTGTCTTCTGGTAATGCAACTATAGTTAATGGTAGTTTCTTTAATCCA
>NZ_JAIQXX010000072.1 GCF_021887715.1 Winogradskyella immobilis
TTCCACAAATCATCCCAATTTGGATTCTCTTTTTCAACTAAATTAATTTTCCATTGACGATGCCAATTCTTTAATTGTTTTTCTCTAGCTATAGCCTCATTAACATACTGATATTCTTCAAAATACACTAATTTTGTCAATTTATACTTTGATGCAAAACTACTTCCTTCACCTAATTTATGACGCTCCATTCGGTCATCTATTCCACCACTAAACCCTATATGTAAAACACCTCTTGGTTTGTTCGTAAGAATATAAACCCAATAATTATGATAAGCTCGTTTAGGCATATCTATATAATATCATTATTATACGTTTTGAGTTTAAAATAGATGCTGAAACAAGTTCAGCACGACAAGCTTGAAACTTATATTTATTCAACTAATGATTTGTCATTCTGAACTTGTTTCAGAATCTAAAGGTTTCCACAAATCATCCCAATTTGGATTCTCTTTTTCAAC
>NZ_JAIQXX010000073.1 GCF_021887715.1 Winogradskyella immobilis
AAATGTCCGCTGTCAACCGCATATTGCGTTGATAAAATCAAATTACTATTGTAATTTATTTTATATGCAATTTCCAGCCGCTTGCCAGCCGCACATAAAAGCTACGTTTTAGTAATCATTAAAATTTTGAGGCATTTGGATATTTGTACTACATATTTTTTTCTACGCCATTCTCATGTCATGCCATAAGAGCTAAAATTTTTGAAATCGAGTTTTTTACGAGATTCACGAACTCAATTAAAGTTTTTGCAAATAATTAAATACGTGAGTAAAAGCAAAATTCTTAGCACTTATTATATTTTGAGTTTCAAATTGTCTTTTTTAATTGTAACTACTAATATTATGTAAAACAAAATTTGAACTTGAACTTTCCTGAAATAGGTTGACTAAAAATTAATCATTTAATTATAGTCAATTATGAAACCACAAAAACAGCACTGGCGAAAAAAAAGCTACCA
>NZ_JAIQXX010000074.1 GCF_021887715.1 Winogradskyella immobilis
AACCAAGCGACAGCAGAAGGAGACGATCCAAATGGGGATCCAGTTAGTGATGATTCAGATGATCCAACAGATTCGACGGATGTAGATCCAGATGGTGATGGAGATCCAGATGATCCAACAGTTACAAGTTTAGGTCAGGACCCAAGCATATCATTATTAAAGACGGCAGTGTTTAATGATGAAGATGGAGATGGTTTTGGAGATGTAGGCGAGACGATCACATATAGTTTTACAGTGAGTAATACGGGGAATGTCCCAGTAACGAATATATCAATTACCGATCCATTAGTAACGGTCACAGGTGGCCCGATAGATTTAGCCGTAGGAGCGAGTGATAGTGGAAGTTTTACAGCGATCTATACATTAGATCAAGATGATATAGATGCAGGCTTTGTAATGAACCAAGCGACAGCAGAAGGAGACGATCCAAATGGGGATCCAGTTAGTGATGA
>NZ_JAIQXX010000075.1 GCF_021887715.1 Winogradskyella immobilis
GGTTGCATTAAAATTGTTGCCTTTTTAAATACGGAATTTTCCTGCGGAAAATTGCCGCTAACTTTAAAACGCAACTTTTTATGTACAAGCACGTTGCAAGTAATAGCGGAAAACACTCAAGCTCTTTAAAATTACGGTTCAAAACTCTTGAATTTAAAATCGGAGTAAAAATTCTTGAACACTCTCTTGCTCGTAAAATTCTTCAGGAATTTTTATCAAATTACAATATTGTGAACTTGGGAGGTTTTAACAAAACTTGAGAATTAAAATTGTGGAATTATTACTCGGAATCTGAATTGAGCATGTTTGCGGAATTTAGCAAAACACGGAAAAAAACTCTTGAATTTACTCAAACTCGGAGTTGAAAATCTTTACGGAATTCTTACTCAAAATCTGAATTTTTGAAAGTATGAAAAATAAAAATA
>NZ_JAIQXX010000076.1 GCF_021887715.1 Winogradskyella immobilis
GGTGTTGCAGGAGTTCCTGAACATTCACCAACAGTTACATCACTAAGGGTAGGTATAGCAGGATCCGTAGTATCATTAACAATGACATTCTGATCCGCCGTTACACTATTCCCATTATCATCCTCAAATGTCCATGTTACCACGGTAGTTCCTTGAGCCGTTATAGGGAATGTGACATTAGAAGTACCGTTAATAGTTCCGGCACAGTTATCCGTAGTTGTCGGTGTTGCAGGAGTTCCAGAGCATTCACCAACAGTTACATCACTAAGGGTAGGTATAGCAGGATCCGTCGTATCATTAACGATCACATTTTGATCCGCAGTAACGCTATTGCCATTATCATCCTCAAAGGTCCATGTTACCACGGTAGTTCCTTGAGCAGT
>NZ_JAIQXX010000077.1 GCF_021887715.1 Winogradskyella immobilis
CCGTGTATACTAACCTTATTTCTCTCTTTTGTTCTTTCTGATTAATATATCTAATGTAATAGATTGTAAACTTAAGCCGTATATAATTTATTGCTGGCTTTTTGCCTACTTACGAAAGTCCTCGCGGACTTTCTTGGTCGGTAATTATTTACTAAATTAGTTGCTTGAAACACGCAACAAACCATATACATCAACGTTGTGCTTCATTATAACCAACCGCTAACTAATGATAAAATTCTTTAGAAAAATTCGTCAAAACTTACTTATGGAAAACAAAACTGAACTTTCCTGAAATAGGTTGACTAAAAATTAATCATTTAATTATAGTCAATTATGAAACCACAAAAACAGCACTGGCGAAAAAAAAGCTAC
>NZ_JAIQXX010000078.1 GCF_021887715.1 Winogradskyella immobilis
GCACAGCATATCAATTCCAATTACGTAATACATATAATTCCAACTGCGTAAACTTGCTTAGAATTCCATTCACGTACAGATTATCAATTCCAATTGCGTACTACTTATAATTCCAACTACGTAAACCTGCTTAGGATTCCAATTGCGTAATGTATATCAATTCCAACTGCGTAATTTTTGCGTTTCCGATTTACGCAGCGGTTATTTTACTCAATAAAAATTAAAGATTTTACGCCTTTTCCAAAATATGTGGCAACGTTTATGTATAAGGTTAGTTGCGTGTTTCAAGCACTAAAGTTAGCAAATAAATCACAGATAGAAAGTCCGCGAGGACTTTCGTAAATAGGCT
>NZ_JAIQXX010000079.1 GCF_021887715.1 Winogradskyella immobilis
CATACACAAACACGTTGCAAGTAATAGCGGAAAACACTCAAGCTCTTTAAAATTGCGGTTCAAAACTCTTGAATTTAAAGTCGGAGTAAAAATTCTTGAACACTCTCTTGCTTGTAAAATTCTTAAGGAATTTTTTATCAAATTATAATATTGTGAACTTGGGAGATTTTAACAAAACTTGAGAATTAAAATTGTGGAATTATTACTCGAAATCTGAATTGAGCATGTTTGCGGAATTGAGCAAAACACGGAAAAAACTCTTGAATTTACTCAAACTCGGAGTTGAAAATCTTTACGGAATTCTTACTCAAAATCTGAATTTTTGAAAGTATGAAAAATAAAAATA
>NZ_JAIQXX010000007.1 GCF_021887715.1 Winogradskyella immobilis
GTTCCGTCTACAGTTGTAACACCATTTCCTGATCCGTTTGGCACATCGAAACTGAAGAAGAATCCATTATTTTCATATGTTTCGTCAAAGATGTTATTGATTTGAGCTGTAAATACAATTGATTTAAAAATAGATACATTATCAAGAACATATTGTACGTTTAAATCATTAGTAAAATAGCTATCTAATAAAGAGCTTTCTGCATCTATATTTGCCAAATACTGCTCTCCTACATACTTTGTAAAAAAGGTTGTATTAAGATTATCTGTAATTCTATAGGTTAAAGCATTTCCTGCAATAAAATCTGGAGAAAAAGAGATATTTGTTGTTCCTAGGTTAACTAATTCGCCATCTCTTTGTGCTACAAAATCTTCATTTTTATTTCTACTTATAGCTACATTTGGTCTTGCTACAAGTTTATCTGAAATCTCAATAGCTGCATCTACTTCTAACCCTAGTCTATAACTGCTACCGCTATTTTGTCTAATAGGAAAACCTACTTGGTCTAATTCTCCTGTTAATACTAATTGATTACTAAAATCTAAATAATAGATATTAGTATTCAGCTTAACTCGATTGGTATTTAACCTCCATCCTAATTCAAAATCATTTAAACTTTCTGATTCTGGGCTTCCGTTTTCAAAATCAACTCTAGATGGTTCTCTATTAGCTCTCGCATAAGACAAATAGAATTTATTTTTATCATTAGCTCTATAGACTAAACCTGCTTTAGGGTTAAAAAATGTATAGCTTTCATCAACATCTAAAATGGCGCCTGGGAAAAACAGAGAGCCATCTGCTTCATAATTAACTGTTCTTATTTGAGCATCTGCGAAAAAAGAAAATTGATCATTAACTCTATACGTTGCTTTTGCATACACGTTAAAATCTTTCTTATCACTATTATTATCAAAAAAGCGAGTTGGTAACGATGGTAACTGTGCAAATTCAGCAAAGATCACTTCCCCAAATTGTTCGCCATCATAACGGTTCCAACCTCCACCGAAAACGGCATCTAACTTATCTTTTTTGTAATTTAAATTAAATACTGTTCCGTAAAAATCACTATTAAGATGTGATCTAGTTACCAAATCTGAGCTTAAAACTGTTTCTCCTTCAAACTGAAAATTAGGGAGTCTATAAAACTCTAAATTACCAGCAAATCCATCTTGAAAAAATAGAGTATCATCAATATATTGTTCAAAGAAACCACGCCCATAAGTGTAATGAAAAGATATATTTCCTGTCCAATTTTCATTAAACTTATGTGTTACGTGTAATTGATAATGATCTTGTCTATAGTCGTCTCTTTGTCCGTCATGAAATTGTTGATTTCCATCTCTATCAAAAAATAAACCATCTGAATTAAAACGTCTATCTGATTGCAAACCTGCTTCATCTAAACCAAAAAATGCTAGACCAGTGATTTCCTCACCTCCAAAAACTAATCCTTTTATAAGTGTGTTTTCTGTTTTATAAACTCCACTTAAAAAATAAGAACTTAAATCAGAAAAAGCTCTGTCAACATAACCGTCAGAATCAATTTTAGATAAGCGTGCCGAAAACGCAAAATGATCATCTAAAAGACCTGTACCAACTTTAACAGTATGCTTACGTGAATTAAAGCTACCAAAAGAATTAGAAATCTCAGCATATGGTTCTTGAGTATAATTATCTGTTAGTACATTAATACTTGCGCCAAAAGCACCTGCTCCATTAGTAGACGTTCCAACACCTCTTTGTACTTGTATATTTTCTACAGATGATGCAAAATCTTGAAGATTTACCCAAAATACAGATTGGCTATCTGCATCGTTATACGGAATACCGTTGAGCGTTACATTAATTCTTGAATTATCTGCTCCTCTAATTCTTAAATCGGTATAACCGATACCTGTACCATCAAAAGTTGTAGATACTACTGACGGTAAATAATTTAAAAGCACAGGAATGTCCTGACCTAAATTAACTTTTTCGATGTCTTTCTTAGTAATTTCTGAATACGTAATAGGTGAATTAGAGTTAACTCTTGATGATTTTACTACGACTTCTTCTAGTTTTTCAACTTTAGTTGAATCTTTCTTTTTTTCTTGTGCTGATACACAATAGCATACTAATGCAAATACAATTGTAATTGATTGTTTGAAAAATGATTTCATTCGAAATAAACTTTATAAATCGAATAAAAAGAGGCAATTATTCTTATATTAAATAATTGGTTTTCGTAAAATTTTCCGACGCGCCATGTGGCTACTTCGCTAAAAACATCCTTCGGATGTTTTCTTTACGCTCGTCCCTAAACAGCATTATCTGTTCTAGGTTCAATGGGTATGATCTCAGCCAAATGGATTTTAGATTTTAGATTTTGGATTTTGGATTTAGAACTTTTTAATTCATCAATCGTTAATCTTTAATCGTCATTCGTCAATCAATCGAGCACCCCTTTTTTGAGAACGGCACAAAGATAGTAACAAATACGTATTGACCAATAATTTTAATTAATATCTGGTTTTCTACGATTGGCTTTCTTTTCAGAAGTTTTTCTTTTAGTTGCTATACGTTTTTTAATCACTGATTTAGGCACCTTAGTTGGAATGCGTATTTTATCTTCTCTTAATCCTTCTTCAACTAAAGTTAAAAACCGTTGAATAATTATAGCTTTATTTCTAAATTGACTTCTGCTTTCTCCTGAACTTAGTGATAAAATTCCTTTTGAATTTATTCTGTTTCCAAAGAAAGCATATAATCTTGTTTTCTCTTCTTTAGTAAATAATGAAGTTTCTTGAAGATTGAAATACAATTCTACTTTAGAAGCAACTTTATTAACATGTTGACCACCTGCACCTGAACTTTTTACAGCTTTAAAAGTAAGTTCTTTTATTAGGTGAGAAGTATTCATTTATTTTAGTTGATGCGGTGATTTTAATAAATCATTTACTGTTTTAACAGGGTTAAAGGTCATTATAGGCACTTCTACAAAGATGGTATTCCAAAATGCCATACTTCCATTCCATAAACCTGGCGATTCTAATGCTTTTAAATCTTTCCCAACTTTCGTCTTCATAGTAATAAAAGCAGCCTTTTTATCTACAAAATCTTCTAAATTAAATTTTTCTCCTTTATAGTTTTTTATACCACAAACTATATCTACAGGGTTAAAATGTGTTGCATTTTTAAGAATTTCTTTTTGATTTTTATCTTTAAGATTAATTTGAGCCGATTCAACAATTTGCAAAGATAAATTACCAGATTCATTTTTTACCCAAAATGGTCCACCGCCTGGTTCGCCTTCATTCTTTACCATTCCGCAGACACGGATTGGCCTATTTAATTTGTCTCTTAAATATTCTATTTTGTATTTATTAGAGTACTTTTCAAAATCTTGCGATATTTTAACATTTAATTCTCTTGTTAAGAATTCTGCAACTTTAATAAGATCTCCTTCAATGATTTGATTATTCTCTAAATCTATCAAATATTGAAATATTTTTTCTTGAAACCCTATAAGGATTCCTGCTAATACTTTTTTATACTTAGCGACTACTTCTTTATATTTTTTTACAACAACATTATCTATGTTTTTTATAAAAATAATATCTGCATCTAACTCATTTAAATTCTTTAGTAATGCCCCATGCCCTGATGGTCTAAATAATAGACTTCCATCTTTATTTCTAAAAGGTTCGTCTTTAAGTGTTACGGCTATGGTATCTGTAGATTCATGCTGATAAGAATACGAAATATCAAATTTAGAGTTTGTTAATATTTCTATTTTTTCTTGAATTCTCTTAAACTCATTTATAAATTTACCCTTAAAACGTTCTGATATCGTGAAATGTATTTTGGCTGCCTCTTCTTTAGAAGCATATAAAACAGATTCGAATAAATGTTCTTCAAAAGCTGTAGATATAACATCATTCTTATATTTATGAAATGGCAATAAGCCTTTTGGATAATTACATAAATTTAATTGATCTTCATCTAACATCGCATGAACAAAAGTATAAGCTAGTTGATTTTCTGACAAGCTATTAACTTTAATATTATTAGATATTATATGGCGGCATACCTGATCATAAAAAGGAAATTTATCTAAACCTATCATAAATAACATTAAATCTTTTAATTTATTTTTATTAATGTATGAATTAATAGATTCTTTTTCAGGATTGTATTCTTTAACAAACTTGAATAAAAATTTAAACATCCGAGTTGCAGCTCCTGACGCTGGAACAAATTTCAATAAACAAAGAGTTTCTTTTCTGGATTCAAAAACAGCGATAGCATCACCAATATTGGCTTTATTTAATTGAGTTATTCCATTACCAATAGTTGCTGCTTCAAAAATGTTTGTATATGGAACACCTTTCTTAAACAGTTCAATTTGACTCTTAACTTCTTTTGGTGTTAATCCTTTATTTTCTATTTGCTTTATATCTTCTTCGGTAAAATGCATTATCTACTTTCTAACAATTTATCTATATGCGCTATTGCATTTTTCAATCTCGCTTTTTTATCTCCTTTAAGCAAAACAAAAGGGCGATTGTATTTTATTAAAGCCTCCTCAAAAGCTTTAAACATTTTCTCTCGCTCATTAGGCTTGTCCCTTAAATCATCAGCTTCCCAAGGTGTGTCAATATAGGTTAAAAAATACAAATCATATGAATTCTCTAGAGCATATTTATTTAAAATTGGGTCACAGATTCCTATATAATATGCTTCACTATATACTTTGGTTTCTAACAAATCTGTATCGCAAATTAAAACACTATTAACTTGGTTTGCTAATTCATTCTCTAATTGCATTTGTCCAATAACAATAGGTAATAAGTCTTTTGGCTCACAAACTTTTTGTTCTTTATCCCATTTATATTGAAGATATTCTCTGGCATATTCTGGTACCCAAAGTGTTTTGTAGTGTTCTGCTAATTGCCTGGATAATGTTGTTTTCCCTGTTGATTCTGGCCCAAATAGGACTACTTTTATGCAGTCTGCTGGTTGTTGCTTAAGCTTTTTTTCCATTCTATATATCCTTGAATAGCTAAAATTGTAAATATTAAGTATTGTAATGAAAACATTCCCCAACCACGATAAGCATATAGAGGTACTGTTATAATATCAGCAAAAATCCATAATGTCCAATTTTCTAATTTTTTATTTGCCATATACCACATAGCAGTAAAAAATATTCCTGAAGTAAATATATCTATATAATTAGACGTATTAATTTCGGTTCCATAAGCCCAGTAAACTCCATAAGTAACAAGCATAGTTAATAGAAACATTCCTATACCAATTACTTTTTCTCTGGAATTTGTTCTAGAAATTGGCACGATAAATTTATTTTCTTTTTTTCTAGACCAATTCCACCAACCATACAAACTCATAATAGAATAATAAAAATTCATCATCATGTCTCCCATTAATTCATCATGAAAAAAGAGATATACGGTTATTATCGTAGCAACTAAACCAACAGGATAAACTAAAATATTTTCTTTTTTTGCATAAATAACACTGGCAATACCAAATAAAAATGCAATAGCTTCTAATATTATTAAATAAGTTTCTCTAGTATAATATGGTTCTAGAAAGAAATCAAAAATCTGATTCATAATCGCTTCGGTCTGTTTTTACAATTTTCATTTGCAATACCGAGATGCCTACATCAGCAAATGAACGTTTAATTTCTTTAGTTAAAAATGGCATTAAAGTATCATAATTGCCATAAATCTGTGTGCTTAAAGGGTTTTCTAGTACAGTAAATTCTGAACTTCTGAGTCGTTTTATAAAATTGATGACATGAGTTTCATAATCATTTTGAAGTGGTGATAAAGTTAAATCTACTGATATGTTCATGTTATTTTTTTATTTCATTAAAAAACGATTTGTCTTGTTCAAAAGCGGTCCCAATTACAACCAAATCTGCACCAGCTTTATAAGCAGATTCTAATCCTTTTTTACTTCGAATACCTCCTCCAACAATTAGTGGAATATTAAGCTCTTCTTTTACTTTAGAGATAATTTCTGGCTCTATAGCATGTGTTGCGCCACTACCTGCTTCGAGATAAATAAGTTTCTTTCCTAATAATTCTCCTGCTTTTGCTGTATCAATTATTTTTTTAATATTATTTCTTTTCAAAGGTTTTGTTTTGCTAACGCGTTCTACAGACGTTTCTTTTCCGTTTTCAATAAGCAAATAACCCGTTGAAACGACCTCTAGATTTGTTTCTCTCAATTTAGAAATTGCATCAACATGTTTACCAATTAAATAATCTGGATTTCTACCAGATATTAAAGATAAAAACAAAATAGCATCCGCTTTATCTGTAATCTGAATAACATCTCCTGGAAATAAAATTACAGGTAAATTGGTGTGTTTCTTAATGTCTTCAACTAAAGTTTCAGTAACCCCTTCGTTAACCTCACTCCCACCAACAAAAATATGTGTGGCTTTAGATTGATTAATCTTAGAAATAAATTTTGAAACAGCTTCTAACCTCATCTTATCAGGGTCAATTAAAACTGCTAAAAGTTTTTCAGATTTTGAAATTGAAGTGATTATATTTTGATAAATACTATTCATTACGGAATCACATAGGCACAAGTAAATCCTTCAAACTCTATAAAAGCAGTATTGTACTTGTATTTTTTATCTTTATAATCTATCCAAGCTACAGTTTTGCCATCGTTTAACATAAACGGAATCACTAAGAAATGCTCTCTAAATAACATGCCCGGTGTTGCAAATAGCTTGTATAAAGATTCCTTTATTCCCCAAATCACAGTTAGTTTTCTAATATAATCTTCTGTTTCAGACTCTAAATAATTAAACTCATAATCGATGAATTTTTTAGCTATAATTCCAATTTTATTTCGTTGCTTTTCTATATCAATACCTACTTCTTTATCGCTAATAATAATTCCTGAAAATATAAAACTATGTGTTATAGAAATGTGCTTTCCATCTTTAAGGTGTGGCTTACCATTTTCATCGTAATATAAATCTTGATCAGTATATCCAAAATCTCTCAAAAGATGTCTAACACTTAAAAAACCACGTTGATGTAATTCACTTTTCATGCTTAAAACGCGTTCTAAACTCTGAGGTTTTAAATCTAAGGGAGATAATAAATCACTATAAGACTCATCAATCTTCCAGATTTTAACAGTAGTTTGTGAATTTACAGTAATGGATTTGTACAGTGGCATTTAATATTCTGAATCCTATTGATTATCTTTGCATCGCCTAAGGCGAATTTGGCATTTTTTGATATAGCGAATTTAGTTATTTAAGCCATAAACCCAAAGGCAAGTATAATTTAAAAAAGACAAAAATAATATGAGTACAAAAACTGTTGCTTACGTACCAAATAAGGTGAAAGATATGTCGCTTGCGGCTTGGGGAAGAAAAGAAATTGAATTGGCTGAAGCAGAGATGCCAGGTTTAATGAGTTTACGTGAAGAGTATAAAAACGCTCAACCATTAAAAGGTGCTCGCATCGCTGGTTGTTTACACATGACGATTCAGACTGCTGTATTAATTGAAACATTACAAGCTTTAGGCGCAGAAGTAACTTGGAGTTCTTGTAATATATTCTCTACTCAAGATCAAGCTGCTGCTGCTATTGCTGATGCAGGTACCGCAGTATATGCTTGGAAAGACATGACTGAGGAAGAATTTGATTGGTGTATTGAGCAAACTTTATTCTTTGGTGAAGATAGACAACCATTAAATATGATTCTTGATGATGGTGGAGATTTAACCAATATGGTTTTAGATAAATATCCGGAATTAGCTGCTGGTATTAATGGCCTTTCTGAAGAAACAACAACTGGTGTACACCGTTTATACGAGCGTGTAAAAAATGGAACGCTTCCAATGCCTGCAATCAATGTTAATGATTCGGTTACTAAATCTAAATTTGATAACAAGTATGGTTGTAAAGAATCTGCAGTAGATGCAATTCGTCGTGCAACAGATATTATGTTAGCAGGAAAACGTGTTACTGTTTGTGGATATGGAGATGTTGGTAAAGGAACAGCTGCTTCGTTTAAAGGCGCAGGTAGTATTGTTACTGTAACTGAAATTGACCCTATTTGTGCTTTACAAGCTGCAATGGATGGTTTTGAAGTAAAAAAACTAGAAACTGTTATTGGTAATACTGATATTGTTATTACAACTACTGGTAATAAAGATATTGTACAAGGACGCCACTTCGAAGCTTTAAAAGACAAAGCTATTGTATGTAATATTGGACATTTTGATAATGAAATTGATATGGCTTGGTTAAATGAAAATCATGGTCATACTAAAGATACTATTAAGCCGCAAGTAGACAAATATAATGTTAATGGAAAAGACATCATCATCTTGGCTGAAGGTCGTTTAGTTAACTTAGGTTGTGCTACAGGACATCCAAGTTTTGTAATGAGTAACTCATTTACTAACCAAACACTTGCACAGATTGAGCTTTGGAATAACATTGAAGCTTATGAAAACGAAGTTTATATGTTACCAAAACATTTAGATGAAAAAGTAGCAAAACTACATTTAGCTAAAATTGGTGTTGAATTAACAGAGTTACGTAACGACCAAGCTGAATATATTGGTGTAACTCCTGAAGGTCCATACAAACCAGAGCATTATCGTTACTAGACTAATTAGGTTATTAGAAGCGCTTGCTTTTAGACATTAGACATAAACCCTTGCAGAAATGTGAGGGTTTTTTATTATTTTAGGCTATATGAAAAACGCTCGTAAACTTTCTAAGTATCTTGATAAGATAGAATCTGTCATCCCAAAGCACGAAGAGAAGAATCTCAACGTATCAAAATCTACTGTAGGATGGCAAATAGACCATAGCCTTAAAGTAATTAATAATGTTACTAAAGCACTAGAAGACTCAGACCCTAATTTGTATGAAAATGACTTTAGTTTTACAGGAAAGGTATTTTTAACTCTTGGTTATTTTCCAAGAGGAAAAGGAAAAGCGCCAAAACATGTTAAACCGCCTGAGGTTATTTTAAAAGAGGATATAATATCACAACTTGAAGCCGCAAAATCTAATATAGAAATGATTGCCAATTTAAATGAGGACTCTTTTTTTAAACATCCTTTATTTGGAAATATAAATACCAAAAGAATTTATCGGTTTTTAGAAGTACATACCAAACATCATTTAAAGATTGTTAATGATATTTTGAAATAACTAATTACTTATTTCAGCTTCTTATTGTTGTTTAATATCTTTGAGAGATGCAATACAAATCTAAACTCCCCAACGTAAGCACTAATATCTTTTCAATAATGAGTGCTTTAGCAAACCAACATAATGCTTTAAATCTTTCTCAAGGATTTCCTAACTACCCAAGCTCTCAAAAACTAAATGACTTAGTCAATAATGCTATGAATACAGGTTATAATCAATATGCACCAATGCCTGGGAATTTAGATTTATTAACCGCTATTTCTAATAAATATCAATTATTATATAACAACTCTTATCATCCTGAAAAAGAAATTACTGTAACTTCTGGTGCTTCTCAAGCCATTTTTACGATCATCTCTACCTTTATAAGACCTAACGATGAAGTCATTATTTTTACTCCTGCATACGATTGTTATGAGCCAGCAATAGAACTTAATGGTGGAAAAACAATTACTATACAATTATCTGCACCTGATTACGGTGTAAATTGGGAAACTGTAAAATCTAAGATCTCATCCAAGACTAAAATGATTATCATTAATTCGCCACATAATCCTAGTGGAACCATTTGGTCTGAAACTGATATGTTACAACTTCAAGATTTAACTAAAAACACAGATATCATTGTATTGAGTGATGAAGTCTATGAACATATTATTTTTGATGGAGAACAGCATCAAAGCGTGTGTCTTTTTAACGATTTAAAACAGCGTAGTTTTATTACAGCTTCTTTTGGAAAGACGTTTCATAATACGGGATGGAAAATAGGCTATTGTTGTGCTCCAGAATATTTAATGTCTGAGTTTAGAAAAGCACATCAATTTAATGTGTTTTGCGTCAATCATCCAATGCAAAAAGGACTAGCAGACTATATGCAAGATTCTAAAACTTACACAAGTTTACCTAACTTTTTTCAACAGAAACGCGATTTGTTTTTAAGTCTAATTTCAGAATCACGGTTTAAAATAAAACCATCTCAAGGCACTTATTTTCAAGTATTAGATTATTCTGAAATTACAGGCGAATATGATGTCGATTTTGCAAAAAGACTCACCAAAGATTTTGGTATAGCTTCAATTCCTTTATCTGTTTTTAATGAAAATGATAAAGATGACAAAGTACTTCGTTTCTGTTTTGCTAAAACAGATGAGACTTTAGTAAAAGCAACTGAGATTATTTGTAAGATTTAATACCAAACCCCAAAAATCAATAGCTATCGGGATTAGAAGAAATAACAGTTTAGTTTAATGCTTTAGTCAATGTTTCCATAAATTCGCCAATTTTAGAAGGTTCTAACCAACGTGTTACTACCACAACGTTATGCTTTCTATCGACAACAATAAAATTACCTCCAAAACCAGCTGCGTAATAAATATCTTCAGAAACATTCTCCCAATGACGTGGCCCTTTTTGATTTAACCACCACATATACCCATAGTTTACATTTGGTTTAGATGGCACTATAGCATTTTCTATCCAGTTATTACTTATAATTTGCTCATTCTTCCACTTACCATCATTTAAAAATAATAAACCAAAACGCGCCATATCTTCTGCAGAAATAAATAATCCGGCTCCAGAATGTCCACCTCCAGTTACCGATTTCATTTGTACCCCATCAATAGTCGTCCAAGCTTTGTCATACCCAAACCATCTCCATGTCGTTGAAGCCCCAATTTTGTCCATTACCTCATCCTTAAGTACTTGTGGTAAAGGCTTTCTCCATACTTGAAGCAAGGCATAAGCCAGCACATTAACACGCACATCGTTATACTCCATAAATGTTCCTGGCTCCCTTAAGGTTCTGTTTTTCCAATCGTCTAAATCTCCTTGACGTGGCGGACGATCTGCCCAATCTTTTCCTCCCCAAAGTTCACCAGACCAATCTGAATTTTGTTGCAATAAATGTTGAAATGTAATTTTAGAATTATGAGCACCACCAAAAGTACCATCCCAAACATAGTCTTTAGCTAAATCTGTTTCGTTTTTAATTAAACCTTTATCTACAGCTAAGCCAGCCATAGTGGATAAAAAGCTTTTGGTAACACTAAAGGTCATATCTACACGTTTTGTGTCACCCCATTTTGCTACTACATAGCCATCTTTTAGTATCATTCCTGCTGGACCACCACGTTTTTTAGTTGGCCCTAAAATTTGATAAAATGGCTCTCTCGCAAAACCTTTAACAATGGCAATACGTAAATCTCTTGACCCAGAATACTCATTAGCTTCTGCAAACTTAACAGCATCATTTAACCATTCGCTATCTATTTTTAAATCTGTTGGAACCTTTTCTTCCCAATTGGCATTACGCTCAGGGAAGTATTTAACTTGTGCTTCTAATGAGCTAACAAAAAAGAATACAAAAAGAGCAAATATCTGTGTTATATATTTTTTCATAAAATGCATATAAAATTTTTAACGGTTGAAATTACTTAATTAATTTTAAACCATCTATAAAATATGTAATTTTAAGACATGCAAAATCAATTAAAAATTGCCTTAGTACAAGCCAATCTCGTTTGGGAAAACCCTATTCAAAATCGTGTTAATTTTTTAAAAAAAATAAACAATATCTCTGAAAATGTAGACCTCATTGTTTTACCCGAAATGTTTACTTCTGGCTTTACTATGAATGCGAATAGTGTTGCTGAAACCATGACAGGAGAAACCATAACATGGCTAAAAAACATAGCAAAAGAAAAGGACACTGCTATTATGGGTAGCTTAGTGATTAATGAAAATGACACCTTTTATAACCGTTGTGTGTTTTTACACCCAAATGGAGATGTGAATACTTATGACAAACGACATACATTTACTTTAGCTGGCGAACATAAAGTATATAAAGCTGGTGAAATTAAATCTATTATTAATTACAAAGGTTGGTCGATTTGCCCTTTAATTTGTTACGATTTACGTTTCCCTGTTTGGGCACGTAATATTGAAAATTACGATCTTTTAATCTATGTTGCCAATTGGCCGAAACCTAGAATTAATGCTTGGGATGCCCTTTTAAAAGCTAGAGCTATAGAAAATATGAGTTATTGTATCGGCGTAAACCGCGTTGGTTTAGACGGTAATAATTATGAATATCCTGGACATTCCGCATGTTACGACGTTTTGGGGAATAGAATAGATAATATTCCATTTGATAAAGAAGAAACTGAAATCGTTACTTTAGATAAAACACACATAAAAACTTATAGAGACAAGCTTAATTTTTTAAACGATAAAGACGCGTTTAATCTAACAATATAAATTCTATAATATTGTCAAAATTTGCACGTACAATATCTATAGGTTTAGAATAACTAATACGTTCAGGTTGCTGTTGTTTTAAATAATCTCCAGAATCAAATTTTCTATTTTTATTAGTGTCAAAAATTGCTCTCAAAAAGTATTGTTTGGGTTCAAGGTCTGTAAAATCAACAGTTGACGATTCAGTAGTGTACTCTTCATATTCTACTTCTCCATTATCATCTACAAGTTGAACTATTAAAGGAAACTTTGCATTAACAAGGTTGACCCTAATATTACCATAATCTGATTTCTTCTTTGTCCTAAAATTAAAATCTAAAGTGTCATTTTGAGTAGCATACATATCCTCTAATGCTCCTGGCAACAATTTCATTTTATAACTTTCGTCTTCCTGTAAGTCAATTGGAAATGCATATTGATTATACAACGAATCGTACTTCACGGTAAACGGAACGTCTAATGAATCTTTATTAATAATTTTTATTTTGCTTTTATCAATTTTTGAAAATGGAGTTGTTCCTTCGAGTTTAAAATCTTCACCAAAATTTAAAGTTCCGGATTTAACCACAGAAATCACTAAAGAGTCCTTATCTGCATTTCTAAATTTATGAACTAAAGTATCTGTGTATTTTTTATTCTTTACAATAAAGACTGTAGAATCCGCTTCAAACTTAGCATTGTACCAATAGTATAAACTATCTTTATCCTTATCTCTAGTTAGCCTTGTTATATAATCTTTTGGTGTTTCTCCTGAAACCTCAATTTTTACACCTTCAGGATCTCCTTCATAAGGAAAAATGATTCTTTTTTCTCCAACTTGTCCTGGTCTTAGTATTTTAAATTCCGGTGTTTCTTCAAACAATTTTATAGTATACAACGTGTCTTTTGGCACTTCAATAATTCCTTCATAAAACCCAATTTTGTCAACTTTAGGTTGGTAAGTGAAATTAGAATTTTCATCTTTTAAAGCTACCAATTTATATTTCCCTGCTTTAATATTATCAATACTAAACGTCGTTATGCTATCTAAGGTATTAGTAATATATTTTGGCTTTTGCTTATAAACTAATGAGTCTGTATATGAAGAATCTACTTCATATAACATTACAGAAACAAATGTATCTGCATTTCTGTTTTCTGCATCTAAAATTTGTCCTTTTACCGAAAGTGAATCTATAATTTCACCAGTAGAAAACACATATCTATAATATGGATATGGATTTTCTTCGTTATTATCTACTATACTTTGTCCAAAATTTAATGCATAAGTTGCATTGGCTTCTAGTGTGTCTTTAATTTTTATACTAATATATCTACTCGCAGTTCCTAGTGGTCTAATGTCTGGCTCAGTATCCATCGGCGGAGATATAATCAGTTGTTTTCTTAAATCTTTTATTTTAATATACTCATCAAAATAAATTCTGATCTCTTCCGCATTAAAGTTTGTTGTATAATTCTCAGGATTGGCTTGTATAATAACTGGTGGTGTATCATCTTTAGGACCACCTGTTGGCCGACCACGACTTGCACAACCTAGAGTTAGTAGCACTAAAAATATCCCGAAATAAATTCTAAACGAATTTGCAGACATGAACTGTAAAAAATTTAAGCAAATTAACGATATAATTAATTAGTAACGAAAAAATTAATCTGCAATTGCTATAGTTGCTAAACTAATTTTTATTCCATCTATTGCAGACAATACTTCAGCGCATGCTTCAACTGTTGCACCTGTAGTAATTATATCATCAACAAGTAAAATATGCATTCCTTTTAAAGCTGTAGGATTTTCAACTTCAAAACGGGTATTAGCATCATCGTAACGCAATAATCGATCTTTAAACACTTGTGTTTTTGTATGCTTCTTTTTTAACAAGGTTGTGGTATTATAATCCGTATCTAATGCTTTTGCAATAGCTTTTCCAAATTTTGTGACTTGGTTATAGCCACGTTGTCGAAGCTTTCTTTTGTGTAATGGAACAGGTACTACAACATCAATCTGTTTGTAAGCACTAATCGTTTTTAATTCTTCACCTAACCATTGGCCAAATAAGCTGCCAATATCTTCATGACCTCTATACTTTAAATTATGAAGCAATTGTTGCACAATACTCTTTTTAGAAAAGTGTACTAGCGCTGTAGCATTTTCTAATTTTACACGTCCATAGAGTATTTTCTTTACCGTATCATCTTCATTAAAGTGAAAATTTGTTACAGGCAATTGATGTCGGCAATTTGTACAGACAAGTTGCTCATTATCTTTAAGCTGAGAACTACAAGCTTCACAAACAGCAGGAAAAAACAAGTTTAACAAATTTTTTAACACTTATAACGATTAAAATAAAGTTGCACTCTAATATTACATATTTTCGGCCTGAATACAAAAATTAATAATGATAGTTAACCCTCAACATTTTAACTACAGATTAATCATAGGGTCTTTAGCAGTTGTAGTAATTATAATATCTGGCTTCAGCTATACTAATTACAATACGCTTAAATCTCAAGAACAATTTCTTGAACAAGAAAAACAACTAATCCAATCTGAATTGTCTGATATGCTCAATCGCTATGACAAAATCAAAAAGGATAACTCTAATATTTCCGAAGCATTACAAATTGCTAAAACAAATACAGAAAATGCACTTGCCAACTTAGAGTCTGCTAATGCAACTATTAAAACCATTTTAGATTTTAAAAATCAATATTATCTTATTAAAGAAGAAAATAAAAATTTAAATCAAATTATTGATTCTTTAAATTATACCAATCAAAAACTTGTAGAGACGCAAAAACACACTTTAAATACATTAAATGAAAAGCAAACTGTAATTTCTAATTTAGAAACTACAAACGCTTCATTAAATAAAAAGATTGATGATGCAGCGTTATTAGTTGCTGCTTCTATTGATGCAAATGCATATAAGAAAGCAACTTTTGGAAAAAAGAAGGTTACTGATAAAGCTGGCAGAACAAAGTCTATAGATGTATGCATTACACTATCTAAAAACGCATTAGTATCTGAAGGCGAAAAAGATATCTATATACAAATTGTAAACCCTAAAAATAATGTTATAGGCAACAAAGGTTCTATTTCTTTTGGTGATCATAATTTAATATACAGTCAAAAAAAGGTGATTGATTACACTAATGAAAATCTAGATTTATGCGCTATAATAGAAGGTACAGAAAATGACATTCCTTTTGCAAAAGGCTTATATTACGTTAATGTATTCCACGACGATATAAGACTAGGCAGCACAACTTTTGAATTAAAATAACTAACTAAACATAATTTTCTGAAAACCGCTCTATTAGTTTAGAGTGGTTTTTTATTTTTGCAGCATGGCAAACAATGACGATCAATTTAAAAAAGTATTATCTCACGCTAAAGAATACGGTTATGTATTTCAGAGTAGTGAAATATATGACGGTTTAAGCGCCGTTTACGATTATGCTCAAAATGGAGTAGAATTAAAGAAAAACATAAGAGACTATTGGTGGAAAGCCATGGTGCAAATGAATGATAATATTGTAGGCATCGATGCTTCAATATTTATGCATCCAACGACTTGGAAAGCTTCTGGTCATGTCGATGCTTTTAATGATCCTTTAATTGACAATAAAGATTCTAAAAAGCGATATCGTGCTGATGTTTTAATTGAAGATTATTGTGCAAAGATTGAAACTAAGATTGAAAAAGAAGTAAAGAAAGCTGCAAAACGTTTTGGAGATGCATTTAATAAAGAAGAATTTATTTCTACTAACGGAAGAGTTCTTGGCTATCAAGAAAAGATAAATACCATTTTATCTCGAATGGCTAAATCTCTTGAAAATGAAGATTTAGCAGATGTAAAAGCACTTATTGAAGAACTTGAAATAGCAGATCCTTTATCTGGCAGTAAAAATTGGACCGACGTTAAGCAATTTAATCTAATGTTTGGCACTAAACTCGGTGCTTCTGCGGAAAGTGCTATGGATTTATATCTTAGACCAGAAACGGCTCAAGGTATTTTTGTGAATTTTTTGAACGTTCAAAAAACTGGGCGTATGAAAATTCCTTTCGGGATTGCGCAAACAGGAAAAGCTTTTAGAAATGAAATTGTAGCACGTCAATTTATTTTTAGAATGCGTGAGTTCGAACAAATGGAGATGCAATTTTTTATCAAACCAGGAACCCAAGCAAAATGGTATGAACATTGGAAAGATGCTAGGATGAAATGGCATTTATCATTAGGCTTAGGAGAAGATAATTATCGTTTTCATGATCATGAAAAACTAGCACATTATGCCGATGCTGCAAGTGATATTGAATTTAAATTTCCATTTGGGTTTAAAGAATTAGAAGGTATCCATTCGCGTACAGACTTTGATTTAAAAGCTCACGAAGAACATTCTGGAAAGAAATTACAATATTTTGACCATGAAACAAATACCAATTATACTCCTTACGTTTTAGAAACGTCTATAGGTTTAGATCGTATGTTCTTGGCGGTATTTTCTAATGCGCTTATTGAAGAAGAATTAGAAAACAATACAACACGTACAGTATTAAAATTACCAACTGTTTTAGCACCAACAAAAGCTGCTATTTTACCATTAGTTAAAAAAGATGGATTGCCCGAAGTTGCAAAACAAATTTTAGAGGATTTAAAATGGGACTTCAATGTTGTTTACGATGAAAAAGATGCTGTAGGAAGACGTTACAGACGACAAGATGCTAATGGAACTCCATTTTGTATTACTGTAGATCATGATACATTAGAAGATAATAGTGTCACTATCCGTCATAGAGATACTATGGAACAAAAACGTGTTAAGATTGAAGAATTAAGCAGCATTATAAAAAAGGAAGTTGATGTTGCTGTTTGGCTAAAGAGAATGTAAAGTAGTTTTTAACTTATAAAATAAAGAAGCCCAAACTATATGTTTGGGCTTCTTTATTTTAGTGTTATTCATTTAAAAAAATTAAAACCGATACCCTAGGGTTATTCCAATTTTAGCAACAACATCATCTATAAACTCGTCTGCATTAAATAAATTACGCCCAATACCTAAGTTTAATTCTCCAATAAATCCATTATTGGTTACCCATTTACCACCAATTCCTATACCTAGTGCAAAATCAGTTAGGTTTTCCTCTCGTACAATTGGTGCTCCATCAAAAGCTAGTGGCGAAAAGTCTATTGTTGTTACATCGTAAGAACTCAATAACCCAAAACCTTCTATAAAAAATCCGGCGGCATAACGTTTACCAAAATAAAGACGGTAATACGGTGAGAAATAAAAATTGATTTCATCATTAATAAGTTCATCATCAAAAGGAATAAATAAACTTGCTCCAACTGCAGATTCCTCATTCAATGTACGCTCATAAGTCCCTTCAAAAGCTCCTAAAACAAGATACAAGGCATTAATTTTAACTTCATTGAAATTAGTTGTTGCATCAGGATCATTTTTATCTTGAGCCTGAATACTAAAAATTGAAAAAAGTAATAAAAAAGATAAACATAAGTGTTTCATAATTGATTGATGTTTTGGTTTTATAAGTTTAAGTGCTCGCAATAAGCATACCATTAAGATGGTCTATTGTTTAATAGGTTGCGTAAGTATTTAAGCTATTTTAGAAATAAGCTTTTAACTGTACTGTTCCTGTGTGGATTACACTTGAACTTTCTGTTTTTCTGCCAAAGTAATTTAGGTTTAAATCTAAAAACTTAGTTAACTTTTTTTGTGCTAAAAGACTCCAAGTAAAGTTTCTCCCAGGTTGTAGACCTTCTAACAATTGAAAACCAACGGGTGTATTGGCATTACCAGAAAAATCATTCTCAAAAACATTAAATTCTCCTGTCAATGCCACTTTTTGAGCTTTATTATAGGTAAAAGACAAGCCGTAATTATTTTGAGTTAATGTTTCTAAATCTCCAATGGTATTGTCTTTATTAGTTAGTTGATAAAAGACATCAAATTGCGCATTTTCACTAAATATATATGAAAGCCTAGGTTGTAATTGTGTTTCATTTATATTAAAATCGCGGTTTTCAAAATTTTCATTTAAACTTTCATTTTCACCAAAACTCACCAAAGAGTTAATTAACCAACTTTTGGCAAACTTGTGATTAAAGTTAAACTGATGACTTTTTAATCGACTCTCTTGAAATCCTATTGATAATAGATTACGACTCTTAGTATTTAAAAAAGTATATGATGTTGTATAGCGCTGCTTCCCTCTATTATAAAACAAAACATTTCGTAGACTAAAATTTAATCCTAAACGATTAGGGTCATTATCATCTGTATTACTTAAAGCTTCAAACGGATTAAGGTTAAAGTCATTACCATTACGTCTTAATTTATTATCAACTAAGAAAGAGGCTTGATTATAAAAATGTGACCAAAATTTCTTTGTTTTACTTTTAGAAACATTCCATTGTTGTGCATTAAACGTTAAAGTTTGGCTAAACCTATTTTGATGTGTTTGAATAAACACTTGATTTGGTAATAACACTCTTATAAAACTACCTTGATCCTGAAATTGCGCAACTTCAAATTCGCTAAGCTCTTGAATACCATTTTCATTATAATCTATCCAAGTAAATGTACCTTGTCCAGGTTCTACTTCAACAAAAGTAAAATCTTGTTGTGGCAAAGTTCCAGAATTGGTTTCGTAACTAGAATTAGAAATAAGAATATTATTAAACAATTTCTGATTAAAATTTAAACGGCTATTTAAGGATTGCTGGTTTTCAACAGATGGATCTGAAGCTTTTAAGTTTCTGAAATTGACAAACAATTGAAGGTTTGTTTTTGCATTTTGAACCAATTTCGATTTTACATAATAAGTGTTAGATGTATTAACACGTTCTAAATTATTAGATCTTAAACTATCGTTAACCCTATTAATGTAACCCAGTTCTACAAAAACCGAAGTGCTATCGCCAATACCAGCAAAAGCTTCATAAGATCTAAATTTTTGACTCAATGGTGTTAAAATTCCTGTAGATTTTTCGATTTGTTGATTGTCTTCTAGAGCAATTTTTAGGCCTGCCCATTTTTTATCTTTTCCATACACCACACGATTAAAAGATCTAATAAACGAAGATGTATTTAGCGTTGTATTATTACTTAAAGCACTAGAATTTGAAAATAATGTAAAATCTCCTAATCTAAAATTAGCGTTTAAATTATGTCTATTACCATTAAAGTTTTCAGAATAATTAAGGTGTTCAAATTTATATGCTGCACTTCCATTCTTTGAATGTGATAATTGTAACCCAGAATTAAAAAGCAACTGATTTCCTAAAGGTGTATCTAAATTCCAATCTCTATTAAATTCAGCATTAAATAAAGCTTCAATAGTTCTAAAATTAGATTGAAGGTAATCTACATCAGCAATAGCAGACAGGTTCCAAAGACTATCTGTTTTTATAATATTTTGAACAACTCGTAATTTACCTGCAAAGCCATCATTATTACCATCGTCTAGACTAGAGAATAGATTTAAATCATTTTTACTTCCTGCCAATTCAAAAAACACATTGGTTTTTTCCGTTGGCGTATATGTACCATTTAAAGTAGCCACCTGTAAACGTATCGGAGCCACTAATTGCACAATAGGCTCAAAATTGCCTTGTGGTACTCCTGCAATTGGAGGAACATATTCAAAAATATTAGATACCGCATTGTTATTGCTCAATATATAGTTTCCTTGATTATCACCAACTAATGTAAAACGCACACTAAATAAATCGTCATCAGGGTTTGTAGAAAACACAAAAATCTCTTCTGTGCCAACCAGTTCTTTTCTGTACAAAACTCTACCTTCAGAGAAATCTTCTTCCACTGCCGAAGGAGCTGTCATTAGCGAACGGTCATCACCAGCATCTGCTAATATTTGTATTTGTTCTGTTGATAAATTTTGTTGCAACGGTTGGTTTTTAGCATCACTTTCAGAATATACAGAAACATTAAGTTTCAACTTTTCGGTGTTATACGAACCACCTCCAAAAACTGTAAATCTTGAAAAATTACGTTCACTAAATTGATAATCTACGGTAATTCGCATTTCAGAAGTTATAGGAAATGTAGAATTAAAACGTAATTCTCCTGCATTATAATCAATCACATAATCCTTATTTTCTCCACGTTCTAATGCAACTCCATTAACATACACTGTTTCACTTCCTGATACTACAAGCACAAATAATTCTCCATTTTGTCCTGTTAGCTTATAAGGTCCTTGATTGCCTTCTTGAGCTGTAAACTGGCTTCTTGTAAATTGACCTCTTACTAGAGCTCCTGAGATGTAAGCGCTTGTTTTTTCATTAATGTTTGCATTGACCAATAAACCTTGTACGCGCTTACTAAAACTAGAAAAATAGCTGTTTGTATTTTGTAAATCTATATCTCCTGCTCTAATGCGCCAATCTTTACTAAACAGTTCTATAAACACTTGATCAAACTCGTCTAAACGTTGAGAAAATCCATTTTCTTGCAACGGAATATTAGCATCTTGGATAGAAGCTCTTAAAGAAACTTTATCACTTAGTTTGCCTGAGATTTGCAAATCTAATTCACTATTTAAAACAGAATTTTGATTATTCCCAATAGTGACTCCACGAGAGATACTACCTGATGTGGTTAAACCATCAAAAGGAGTAAATGTATTTTTCCTTGTATTTTGCTTAAGCTGAAATAAACGCTGACGTCCTTTACCACTTTTTACAATTAAAGATTCGTCTAATTGCTTATATGTTTTTGTAATAAAGTTAGGGTATCTAAGATATTCAACAATAATAGTATCTAACTGAGTAGGTTGTTTAAACTGCAATATTGACTTTACAAAATCAATATGGTATAAAGTAGAATCTAATAATTTATTCGTTTTGGTTTTAACCCTAAACGCACTAGGATTTATACTTACAGTATCTATTTTAATACTGTCTTTAACTGCTATTTTTTTTACACGATAATTACTTGATTTTTCTTGAGAAAAACCAACTAATGATATCATAAAACATAAAACGCTAATAGCAATCTTCATACAGAACAATAACTTCTTAAAACAAGAAATATTTTATAGTTAAAACCTCCATAAAATAATAGTGTAAAAGTACAGTATTATTTATTTTTGGGTTTAACAGGAACTTACCAAGAAATACTAACAAATGAAAATAGCTTCGTACAATGTTAATGGCATCAGAGCTGCTATAAAAAAAGGATTTATAGATTGGTTAAAAGCGGCTAATCCAGATGTAATTTGCCTTCAAGAAATAAAAGCTCAAGAAGATCAACTCGATTTAGATTTGTTTAAAGAAGCAGGTTACAAATACAACTATTGGTTTAGCGCACAAAAAAAAGGGTATAGTGGTGTTGCTATTTTAAGCAAAACGGAGCCCAATCATATAGAGTTTGGAACTGGAATAGCCTCTATGGATTTTGAAGGTAGAAATATACGTGCTGATTTTGATGGTGTTTCTGTAATGAGTTTGTATTTACCTTCGGGGACAAATGATGCAAGACTCAATCATAAATTAGAGTACATGGATTTATTTCAAGATTATATTAATAAATTGAGACAAACCGTTCCTAATCTTGTTATTTGTGGTGATTATAATATATGCCATGAAGAAATAGATATTCACAATCCTAAAATGAAAGGAGTATCTGGTTTTTTACCTGAAGAGCGCGAATGGTTAAGTCATTTTTTAAATAGTGGTTTAATTGATAGTTTTAGATACTTAAATCCTGGCTTACAACAATATACATGGTGGAGTTACCGTGCTAATGCTAGAGCAAATAATAAAGGTTGGCGTTTAGATTATGCATTAGCAACCTTACCATTACAAGAAAAACTAAAACGCTGCGTTATACTCTCTGATGCTGTACATAGTGACCATTGTCCTATACTTTTAGAACTAGAAAATTAATACGTATTCATCAAACAAAAAATCAAATAAAACATTAAATCATGATTAAAAGAATTTCATTAATCGCACTAACACTTACCTTGTTTTCATCTTGTGTTTCAAAAAAAATCTATACTCAATTAGAAGATAAATATGCTAATCTTAAAAGAGAGCATCGAAGTTTATCTGATGAAAATCAGGTACTATCTACTGCCAAAACAAAGCTCGAAAATGATTTAGATAAATTAAACAAAGCTTATAACGATGCCGTAAAAGAACGCGACCAATTACGCGCTGATTATGCTGCTACTAAGACAAATCTCGATAATCTTAAAGCATCATATAAAGCACTAGAAGAAAACAGTTCTGCTTCTATTGCAGCAAATTCTAAAAAGAATAGAGAATTATTGGCTCAGCTTGAAGCTAAAGAGCAAGCACTTGCCGCTGAAAGTGAACGCTTAAACAAATTACAAAAAGAATTAGAAAATCGTTCTCAGCGTGTTGCGGAATTAGAAAATGTTATTGCTACTAAAGATGCTGCAATGTCTCGATTAAAAGATGCTATCTCTAAAGCATTGACCAATTTTGAAGGCAAAGGTTTAACTGTAGAACAACGCGATGGAAAAGTATACATCTCTATGGAAAATAAATTGTTATTTCAATCTGGCAGTTGGTCTGTTGGTGGTGAAGGTCGTAGAGCGGTACAGCAATTAGGCTCTGTATTGGCAGAAAACCCAGATATTGCTATTTTAATAGAAGGCCATACTGACGATGTTCCTTATAAAGGTAATGCACAATTAAGTGGTAACTGGGATTTATCTACCAAACGTGCTACCGCTATTGTTAATATTCTTAGAGAAAATGCATCTATAAACCCTGAGAATTTAACTGCTGCTGGTCGTGGAGAATATGCTCCTGTTGCAACTAATGACACCGCTGAAGGTAAAGCTAAAAATAGACGTATAGAAGTGATTTTAACTCCGAAGTTAGATGAGATTTCTAAATTATTAAACGACATATAAAATCTTATTCTAGATATTAACATACATTTAGACCTTTTGAGTTTTCCTTACTTAAAAGGTCTTCTTATTTTTGCTCACAATAAGTTTTTGTCACTTCGAGCGCAGTCGAGAAGTCTCAAAATCTAAGTTTAATTTTTAAAAGATTCCTGCTTTCGCAGGAAATAAATATGAAATACACCAACTTACCACATACAGATATAAAAGTGAGTAAAATTTGCCTAGGCACAATGACTTGGGGCAATCAAAATACCCAAGACGAAGGTTTTGCTCAAATGGATTATGCACTTGACAAAGGTGTTAATTTTTTTGATTGTGCTGAATTATATCCTGTTCCTGCAACAGCTGAAACTTATGCAGAAACTGAACGTATTATAGGCAATTGGTTTACAAAAACGGGTAATAGAGATAAGGTTGTTTTAGCAACTAAAATTGCTGGTCCTGGTGATTACACTGCACATATTAGAACTAATGGTTATAGTAAAACCGCACTTAATGAAGCTATTGACAATAGTCTTAAACGCCTGCAAACCGATTATGTGGATTTATACCAATTGCATTGGCCAGAGCGTACAACAAATATCTTTGGTGTAAGAGATTATAAGTATAATGCTGAAGATAAATGGAAAGATAATTTTAATGAAATTCTTTATAATTTAGAAACTATTATAAAATCTGGAAAAGTAAGGCAAATTGGGATCTCTAACGAAGGAGCTTGGGGAACCATGAGATACCTTCAAGAATCTAAACAATTTAATTTACCACGAGCTATCACTATCCAGAATTCATATTCTTTATTAAATAGAACATTTGAAGGAGATTTAGCAGAAACGTCTATTCGTGAAAACATCGGTTTATTAGCATATTCGCCAATGGCATTTGGAGTACTTTCTGGAAAGTACATAAAAGGTAATGCTGCTGATAACGCAAGACTAAAATTATTTCCTCGTTTTGCAAGATACAGTAACGACCAAGCTACTGAAGCCACTAAGCGTTACCTTAAAATTGCTGAAGATAATGGCATCTCTCTAGCTCAAATGGCATTAGCCTTTGTTAATGATCGTCCGTTTGTAACCAGTAATATTATTGGAGCTACAAACATTAAGCAATTAGAAGAAAACATAGATAGCATCAATATATCGTTAAGTCATGAAATTATGGAGGCTATAGAAAGTGTACATGCTATAATACCTAATCCTTCGCCATAAAACATTTAACTTTTGGTTTTAGATTTCTAATATCTTTTTAAAAATTACACCTTAATAAAACGTTGAAGTTTTTGTAATTTTATAGACTTCAAAATAAACATCTCATGTCAGATAATAAACGTGTGTTTTTAGTTGATGCTTTTGCATTAATTTTTCGTGGCTACTATGCCTTTATTAAAAACCCTAGAATCAATTCAAAAGGCCTTGATACCTCAGCCATTATGGGTTTTATGAACTCACTTTTAGACGTGATTAAACGTGAGAGACCTGATCACTTAGCTGTTTGTTTTGATAAAGGCGGAAGTGCAGATCGTGTAGAAATGTATGCCGAATACAAGGCTAATAGAGACGAAACCCCTGAAGCTATTAAAGTTGCTGTACCTATTATACAAGACATTTTAAAAGCCATGCATATTCCTATAATGGTAAAAGCAGGTTTTGAAGCTGATGATGTTATTGGTACACTTGCTAAACAAGCTGAAAAAGAAGGTTACCAAACTTTTATGGTGACTCCAGATAAAGATTTTGCACAATTAGTAAGTGAAAACATATTTATGTATCGACCCGTTTTTGGTGGTGGTTATGAAACTTGGGGCATCCCTGAAGTGCAAAAAAAGTTTGAAGTAACCGATCCGTTACAAGTGATTGATTTTTTAGGTATGATGGGAGATTCATCAGATAATATTCCTGGGCTACCTGGAGTTGGTGAAAAAACTGCAAAGAAATTTTTAACGCAATACGGTTCTATGGAAAACCTTTTAGCCAACACACATGAACTAAAAGGAAAAATGAAAGAAAAAATTGAAGCTAATGGAGAACTCGGATTGCTCTCTAAAAAATTGGCTACAATTATGCTAGATGTACCTGTTGAGTTTCATGCTGAAGATTTTAAACTCGATCAGCCAGATATTCCTAAAGTCACTGAAATCTTTCAAGAGTTAGAGTTTAGACGTCTCATCGATAATTTTAATAAAACCTTTGCTTCAGAAACCACTACAGTTTCAGATAATGCTCAGAAAACTATAGAAAAACCAGAAGTTAAAACCACGCCAAAAGAAATTAAATCTGCTGGCGCTGGACAATTCAGTTTGTTTGGCACTTCAGACAATAATAGTACGCAAGCATCTGATGAAAACACCTATACTCGTAAAACTGTAAAAACCACATCACATTTTTATCAGAGTATAGCTCCCGGAATGGCAACTCAGCTTTTTGTTAAAAACTTAATGCAACAAACTAGCGTGTGTTTTGACACTGAAACTACAGGCCTAAACTCATTAACAGCAGAATTGGTTGGTATTGCATTTTCTTGGGAAGTTGGTAAAGGATTTTATCTTCCTTTTCCTGAAGATAAAGCAGAAGCACAAGTTGTTATAGAGCAACTAAGACCGTTTTTTGAGAATGAGTCTATTGAAAAAATAGGACAAAATTTAAAATACGATATAAAAGTCCTTAACAAATATAATATAAAGGTTAAAGGCAAACTCTTTGATACGATGTTAGCTCATTATTTGATTAATCCTGATATGCGCCATAATATGGATGTATTAGCAGAAACATATCTCAATTATACTCCAATATCAATCACGGAACTAATTGGTAAAAAAGGAAAAAATCAATTGTCTATGCGAGATGTTTCGTTAGATCAACAAACCGAATATGCTGTTGAAGACACCGATATTACACTTCAGTTAAAAGAACATTTTAAAACCGAATTAGGTGATGCTAATACTCAAAAATTATTTGATGATATTGAAGTGCCTTTATTACGTGTTCTTGCTGCAATGGAATTAGAAGGTATTAATTTAGATAGTGAATTTTTAAATTCTCTTTCTGAAGAATTAAATACTGATATTGAAAATTTAGTTTCTAAAATTTATGATGCCGCTGGCGAAGAATTTAATATAGCCTCTCCTAAACAATTAGGAGTGATTTTATTTGAAAAACTAAAATTAGTAGACAAACCTAAAAAGACCAAAACCGGTCAGTATTCTACAGCCGAAGATGTTTTGAGTTACTTGGCAAAAGATCATGAGATTATTCAGAATATATTAGACTATCGTGGACTGGCAAAATTGAAAAGCACATACGTCGATGCATTGCCAACTCAAGTAGAAGTTGCTACAGGTCGAGTACATACTGATTATATGCAAACCGTTGCTGCTACTGGTCGTTTGAGTAGCAATAATCCGAACCTTCAAAATATTCCTATACGTACAGAACGCGGTCGCCAAGTTCGTAAAGCATTTATCCCTCGTAATGGTGATTATATTTTATTAGCCGCAGATTATAGCCAGATAGAATTACGCATTATTGCAGCTTTAAGCAAAGAAGAAACTATGATTGAGGCTTTTAAAAATGGGGAAGATATTCATGCCTCTACCGCCGCAAAAGTGTTTAATGTAGATCTTAAAGATGTTACTAGAGAACAACGTAGTAATGCCAAAACTGTAAACTTCGGAATCATCTATGGAGTATCTGCTTTTGGACTAAGCAATCAAACCGATTTATCACGTAGTGAAGCCAAAGAGTTAATTGACACCTATTACGAAACGTATCCAAAACTACGCGCTTATATTAGTGAGCAAGTTGATTTTGCAAGAGATAATGGTTATGTGCAAACTGTTTTAGGACGTCGTCGTTATTTAAAAGACATCAATTCTAGAAATGCTGTTGTCCGTGGAGCTGCAGAACGTAATGCTGTAAATGCACCGATACAAGGTAGTGCTGCAGATATTATTAAAATAGCAATGATTAATATTTTTGAAAAATTAGAAACTGGCAATTACAAATCTAAGATGTTATTGCAAGTACATGATGAGCTCGTTCTTGATGTCTATAAGCCAGAACTAGATACTATTAAAAATTTGGTAAAAACTGAAATGGAGAGCGCATTTCAACTCGAAGTTCCTCTTGATGTTGAACTAGACACAGGATTAAATTGGTTAGAAGCACATTAATTATAATTAATACACATGAATTTAAGAGACAAAAATGCGGCTTTACTTTTAGTTGATTTTCAAGTAGGGTTTGATGATGAAGCTTATTGGGGAGGCAATAGAAACAATAAAGATGCTGAGAAAAACGCAGTACAATTATTAGAGAAATGGCGTGCTTTAAATTTACCTGTTTTTCATGCTATACATAGTTCTCAAGATCCTAATTCTTTATTACACCAATCACATCCTGGATTTGAAATGAAAGCAGAATTAAAACCACAAGCTGATGAACCGCTTTATATAAAAAATGTAAATAGTGCATTTATTGGTACTCGTTTAAAAGAAGATTTAGAACAACAAGGCATCAACACATTAGTTATTGTTGGCCTAACTACAAATCATTGTATTTCTACTACGACGCGTATGGCCGGAAACTTAGGTTTTGATACCTTATTAGTTTCTGATGCCACAGCTACTTTTGATAGAAAAGGTATCAATGGAGAAACATTCTCATCAGAAATTATTCATCAAACCACATTAGCTAATTTACAAGAAGAGTTTGCTGAGATTATTAGTACAGAAGCATTGCTCGACTACGTGTAAAATAAGTCTATTTAATTTTTGATGAACTTAAAACTTTGTTCATTGTCAAATGATATAAAATATAAGCCTTTGGCTAAATTTTGAATATCTATTAGTTCATTATTCCTTGTTTCATTAACCTTAAGCTTAGTTCCTATAATATCATAGATAGTATATTTCTTAGCTCCAGCAAACCCTATAATTCTAATGAAATTTGAAGATGGATTAGGGTATAATCTCAATTCTTCTTCATTTCTAAAAGCTTCTGTACTGAGTGTTTGATTTGTGGAGCGCTGATACGATAATCCGTTTTGAAAAAATGTGTTATTTTGACTTCTACTTAACACTCCACCTGTCCAAGAAGTAAATTTTATATCTATAAAGATATTATCGGTTATTAAGTGGAGAACCATATCTAAATCAATCATACTTTGCGGATCACCACCAATCGTGTTTTCCCAAGTATCAAAGGTTAAAGTTTCTATATCTGCTATTGTCCCAAATGCCCATTCTGTATCTACTGGGCTTACTAATGATGTGTAAAATGTTTCTGAAGCGATATTGAAAATTCCACCTGTATCGGCTCTAGTTAACCAGACTTTATCTGTAATTCTATCTTGATTAACTTCTTGTGTTGGATCAGAATTATCACTAAGAGAAAATGTTATTGGGTCACCAGTCCAAAGAGATTGAGGAAATTCATATACTCTTACATGTCCAGCTAAATTAGCACTATCACTGTTTCCAGAGGCTCCAATAGCCACAATGCCATTAGCCGAAATTGAAACAGAGCCACCTGAATCATCTCCACTCGCTTCTCCATCTATATCAACTCCTTGTTGCACCCAACTTAATCCATTAAACCTAAAAACACGTACACGACCAGTTCTCCCGTTATTATTAGTTGATCCAATGGCTACGGTTAATCCATCAGAACTTAGAGATAATCTATCATGATCACCTATTTGATCACCTATTCCTATAGATTCCCCTTCAATATTATTCCCCATTTGAATCCAGTTAGTTCCATCATATTCAAAAATTCTGACATGACCAGAAAGAAAACCATTAGCATCATTACCCGGAGAGCCCATTGCTATTCTGTTACCATCACTAGACAATGAGACACCACTAGGAAAATCATTAAAGACTTCTCCAGCTATTCCTGTTCCTAATTCAACCCAAGTAGTACCATTATACTCATATACTCTAGCACTTCCTAATCCACTTCCTAAGGTATTATCTCTAGGAGTAGCTATTGCCAAACGCATTCCATTAGCTGATAATGAAACACTTCTCCCCAATTGATCATCAATATTACCCACAAAATCAGTACCGGTTTGAACCCAATCTGTTCCATTAAATGAGAACACACGTACTATTCCTGAAAAACTATTATTTGAGAGAGATCCAATAGCTATATGCAATCCATCTGAGGATAAATCAATTCTACCATTAAATCCATCTGACTCGCCTGCTCCTAAAATCCCAGAACCAACTTGTGTCCAACTACCTCCAATAAAATCATATATAGTGGTTTCTCCAGAATCTATATTAGCACTTGTATTACGTGAAGATTGTACAGCTAACCTTAAACCATTAGAAGATAAAGACACCCTATTTCCAAAGAAAACGCCTGCTGCAGAACCATTAATATCTTGACCCAATTGCACCCATGTATCATTAATATTCTGATAAACCCGTACATGCCCAGAAGCCATTCCGTTTCCATCATTATCTGAAGCCCCAATTGCAACTATTGTTCCGTCTGCTGATATTGAAACAGATCGTCCAGAACGATCAACGGCTGCTTCACCATCAATATCTTGACCTACCTGTGTCCATTGGGAATATCCATTATTAATATTTAAAAATAGAACAGTAAAAATTAGAATAATCCATTTAACTTTTTGAGTATTTTTTTTCATAATAGCTAATTTTAATTAATTCTTAAAATTATTACTACAAAAGCCAAATCCATATACCTAATTGTAGGTATTCACTTTAATTTACCCATTAATTATTTTTACTAAAACTTTTAAACTATAAATTCTTAGCTTTATAACTCATTATTAATTGATTATTACCTGTGAAACGATTACTTTTTTTTGTTTTTATCATCCCTATAATTATGTATTCTCAGAATACGCAAGTTGATAGTTTATCTTCTTTGTTAAAAACTACTACTAATACATTTGAACTTGTTAAACTAAATTTACAGTTAGCAAGTCTTCATGAAAGGTTAGATCTTAATAAAGGAAAATCATATGCCTACAATGCTTTAAAATATAAGAGTAACGATTCTCTATTAGCTGAAACCAATAATCAGCTAGGCCGTTTTCATTTCTTTACAGGACAGTTAGATTCTGCTTTACATTATTTTAGAAATTCTAAAACTCTTCTTATAGGATTGAATGACCAAAAACGTGCAGCAATTATAAATATTAGTCTTGGAGCTATTCAATTAAGACAAGGTGATTATGAAAAAACAATAACTACACTCACTCAAAGTGCGTCATTTTTTGAAGACACTAAAGACGAACTCAACGCTGCAAAATGTTACAGTAATATTGCTAGTGCTTTTGCCGAATTAGAAATTTACCCAAAAGCAATTGAATACAGCAAAAAAGCATTGATCGTTTTTGAGAATCAAAATCAAACACAATTTAGGCTTATTACTTTACCTAATCTAGCGACTCAATATTATAAAAATGGTGATACAATAAAAGCAATAGATTATAACAATAAAGCAGAACAATTAGCGTCTAAAGTTGGTGATAAACGATCGCTATCTATTATTTATAACAATCTTGGCGATTTATATTTAGAAAAGGATATTAACAAAGCGAAACAATATTTAGAAAAAACACTGCAGCTTAAAAACGAACTTAATCTTAAATCTGGTATTGAAATAACGCAAAGTAATTTAGGCTATATTCATTTAAAAAACAAAGATTATAAAACTGCTATTTCCTTTTTTAAAAAAGCAGAACAACTTATTAGAGGTAAGCAACGTGTTAATGTTTACAATAATCTAAGAGATACTTATAAAGGTTTAGGTCAAATGAATAGTGCTTTAGAATATTCAGAAAAATCTAGTCAATTAAATGATAGCATCCTAAATATCGAAAGTCAAAAGAGCTTTATTGAAATACAAACGAAGTACGAAACCGAAAAAAAAGAAAAAGAGATTCTGCAGCTAAAAACAGAAAACTTAGAAGTTAATTATAGACGAAAGCAAAATCGAAATTTATTACTTGGTTCTCTAATAGCACTTTTTACAGCAATTTTTGGTTTATATATGGTATTTAAAAATGCGAAACGTAAACGCATTATTATGGAACAAAATTTGACTATTCAGCAACAAGAGTTTAATGATCTTTTAAAATCGCAAGAGTTAGATGGAATCGATGCTATTATTGATGCTCAAGAACAAGAACGTTCTACAATGGCCGCAGACTTACACGACAACTTAGGAAGTAAAGTAGCTACTTTAAAATTATATCTGGAAAGTTATGATGATAAAGAAGCGTTTTCTGGGTTCTATAATAAACTTAAAAAGTTAATGAACGATACTTATATTGAAATTAGAAATATCTCTAAAAATAAAAATTTTGGCGCGCAGATTAATAAAGGACTTATTCCTTCAACAAAAATTATAGCTAAACGTATTTCAGATTCGAAGAAAATAGATATCAAAGTAATTAATGTAGATGTAAAAACTCGTATAGAAAACACTTTAGAAATTCAAATTTTTAGAATTATTCAAGAACTGTTAACCAATATTATAAAACATGCTGAAGCTACTGAAGCTATTGTACAATTCTCAGAACACGAAAACATATTAAATATTATTGTTGAAGATAACGGCAAAGGTTTTAATATAGACGCCAATAGACATGGTGTTGGCTTAACCAATATAGAAAAACGTGCAGAAAAAATTGATGCCGAATTAGTTGTAGATTCTGGTTCAGGAAATGGAACAACAATTATCTTAAATATTCCTTTATGACCGTTAAAATAATTATAGTAGACGACCACCAACTATTTATAGATGGTATTAAATCTATTCTGGCTAAAGAAATAGATATTGAAGTTATTGCAGAAGCCAATAATGGCTTGGAAGTATTACAATTACTCGCTAATGAGATGCAACCCAATATCATTATCACAGATATTAGAATGCCCATTATGGATGGGATTTCTTTAACTAGGAATCTCGTAAAGGATTATCCAAATATTAAAATTTTAGCATTAAGCATGTATGACCAAACTTCGGATGTTATAGAAATGTTAGATGTTGGCGCTAAAGGCTATGTAACCAAAAATGTTGAAAAAAAGGAATTAGTATCTGCTATCCATACACTTATAAAAGGAGATTATTTTTTTAGTAAAAACTTATCTCAAGATATTAAAGAATGGTTCAATAAAGAACAAATAAATAATTCAACAACTCTTACAAAGCGCGAAAAAGAAATCTTAAATTTATTAGTAAATGGAAGAACTTCACTTCAAATGGCTAAACAACTTAAATTGAGTAAATATACTATAGATACACATCGTAAAAATATTCATAAAAAGCTTGGTATTAAAACCAATGCTGGACTCGTAAAATTCGCTTTACAAAATCTATAGGTTTAGTTGTCTTTCTTATAAGACACCAACTTAGGTATATAATCCATAAGATATATTCAATTATGCTAATAAAACTAATGAGAATTCAGACTGCAGAGAGTATAGAATGATAAACATTATAAGTATTTCCTTAACTTCATAATTTTCGACTAAAAAATATCATTCAACACTTGTCAATCCAATAAGTTATCGTAAATTTGCAAACTCTTTTTCGAAAGAGGATTGTTTAATCAATGTACCAAAGTGGTACATCATAAATCAAATTAGTGTGGATACATTAAGCTACAAAACAGTTTCAGCTAACAAAGCTACCGTTAATAAGGAGTGGGTTTTAGTTGATGCTGAAGGACAAACTTTAGGTCGCTTAGCTTCAAAAGTAGCAATACTTTTAAGAGGTAAGCATAAACCTAACTTTACGCCACACGTTGATTGCGGTGACAACGTTATTGTTGTAAATGCAGAAAAAATCAACTTAACTGGTAACAAATGGACAGATAAAAGTTATATCCGTCACACAGGTTATCCAGGTGGTCAAAGAAGCTTGACTGCTACTGAAATGTTTGAGAAAGACCCAACCAGATTAGTAGAAAAGTCAGTAAAAGGAATGTTACCTAAAAACAAATTAGGTGCTGTTCTTTTTAGAAACCTAACAGTTGTTGCTGGTGCTGAGCATGCTCATGAAGCTCAAAAACCTAAAACAATTAATTTAAAAGAATTTAATTAATGGAAGTAATTCACAAAATTGGCCGTAGAAAGACGGCTGTTGCTCGTGTGTACGTTGCCAAAGGAAAAGGTAACATCACGGTGAACAAAAAAGACGTGGCGGATTATTTTAGTACTGCAACATTGCAATACAAAGTAAACCAACCTTTAGCCATGACTAACAATGATGGCAACTTTGATATTACTGTTAACGTATATGGAGGTGGTATCACCGGCCAGGCAGAAGCAATACGTTTAGCTTTATCTCGTGCAATGTGCGAGCTAGATGCTGAAAACAGAGCAATATTAAAGCCAGAAGGTCTATTAACTAGAGATCCAAGAATGGTAGAGCGTAAGAAATTCGGACAGAAGAAAGCGCGTAAGAAATTCCAGTTCTCTAAACGTTAATATCCAACAACACTTAATTCAGAATCTGAATTATCAGATTCTGAATTATTTTATTTTATTGAAAAAAATTCTGAAATAAGTTCAGAATAAAAACCAGTTATTGTTGCTCATGACGATAAACGTCAGAGTTTAGTTTAGCATCTAAATGGTTAAGGCAAGCGAAAGCAACCACTTAATCATTGCTAATTCAACAGAACGTAAACTATTACAAACATGGAAAAAGTAGAAGTAAAAGAACTACTAGAAGCAGGTGTACACTTTGGTCACCTAACACGTAAGTGGAATCCAAACATGGCTCCTTACATTTATATGGAACGTAACGGTATCCATATTATCAATCTTTACAAAACTGCAGCTAAAATTTCTGAATCTGCTGAAGCATTACACAAAATTGCAGCATCAGGAAAGAAAATTTTATTCGTTGCTACAAAAAAACAAGCTAAAGACATCGTTGCTGAAAAAGCAGGTGCTGTAAATCAACCTTACATTACTGAAAGATGGCCAGGCGGAATGTTAACCAACTTTGTAACTATTAGAAAAGCTGTTAAGAAAATGGCTTCTATTGATAGAATGAAAAAAGATGGTACATTCAACTCTCTGTCTAAAAAAGAGCGTTTACAAGTAGATCGTCAACGTGCTAAACTAGAAAAGAATTTAGGTTCAATTTCTGATATGACTCGTTTACCAGGTGCTTTATTTGTTGTAGATATTATGCGTGAGCATATTGCAATTAAAGAAGCTCAAAAATTAAATATTCCAATCTTTGCTATGGTAGATACGAACTCTGATCCTCGCGAAGTTGATTATTTAATTCCTTCTAATGATGATGCTTCAAAATCAGTAGATAAAATTTTATCTATTGTAACTTCAGCTATTGCTGATGGTTTAAATGAAAGAAAAGCAGAACGCACAGAAAAAGATGCTAAAGTAGCAGTCCCAAAAGCAGAGGCAAAACCAGAATCAGTTAAGGCAGTAGCTCCTGTTTCTGAAGAAGAAGAATAAACAAATAATTATCTATTTTTAATTATATATTAATATGGAAAATACTGTAAAAATTACAGCAGCAGAAGTAAATAAGCTTAGAAAAGCAACTGGTGCTGGTATGATGGATTGTAAAAAAGCCTTAGTTGAAGCTGAAGGTGATTTTGACAAGGCAATTGAAGTTCTACGTAAAAAAGGACAAAAAGTTGCAGCAAAAAGAGCGGACAGAGAATCTTCTGAAGGTGCAGCTGTAGCTAAAATTAATGCAGACAACACTAAAGGAGTGTCTATTGTACTAGGTTGTGAAACTGATTTTGTTGGTAAAAACGAAAACTTTTTAAAATTAGCTAGTGATCTAGGAGATATTGCACTTAATCATTCAAATAAAGAAGGTTTTTTAGCTGCTGATTTTGGAGGAATGACTGTTGCTGAAAAATTAGTTGAGCAAACTGGAGTTATTGGTGAAAAACTAGATATTAATGCATTTGAAGTATTAGAAGCTGCTTATGTAGGTTCTTATGTTCATATCAACAAAATTGCTGCTTTAGTAGGTTTAACGGCTAAAGTCGATAATGTTGAAGTTTTAGCAAAAGATTTAGCTATGCAAATTGCATCTATGGGTGCAACAACATTATCTTACAAAGATTTTGACCCTGCATTTGTTGCCTCTGAAACAGAAGCACGTATAGCTGTAATAGAAAAAGATAATATTGAATTAGGTCGTTTAGGTAAAACGCTTAAAAATGTACCTCAATATATTTCTATGTCTCAAATTACTGATGATGTTTTAGCTAAAGCTGAAGAAGCTGCAAAAGCTGAATTAAAAGCTGAAGGTAAGCCTGAGCAAATTTGGGATAGAATATTACCAGGTAAGATGGATCGTTTTATTTCTGATAACACAACTTTAGATAAAGAGCAATGTCTTTTAGACCAAAACTTTATTAAAGACGAAAAAATGACTGTTGCAAAATACGTTGACACTTATGGAGATGTTGCTGTAACTGCATTTAAGCGTGTAGCTTTAGGGTAAATAAACACCTCTTAAAAATATAATTTTTTAAAAGCCATTCTTAATAAGAATGGCTTTTCTAGTTTTAGTTATTTCGTTTTTAAAGATTATAATAATTATGTAGTTTTGTTTAGCCAAAATCCTAGCTATAAACGGATGGTAATTAACACAACTTCTATTGATGAAATTTAAAAGAATCTTACTAAAACTTTCAGGTGAAGCCTTAATGGGAAATAGACAATATGGTATTGACCCAGAGCGTTTATCTGAATATGCTAATGATATAAAGTCTATTACTGCCAAAGGAATTGAAGTTGCAATAGTCATTGGTGGTGGAAATATATTTAGAGGTGTCTCTGGTGCTAGTAATGGCATGGATCGTGTACAAGGTGACCATATGGGCATGTTGGCTACCGTAATAAATGGATTGGCATTACAAGGAGCCTTAGAAGATGCAGGCATCCCTACACGCTTACAAACAGCTATAAAAATTAATGAAGTTGCAGAACCTTTTATTCGTCGTAAAGCTATGCGTCATTTAGAAAAAGGTCGCGTTGTTATTTTTGGAGGAGGCACAGGTAATCCTTATTTTACTACAGATTCTGCTGCTGTTTTACGTGCTATTGAAATTGAAGCTGATGTTATTTTAAAAGGAACGCGTGTTGATGGTATTTATACTGCTGACCCAGAAAAAGATACGGATGCTGTTAAATTTGATCATATTACGTTTGATGATGTACTGCGTAAAGGATTAAAGGTTATGGATACTACGGCATTTACATTAAGTCAAGAAAATGAATTACCTATTATTGTTTTTGATATGAATAAAAAGGGAAATCTTTTACGTTTAATATCTGGCGAAAAAATAGGGACAAGAGTTAATTTATAAAATTGGCTTACATTTTGATAATAATCAACTAAAAATTGATACAATGGAAGACATTGAATTTATATTAGATACTACTAAAGAAGCCATGGATAATGCCATGAAGCATTTAGAAAAACAATTAGTAAACATTAGAGCTGGTAAAGCAAGTCCGGCCATGTTAGGAAGTGTTATGGTAGATTATTATGGTTCTCAAACACCACTAAACCAAGTTGCTAATGTTAACACACCTGATGGACGTACAATTACGGTTCAACCTTGGGAAAAAAATATGCTTCAAGAAATTGAACGCGGTATTATGGTTGCTAACATTGGTTTTAATCCTATGAATAATGGGGAAACTATTATTATAAATGTACCGCCATTAACAGAAGAACGTCGTCGCGAATTGGCCAAACAAGCTAAAGCTGAAGCTGAAGATGCTAAAGTTGGTATTAGAAGTGCCAGAAAAGATGCTAATAACGATGTTAAAAAAGTAGATATTTCTGAAGATCTACAAAAAAATGCAGAGATTGATATACAACAATTAACAGATACTTATGTTAAGCGTATAGATGATATACTAAGTGCAAAAGAAAAAGAAATAATGACTGTTTAATAAGCTAATTATTATCTTCATGGATAACAGTATAATCTATTGTTTTACAGCCTATTCTACCAGATTCTGAAATAGCTTCTATAACTATTATAAACTTACCTGGATTATCTGAATGGTAATAATTAATATTTGTTTTTCCTTCTATACTAGTTTCTATATTTGGGTTCCAATAAATAGTAGATCTTAAATCCGGAATAGATAAATCCGCTGAATTATTAATATTGTGTTTAGGTGTATAATACTCTTTTTCTGTTGAAAAAACTGGTATCTGCTTCACATTTACATCCTTTTTACTTTTCAATGCGCCATGTAAGCCTTTACCTTTTTTCGTATAAATAGCAATAACACTACCGGTTATTCTCTGCACTCTTGGATTTTCAGTTGGTAATGGTGGAAATCTACCTGTCACTTCAAAAAAGAACTGTCTAACGTTATTGATTTCATCAATAATTTCAAAGCTCGTCACTTCATCTACTGATATATTTTGTATTAAATCATAGTTAATTTCTTTAACAGGTATACCATCTACAACAACAAAAGTTATATGATAATTACCACCTTGGGTTGTTTTAGCAAAAAGGATACCGCTTCTACTTTTAACAATTGTAATTTTATCAGGAAAAGCAGCTTGTAAAACACTATATATACCATTAGAATATCTTTTATCTTCTTTGGCCTTTATCTCTTTACCTTCAATAACTACATCTGGTTCCCCAAAACGTTCCATAACCTCTTTACGCTTTGGTGTTAAATTATAACCCTTTACTAAAACTTCATCTAACTCGGTTACTCCTGTATTTGAAAAATAAGACCGATCTTCTTTCTGTTTTTGTTCTCTATAACTCTCTACAATCTTATCCGTAATACTATCACTTGCTAAACTAATATTAGCGTAATTATAATCTACAGGTAATTCTTGCCTTTTCTTTAAAGCTATTCTATATTTTTTCTTCTCCTTCTCAGGTATATTTACACTCTGAATTATTACATCTTGTAATCCTTCATTATGATATAAATCATTTAAATCATATGTGAAATTACCCGAAGCAATTACCTCTTCGGTGTAAATAGCACTATTATCACCAAGTGTCATTAGCATAAGTTCTACTTCTTCTTTCTTATTTTTTGAATTTACAAGATTAACTACACCTGAAACTTTAAGACCTTGTTCTCTCTTATAATTAAACTTCCCTATAGGGTCTCTATACTTATACTTCCTCCAACCTTGTGTTAATAATAAATCGTCTATATCTAATCCTTCGTCTTCTTTAAAATATAAACCTGGCTTTTCTATCTCTCCTCTAACATCTGAACTTAATAAAAAATAAGAAAGTATATTATCTCGAGCATCTTGTGTACTCCCATAATCTTCCTTATTAATAACCAATACAGATGCATTTGCTCTTATCAAATTACTATCTGAATCTTTAACTTCTATATTGACATTTACCTTTTCTCGTTTTGTATATTCTATATCATTACTATTTGTATTTATAGTTAATCGACTGTCTTTTCTCTCATTAAAATATAAACGCTCTACCATTGGTGTTTGATTCTCATCTAGTAAAGTAAAAGCAATGACTCCTTCTGGCAATTCATCTATTGGAAACTTAAATGCGAGTTGTCCGTCTACCAATGAGGCTTCTGTATTATAATATTCATAGCCTCTACATGAGGTCTTTAAAATAACTCTCTTATTCTTTAAATAAGTAGATCTTACTCTAACATTTACCATATCATCAACATTATATACTGATACTGTGTTTCCTTGAGTTACTGCCTTTGGAAGCTGTACTGTACGATTAATGTTTTTAGATGTTAATCTTGCCGAATATTGTGTTGAAGCATCTACTTTATCTATTATAAAATGACCCATACCTAAACTATTACTTTTAAAAGTAGTTATGACTTGGCTATCTTCATCTATAATCTCACCTTCTACCTCTTGGCCCTTTCCATTTGCGCCTAATGCCTTAAAACCTACTTTACTTGGTAAGCCATTCACTAAATCACCTCCTTCTGGGAAAAATTGTAAATCTAAATAATTGGTGTTTGGCGAAAATGAAGTCTTGTAAAATAAATCATTCTTTGTTACAACCTCTAATTCAACACGTTTAGTCTCTTTTGAAATTGCTCTATCTAATACATATCGCTTTTCATTATTTGGCTTTAATATTATAGTATCACTCTTAGTATCCTCTTTTACAATTACTGTAATAGCTCTTTTATGGGTGGCATCTAATAATTCTGGATATATATCTATCTTAAACTGTTGCGTATTAAATGTTGAATCTATACGCCTTATATTTTGTATAGGGTTATTCTCATTATCTAGTTTTGTCGCTTCATATATTCCTATATACTTCTCAAAAACAAAGTCTGAATCAAAATTCTTATTCCATTCTGTATAAGCTCTAATTAAATATTGCCCTTCTATATAACTCTTGTCTAAATCAAAATAACCATTGCCTATTCCTCCTTTTAACTTTATTATTTTTGAAGCCAGAATTTGCTTTTCGGAATCTATTAAATCTACATATAAAACACCACTAGATAAATTAGTCTCATGTGTCACAGCATTTGCAACTACTGCTTTGAACCATATCGTCTTAGTATTGGTGTAAATGTCATTGTCTAATTGTAGGTAAATCTTTTCTGCTAAAGCATTATGCGAATATTTTGACGACTCTTGTGACTCAACAAAACCAGCCATTAAAACAAATAATGCGAATAATATAAACCCACATTTTGTAGGATCTTTCATCTTAAAAATTTTATAAAAACGTATTGTCATACACATCAAATATTATTCCTATTCCAGATTCGTTATAGTAATGTTTAAGGTCATATCAATAAAATAACGCAAACTAAATCATTATCACTAATATTTCTTAAGTATTTTTCGAAAGTTGAGGTGAATTATACTCAAGTAATTCCCTGACGAATAGCAAGAAACATCAAATATTCTAGTAAATTTAAAAAACAATTCAAAACATAGATATTACTCATCAATCTTTTTATTAATTTTTAAATATGATTTTGTCAATACAATAAGGTATTGTTTTCTTGAAGCTCAAGATAATCGAGTTTTGTTTTTATATCTCATATTTTTTCATTGTTAATAAACCATTTTTATGGCATACAATCTTATCGTTTTTTCTACCTTTGCGCCTTATTTGCTTAATGCATGATTAGACCTTTAACGACAGGATTTTGGGAGGTTGTTGCCAGATTAATTTTACGCAATAAAATTGCTATTTTAATTACAATGATCCTGTATACTATTTTTTTTAGTATGCAATGGAAGCATATGCGCTTTACTTACACTGAAGCTAATCTGTTGCCTGATGATCATGATGTTAATGTTACCTATACTAATTTTTTAAACATTTTTGGTGAAGAAGGAAATCTTGTTATTCTTGGTGTTAAAGACTCAACCCTTTTTACTATTAAAAATTTAAATGCTTGGAATACACTATCTGAAGATTTTAAAAAATATAGTGAAGTTGAGACTGTAGTTTCAATAAAAGATCTCCAGAAACTAATTAAGAATACTAAAGAGGAGAAATTTGATTTAAAACCTTTTATAAAAGATTCTATTTCTTCAACACTTCAAATTGAAAAACTTCAAGACGAGCTTTTTAAGCAATATCCTTTCTATGATAACTTTTTGTTTAATAAAGACACTAAAACGATTCGTACAGCAATATATTTAGATAAAGATATTGTTAACACTCCTATTAGGAAAGATTTTATTATGGAAACGCTCCAAAATAAAATTAGAGTTTTTGAAGCAGAAACCGGAATGGATGTTCGTGTTTCTGGAATGCCATATATACGTACTTTAAATTCTCAAAATATTGTAGATGAAATTAGTCTCTTTATTGCTGCAGCGCTTGGGATAACATCGCTAATATTTTTTCTGTTCTTTAGGTCTTTTAGAGCCACATTTATTTCTTTAATTGTAGTATGTATTGGAGTGATGTGGACTTTTGGCATCATTGGTTTATTAAATTATGAAATTACAGTTCTTACAGCTTTAATTCCTCCTTTAATCATCGTTATAGGAATACCTAACTGCATCTTTTTAATTAATAAATATCAGAACGAAGTTAGGCTTCATGGCAACAAAGTTAAATCACTACAACGTGTTATTACTAAGGTTGGTAATGCCACTTTAATGACTAATGTTACTACTGCTTCAGGTTTTGCAACATTTATACTTACAGAAAGTAAATTACTTAAAGAATTTGGCATTGTAGCGTCGTTGAGTATTCTTGCTATTTTTATTTTATGCCTCTTTATAATCCCTATTTTATATACGTTTTTACCTTATCCTAAACCTCGTCATTTAGAACATTTAAACAAACGGTGGATTAATGGTTTTGTTGATTGGATGGAACGTATGGTAAAACACAAAAAAATTACTATATATGCTACCGCTTTAGTTCTATTAATTGCTAGTTTACTTGGTATTAATAAGATTATTATCTCTGGTAGCCTTATAGAAGACATGCCTAAAAAAACAGAATTCTTTGAAGATATCCGTTTTTTTGAATCTGAGTTTAATGGCATTATGCCATTAGAAATTGTTGTGGATACTAAACGTAAAAAAGGCGTTATGAAATTGGCGACAATTAAACGCATGAATGAGTTAGAAGAATTAATTCTTGAAATACCAGAGCTATCTCGTCCTATTTCTGTAGTTAGTTTAGTTAAATACGCTAAGCAAGCTTATACAAATGGCAATCCTAAATATTACCAACTGCCTACAAGTCAAGAAAATTTATTTATTTCTTCCTATATCAAAAAGTCATCTTCAGATGTAGATTTATTAAAAAACTTTGTAGATAGCACTGGTCGATATGCGCGTATTACTACGTTTATGAAGGATATTGGCACAGACAAAATGGAGCGCATCGAAGAAGACCTTCAAAATAAAATAAACAAAGTTTTTCCTAAAGAACGTTACGATGTTACAATGACCGGAAAAGCGTTAGTCTTTCAAAAAGGCACAAAATATTTAGTCCGTAATCTTGTCATTTCTTTAACATTGGCTATTGTGCTCATTGCATTGTTTATGGCATATATGTTTAGATCTTTACGGATGATTATTGTATCACTAATTCCCAATCTACTACCATTATTGGTTACTGCTGGTTTAATGGGTTATATCGGTGTTCCTATAAAGCCGTCAACGATATTGGTGTTTAGTATTGCCTTTGGTATTTCTGTAGATGATACTATTCACTTTCTAGCAAAATATAGGCAAGAATTGCAAGCAAACCATTGGAAAATACGCAAATCCGTTTACGCTGCATTGCGAGAAACTGGAGTAAGTATGTTTTACACATCTATAGTACTGTTTTTTGGGTTTTCCGTTTTTACGATATCTAGTTTTGGTGGTACAGTTGCTCTAGGTGCTTTAGTTTCAGCAACATTATTATTTGCAATGCTATCTAATTTACTGTTATTACCTTCGCTATTGCTATCTTTGGAACGCAGTATTGCTAATAAAGAAGTACTAAAAAAACCTGCTATAAATATTATACCAGAATCGTTAGAGGGAGAAGAATAAAAACCAATTTGATTATAAATTTTAAAACATGAATACAAGTACCGTTGCTGAATTATTATCACAGGATGCTAGCTCACAAATTATTGAAGTTAAAGGTTGGGTTAGAACATTTAGAGCAAATCGTTTTATTGCATTAAATGATGGTTCTACATTAAATAATATTCAGTGTGTTGTGGATTTTGAAAATTTTGATGAAACTCTATTAAAACGCATAACCACAGGTGCTGCATTACATATAAAAGGAGAACTTGTAGAAAGTCAAGGTAAAGGTCAGAAAGTAGAGATTGTAGTTTCTTCATTAGAAGTTTTAGGCGATTCAGATCCTGAAACATATCCTATTCAACCTAAAAAACATTCATTTGAGTTTTTAAGAGAGAATGCACATTTACGCACTAGAACAAATACGTTTAGTGCTGTAATGCGAATTAAATCGGCCTTATCATTTGCCATACATAAGTATTTTACTGAGAATGGATTCTACAACATGCATACACCTATGATTACAGGAAGTGATGCTGAAGGTGCTGGAGAAATGTTTAGAATTACAACTTTAGATGCAAAAAATCCTCCACTAGATGAAAATGGTGAAGTTAATTTTAAAGAAGATTTCTTTGGCAAAGAAGCAAATCTTACAGTATCTGGGCAATTAGAAGCTGAAACTTATGCGATGTCCTTAGGGAAAGTCTATACTTTTGGCCCGACATTTAGAGCAGAAAACTCTAATACATCTCGCCACTTAGCAGAATTTTGGATGGTTGAACCAGAGGTTGCATTTATGGATCTAGCAGGTAATATGGATTTGGCTGAAGATTTTATGAAATCTGTAATTGCATATGTCTTAGAGCACAATAAAGAGGATTTAAACTTTTTAGATCAACGCTTATTTGATGAAGAAAAAACAAAACCTCAAACAGAACGAAGCCCAATGCGACTTATTGAAAAATTAAAATTTATTGCAGATAATAATTTTAAACGTGTAAGTTATACTGAGGCTATAGATATTCTTAGAAATTCTAAACCAAATAAAAAGAAAAAATTTAAATACCTTATTAATGAATGGGGTGCCGATTTACAATCTGAGCACGAACGCTTTTTAGTAGAAAAACATTTTAAATGTCCTGTTATATTATTTGATTATCCTGCAAATATCAAAGCCTTCTATATGCGCTTAAATGATGATGAAAAAACGGTTAGGGCTATGGATGTTTTATTTCCTGGAATCGGAGAAATTGTTGGTGGATCTCAACGTGAAGAACGTTTAGACGTTTTAAAAAATAAAATGGCAGAGTTAGATATCCCAGAAGAAGAATTATGGTGGTATTTAGATTTAAGAAAATATGGTACCGCAGTACATTCTGGTTTTGGTTTAGGTTTTGAACGTCTAGTAATGTTCGCGACAGGTATGAGTAATATAAGAGATGTAATCCCTTATCCAAGAACACCACAAAATGCAGAATTTTAAATAAAAAATAAATTTTTAAGAAAACAATCTTATAACGGCACAGTTTTAGATTGTTTTTTAATTTTAAGATAAAATCAACCCAAAAGAATGCTAAAGCAGTATTTACAATTTAAGTTATCTCAAAAGTTATCTCCTCAGCAGATTCAATTAATGAAATTGATTCAGTTACCGACTCAAGCTTTTGAGCAACGTTTAAAACAAGAATTGGAAGAAAACCCTGCTTTAGATACTGGTAAAGACAAAACAGAAGATAGTTTTGATGAGTTTGACAATAGTCAAGATGAGTATAACGATAACGAAACTATAGACACTGGTGATATTAATGTTGATGAATATTTAAGTGATGATGAAATCCCCGATTATAGAACACATGCTAATAATTACAGTGTAGATGATGATGAAAAATCAGTGCCATATGCAGCCGGAACATCGTTCACTCAGCATTTAACTACTCAATTAAATACTTTTAGACTTAACGATCAAGAATACGAAATTGCCTTATTCTTAGTCGGCAGTGTAGATGAAAGTGGATATATACGTCGTTCGTTATCTGACATTACCGATGACTTGGCGTTTACACAAAATGTTTTTACTACAGAAGAAGAGGTTGAAAATGTATTAAATGTTGTTCATCAATTAGATCCTGCTGGTGTTGCCGCCCGTAGTCTTCAAGAGTGTTTAAGTATACAATTACATCGAAAAGAGCAAAACCCTGCTATAGAATTAGCTATTGCAGTTATAGATAAAGCCTTTGATCAGTTTACAAAAAAGCATTACAAAAAATTACTTCAAAAATTTAGTATTGATGAAGAAGAACTCAAAGATGCTATAGAAGAAATAGAACGTCTTAATCCAAAACCAGGAGGTTCTTATGCTGGCAATAATAGAATGGTTGAACATGTTGTCCCTGATTTTGCTATAAAAATTATTGATGGCAAATTAGAACTTACTCTTAATGGTCGTAATGCCCCAGAGCTTCATGTTTCTAGAGAGTATAATAACATGCTAAAAGGGTACAAGGAATCTAAAGATAAAACGCAATCACAAAAAGATGCCGTACTATTTATTAAGCAAAAATTAGATGCTGCCAAATGGTTTATTGAAGCAGTAAGACAAAGGCAACAAACGCTTTTTGTTACTATGAGCTCGATTATGCATTACCAAAAAGATTACTTTTTAACAGGTGATGAGCGTAATCTTAAACCTATGATTCTTAAAGATATTGCAGACGAAATAGAAATGGATGTTTCTACTGTATCTCGTGTGGCTAATAGTAAATATGTTGACACACCTTATGGCACTAAATTAATTAAAGAATTCTTTTCAGAATCTATGACAAACGATCAAGGTGAAGAAGTTTCAACACGTGAGATTAAAAAAATACTTGAAACCGTTATTGAAGACGAAAACAAAAAGAAGCCTTTAACGGATGATAAGCTTGCTACTATTTTAAAAGAAAAAGGGTATCCAATTGCAAGACGTACTGTTGCAAAATATAGAGAGCAATTAGATATTCCTGTGGCTCGTCTGCGTAAAAAGATTTAAGATATGAATACTGTCTTAAAAAGCATATCCTATATTTTTCATCCTCTTATAATGCCGCTATTGGGTGTTGCTTTTTATTTTAGTAAAACACCACGATTTATACCTGATGAAGCTATAAAAGCTAAGTTATTCTCAACAGTAATTTTAACCATTGTTTTACCAATATTGCTGTTCTTTCTTTTAAAGACTTTAAAAAAAGTCGATAGTATACATCTTAAAACCACAAGAGAGCGTGCTTTACCTTTATTTATAAATTGTGTTATTATTTGCTTAATACTAGTACGTGTTTTTACACCAAATGAAATTATTGAACTCTATTATTTCTTTGTTGGTATTTTATCTTCGACACTAGCTTGCTTATTCTTAGCCATTTTTAAAATAAAAGCCAGTATACATATGTTAGCTGCCTCTGGGTTTTTTATGTTTGCTGTGGCTATTGGAGTGCATTTTCAAGTAAACATTAATGGTACTATTGTTTTAATGCTTATTTTACTAGGAGCAATAGCAACTTCGCGCCTTCATTTAAAAGCACATACAAATACAGAGCTTATCATAGGTTTTTTTGTCGGATTATTTCCGCAGTTAATTCTTATAAAATTTTGGTTATAAGATATAGAAAATCAAACCTAGTTTAAGTGCTTTAATATCTATAGATTGGTTATCAACGCTTACTGTATTATCAAATATAGAATTCAATCCATAATACACATTAAAATTCCAAGTTCCATAACCCGCACTTAATGTAATACCGTATTGAAAGTCATTAAAATTATCTATACTTGAAAGATCATTATCTAAATTAGAACTTCTCAACTTAGATGTATTGTATACCAGATAACTAAACTTAAAACCTGTGTATATTCGCCAGAATTTATAGTCCGTTGCTGTAGATGTGCGCCAGCGTAATTCTAAAGGAAAATCTATTAAATATGTAGTAAATTTATTCTTCTGAATATTCTCTATAGTTTCATCTGAGAAACTAAACTGAAATTCATTAGCGTTTTCAGAAATTATAAGATTTTGATTGTATGAATTCGATGAAACTCCGATACCTAAACCAACGGACCAATTACGCCTAGCATTAAATGGCATATCTCTTATAAAACCAAGGTGGAATCCGGTAGAAAATCCATCTTGTGATAAATCATCTGGGACATTACTTAATATATTATAGGTTATCGATGCATAAAACTGATCTTCTCTATAGCGATCGTCAACGACTAAGCTATCTTGTCCATAGTTTGACTGAAACAGAAAAAACATAAAAAATAATGGAAGATATCTCATGACTGTAAAACTATAAAAAACAGATCATATAAAAACATAAAAAAAGCGTTATGATAATTACATAACGCCTTTTATAAATTATAATTTTATCTATCTACCTATAGATCTTCATTCTTAGCATTTGCCACATACATTATTTTAAGTGCATTGGCTTTTCTGAGTTCTTCTTTAATATCAAAAGTGATACCTGCTTTTGTATTTGTATCTACTTTAAGCCCAATAACAACTCTTGGTTGAAGTTCTTCAGGTAAATTATTGATATACTCTTTTACTGCTGGTTGAACGGCGTCTAAATTAACATACGCATCATTAATTTGTATACGCCCTTCTTCACCAAATTTACCTTTATATTGTTCACTTGGTGCTCCAGCATAAATAAACATGGTTCTGTCTTTTTTCAGTTTTTCAACTTGATCTGCAGGAGGTAATTGATTTTCTACCAATAAGCTAGTATCTCTTAATACGGTCGCAACCATAAAAAAGAATAGTAACATAAATACAATATCTGGCAATGATGCCGTAGAAATTGCAGGTAATCCTCCGTCTTTTTTCTTCTTAAATTTAGACATATTAATTTACTTTATCAGGTTGAGACTCAGATAACTTTAATGGATACATATCCTTAATTGTTTGAATATCTTCATTAAGCTTCTCATCTTTATTAAACTGATTCTTTTCCTTCTCTTCTAACATAGATTGATAAGAACGGTTAAAGAGTCTTTGTGCTTCTCTATCTCTTAAGAAATTATAAGCCGAAAGTAATGAATTTTGCACTTCAATATACTTACCATGAGAGCTTCTTCTATCATACTTTAATGTTACAATTGCCTTATCTGGATGATCTGATGAAGATGCATCTCTTTCACCTTTACAATAATCACAAGATTCTCCTTCCGCATTCGTACTACCTCCATTATCTAAAAAATCTATAGCAGCTTGCTTTAAATCTTTAATCTCCATGACTTCATCTTCTACAAAAAGATCATCATTTAAATTAATAACAATTGTAAATAAATTTTTAGCCTTAATTTCTGGCGGAGTAATCTCTGTATCATCAATAGGAGGTAAACTTCTTAAGATACCTTTATCTTTCTCAATTGTAGTTGTTACCAGAAAGAAAATTAATAGTAAAAAAGCAATGTCAGCCATTGAACCCGCATTAACTTCTGGTACTGATCGTTTTGCCATAATACTTACTTATTAATTATCTTCTTTGCTCCTGCAAATAACATTGCTATTGCCGCAATAGCTAATAACAGATAGAATGCTACTAAACCAGCACCTACCATTTGAGATGTACTATCTGTAGCAAAACCTCCATCTTGTAGGTCATACTGTCTTGCGTCACCACCAGACATTACATAAGAAATGACTAGTACAGCTACAAAAGCACCAACACCTATTAGTGTGTTTTTAAGACCTGCTGTATTAGTAAATAAGTTTTTTAGTACAAAAAACAATACTGCTAAAACTGTTAATCCTAAAATAACATAGGCTATAAGAGCCATTGGGTCTACTATAGCAGAATCACCTGCCGCTGCAGCTGCCTTAATCTCATCGTCACCTGTAGATATTATTCTCACTAAGAAAATAATACCAAGTAACCCAAGAACGGCTGCTACTATTTTTAATATTTTATGCATAATTGTCTATTATTTTTTGTGTCTTACTAATAAATCCATCAATGTGATAGATGAGTCTTCCATATCATTTACAATACTATCAATCTTAGCGATGATGTAGTTGTAAAATATTTGAAGAATAATAGCCACAATAAGACCAAATACCGTTGTTAAAAGTGCTACTTTAATACCACCTGCAACTAAAGAAGGGTTCATGTCACCTGCTGCTTCAATTTTATCGAATGCAGAAATCATACCAATTACTGTTCCCATGAAACCTAACATCGGTGCTAATGCAATAAATAAAGATATCCAAGACACATTCTTTTCTAATTGTCCCATTTGAACACCACCATAAGCTACAACAGCTTTTTCTGCAGCATCAATATCTTCATCTGCTCTATCTAAACCTTGGTAGAATATAGATGCAACTGGTCCTTTTGTATTTCTACAAACTTCTTTTGCTGCCTCAATACCTCCAGATGCTAAAGCATCTTCAACATTTTGAGTTAATTTCTTAGAGTTTGTAGTTGAAAGGTTTAAATAGATAATTCTCTCGATAGCAATCGCTAATCCAAGAATTAAACATAATAATACAATCCCCATAAATCCAGGACCACCTTCAATAAATCTCTTTTTTAATTCTTGATGAAAACCCAATTCCTCTGCCTGAGCATCGTCTTGAGTTATACTTGCAACTGCTGTTGTTGCTGTTGCTACTGTTGTTGTTGCGTTTGCATTAACAGTTCCTAAAACCATTAAACATGTAATAGCCAGGATAGAAAATAATCTTTTCATTGTTCTTAATCTTAATTTTATTAGTTAAAGCGTTAAAGATAAAAAAAAAATGTAACTTATAACTTAAATCATCAGCAGAGAGGAAGGGATTCGAACCCTCGATACCCTTTTGGAGTATACACACTTTCCAGGCGTGCGCCTTCGACCACTCGGCCACCTCTCTGTAAGTCTTTAAAAAATTACAGACCGCCAAATAACAAAAAAATATGCAAACACTAAAACTTCCGAGGTTAATTTTAAGACATATTTAGGACAATTCGCCTCGTAAAGGCACTTCATAAACAGATTTGAAGTTTTTTGGTTCAATTTCTTGTCCTAGTAAGTACATTAGTTTTGTAATTGCTGCTTCTGTTGTCATATCGTTCCCTGATATAACCCCAATCTCTTTTAACTGAGAACTTGTCTCATATTGCCCCATATTTACACTACCACCAGCACATTGCGTCACATTAATAATATACAATCCTTTTTTAATGGCTTTACTTAATAAATCAATAAACCAATCTTGAGTAGTAGCATTACCTGAGCCATAGGTTTCAATAACCAACCCTTTAATTAATTTACTTCTAAGTACAGCTTGTAATATGGGTTTAGAAATTCCTGGGAATAATTTTAAAATTGCAACATTAGTGTCAAATCTATCATTAAGTTTTAACGCTTTAGATCCATTAGGCTTTAATAAATATTCTCTATTAATATTAAGGTGTACGCCAGATTCAGCTAAATGTGGATAATTAAGAGATTCAAAAGCTTCAAAATGTTCTGCATTAATTTTTGTTGTTCTATTGCCTCTATATAATTTATATTCAAAATATAAACCAACTTCTCTAATTATTGGCAATCCGTCTTTTTGAAGCGAAGCCATTTGTATAGAAGTAATTAAATTTTCTTTTGCATCAGTTCGTAAATCACCTATTGGTAGTTGAGAACCTGTAAATATAACTGGTTTATCAAGATTTTCTAACATAAAGCTTAGTGCAGATGCCGAATAGCTCATAGTATCGCTTCCGTGCAGCACAACAAAACCATCAAACTTGGAGTAATTCTCTTTAATAATATGTCCAATCTCAGACCAATATGTTGGATTAATATTAGAGGAGTCTATCGGTTTTTTGAAAGAAATTGTATCTATATTACAATCGAGTAAACGTAATTCTGGAATGCGTTTTAATATATTATTAAAGTCAAATGCTTTTAAAGCACCTGTCTTAGAATCTTTAATCATGCCAATAGTTCCGCCTGTATATATTAATAATATGTTTGGTTTGTCCATTGTTATATACCAAATATGGATTTTGAATTTGCTGTTGTAATTTCTGCAATCTCTTGAGACCCTATATTATAAAGCTCTGATAGTTTTTCTAATACCTTAATTATATATGTGCTTTCATTACGTTTCCCTCTATACGGTTTCGGCGCTAGATAAGGAGAGTCCGTTTCTAACACAATATGCTCTAAATCAATTTGATTAATAAATTGATCTATCTTTCCATTTTTAAAAGTAACGACTCCACCTATACCCAATTTCATATTATATGAAATAGCCTGTTTTGCTTGCTCAATATTTCCTGTAAAACAATGGAAAATTCCAAAAAGATCATTGCTCTTTTCACTGTCTAATACTTCAAAAATTTCGTCAAAAGCTTCTCTACAATGAATAACGATTGGCAATTTGTAATGCTTAGCCAATTTAATTTGATGCTTAAATGCTTCTATCTGAATTTGCAAAGTAGATTTATCCCAATATAAGTCTATCCCTATTTCACCAACGGCATAAAACTTATGCGATGCCAACATCATTTCTACATGTTCTAGCTCTTTTTTATAATTAGCTTTTACATGCGTTGGATGCAAACCCATCATTAAAAAAATATTATCAGGATACTCTTTTTCTAATTGCAACATAGATTCTGTGTATGTAGAATCTATAGCAGGTATAAAAAAACGCTTCACATTATTATTAAGTGCATTTTCTATAATAACGTCTCTATCATCATCAAAAGCTTCACTGTATAAATGTGTATGGGTATCTGTAATAATCATTAATACAAAAGTACATGTTTATACCATTATATTTGCAAAAAAGACTACATGGAGTTATTAAGCGATTTTTTATTAGACAAAGGGTATTCAAAAATAAAATTGAAACTTACTAAAACTAATCATTTTGAAATTAAAGCCATTTTAAATGGTACTAAAGGCCGTTTTATTTTAGATACAGGTGCCTCAAATAGTTGTGTTGGTTTTGAAGCTATTGAACGTTTTAACTTAACTGTTAAAGACTCTGAAATTAAAGCTGTTGGAGCTGGTGCTTCTAATATGTTTACTCAAATTTCTTCTAAAAATGAAATAAAGATTGGAAAATGGGAAAAGAAAAGAATAGTCTTAGTTCTTTTTAATCTCAGCCATGTAAATGAGGGTCTTCTTCATCATAACGCAAATACTGTTGATGGAATTATAGGCGCCGATATTTTAAAAAAAGGAAAGGCTATAATCGATTATAATAAAAAATATTTGTATTTAAAATTTTAAAAAAATCCATTTTTGTTTCTATCTTTAATTCAAATTAAAAAATTAATAGCACTTAATGAAACCATCTATATTAATAGCTGATGACCATCCATTAGTTCTTAAAGGTTTACAAGACTTTCTAATTGAAAAAGACTCTAATATTGCTGCAGTAGCAAAGAATGGAAAAGAAGCCTTATCTCTTATTAAAGCACTACAACCAGACATTGCTATCTTAGATATACAAATGCCATTTTATACAGGTTTAGATATTGCAAAAATTTGTAAGGATGAAAACTTACCTACTAAAATAGCTTTAATCACTTTTGAAAAAGATCAGACCATATATAATGAAGCTATCTCGTTAAATGTTTACGGTTATATTTTAAAGGAATTTGCTTTAGATGAAATTGAAAATTGCATAGCATCTATGATTGAAGACAAGCCTTATTTTAGTCCTGAATTATCTGATTTTATAGCATCTAATAACGATTCAAAAAAAATAGATGTATTAACCTCAACTGAAAAACGAATTCTAAAAGGTATCGCAGAAAATAAAACAGCTAAAGAAATTGGAGAAGAATTAGCTATATCTTCTAGAACTGTAGAAAAACATAAAAGAAATATCAGAATTCGTCTAGAAATGGATTCTAAATCGACTAGTATATTCTTATTTGCAAAAAATAATTACAAATTTTTATAAATATACGTAGTTCTACGTATAGTATGGCATTACTTTTTTTTTAACCTTTACACAGTTATTTGATATAGGGTTAAATAGCCGCTAATAATTAATCAACAATTAGGGATTTAAAAGCTCCAAGTTTTCTTGGAGCTTTTTTTTATATGCATGCATATAAAATACGTAGATCTACGTATAGGATTAGCAAATAATAATTAAGACATTTATAGTGTTATTTTAATTATATAGGGTAAATGAAATAACGTTATTGATCCTAACCGGATTAATCTAGGCTCTGATAAAAATCAGAGCCTTTTTTATTTAAAATTTAATAATCTATTTTTTGTAAGAAAATAGCGTTTTATCGACAAAAGAGATTTTTCTTACAAAAAACACCTAAAATTGATTAAAAAATACGTAGTTCTACGTATAGTATCACATTAGATCTTTTTGCATCTTTACAATGCTATTAATTATTGTCCCAAAATTTAAGTTCTTAAAAACTCTGGATTATTAAATAGTCTAGAGTTTTTTTAAATTAAACCCTATATGCCTAATATGAACTTACCAACAAGAAATAAAATGAATAAAAACGATAAAATATTTATGTGTGTTCTTATTATTAGTTCAGTCACCATAATAACCGCTAATATAATAGTCAACTTTTTTTAGTTAATTTAGTTAGTTATTCCTTTTAATCAAGGGAATAAAAAAAAGCGCAATTTGGTCAAATTGCGCTTTTTGTATTTTATAATAATTAAACTTACAATTCTAATGCTTTTTTAATATTGTTATTCATTAATAATTCTTCAGGATTTTCTAACGCTTCTTTAACCGCAACTAAAAAGCCTACGGATTCTTTTCCATCAATAATTCTATGATCATAAGATAACGCAACATACATTATTGGTCTAATTACTACTTCCCCGTTTACAGCAACTGGTCGTTCAACAATATTATGCATTCCTAAAATTCCACTTTGTGGCGGATTAATAATAGGTGTAGATAACATACTACCAAATACACCTCCGTTAGATATTGTAAATGTACCTCCGGTCATTTCATCTACGGTGATTTGTCCATCGCGTGCTCGTATAGCTAAACGTTTTACCTCAGTTTCAATACCTCTGAATGATAAATTTTCTGCATTACGTATTACTGGTACCATTAAACCTTTTGGCCCAGATACTGCAATACTAATATCTACAAAATCGAAACTTTTCATCTCTTTACCATCAATCATGGAATTAACAGCAGGATATAATTGTAAAGCTCTTACAACAGCTAAAGAAAAGAAAGACATAAATCCAAGTCCAACACCATGCTTATCTTTAAATTCCTCCTTGTATTGTTTACGTAGTTCAAATATTGGAGACATATCTACTTCATTAAAAGTAGTTAGCATCGCTGTAGAATTCTTTGCTTCAACTAAACGCTCAGCTACTTTACGACGTAACATTGACATTTTACTGTTAGAAGAACTTCTATTTCCACCAGATGGTGTTCCCATAGAAGGCGTTGCTTTAACAGCATCTTCTTTTGTAATTCTGCCATCTCTACCAGAGCCAGAAACAGCACTTTCATCCATTCCTTTCTCTGCTAAAACTTTTTTCGCCGCTGGACTTGCTGTACCAGTTGCATATGTTTTAGTTTCTGGAACTGAAGCTTTAGGTTCTTCTTTTTTAGGAGTTTCTTCAACTTTTTCTTCTTTAGCAGGCGCTTCTCCTTCTGGTTTTGCAGCGGCTGTATCAATTAAACAAACCACAGCACCAACCTCAACCGCATCTCCTTCTTCAGCTTTTAGTGTTATAATTCCGCTCGCTTCTGCTGGTAATTCTAAAGTTGCTTTATCACTATCAACTTCTGCAACAGCTTGATCTTTCTCAACATAATCTCCATCTTGCACTAACCATTCTGCAATTTCAACTTCTGTTATCGATTCGCCCGGCGAAGGCACTTTCATTTCTAAAATCATCGTTCTTTATTTTATTTAAGCTCTGATTTAACTTTATGTTTATTATTTTTTATCTCTGGTTGTTCTTTGTTTTATCAAACACATAATCAATCACTTCTTGATGACGTATTTTTGAACGCGCAGAACTACCTGCAGATGGCGCCCCATAAGGTCGTCTTGTTGCTGCTCTAAATTGTTTAGATTCTTCAAAATGCATTAATATATGGCTATAAGCTCCCATATTACGAGGTTCTTCTTGTGCCCATACAATATCATCTGCATTTTTATAGTTTTCAATTACTTTTCGCATAGCATCTACTGGTAATGGAAATAATTGCTCTATTCTAACTAATGCAATATCTCCTCTACCAAGTTTCTCTTGCTCTTCTAGTAAATCGTAATAGAACTTACCTGTTACAAATACTAATGTTTTTACTTGCTCTTTTTTTGCGGTTTCATCATCAATCAGCATTTTAAATTCGCCATTAACAAATTCATCTACACTAGAAACAACTTTTGGATGACGCAATAAACTTTTAGGAGTAAACACCACTAATGGTTTTCTATAATTAGATTTCATTTGTCGTCTTAACAAGTGAAACATATTTGCTGGTGTTGTACAATCTGCAATAAACATATTATCTTTTGCACATACTTGTAAGTAACGCTCCATTCTACCAGACGAATGTTCAGCTCCCTGACCTTCGTAACCATGTGGCAATAACAACACTAATCCATTTTGCGTCTTCCATTTATCTTCGCCAGAAGATATATATTGGTCAATCATAATTTGAGCACCATTACTGAAATCCCCAAATTGTGCTTCCCAAATAGTTAGTGTGTTAGGGCTTGCCATAGCATAACCATAATCAAATCCAACAACACCGTATTCGCTTAATAGTGAGTTATATATATTAAATTGACCTTGATTTTCGTCAACGTTCTTTAATAAAATGATTTCTTCTTCGCTATCTTCAACTTTCACTACTGCATGTCGATGTGAGAATGTACCACGTTCAACATCTTGTCCAGATATTCTAACATTAAATCCTTCTTTTAATAAAGACCCATATGCTAAATGCTCACCCATTGCCCAATCTAGTCGATTTTCATCAAACATTGTTTGACGCGATTCAATTAAACGTTGAATTTTTCTAATAAACTTTTTATCTGAAGGTAAATTAGATATCACTTTAGTTATATCTTCTAAAACTGTTTTAGATACTTTTGTATCTATAGTTTTAATCATTTCTTTTTCATCTACACGAACAAAACCTTTCCATTGTTCTTGCATAAATGGGGAAATCTTGGTCTTTTCAGCTTTACGAGAATCGACTAATTTTTCTTCAAGCTTATCTTTATATTCTTTTTCAATACGTTTTACATGACCGCTATCAATAACGCCTTCTGCTAAAAGATGCTCAGCATATATATCACGAGGATTTTTATGTTTAGAAATGGCTTTATAAAGTAAAGGTTGTGTAAATTTAGGTTCGTCACCTTCATTATGCCCGTACTTTCTATAACCCAGTAGGTCAATAAACACATCGCGCTTAAATTGCATTCTAAAATCTAATGCAAATAATACTGCATGTACTACTGCTTCTACATCATCAGAATTAACGTGTAGTACTGGTGATAAGGTTACCTTACCAACATCTGTACAATACGTACTAGAACGCCCATCTAAGTAATTGGTAGTAAAACCAATTTGATTGTTTACAACAATATGTACTGTTCCGCTAGTTTTATAACCATCTAATTGTGCCATTTGCACCAACTCATAGACTAAACCTTGTCCCGAAATTGCTGCGTCACCATGAACAATTATAGGCAATACCTGAGAAGCATCTTCGATATTACCATTATCTTGTTTTGCTCTTGAAATGCCTTCTACAACTGCACCAACAGTTTCTAAATGCGAAGGATTAGGAGCTATACTTAAATTTATTTTTTTACCTGTGTCTGTTTCGCAATCGCTAGTCCAGCCTAAATGGTACTTTACATCGCCATCAAAAACTTTCTCTTCGTAATCTTTACCATCAAACTCACTAAAAATATCTTTTGCTGATTTTCCAAAAATATTTGTTAGTGTACTTAGACGACCACGATGCGCCATACCCATAACAAATTCTTTTACTCCATACTCTGCTGCTTTTTCTATCATAGCATCTAGAGCTGGAATTAAAGATTCATTCCCTTCTAATGAAAATCGTTTTTGACCTACATATTTAGTATGAAGAAATGTTTCAAACGAAACCGCTTCATTTAACTTTTTAAGAATATTTTTCTTTTCGTCTACTGAAAAGTTTGAATGATTATCATTAATATTAAGCCTATTCTGAATCCAATCTATTTCTTCGGGTTGACGTATATACATATACTCAACACCAATTGAATCGCAATAAATACGTTCTAAATGACCTACAATTTCTTGCAAAGTCATGGGGTTTAAACCTAAAATCTCGCTAGCAGAAAATACTGTAGATAAATCATTTTGAGATAAACCAAAATTCTCTATTTCTAATGTTGGTGCATATTTACGTCTTGCTCTAACAGGATTGGTTTTTGTAAATAAATGACCTCTACTTCTATAAGCATCAATTAATTTTATAACCTGAAATTCTTTCTGAACCTGTTCTGGAATTTGCGTACTAACACCTTCAATAATTTCGCCTTCAAAACCATAGCTTTCTGAGCCAAAATCGTAACCTTGAAAAAAGGCTCTCCAGCTAGGTTCTACAGAATCAGGGTTTTTTAGATATTGTTCGTATAAGTCAGCAAAATATGCTGTATGCGCTGCATTGAGAAAGGAGTATTTATCCATTATTCTTTTAGAGACGTTATAACTTCAACAAAGTTTAAACAAAAGTACAACTTTTGATAAAAACAGTAAGTATTTTATTATTTTTATAAAATTACAACAAAACAATTACAATGTCTTTTTTTATAGGTCTATTAAAACAGAAAAGCTTACGAATTAGTTTAATAATTTGTATGTTTTCTTTTTTTATGACTAATGCACAAAACTTTAATACTGATTCATCTCATTTTTGGAGCAATGTGCAATATGGCGGAGGTATTGGTTTAAGTTTTGGAGATGGTTTTTTTAGTGGTGTATTAGCACCTAACGCTATATATCGCTTTAATAATTATGTAGCATCTGGTGTTGGGTTAAATTTTAGTTATAGTAGCCAAGAAGATGTGTTTCAATCTACCGTCGTTGGCGGAAGTATTATTGGTCTTTTTAATCCAATTCCTGGAATACAATTATCTACAGAATTTGAGGAACTTTATGTCAATAGAGATATTGATGATGGGTTTATTTCATCCATAGATGACAATTATTGGTATCCTGCTCTATTTTTAGGAGTTGGTTATATTTCTGGTAATATAACTTTTGGCATTAGATACGACGTTTTGTTTGATAGAGACACTAGTATTTATAATGAGGCTTGGTTACCGTTTGTGCGTTTCTTTTTCTAGCACTAAAAAACCCGTTAAGAATATTTGGTTTTATACCAAACCTTTTGCCACTCGCGTTGTAATATTAAAAATGTAATAGACTCTGAAAGCTTTAAAGTATCGTTACCATCTAGAGTTCTTACTTTAATTTCGGACACATCTATAATATATAATAAGTTGAGATATTCTGAAAATTTATTTTGGATCAGATTATATACTTCTTCCTGAAGTATTAATTTTAAACTTGTGGGTAAAACTTCTTCGTCAAATTCTAAATCTACATTAGCATAAAGTAAATCTTTATTTAATTGTTTAACGAGTTTTTTATAGAGTTGAAGTGCGCTAGCATCTTCTATTAAGGCTTCAAAAGTTGTTGGAAGTTTCATTAGGTATTTCTGGTCATTAAACCAATGCCAAATTGTTTCAAAAGTTGTTTTTTATCATCAGGAAGATCTAATATTTCTAAAACAGAAAACGCCTTATTTGTATAAAATTCTACAGCCAGTTTTGTGGCTTGCTCTGCACCGGTTTCAACAAACAATTGCTTGACTGAATTGACCTTTTCTTGAGGATTTTCAGGCTGTGATTGAAACCATTTATGCAACATTGCTTTATTATCTTTATCTAAAGATTCTTCAGCTTTTAAATACAGGTATGTTTTTTTATTTTCTATAATATCACCGCCAACTTGTTTACCAAACGTTTCTGGATTTCCAAAAGCATCTAAATAATCATCTTGTATTTGAAAAGCAATACCAAGATAACGACCAAAATCATAAATACCTCTTTGATCTTCTTTAGAAGCATTAGCAATTATAGCTCCCATTTTCATTGCTGCACCAACTAAAACCGCGGTTTTATATTCTATCATTTTTAAATACTCCTCAATTGACACATCATTTCTAGTTTCAAAATCAATATCGTACTGTTGGCCTTCACAAACTTCTAAAGCTGTTTTACTAAACAATTCTGCTAAAGCTTTAAATGTATTAGGCTCGTAGTTTTCAAATAATTGATACGCTAAAATAAGCATGGCATCTCCAGATAGAATGCCTGTATTTAAATCCCATTTTTCATGTACTGTGGTTTTTCCTCGCCGTAATGGTGCATCATCCATAATATCATCATGCACCAAAGAAAAATTATGAAACACTTCTATTGACAATGCTGCATCTAAGGCTATTTTATAATCAACTCCAAATACATCGGATGTCATTAAAGTTAATATTGGTCTTAAACGTTTTCCTCCAAGTTTTAAAATATAATTTATTGGTTCGTATAAATTATTAGGATGTCTATCAATTGTAAAATCTTCAAGATAATTGATAAATGCTTTTTGATATTTTTCTATATGCATACTGCAAAAATAACAGAATAGATTATGTAATCATAGTTAATTAATTTAATGTTAAAGAGGTTAAATAATTATTAAAACCTTGGAAACTTTTTTTGTTTTTATAGTTTCCAATTGTATATTTGCATCCAATTATGAGAGATAAAATTATACAAAAATCGGCTGAATTATTTTTAAATCTAGGGTTTAAAAGTGTTACCATGGATGACATTGCTAACGAAATGGGCATTTCTAAAAAAACCATTTATGTGCATTTTTCTAACAAAACTAAACTTGTAGAGACCGTAACATTTACCCTTTTTGAAACTATTTGTGATGGTATCGATGGTATTTGTTCAACATCTAACAATCCTATTGAAGAGTTATATGCTATTAAAATGTTTGTAATGCAACATTTAAATAATGAAAAAACATCTCCTCAGTATCAACTAAAAAAATACTATCCGCAAATTTATGATGTATTGAAAGCCAAGCAGTTTGACAAAATGCAAGATTCTGTTTTAGAAAGTCTACAACAAGGCGTCAACACAGGTGTTTTTAGGAATACTATTGATGTTAATTTTATTTCTAGAATGTATTTTAATGGAATGACAGGCATTAAAGACAATTCTATATTTCCTCAAGAAAAATTTAACATGAATTATTTAATGGAAAGTTATTTAGAATATCATTTAAGAGCTATAGTTACAGAAAAAGGAATGACCATATTAAACAATTTTATAACAAAAAATCAATCATAACAATGAGACAATCACTCATATTAATTTTTAGTATTTGTATTTCTGTTTCTGGATTTTCACAAGAGAGCACTAAAAGTTTCTCTTTACAAGAAGCAATCTCCTTTGCACTAGAAAATAATAGAACAGCAAAAAATGCTGCTAGAGATATTGCAGCTGCTGAAAAACAAAAATGGGAAACCATTGCTACTGGTTTACCTCAAGTAAATGCAGAAATTGGTTATCAGAATAATTTAAAACGAAGTGTCGCTGTATTTGACAATCAAACATTTCCTTTGGGACCTAGACAATCAGTGAATGCTACTACCACTATTAATCAATTACTCTTTGACGGTTCTTATTTAGTTGGGTTGCAATCCGCAAAGGTTTTTCTAGAAATCTCTAAAAATGCTAAAGAGAAAACAGATTTAGAAGTCCGAAAATCCGTTATTAATGCTTATGGCAATGTGCTATTAGCTGAAGAATCTATTCGGATACTTGATCGTAACATTGAAGTACTTCAAAAGAACTTGGATGAAACTCGAAAGATTTACGAGAATGGTCTCGAAGAAGAAGAGAGTGTAGAGCAATTACAAATTACATTATCTGGTGTAAAAAGTAATTTAGAAAATACAACCAGATTAAAACACATCGCCTACCAATTGTTAAATATAGCTATAGGTTTAGATATAAATAATGCTGTTGTTTTAAAAGACAATTTAGAAACATTAGCTATTGAAAACATGACGCTTAGTTTACTAGATGCAAATGAACATGTAGAGAATGTTATTGATTATAAAATTGTTGAAAACGATAAAGTCTCTAAAGAACTATTACTAAAACTAGAAAAAAGTAAAGCGCTGCCAACATTAAGAGGTTTTATTAGTGGAGGCTACTTGGGCAATAGCAGCTCTTTTTCTTTTGCTAATTCTGATCAAGAATGGTTTGGTTCTTCTTTATTTGGAGTTACCTTGAATGTTCCTGTTTTTAGTTCTGGTGGGCGACATGCATCAACTCAAAGAGCTAAAATAAATCTTGAAAAAGCAGAGGATGATTTAAAAGAAACCGAACAAAAATTAAAACTTCAAATTTCTTCTGCTAAAAGCGATTACAAATTTGCTATAGAAGATTACCAAAATAAAAAACAAAACTTGGGTCTAGCAGAACGCATAGAGCAAAAAAATCAAATTAAATTTTTCGAAGGTATTGCATCTAGTTTTGAGCTGCGTCAAGCACAAACACAACTCTATTCTGCACAACAAGAATTTTTACAATCTATGTTAGATGTCATTAACAAAAAGACCGAACTAGAAACGGTACTTAATGAAATACCAAAAAACTAATTATTCAAAAAATACAATATCATAAACATGAAACATATATTAACATTAATAAGCTTAGCTTTAATTTTAACCTCTTGTGGAGGAAAAGGCAAGCAATCTGTTGAAGCTATAATAGAAACAGGAGATTTAAAACAAATCCGTTTAAAAAGAGGTGAGATTGTTGCGCAACAACAAGATATTGCAGCAAAACTAAAACAACTCGACGAAAAAATAGCTGTTTTAGACTCTACTAAAAAAACACCTTTAATAACCACATTTACTGTTAAGCAAGCTGTTTTTAATCACTATCTTGAGCTTCAAGGTAATGTAAACACAAAGAAGAATTTGGTTATTTTTCCTGAGTACTCAGGCATTCTAACTCGTGTTTTTGTAAAGAAAGGGCAACATGTTACTAAAGGCCAAAAATTAGCACAAATCGATGATGGAGGTTTAAGTCAACAATTAGCGCAAGTTAAAATACAAGCCGATTTAGCCAAAACAACTTTTGAACGCCAAGAGCGCCTATGGAATCAAAAAATTGGAAGTGAGATTCAGTATTTACAAACCAAATCTAATTACGAGGGGCAAATACAGGTCGTAAATCAAATTCAACAACAGATTAGTAAAACTATTGTTAGAGCACCATTTACTGGTACAATTGATGATATCATTACTGAACAAGGAAGTGTTGTTGGTGCTGGTCAATCACAATTAATGCGTATTGTAAACTTAGACAATATGTATATAGAAACTGATGTCCCTGAACGCTATATCTCAAATGTTACAAAAGATAAGAATGTAAAAGTAGAATTTCCAATCTTAGGCAAAAAGATGAATGCTAAAGTACGTCAAGCTGGTAATTTTATAAACCCTTCCAATCGCACCTTCAAAGTAGAAATTGGTGTCCCAAATAAAGATAGAAGTATTAAACCAAATCTTACAGCACGATTAAAAATTAATGATTATACTAATGAAAAAGCACTTTTAATTCCGCAAAGTATTATTTCTGAAAATGCTGAAGGCGAACAGTATATATATATTATTTCGGATAAAAATTCTGAAAATGAAGGTACTGCTAAACGTCAAATAATTACAACTGGTAAAACACAAGGTGATGTTATTGAAGTATTAAGTGGATTAGAAAATAATGTTGAAATTATTGAAGAAGGTGCTCGTAGTGTAAGAGACGGACAAACTGTTGAAGTAATTAACTATAACGAAGTTGACGATGAGTAAAAAAAACAAAATAAACGTCGATAAAGAATTCGCATTATCATCATGGGCAATTGGAAACAAGACCACCATGTATGTGCTTATTCTATTGTTCTTTTTCTTAGGTATCTCTGCTTTTTTTAGTATGCCTCGCGAAAATTTCCCCGAAGTCAACGAAACTAAAATATATGTGAGTACTGTTTTTCCGGGAAACACTGCCGAAGACATTGAAAAACTTATCTCTGACCCGTTAGAAGACAAACTAAAAACGGTAAGTAATTTGGTAGAGTTAACCTCAACCTCGCAGGAAGATTATTCGATTTTAGTTGTAGAATTTGATGAAAATATTACGGTTGAACAAGCCAAACAAAAGGTGAAAGATGAAATTGATTCTGAAACTTCAAGTGAAGATTGGCCTACATTTAATGGTGCAAAAGTAGAGCCTAATGTTTTTGAATTGAGTCTTTCTGAAGAAATGCCAATTTTAAATATTAATATTTCTGGAGATTATACAGTTGAAAAATTAAAAGAATATGCCGAATATCTTCAAGATGAAATTGAAGATTTACCAGAAATTAAAAAGGCAGATATTCGTGGTGCACAAGACCGCGAGGTTGAAGTTGAAGTTGACATCTATAAAATGATGGCAGCAAAAGTGACCTTCAATGATATTTTGGGAGCTATTGGTAACGGAAACGTCACACAATCTGCAGGTAATTTAAAAGCCAGCGGACAACGACGTACCATTAGAATTATTGGTGAAATTACTAAACCTTCAGAATTAGAAAACTTTGTAGTTAAGTCAGAAAACGGAAATGCCATTTACTTAAAAGACGTTGCAAAAATCTCTTTTCATGAAGAAGATAAAACCACGTTTGCACGCAAATCTGGGAAACCTGTAGTGATGCTCGACGTAAAAAAACGAGCAGGAAAAAACATGGTTGCGGCTGCAGAGCAAATTCAAACTATTGTAAAAAACGCAATTGAAAATGAATTTCCACAAGATTTAGAAGTGTCTATTACCAACGACCAATCTTCGGTAACAATCGGTCAAGTTGATGATTTGGTAAACAACATCATCTTTGGTGTTATTCTCGTGGTAACGGTTTTAATGTTTTTTTTAGGATTTAAAAATGCCTTATTCGTAGGTTTTGCCATACCAATGTCCATGTTTATGTCTTTAATGATTTTAAATCTTATTGGCTATAGTTTAAACACCATGGTGCTTTTTGGACTTATTATGGGTCTAGGAATGTTAGTAGATAATGGTATCGTGGTTGTAGAGAATGTGTACCGCTTAATAGAAGAAGAAGGTTTATCTCGTCTCGAAGCTGCAAAAAAAGGTATTGGTGAAATTGCATTTCCTATTATTATTTCCACATTAACAACCGTAGCCGCCTTTGTTCCGTTAGCATTTTGGCCAGGTATCATGGGAGAATTTATGAAGATTTTACCAATAACATTGTCTATAGTTTTAGGCTCTTCATTATTTGTCGCTATCTTTTTTAATTCAGTTTTAGTGTCACAGTTTATGAAGATTGAAGACAAAGAAATGCCATTAAAACAAATCATAAAAACCACTATTATTGTTGCTGTAATTGGCCTGCTAATTCTACTTTTTGGAGGTGCCTATCGTGGTTTAGGAACAGTAATGATTTTTACAGCTCTTATGCTTTGGGCGTACCGTTTCTTTATCAGAAAATGGGCGAATAATTTCCAAAATAAATCTTTAGTGAAATTAGAAAATTGGTATGAGCGTATGCTTACTGGCGCATTATCTAAAAAGCGTCCTTATACCTTAAGCATTATCACATTCTTTTTACTCATTGGAGCATTTATAGCGTTTGGCGCTTCTGTTGGAATGCAGCGTACCAAAATTGAATTTTTCCCAGACAATAAGCCAAATCAAATTATTGTTTATATCGAATATCCTGAAGGTACGGCAATCGAAAAAACCAACGCCATTACCAAGCAGGTTGAAAATCGGGTTTACGATGTCATTAACCAAAATCAGTATATCGATGATGGCAAAAATTTCTTAGTAGAAAGTGCAGTTTCTCAAGTTGGCGAAGGTGCAGGAAATCCACAAACCGATGGTGGCTCTAATGCCGAAATGCCACATAAAGCAAAAATTACAGCCTCAATGCGAGAGTATAAATACCGTCGTGGTGAAGACTCTGAAATTTTAAGGCAAAAAGTACAAGAAGCTTTAGTTGGTATTTATCCTGGTGTTTTAATTTCTGTCGAAAAAGATGCTGCTGGCCCGCCTGCTGGTCCGCCAATCAATATCGAAATTGAAGGCAAAGATTACAATGAATTAATTGCCACAGCCGAAAAAATGCAAGAATTCATAAACTCAAAAAATATTTCTGGTATTGATGAACTTAAGATAGATGTAAACAAAGACAAGCCAACCATGCAGGTAGAAATCGACCGTGAAAAAGCGGGTGAACTTGGCATAAGTGCGCTTCAAATTGGTAACCAATTGCGTAATTCTATCTTTGGTTCTAAAGCCGGTATTTATAAAGAAAATGGCGATGATTTTGATATTTACGTCAGATTTAATCAGAATTTAAGATACAACACCAGTGCTTTATTTAATCAGAATATTACGTTTAGAGATAACACAGGTAATCTCAAAGAAATTCCCTTGTCTGTTGTAGCAAAGCAGAAAAATAATTCTGGTTTTAGCGCTATTAAGCATAAAGATACTAAGCGTGTTGTAACACTATATTCGGCTTTAACACCTGGTGAAACAGATGCAGGAGCTGTTGTTGCAAAAATTCAGAATGAAATGGAAAGTTTTAAAGACTTACCATCTGATATTAAAATTGATTATACAGGTCAAATCGAAGAACAAAATAAACAAATGTTGTTTTTAATGGGAGCATTTTTCACTGGACTTGGGCTTATTTTCTTCATACTTATTTTTCAATTTAATTCTATTTCAAAACCAACAATTATAATGCTTGCTATCTTTTTAAGTTTAATTGGTGTGTTTGGCGGGATAGTTATTTCGGGAAGCTCTTTCGTGATTATGATGACAATGGTTGGTATTATTTCATTGGCTGGTATTGTAGTAAATAATGGTGTGGTACTTTTAGATTACACCCAACTATTAATAGACCGAAAGAAGAATGAACTCGGTTTAGAAAAAGGAGATTACCTCAGTCCTGAAGACTTATTTAGTGCCATTGTAAAAGCCGGAAAAGCACGTTTACGACCTGTGCTTTTAACCGCAATCACTACCATTTTAGGATTAATTCCTTTAGCCATTGGTTTAAACATTAACTTCTTTACACTTTTCGCAGACTTTAACCCTAACATTTATATGGGTGGCGATAATGTAATTTTTTGGGGACCATTAGCGTGGACCGTAATTTATGGCCTATTAATCGCAACATTCTTAACACTGATTGTTGTTCCTACATTATTTTTATTGATCACAAAGTTTAAAATGTGGTTAAAATATAGATCTAATGAAACTGAAGCTGAAGTTATTCCTGAAAAGATTATTCTTAATATAGACAAGTAATTATAAAAAAAGAGCCTCAATTGAGGCTCTTCTTATTTTGAAATTATAAAATTGGTTATTGTCCTTCGTTCTCTGTAAGTGGAACTGGTAAAGTATCAAAGACTTGATCTCCTGGGCGATCAATTGGCAATGTACTATTTAAATTATAACGTCTTAAATCAAACATTCTATGGTTTTCACTCCATAAAGAATAACGTCTTTGGTTTAACATTTCTGTTGTTAAATCACCTGCTGTTTGTGCGCCACTATAATCTGGTAATCCGGCAGCATTTCTAACTACATTTAAAGCGTCTTCAGCATCTTGAAGGTTATTAGATAGAATACTTGCTTCAGCATAAATAAGGATTAACTCCTCATTTCTTATTAAATCTATAGGCGAAACATTAGTCGGGTATAACTCTGTTTGATTTGTTCCATTTAACATATCTTGACTTGTAGGATTAGAACGCACAGATGTTTTGGAAGTCACACGAGTATCACCAGCTTCTGCATCTGCAATCCAAGAATCATGAACAATAATTTGATCACCATTATTATCCGTAATCTTAAACAAGTCATTAGTAACATCACCACTTCCTAAACTAAATACATGTTGAGGTCCTGTAGTTAAATCTCCCATTAAATCAAAATGAGAACCATTTAATGCTGTTAGTGTTGCTTGTGCATTTCCATCATACAGATATGCTGTAGCTGCAACTGCTCTATTAAATTGCGCAAAAGTAGATGGTGAATCAAAACCTGAAAAACCAGCTAAACTGAACGCAAAATCACTACCTGCGCTATTAAGATCTGATAAACCATCTTCTAACATTGCTATAACTTGGTCTAAAGCTGCATCAAAATCTAAAATTGGTCCTAAATTATCTGGGTCTGCAACATCTATTCTAGCCCTATTGTATGATTTTAAAACATCTATAAGCTCATGAGCAATTATAGTTTTTGCAAATCCACTATAGCCTGCACGTTGTTGATCTGTTATAGATGTTGTATTATCTATAGCATCTAATATAAGATTAGCGTTTTTAATGGCTCTATAACGTCCAGCCCATGGAGCTGTTGAATAAAATGAATTATTATCTAACATCGCTCCGTTTGCACCTAATAAATCATTAGTGTTTCTAGGGTCAGCATCAAATAAATACAATTCTCTACCCATAGTACCCGAACCTGTTGTTTGTATCGCAATACCATTTCTCATAGTTGATTCTACACCAACAACTAAATTATTTAATTGATTGATGGAAGCCCCTGTTAATACACCTTCAAGACTTGGTCTATTAGGATCAACTTGGTCATCAAAACTACACGATACCAAACTAAAAATAAGGACGGTCGCAAATAGCATTTTCAAATATGCTTTATTTATTATATATTTTTTCATGTCTTTATTTTTTTAAAAATTAACGTTTAAGTGAAAATAAAATTGCTTAGCACTTGGGAACGGCGTTACTTCTATTCCACTAGATAAACCAGAGCCACCATTAACAGAAGTTTCAGGGTCATAACTTGTATAATCTGTAATTGTAAATAAATTACGTGCTGACAAACCTAATTTTACTCCACTAATATCTTTTCCTAACCAACTATAAGCACTCTCTGGAAGCCTATAGTAAGTAGCTAATTCTCTTAATCTTAAATAACCTGCAGGCTCCACAAAACGTGTTGCTACAAAACCTAAAGCGGTTCTGTCTTGTCCTGCTTGGGTATCTAAGTCAGGTGTTAAACCACCCAAATCAGACAATAAACGAGATAAGTTTAAGTTGTCTCCTCCACTTTTCCAATGTAGTAAAAATGATATGTCCCAATTTTTAAATAATGTAAATGAATTATTAAATGACATTTGAAAATCAGGTTCAACATCTCCAACACGTGTCGGAGTTCCATCAATATTACCTACAAGTTGTGTTACAGGTGAACCTTCTTCTATAAAGAATGTTCCTAAACCAAGTCCAAAACCAGCTCCTGGTTGTGGAAATGCCGGAACCTCTAAACGTGTTACTTCTGATCGGTTAAACCAGAATTGAATTCCTGTATTCCAATAAAAATTATCATTATTAAAAGCATCAAATCGTACTGCTGCTTCTAAACCATAATTTTCTAAATCTGCCAGGTTAGTAGTTTCCGTACCAAAACCTGAAGACGTTGGTAGTGTTCTACTTAAAATTAAATCGTTTACATCTCTGTTATAATAAGTTAACTCTACATTAAATCTATCGAATAAACGTGCATCAATACCAACTTCAAATTCCTGAGACGTTTCTGGGTCAATATTAGCATCACCTCGCAATGCAGAAATTGAAGAACCTCCATTAGAACCAATAGAAACTTGGTTTAAACTTGTAAAAGCTGAACCAAATGCTGCAGATGAGCCTGTTTCACCATATGCAGTTCTAAATTTTAATTGATTAATTGCGTTGCTATCCCAAAAATCAAAATTATGCAAATTCACAGCTAAAGAGGCTTTTGGAAAACCAAAGTATTCGTCAGGGTCACCATTTAGTGTTGATTTATCTCTTCTATAACCAATTGTTCCGATTAATTGATCTTTATAATTTCCTTCAACTTGTGCAAAAAACCCAAACTCTCTTACAGTAGATTCTGTTTGCTCAATTGCTTGAGCTGCACCTTGACCCAATGTTGTTTGATTAGGAATTAACTGTGTTGCTTGATTAAATATAATTGAGGCTTGTTGCTCTAAATAAGATATACCTCCTTGGGTTGTTAATGCTAAATCATCATTTAATAGACTTGTATTCCAAACTCCAATAGTTTGAAAATTATAATTTGTGAAATTATTTCTTCCAACACCAATAAATCCATTTTGATTACCTCTCTGTGCTTGATGTGTCTCTGGGACATATACATAGGTTTCATTTGCTAAATAATCTAATCCACCATTAAAAATAACTTTTAATCTATGTTTATCCGTGTTTAGTATTTTAGTTGTTAATTTCAATCCTTGAATAAAACGATTATTACGATCAGTATTCAACGCATTATCTCTTACAAAAATTGGATTTCCTGTATAATTTGGATTATCTGGATAGTTTCCGTTTTCATCTGGAAATTGGTTTATCCAAGGTCTTGTAAAAGATAGTGTATAACCAAAACTTAATCCTCCTTCATTTTCATTACCAGTAAAACTTCTATTAGAACTTGTTCTACTATAGCTAGAAGAAACCGAAAGGTCAAAAGTATTAGATATTTTTTGATCTAAATTTGCTCTTATAGAGAATCTTTCAAAACCTGTACCTTGAATAATACCATCTTCATCTCTATAAGATGTTCCGACATAGTATTTTGTGTTTTCATTTCCTCCACGAGCGCTTAAACGCGTTTCAGTAATAAATCCTTCTTCTCCATAAATTTCATCTTCATAATCAATAAGCCCACCGTTAGCTATAGCTTGATTAAATAATGGCACTTCCGCTGCTCCAAATGTAGATTCAACATTAGCAGCATTCCATTGACGTTGACCTAATGTATTAATTATGGTATTAAATCCTAAATCTTGACTAAATCTAATATTTGTTTTTCCAGATTTACCTCTCTTTGTTGTAATAATTACAACACCAGCATTAGCTCGAGTACCATAAATAGCTGCAGCGGAAGCTCCTTTTAACACTTCTATATTTTCGATATCATTAGGATCAAGGTCTGCAATTCTGTTTCCAGAATTTTCTTCATTCCCTCGATTTGCACCAGAAGCAAAACGAAGTCCGGAAGGTATCTCTGCATTATTAACATAAACCCCATCAATAATATAGAGAGGTTGGTTATTACCGTTAATAGACGAAATCCCTCTTAAACGTAATGCAAAACCACCACCAGGTGCACCAGAGGATGCTGTGATATTAACCCCAGTTACTTTACCGTATAACGCGCCATCTAATGTAGCCTGGGCCGTTTTACCTACTAATTGTTCTGAACTAACCGTTGAAATAGCGTTTGCCGAATTGGCTCTTTTAATGCTAGTTCCTAGTCCTGTAATTACAACTTCATCTAGCGCTGTGGCATCTTCTACCATTTCAACATTTAATGTTGTTGCAGAATCAACTGTAATTTCCTGCCTTTCATACCCTAGATATGAAAAAACTAAAACAGCTGGAAAAGTTTCTACACTAATAGAATAATTTCCATCTATATCTGTAGCTGTTCCATTTGTAGTACCCTTAACAGATACTGTTGCGCCAAGAATTGGCTCACTTGTAGCTTTATCAGTCACCTTACCTTTTATCTCCTGTGCAAATATTAAGCACGGCAAAAAAATAAATGTGAACAAAAGCCATTTAGAAAATAGTTTTTTATTCATTTTATTAAAGTTAATTGATTAATTATCCCAAATTAATAAATAAAATATTAAATATTAACATAATTTAAGAGTTTATTTGTTTTTGTTGTGATAGTTGTTGTTCTATATATCAAAGGATTTCTCTGACAACCTCTTTAAATCATGCAGTTATAATTATAATAATGTTAAATTTGCAGCTTATTTATAGCCAATAAAAATTACAATGTATAGAAGTCATAATTGCGGAGAATTAAGAGCATCACAGATTAATACTGAAGTCACTTTATCTGGTTGGGTACAAGGAGTTAGAGATAAAGGATTTATGGTATATATTGATTTACGTGATCGTTATGGCATTACACAACTCTATTTTGATGAAGAGCAAACAACTAAAGACATTTTAGAAAATGCTCAGAGATTAGGTCGTGAGTTTGTCATTCAGGTCAAAGGGAAAGTACAAGAACGTGCTTCAAAAAACCCAAATATACCAACAGGAGATATTGAATTATTGGTTTCAGAATTAACTGTTTTAAATAAAGCTACAATTCCTCCATTTACTATAGAAGATAATACTGATGGCGGTGAAGATATAAGAATGAAGTATCGGTATTTAGATATCCGTCGTAATCCTGTAAAAGACAATTTAATATTTAGAGCAAAAGTTACTCAAGAAGTAAGGAATTATTTGTCTAGCAATGGTTTTATTGAAGTTGAAACTCCATACTTAATTAAATCAACTCCAGAAGGAGCGAGAGATTTTGTAGTTCCGTCTCGTATGAATGAAGGAGAATTTTATGCACTACCACAATCTCCTCAAACTTTTAAGCAATTGCTTATGGTTGGTGGCATGGATAAATATTTTCAGATTGTAAAATGTTTTAGAGATGAAGATTTACGTGCAGATAGACAGCCCGAATTCACACAGATAGATTGCGAAATGGCTTTTGTTGAGCAAGAAGATATTTTAAATGCTTTTGAAGGACTAACACGCCATTTACTAAAAAAGGTTAATAATATTGACATCGACAAGTTTCCTAGAATGCTTTATGATGATGCCATGCGTTTATACGGCAATGACAAACCAGACATTCGTTTTGGAATGGAATTTGGCGAGCTAAATGTAGTTGCTCAGCATAAAGACTTTAATGTTTTTAATAATGCTGAATTAGTTGTTGGTATAGCTGTCCCAGGAGGAAATTCTTATACAAGAAAAGAAATTGACAAACTCATTGATTGGGTTAAACGGCCACAAGTTGGTGCCTTAGGTATGGTTTATTGCCGATGTAATGAAGATGGCACCTATAAATCTTCAGTAGATAAGTTTTACGACCAAGATGATTTAGCAAAATGGGCTGAAGTTACTGGAGCCAAAGCTGGTGATTTAATTTGTGTATTGTCAGGTGACACAAATAAAGTAAGAGCTCAATTAAGTGCTTTACGCATGGAATTAGCAGAACGATTAGGACTTCGTGATCCAAAAACATTTGCTCCTTTATGGGTTATTGATTTTCCGTTATTAGAATTAGATGAAGAAACTGGACATTATCACGCCATGCATCATCCATTTACGTCTCCAAAACCTGGTCAAATAGAATTATTAGATACTAAACCTGGTGAAGTTAAAGCTAATGCATACGATTTAGTATTAAATGGAAATGAAATTGGAGGAGGTTCAATTCGTATTCACGATAAAGAAACGCAGGCCATAATGCTAAAACATCTTGGTTTTTCTGAAGAAGAAGCAAAAGCCCAATTTGGCTTTTTAATGGATGCTTTTGAGTATGGCGCACCACCACATGGTGGTATAGCTTTTGGTTTAGACCGATTAGTTTCCATACTTGGAGGTCAAGAAACGATTAGAGATTTTATTGCATTTCCTAAAAACAATTCGGGACGTGATGTAATGATCGATGCTCCTGCACCAATAGATGATGAACAACTCAATGAATTAAGTTTAAAACTAAATTTAAAATCATAATTAAAAAAAATCCTGCAATTAGCAGGATTTTTTATTAGTTTTAAATATGCCAACATCTAACTTATTAAAACGCGCATTAATTTGGAGATATAGACATATTTCTGAAAAGAATTTTGTCTTTTTATTAAGCTTAATCATTGGTTTACTCGCTGGTTTAGTCTCTGTAATTATTAAAAATATTACGTTTGCCATAGAAAGTTTATTAGAAAAAGGTATTGCGTTTTCTAATAATCAGCTGTTCTTTATTTTACCAATAATAGGCTTATTCTTTGTTTATCTTTTTATAAAACACGTTACAAAAAAGCCTATTGAACATGCCATTCCTTCTATTCTATATGCATTATCTAAAAAGGACGGAATTATAAATAAAAAGAAAATATATTTTCCACTAATTGCAGCTCCATTAACAGTAGGTTTTGGTGGTTCTGTGGGTTTACTTGGTCCTGCAATTGCATCTGCTTCTGCAGTAAGTTCAAATCTAGGTCGGTTACTTCATATAGATAGAAAAACTCGAAATTTGCTTATTGGTTGCGCTGCTGCAGGCGCAATAGCATCTATATTTAAATCCCCGATAGCTGCTATTATTTTTGCTATAGAAATTTTTAGTCTAGATCTAACATTTACTTCGTTATTACCATTACTCATTGCTTCTGTCTCATCTGTAATCACTTCGTATTTCTTTTTAGGAGATGATACCCTTTTAAATTTTACCGTTAGTGAAAAATTTATCATTAAGGATACTTTGTTTTATATTTTATTAGGAATTGGAACTGGTATTTCTTCAATTTATTTTTCAAAAATCCATTTTGGAATAACACGTCTTTTTAATCGAATAAAATCCTCTAAACACAGATTAATTATTGGCGGAATTGCCATTGGAATCATGTTGTTCTTTATTCCTCCACTATCTGGAGAAGGTTTCGGTTTTATTAACGATTTAATGTCTGGTAATGTTCTTAATGCATTAGAGAATACACCTTTTGATAAATATTTAGATAATATATGGATAGTTATTGGTCTGTTATTTGGTATTACCATATTTAAAGCTATAGCTATGACTACCACTTTTGCTGCAGGTGGAACCGGTGGAATTATTATACCAACTATGGTTATGGGGAGCGCTTTAGGTAATTTAGTTGCAAAGGTTATTAATAATGTAGGTTTAAATTTTAGTGTTTCTGAGGCTAATTTTACTCTAGTTGGAATGGCTGGTTTAATAGCAGGCGTACTTCATGCTCCGTTAACTGCTATTTTTTTAATTGCAGAAATTACCGGTGGTTATGAATTATTTGTTCCTTTGATGATAACAGTTTCAATGTCATTTATCATTAATAAAAATGTTTTAGATCATACCATATATACCAAAGAACTATTAGAAAAAGGCGCCTTATTAACTCAAGATAAAGACAAGAGTGTATTAATACTTATGAAATTAGATAATGTTATCGAACAGAATTTTATCACTCTACATCCTGAAATGACATTAGGCCATATGTTACAAATTGGAGTTTCTAAATCTAATCGAAATTTATTTCCGGTAACTGAAAAAGATGGAAGCTTTATAGGTATTATTCTTTTAGATAATATAAGAACTGTAATGTTTGATCATTCGCTTTACGATTCTACTACAGTTGAAACATTTATGATAAAACCTCCTGAATATATTTTCTATGAAAAAGATAGTATGGGAAGCGTAATGAAAAAATTTCAGCAATCTGGAGCATGGAATTTGCCCGTTATTAAAGATAATAAGTATTACGGATTTATTTCTAAATCAAAATTATTAACAGCTTATCGTCGTGAATTAATTAATTTTACATCATGAAGCTACTTATTTGGGTTACATTTTTAATTGCTTTTCTCCTCATATTAATGGGCTTCTTTTTAGACCTTTTATACTCAAAAAAGCTTATTGGTTTTGGAGTTGTTACTCTATTTTTTATTGTTTTTCCATTATTTTCTTACTACAGGTGGAAAGACAAAGACCCTAAAGATTATATGTTAACTAAGGAAAATCTTGATAAAATGAGGGAAAGTCAGAAACAAAAAAAGCACTGATTATCAATATTTTGAAAAAAAACCTTTTATTAACATACCGTGTTAATATATCACTTACCTTTGTACTTTAATTTATATATTTTTATTACAATGACTGGAACAGTTAAATTTTTCAATGATTCAAAAGGATTTGGATTCATTACAAACGAAGAAACAGGTAAAGACATTTTCGTACACGTTTCTAACCTAAATGGTGTAGAATTACGCGAAGGTGATCAAGTAGAGTACAACGAAGAAGAAGGAAGAAAAGGTATGGTAGCTGCTAACGTGCAGGTATTATAAGATATATCTTATTAGGTTTCAACGCTCAATCAATGATTGGGCGTTTTTTTTGTTTTTAATTTAAATTACGTTTTTCAATAAAAAAACGTTTCAATAACTCAGAAGCTTCAGCTTCTAAAACTCCAGATACTACTTTTGTTTTAGGATGGAGTTGAGTTCTCATCTTTATAAATCCACGTTGTTCATCTCTTGCAGCATATACAACCTTTGTTATTTGACTCCAATACAAGGCTCCTGCACACATTTGGCAGGGTTCTAAAGTTACATACAAGGTGCAATTTTGAAGGTATTTACCACCTAAATAATTAGCAGCAGATGTAATGGCTTGCATTTCTGCATGCGCAGTAACATCATTTAAAAGTTCTGTAAGATTATGCGATCTCGCAATAATCTTATCATCAATAACAACAATAGCACCTACAGGAATTTCTCCTTTATCAAAAGCTATTTCAGCTTCCTGAAGTGCCTTTCGCATAAAATAGGTGTCGTCAAATGGATTTTGCATAATTGTAAAAGTAAAAAATTCAAAATATATTTATAGATAATAATTGTTTGTCATTTATTGTAGCTTTGCGATATGTCAAAATCGCTTCTAAATCACATAAATTACCCTGTTGATTTAAGAAAATTGTCTAACGATGATTTACCTAAACTTGCTCAAGAGTTACGCCAATCTATTATTGATATTGTCGCCGTAAAAGAAGGTCATCTTGGTGCTAGCCTTGGTGTTGTAGAATTGACGATTGCTTTGCATTATGTGTATAACACTCCTGAAGATTTATTAATTTGGGATGTAGGTCATCAAGCCTACGGGCATAAATTATTAACAGGAAGAAAAGCCGATTTCCATACCAATCGCCAACTTAACGGAATTAGTGGTTTTCCTAAACGTAAAGAAAGTGTTTTTGATGCTTTTGGTGTTGGTCACTCATCAACCTCTATTTCTGCTGCTTTAGGTATGGCTATAGCTTCTAAATTAAAAGGAGACACCCAAAAACATCATATTGCCGTTATTGGTGATGCCTCTATTGCTAGCGGTATGGCTTTTGAAGGTTTAAATCATGCTGGAGTTACAGATGCTAACCTCTTAGTTATACTTAATGATAATGCCATAGGTATTGACCCTAGTGTTGGAGCGTTAAAACAATATTTAACTAACGTAAAAAAAGGCACTCAAAAACAAGATAATATTTTTGAAGCTCTAAATTTTGATTATTCTGGACCAATAGATGGGCACGATTTACCAAAATTAATTTCTGAATTGCAACGTTTAAAGACCGTTAAAGGTCCTAAATTTTTGCATGTTATTACAACCAAAGGAAAAGGCTTAAAACTGGCCGAAGACAATCAAGTAAAATACCATGCGCCTGGAAAATTTAATGCTAGTACTGGAGAACTTCTTGCGAAGTCTAACTCTATTGAGCCTCCAAAATATCAAGATGTATTTGGTGAAACCATAGTTGAACTTGCTAAGAAAAATAAAGCTATAATAGGCATAACACCAGCGATGCCAACTGGGAGTTCTCTTAAATATATGATGGAGGAAATTCCTGATCGTGCTTTTGATGTCGGTATTGCAGAGCAACACGCCGTAACACTTGCAGCTGGCATGGCTACTCAAGGCTTAATTCCTTTTTGTAATATCTATTCTACATTTTTACAACGTGCTTACGACCAAGTGATACATGATGTAGCGCTTCAAAATTTGCCTGTAATTTTCTGTTTAGATCGCGCAGGTTTGGTAGGTGAAGATGGAGCTACACATCATGGAGTTTTTGATTTTGGGTATTTAAGATGTATTCCTAATCTTATTATTTTTTCTCCAAGAAATGCTATTGAATTACGCAATATCATGTACACCGCGCAGTTAGGATTAAATCAGCCTATTGCTATACGCTACCCTCGCGGACGCGGACATTTATTAGATTGGAAAATATCTTTTAAATCTATTGAAATTGGGAAGAATTTATGCTTAAAAAAAGGGAATTCTTTAGCTATTTTAACAACAGGTACAATTGCCCATAGTGTCACTTCTATTATAGAAAAATCAGATGTTTACAAAGATGTAGGACATTATGATATTCGCTTTATTAAACCTTTAGATACTGATCTTTTACACAATATCTTTAAACAGTATTCTTCTATTTTAACGATAGAAGATGGAGTGATAATTGGTGGAATGGGAAGTGCTATTATAGAGTTTGCAAATACGCACCATTACAATATTCCGATAAGGACATTAGGTGTCCCTGATCAATTTATTGAACACGGAAAAGTTAATGAGCTTCAGAATTTAATAGGCATAGATACTGAAGCATTAATCAAAGAAATTAATCAATTAATCTTCGAGCTCTAAATCTGTTGTAGCGAGATCGCTTTGCTCAATTGATGCTTTAACTTGCATTTTTGCTTTAAAATCTGTCTCTTTAGTTTCATTAGAATAAGACAAATCATCTATGATTAATAAACACGCTACTACAGCAAAAAAGATAACCATAGCTCCTAGTATATTATTTTTCATGATATTGTAGATTTGGGGTTAATATCATAACAAACAAACATAAAATATCGTTAAAAAACAAATTTTATCGATAAAGTGTTTATTTTAAAAATCAAATCACTGATTTACAGCTATTTAATTAAATAAGGTTTCCTTTCAATCTATGGTATAAAAGCATAGCATTTGAGTCTGATAGTTTAGAAACAAACAAACAAACTGCCATGACATTTTGATAAAGAGATGTATTATCTAGCTTTACAGTTTCTGGCAAAGCTTTTAGCACAAGCTTATCGTAATTAGATAATTCTCCATTATAACTATGATATGCCGCTTTACCGAAAACTTTCAGTAAACCATTGAGAACTTCGTAGCCCGCAATTTCTTTATTTATAACCTCATTAGATTGGTAAACATTTTTAATACTTATGGCAATAATATCCGAGATTTGCGCTTTGTAACGACTTACATCTAACAATCCGGTTTTAAAATTACCGCTAAGTATTTCTTCTTCGTTTTCCATAAATAAGTCCACTGTCTCTTCAATTAAAGCGCCAATAGCCAAGGCTCTTAAATAACTCACACGATCTTCAGTAGTTTTTAAGGCATTGTAATTCTCGGTTTTAATCTTATCTCTAACTAAGTTAATTAAATACTCTAAAGCATATTCTTCTTCAATAAGTCCAAGGTTAATACCATCTTCAAAGTCGATAATGGTATAACAGATATCATCTGCAGCTTCAACCAAATACGCTAAAGGATGACGTGAAAAACGCATACTAGAATCGTCTCTACTGTGTAAACCTAATTCTTCAGCAACGTCTTTAAAAATTAATTTTTCGCTCTGAAAAAATCCATATTTTTTATCTACTATATGGTCTGTTGGTTTTTTTGGCAAAGATGCTTTAGGGTATTTCATAAAAGCACCAAGCGTAGCATAACTTAATCGTAAACCACCTTCTCGGCCAGCTCGGCTTTCTGTTAAAATTTTAAATCCGTTTGCATTACCTTCAAAATCACATAAATCTTGATATTCTTCTTCAGAAAGATTTTCTTGAAACAATTTTCCTTCACCATCTTTAAAATAAGCACCTATTGCTTTTTCTCCAGAATGCCCAAATGGTGGATTTCCAATATCATGAGCTAAAGCAGCAGCAGCTACTATAGCACCAAAGTCATTATTTTGATACCCGTGAATGTTTTGAAGATGCGGATATTTTTCTAACAATCGTCTTCCTACTTGTCGTCCAAGAGAACGTCCAACTACACTTACTTCTAAGCTATGCGTTAAACGTGTATGCACAAAATCAGTTTTAGATAAAGGCACTACTTGAGTTTTATCTTGAAGGCTTCTAAATTCTGAAGAAAATATAATTCTGTCGTAATCAACTTCAAAGCCTAAACGCGTTTCGTCTTGTTCTTTTCGTAATCTTTTATTTGTATCGCCAAAGCGTTTTAGCGAAAGTAGTTGTTCCCAATTCATACTTAATAAATATGCAAAGCAAGATAGTTATTCTACATAAAAAAGTCTCTTATTTTCAATTGAAAATAAGAGACTTTTACTATTTATTTAATACAAATTAATTTTTATCTGAACGCTCTAACTCATACCCTTGATTGATCCCTTTTTCAATTGCTGGTACTCCGCGTTTCATCCAAACTGGCATTGGATCTCCTTTTAAATAATGATCAAAAAACTGAGCCATACGCACATTAAAATCTCTTCGGTTTTGATATTTTAACGGCCAATGAGGTTCTCCATTATAATTTAAAAACCAAGAAGGCTTTTGCAAACGACGTAATGCTGTAAATAATTCTATACCTTGATACCACGGCACATGTCCATCTGCATCATTATGCATTACTAAAAGTGGCGTGTTAATTTTATCAATATTAAATATTGGAGAGTTTTCTATATAACGCTGTGGGTATTGCCATGGCGTGCCTCCTATTCTACTTTGCGTATGCTCGTACTGAAATTGTCTGCTTAATCCTGTCCACCAACGTATTCCGCCATAAGCACTAATCATATTTGGTACAGGTGCTCCAGCCTCAGCAGCTTTAAAAATATCCGTTTTAGTCACTAAATACGCTATTTGATAGCCTCCCCAACTATGGCCTTGAACACCGATATTGTCCTTGTCTATAAAACCTTTTTCAATCAAAGCTGTTACTCCTGGAATAACACAGTTATAAGCGCTTTCACCCGGATAACCAATACGATATTGTACATCTGGATTAAAAATGACATAACCTCTACTGGTGTAAAAACTATAATTAATGGTTGATCGTCCTGGTGATGGTGCTCTATGATTGTATAACCCATCCGAGCTACGCTCGTAAAAATTAACAATCATTGGATATTTTTTATTCGGGTCAAAATTTTCAGGTTTTATCAACATTCCTTTTAATTCTACCCCATCTAAAGATGTCCATGTTACCAATTCTGATGTTCCCCAATTATAGTCTTTTTGTTGTGGATTGGCATCAGACAAAACATCATCTTTTTTGAAACTTAGATCTGAGTATCTAATATTAGGAAACTCTGTAAAAGATTCTCTTGTATAAATTAATCCTTTGCCATTTTGCGCTTTTTGTAATCTTCCAAATCGATACGGACCAGATAGTAATGTTTTTAATTTCTGAGATTTTGTATCTAATTCTGCATAGCCAGAGTGCTTAGTTTCTTCATTAAATGTAGTTAATAACCATTTACCGTCTTTAGCCAAAGAACGTTCTTCAAAATCGGTACGTTGATATCTATATACCGTTTTATCTGCTCTTCCGTTAGTGAGTCGTTTCTTTGTCCCTGTTTCAGGATTAAAGCTCCATAAATCGTAGCGATCATACAAAATAATAGTCTCATCATTGGTCGTCCAACCTGCAGAGCCATAAGATCCTGGATGTCTTGGCGAATCGTTAAGTTCGTTATAAAATACAGAACCATCCGTGAGTTTAGAAAATTTAGAAGTTTCAACATTATGCGTTATCCATGTGCTATCTACAAATTCATAACCAAATGCATACTTTGCCATTGGGCTTAAACTTAATCTTCCTAAAACACCTTCAATCTTGTCTTTTACATCACCCGTTTTAGTATTAACAATTGCATAATCTTGTCTTGTGTTTCCATCCCATTGTTGCGTTATCGCGTATGGTAAATCTGTATTTACTAGAGCGTACTCAGCATTACCTTCATTACCAAGATTTGAATTAGGGTAATCTGTTGTAGCAATCTGAGTTAATTGATTATTACTTAAATTAATAGCTGTTGTATACGATTTTCGTTTATCGTTATCAACTTGTAATTCTTGTACGGTATACAATCTTGGCTCATTATAAGTCCATACCTCAACATTAACAATTTCTTCATCTAGTAATGTTGTGTCTTTTACAATAGGTGGCGTTGCTAAACCAAAAAAGAGTTTACTTTCATCTTTCGAAAATGATATTGTTCCGTCCGAAGACACACGATATCCTTTAGGTGCCGATTGCGCATCTAGTATTTTTTTAGCTGAAGATTCGCCTTCTTTCCATGTATATAATTCATTTGGCCTCACCTGTACTTTAGTAGTATCTGCATCTACAACAAATGCTAAATGCTTTCCTGTTTCGCTAAAATTAACGCTGTAGTATTTGGCTTTTTTAGCCGTGTATAATTCAGAAAGATTATTGTTTTCTAAATTCAATACATAAACACCGCCATTAGTATCTTTATCTTTTCCTGTTGTAGTATACGTTAGTTTTTTTCCTTTTTCAGCAAATCGGTAATCGGTAACAAACTTAATGGTATCTTCTTTACCAGTTGCTAAAGTCCGTACTACTATATGGTAGCCATTATCTTTACTCACTTTTTTAGCTTTACTTTTCTTTTTATCTGCTTTAGCCGTTTCTTCAGTTTTAGAATCCTTGTCTTCTTTCTTCTTATTTACTTTTATATCTTCTAACAAATATGCTATATGTGTTGACCATTTTCTAGGAATTTGATACGATTTTACATTCGGGATCTTAGACAATGTATTTTTCTTAATATCAAAAATTCCTAAAGTGTCTTTTGGGAGTTTTGCTTTCTTAGTCTTTTTACGCTTTAGTGCTTTAACTTCATCCTTCCATGGTTTTACTGTAAACACCACAAATTGACCGTCGTCAGTAAATCGTCCTCGTTCTGAACGTTCATGCTCAAAAGTAAGATTTCCATTAGGTGTTTTTAGTTTGAGATGACTGTCTTTCTCACCTTTAACTAGAGTGTATAAAATATGATTCCCATCTGTTGCTATAGAAGTTCCTTGAATGGTATTCCATATTTCAAAATCTTGATGATCTAAAGTTTTTTTCTGAGCTGTAATAGACAATGTTGTTATTACTAATAAAAAAGAAAAGAAGGTTTTCATGTGTTTTTATTTAGTTAGACAAACAAATATAAGGCATTAACCAATACACTCATTAGGTCTAGACTAATACCCTATTAAGAAAACAAATCTCAATGTTACCAAATTGTTTCCTAAAACTAATTTTGGTTAATATTAAGCTAACCTTTAAATAACCTTTTTATTACGAATCATTAATTTTTGATTAACCTCAAATCTTGATATCGGTGGTTTCTTTGCATCAGCAATTTTTTATAAAACTGATGAAAAAATTATTCTTATTAATAGCATTATTATTTACAGCACTTTCTTTTGCACAAGAGATTGGATCTGTTAAAGGTCTAATCACGGATAAAGAGTTTAACAATGAACCTTTACCATATGCAAGCGTAGTAATTAAAGGGACTTCTAAAGGTGTTTCTTCTAATGAAGAAGGTATCTATGAATTTAAAGATCTAGACGTTGGGTCATATATTTTAGTTTTTAGTTTTGTGGGTTACGAAACCCAAGAAATAAAAGTTGAGGTTGTCGCTAATAAAGTAACTGTAGTTAATGTACCATTAGGTGTAAGTGCTGCAAGTCTTAGCGAGGTTGTTATTACTACAACTACACGTAAAGAAAGTGAGGCTGCATTATTATTAGACCAGAAAAAAGCGACAGAAATTAAGCAAAGTATTGGAGCTGTAGAGCTTTCTAGAAAAGGAGTTGGAGATGCTGCTGGTGCTGTATCTAAAATTTCTGGAGTTTCTAAACAAGAAGGTTCTAGCAACGTATATGTCCGTGGTTTAGGTGATCGTTACTTAAACACAACATTAAATGGTTTATCATTACCGTCTAATGACGTTAACAAGAAAAATGTTGATTTAAACTTATTTTCAACAGATATTATAGAAAATGTATCTATAAGTAAAGCCTATTCTTCAAGATTTTATGGTGATTTTTCTGCTGGTAATGTAGACATCTCTTCAAAAGATTATAAAGGAGATTGGTTCTTCGATTTTTATACAGGTTCATCTGTAAATACAAATGCTGCCGACCAGAATTTCTTAAAAAGTGAAGGCACAAGTTATTTTGGGTTTTACAACAGATTTGATAATGATCCTTTCGCTGTAGTATTATCTCATGGTTTTGACTCTGTAGATTTAAATACACCAATCAATATTAATTTTGGTGGTTCTTTCGGAAAATCTTTTGATTTTGAAAATGGTAGTCGTTTAAGTTTTTATGGTACGGGTTCATTTGAAAACAGTTTTGAATACCGTAGAGGTTCTAACATTAATTTTACTAATGTTGAAGACAGAGCTTTTGAAGATGCTGAAGAGTTTGAATATAGCACAAAGACCACTGGAATGTTAGCTGTTAATTACAAGTTAGATAATAACAATAGTTTTAAATTTAACTCATTATTTATCAATGACTCATCTGATAGAGTTGGTAATTTTGGAATTGATGGTGGTGGTAGAAATAGAAACGCTATACAAAATACGGATGAAGGATTTTTTCAATCTAATGTGCAATTTGATCAAAACTTAATCTATGTCAATCAATTATTAGGTAAACACAATTACGAAAAATTTGAAATTGATTGGGGTATTGGTTACAATGTAGTAAACGCTCATCAACCAGATAGAAGACGTATTAGTTTAGAAAACTATCAATTGGCTTTAGATAATGATCCTAATACAAATCCTACACTTTTTAGTAATGTTGTTTTTGATAATCAACGTTATTTCCAAAACATAGAAGATGAAGAGTTAAACGGACGTATTAATTTTGAATACGACTACGCTGAAAATATTAAAATAAATGCTGGTTATAATGGACGAACTAAACAACGTGATTTTGATAATATCCGTTTTGGTTATGATATTGTAAACCCAAATACACCTGTTACTGATGTTAATGATTTTGATAGCTTATTTTCATTAGAAAATTTAAATACTTCAAGTAACCCAAATGGGCTTTTTAACATTAGAGTTATTAATAATCTTCCTGGTCAAAGCAATACAAATCGTCCTGGCTTACCAGAAAACACCTATAATGGTCAATTAGATGTACATGCTGGTTATGTTAATGCAGAAATAACTGCAGATGATAATAAATGGTTATTTGTACCTGGGTTGCGTGTTGAATCTTTTGATCAAAATATTAGTTTCGATGTCATTAACTTAGGTAACGAAGGTCAAAGTAGTCGCTCTTTTTCCGATGTAGTTTACTTGCCGAGTTTAAGTGTTAAGTATAATATTAATGAAGATCAAAATGTCCGTTTTGCAATTAGCGAAACCATTTCTCTTCCTGAGTTTAAAGAAGTTGCACCTTTTGTTTACGAAAGTGTATCACAACGTATTGGTGGTAATCCGGATGTATTAGGTTTCTCAAGAATATTAAATATAGATTTAAAATATGATTGGTTTTTAAGTAAAAATGAAATCATCTCTATTGGCGGATTCTACAAACGCATCAATGACCCTATAAACCAAGTTGTTGCTTTTGATGCAACAGGAACCCAACGTTTCTTTAGAACAGGTGATAATGCTGAAGTTATTGGGCTTGAATTAGAGCTTCGCAAAAATATTATTATGCAAGATGAAGATAATGCTAAATTATCTGGTGGTTTCAACGTAACCTTAACAAACACAAAACAAGATTTATTTGAAACTGTTGACGGTACTATATTCGATGTAAGCTTTAGTAGCGACGAAGAAGAATTACAAGGAGCTTCACCTGTAATTATAAACGCAGATTTAAGCTACTCACCAAAAATTGGAACATATGAACCTAATGCAAACTTAGTGTTCTCTTATTTCTCTGATAGAATCGATGCTTTAGGTTCTGGCCAATTAGGTAATGTTATAGAAAAAGGTATTCCTACTCTAGATTTTATTCTTAAAAGTGAGATTACAGAAAAGCTAGAGTTTAACTTTTCTGCAAAAAATCTTTTAAATCCAACCATTCAATACGAAAGAGAAGGCACAGGAGTTTTAGTAACCTCGCCTAATGGTAAGGATGTTACAGATTATAGAAGAGGACTTAATATAGGCTTTCAATTAAAATATAAATTTTAAATATAAACACATAAATATTAATTAAACATTTAATCAAATTTAAAAACAATGAAAAAGAATTTTTTATTAGGGTTAGCGATTTTTGGATTACTTTTTAATTCATGTACATCAGATGATACTGCTGATATTATTATTAATGATAACGGAGGAGGTGATGACACTCCACCACCATCTGGCACTATATTTTTATCAGGTACATTTACCGAAGATTTAACCTTAGATGCTAACGAAACTTATGTATTAAATGGATCATTAATAATGGCTGCTGGTACTACATTAACTATCCCTGCTGGGATGACAATTGAAGCCTTAGCTGAGGGTTCTGATGTGTATATAGCAATTGCTCAAGGAGCGCAGATTATAGCTAATGGTACTGCTGATAACCCAATTATTTTAACTTCTGATGCTTCTGCACCACAAGCCGGAGATTGGGGAGGTGTTATTGTACTTGGTGAAGCACCAATTAATTCTGTAACAGGTGCAGCTACTGCAACTTCTGAAATTGCAAGTTTACCTTATGGTGGTACAAACGCAGAGGATAATTCTGGTAGTATAAGATATATGCGTGTACAATATTCTGGTGCTGCTGCTGATGGACAGTCAGAAAATAATGGGTTCTCTTTCTACGGGGTTGGTAGAGGCACAGTGATTGAATTTATTCAAGTATTTGAAGGTAGTGATGACGGTGTAGAATTCTTTGGAGGAACTGTAAATGTCAACAATGTTGTTGTTGTTAATTCTCAAGATGATTCTATAGATTGGACAGAAGGATATTCTGGAACTATTACAGATGCCTATGTGCTTCATGGTGCTGAGCACGATAAAGGTATTGAGGCCGATGGTTACAATACAGATATAGGAAACAATTCTAATCCTTTATTCTTCTCTAGACCAAACATTAACAACCTAACTATAATAGGAAATGGTTCTGGTACAGGTAATGAAGCTATACGTTTAAGAGCTGGTACACAAGGTATTTTTACTAATGTTTTAATCGAAGGTTTTGAAGAAGGTTTTGATTTAGATGGCGATGATGGAGATAACCCAACAGGTGCTGGTGTACTAAGTGGTGATTTATCTGTAACTGATGTAACATTTACTGATGTTATACTAGAGGTAAAGAATGATACAGGAGAAACATTTATGGATTCAGATTTCTTATCTGGTATCGGTAGTGCTACAGGAACTGACTTTGCAACCTGGGGCGCAGGTTGGACTGTAGGTCTTTAAATCATTAAAATAAAATAGACTAAACTATCATTTGAGTTCGTAGTTTAAGTTTATAGTAATAAAAAAGCATCCTAATAATTAGGATGCTTTTTTGTTGTTTTAGTAATTCTATTTATTAATTCCGTATGGCCAAAGAGGTTTTATCATCTCTCTTCCATTCATTAACACTAACAATAGCATTATTTGTATAATCTACTTCTTTTAAGGTTTCATTTGTCCAAAAAAACCACTTGCCGACTTTTCTCCCATTATCATAATTCGCTGAAACATTCTTTTTACCTTCAGTATTAAAACTCAGCCATTCACCTTGTAATTTACCATCTAAAGTATAAGATCCTGTCTGGCTTACAACTCCATTGTCATGATAATATGTTACATCAATTAAATTGCTGTTTTTGTTAAGTTTTAGTATTCTCTCTTGTTGAGCAAAAGAAACGATACTGATTAATAAAACGAATAAGAGCAAAACTTTTTTGTTCATAATTATGGGTTTTATAATTTACTTATTACACGAATATAAAGATTCATTAATATTTAAGCAACAATTAATTAACATTAAATTTACATTAAAACGTTATTTATTTGAAAATCAGTTATTTAAAAATATTTTTTTATTAATAAAGTTTAATAATTAGTTAATAATAGCGTTACAATAACATTAAACTCCTCATTTACATTTGTCACCATCTTATATAAGAGATATTAGTTTCGTATAATCTATTAGTTTTTGTCGACTAATTATCATGAATTCTAATGACTGCCTTTGGCCAAGGCAGTTTTTTTGCTTAAAAATTAATACTTAGGAAACATTTAGTTAACATTAGAATTAGTTCTTTGCACCTGACAAAAACTAATAATATTTTAATGAAACTTAAATTTACTATAGTTGCTATTGTAATAGCGACTATAACTTCGCTTAATGCACAGGAAATCAGTGATTCTAAATTCGGAAAAGGAATTTTTAATTTTGTTGCTAAAGACAGCTCTTTTAGCATAAAATTCGGAGCTCGTATTCAAGTACGTTCTACATCTACTTGGAATTATGATCAAGCAGGTAGTCAATTCGGAAGTCCAGATCACAATTTTGATGTGCGTAGAGCACGTTTAAAATTTGATGGTTTTGCTTACAGTCCTAAACTTAGATATAAAATAGAATTAGGATTATCTAATAGAGATCTTTCTGGTGCGAATGAATTTAACAGAGAAACACCACGTCAAATTCTTGATGCTGTTATTATGTGGAATTTTGCAGGAAATTGGGAACTTTGGGCCGGACAGACAAAACTACCTGGAAATATAGAACGTGTTGTGTCTTCTGCTAATCTTCAATTTATAGATCGTTCGTTATTAAACAGTCGTTTTAATATTGATCGTGATTTAGGAATACAAATTCGCCATAAAGATGTCATAGGAGAAAAGTTTGTTATAAGAGAAAAGTTCTCACTATCACAAGGAGAAGGACGTAACATTACTGAAGGTAATATTGGTGGTTTACAATATACAGGTCGTGTAGAATTTTTACCTTTTGGTGAATTTGAAGCTAAAGGTGATTATGTGCAATCAGATTTAAAACGCGAAGAAACACCTAAGTTATTTTTAGCATTTACTTATAATTATAATGAAGATGCTGTAAGGTCTAGAAGTGGTTTAGGCAGCTTTCTATTTATTGATGGTGGAGATAATTTATTTGAAAGTGATGCAACTACTATATTTGCAGATGCTATGTTTAAATATAAAGGATTTGCCTTTATGGGAGAATATGCACATCGTGATGTAGATAATGTAATTGCGCTTAATAGTGATGGTACAACAACAGGAAGTGGATTTAGTACTGGTAATGCACTAAACTTACAGGCTAGTTATGTATTTAAAAACAATTATGAAATTGCGGGACGTTTTACAACATTAGATGAAGAAAATGTAAGCAACGCCACAATTGTAGATTTAGACACTAACGAGTATACTCTAGGAGTTTCTAAATTTATTGTAGGTCATAAATTAAAAGTACAATCGGATTTAAGTTATAGAACATTTAATGGTAATGAAGGTAGAATTGAATACAGGCTTGGTTTCGATTTACATTTTTAAAACATAACATTTAGATAACACAACGCAAAAATTATCTTAAGACTTTTGCAAAACGAATCAAATTATGGAAAATATGTACTTATTTATGTTGATAGCCATTACCGTTTTAGCGGTGGCAGACATAGTAGTTGGTGTTAGTAATGATGCTATTAATTTCTTAAACTCAGCAATAGGCTCAAAAGCCATTTCTATGCGTACAATAATGATTGTAGCGAGTTTAGGTATTTTTATTGGAGCTGTCTATTCTAGTGGCTTAATGGAAGTAGCACGTAAAGGTATTTTTGTGCCTGGTATGTTTAGCTTTCATGAAATTATGCTCATATTTATGGCAGTAATGATTACCGATATTTTGTTATTAGACTTTTTTAATACACTTGGTCTACCAACATCTACTACGGTATCTATTGTTTTTAATTTACTTGGAGCAGCAGTAGTTACGGCTTTAATAAAAATTGGTCATTCTGATCAATATACTTTATCTGACTTAGGGAGTTTTATTAATACAGCTAAAGCTATAGAAATTATTAGCGGTATTTTACTCTCCGTTGTTATTGCTTTTAGTGTTGGCGCTATAGTTCAGTGGATATCACGTTTAGTGTTTACTTTCCATTATGAAAATAAAATAAAAAATTTAGGTGCAATATTTGGAGGTCTAGCATTAACCGCAATATTATATTTCATTTTTATGAAAGGTCTTAAGGGCACTCCTTATTATAAAGATTTAAAAGGTTATGTAGAAGGCAATGAAGTGTATATTATATCTATTGGCTTTGTTTTATTTACACTACTATCATATGCATTTCAAAAAATTACAAAAAAGAGTATTCTTCTTATTGTAATCGCTGTAGGTACATTTGGGTTAGCTTTAGCATTTTCTGGTAATGATCTTGTAAACTTTATTGGTGTACCAATGGCTGCTTATCACTCTTACGAAGCATGGATTGCTAGCGGAACTGAAGCATCTGGTTTTATGATGGATGTCTTAGATAAGAAAATGCCAGCAGAACCTTTCTTGTTATTTATTGCTGGTGGCATAATGGTAGTTACATTATGGTTTTCTAAAAAAGCAAAGACAGTTGCTGAAACTGAAATTAGCTTATCTCGTCAAGGAGAAACACATGAAAAATTTGAACCTAATGCTTTATCTCGATCTGTTGTAAAAGGAACATCTTGGTTATCTAATGCTTGTAGTTCTATTCTTCCTAAAGCTACGCAAGAACGTATTGATAGAAGTTTTCATAAACCAGAAAATAATTTAACCAAAGCACAAAGCATTGATGCACCTGCTTTTGATATGATTAGAGCATCTGTTAACCTTATGGTCGCTGGTGTATTAATCGCTATAGCAACGTCTATGAAACTACCATTATCTACAACATATGTTACATTTATGGTAGCTATGGGTACATCTTTAGCGGATAGAGCTTGGGGAAGTGAAAGTGCTGTATATAGGGTCGCTGGTGTTTTAAATGTTATTGGCGGATGGTTTGGCACAGCCTTTGGAGCTTTTACAGCTGCAGGTATTGTTGTTTTCCTAATCAATTGGGAACCTCAAGTAATCACTCCTATATTATTAATAGTTACCGTATTCTTATTATATAGAAACTACAAAGCTCACCAAAAGAACTCTAAAAAAATTGTTGAAGCAGATAGTTTATCAACTTCTGAAGAAAGCAGTTCTGTACAAGGAGTTATTTATGAAAGTGCTAAAAACATTTCTAGCGTTGTTAACCGTGGTAACAGAATCTACACCAATGCTATTAAAGGTTTAGCTAAACAAGATTTATCATCTCTTAAAAAGAATAAAAAACAAGTCTCTAAACTTTCTGATGAAGTAGATAGTTTACGTGATAACATCTTTTATTTTATTAAAAATTTAGACGAATCTAGTGTTGAAGCTAGTAATTTCTATATTAATATATTAGGATATTTACAAGACATGACACAATCTTTAGAATATATTTCTAATACTAGTCATAAACACATTAATAATAACCATAAGAAACTTAAGTTTAGTCAGGTTAAAGAATTGAAAGAAGTTGATGATGCTCTAGAAGTATTATTTGTTGATATTAAAAGTGCTTTTGATTCTCGTTCATTTGAAGAAATTGAAATTATCTTAAATAAAAGAAAAGAGACTTTTGATATAGTAACGTCTAAAATCGTTAAACAAGTAGCACGTACAAGAACTGAAGAGTCAAGTCCTAAAAACACGACGCTTTACTTTAGTTTATTACTAGAAACTAAAGACTTACTTACTGCAACTATGAACTTATTAGAAGAATATCATAATGCTCATGATGGTTCAGTTGAGCCTGCTAAAATTACACCTGAATCGTAATTTTACAATAATTATAAAAACAAAAAGCCTTAATTCTTTAAAAGAATTAAGGCTTTTTTATTAAAACAATTTTAATAATAGAAACCCTAATACAGCACCAATAACAATTGTCCAGATGGTGCTAACCTTAGTTTTAAAAGTTAATATAATAGCTGCTATTGCAATAACAATACTCTGCCATTGTATCAATGTTTCTTTTCCCATAACAAAAAGTACAGCCAACATTACTGCAACAGCTGCAACATTAACCGAATCTAAAAAGCCTCTAAGAATTTTAGAATTTCTCATTTTTGGAATAAATGGATTTAGCAATAACACAAATAAAAACGATGGAAGAAAAATACCTGTCGTAGCAACCAAAGCTCCTGAAAATCCAGAAAGTTGATATCCTATAAACGTCGACGTTGACAACACAGGCCCTGGAGTAAATTGACCTATAGCAATTGCATCAATAAGCTCAGTTCTAGTTAACAAACCTCTAGTAACTAATTCTGCATCTAAATATGCGAATAAAACATAACCACTTCCGTAAAGTATAGCACCAACTTTTAAGAAAATTAAAAATAATTTTAGTGTTGATACTTTTGTAATTGTAGCATTAATACCAAATAAAAAGAATAATGGAGTAATACTTTTAATGGTCGTTGTTGTTTTGTTTTTAATATAAAAATATGCCATTCCTAAAACACCAGCGCTAAGTAGTGCAATAACTTCATTAACTCCTAAAAGACTTGCTGCTAAAACTAATACCCCAAGTATGGCTAATTCTGTACTTTTTATAGCTTTTTTGCCTAACTTAAAAATAGCTGCTGCTATAATTGCCAATACTGCGGGTTTAATACCATAAATAAAAGGTTCTACCTCTGGCAATTGACCATATTTAACATATAAATATGCCAAAATAGCTGTGATAATAGTAGCCGGAAAAATAAATGCAATTCCAGCTACAAAAAGACCTACTTTTCCTGCACGTTCGTAACCACAATGCATCGTCATCTCAGTTGAGTTTGGGCCAGGAATTAAATTTGTTGTTCCTATAAGATCTAGAAAATAATCTCTAGACATCCATTTACGCTTCTCAATGATTTCGTCTTCCATCATCGCTATATGTGCTGCTGGACCACCAAAAGCAAAACAACCTAACTTAAAAAAGACTTGAGCGACTTCTTTTAAATTTTTATTCATACTTAACTATATATTACCTCTCACAAAAATATTACAAATAAAACTTATATTTTAGTTGAATAGTAAAACCTATTACAATGAAGAACCTTATACTTATTACTTTAATAATTTTTAATATTAATTCTTATTCGCAAACTGCTACTCCTTCTCAATTATTAGATAAAGCCATAGCCTATCACGATCCAAATGGACATTGGCAAACCTTTAATGATTCTTTTAATGTAACCATGACTACCCAAAATGCTAACCCAAGAGAGAGCAAAATAATTATTAACCTACTTCATCAATATTATAGTGTAGCTGCAAAACGAGATGGCACTACTACAACATATACTATGGACAAAGGCAAATGTATTATGAGTTATAATGGCGCTGTTTTAGATGAAGTTTCTGCTAAAGCAAAAGGTATGACTTGCGATAGAGCCGAACTCTATAAAAATTATTATAGTTATTTGTATGGCTTACCTATGAAGCTTAAAGATAAAGGTACTCATCTAGGAGATAAAATAGAGCGCAAAACATTTAAAGGAAAAGACTATCTCGTTTTAAAAGCAACTTATGATGCCTCTGTTGGTAGTGACGAATGGTATTTTTATTTCAATCCAAAGACTTATGCTATGGAAGTCTATCAGTTTTATAAAACGGATGATAATGGTAATGTAATCCCAGATAGTGGCGAATATATTTTATTATCTGAAGAAGCTATAGTTAGTGGTATTAAAATGCCTAAAGTTAGAGCTTGGTATTATAATAAAGATGATAAGTATTTAGGGACTGATACTTTGGTAGAGAAGTAGATCCTAAAATAAAAAAACCAACGCTTTCACGTTGGTTTTTAATAACACTTAATTTAGATTAAGAACCACACATTAAACAATCATCACCTTCAGCTTCTTTAGCCTGGGCAATTAATGCTTTCATTTCTTCTGCCGTCATTGGCTCAGCTTCTGTAGTTTCTTGTGCAAACTTAGCAGCGGTCTTTGCTGCTTGTTGTTTTTGTTGTGCAATTACGGTTTCTTGTACTGCTATTTTCTCTGCAACAGGTTGTTGTTTAACCTCTTTAGTTACTGTAAACTTCTTAGCATCTACTGCTGCTTTTGTACGTAAATAATACATCCCTGTTTTTAAGCCACTCTTCCATGCATAGAAGTGCATAGATGTTAGCTTAGCCATAGTTGCTCCTTCTAAGAATAAGTTTAATGATTGTGATTGATCAATAAAATAACCACGCTGACGAGACATATCTATAATGTCTTTCATACTCATCTCCCAAACTGTTTTATACAATTCTTTAATATCTGCAGGAATATTATCTACACCTTGAATAGAGCCATTAGCTCTCATAATTTCGTTTTTAAGACCTTCGTTCCAAAGTCCTAATTCTACTAAATCTTCTAATAGGTGTTTATTAACTACAATAAACTCTCCAGATAATACACGGCGTGTATAAATATTAGATGTGTACGGCTCAAAACATTCGTTGTTTCCTAATATTTGAGATGTAGATGCTGTTGGCATTGGTGCTACTAATAATGAATTACGTACACCATTTTTTAGTACTTGCTTACGTAATTTTGCCCAATCCCATCGACCGCTTAATTCATCGTCTTTAATGTTCCATAAATTATGTTGAAAATCTCCTTTACTTATCGGAGATCCTTTATATGTTTCATAAGGTCCATCAGCTTTTGCTTCTTCCATGGAAGCTGTTACTGCAGCAAAATATAGAGTTTCAAAAATTTCTTGATTTAATCTTTTTGCTTCATCACTTGTAAAAGGCAAACGCAGTTTAATAAATGTATCTGCTAAACCTTGTACTCCTAAACCAATTGGACGGTGACGAAAGTTAGAATTTTCTGCTTCTTTTACTGGATAATAGTTACGATCAATTACTTTATTTAAATTCTTTGTAACACGTTTTGTGATTCTAAACAATTCTTTATGATCAAATTCACCATTCTTTACAAACATTGGTAGTGCAATCGATGCTAAATTACATACTGCAACTTCATCAGGAGAAGTATACTCCATAATTTCAGTACATAAGTTAGAAGACTTAATTGTTCCTAAGTTCTTTTGATTAGATTTACGGTTAGCCGCATCTTTGTATAACATATACGGCGTACCTGTTTCGATTTGAGATTCTAAAATTTTCTCCCAAAGCTCACGTGCTTTTATAGACTTACGCCCTTTTCCTTCTGTTTCATACTTAGTATATAAAGCTTCAAATTCTTCACTATGTGTATCCGATAAACCTGGACATTCGTTAGGACACATTAATGTCCATTCACCATTTTCTTGCACACGTTTCATAAATAAATCTGGCATCCACATGGCATAAAATAAATCACGCGCACGTAATTCTTCTGCTCCATGGTTTTTCTTAAGGTCTAAGAAACTCATAATATCTGCATGCCAAGGCTCTATGTACATTGCAAAACTCCCTTTACGTTTTCCTCCACCTTGATCTACATAACGTGCTGTATCGTTAAATACTTTTAGCATTGGCACAATACCATTACTTGTTCCGTTTGTACCAGCTATATAGCTCCCTGTAGCTCTAATATTATGTATAGCTAAACCAATTCCGCCCGCAGATTGCGAAATTTTAGCGGTTTGCTTTAACGTATCATATATTCCATCAATACTATCATCCTTCATTGTTAACAAGAAGCATGATGACATTTGAGGTTTTGGTGTCCCTGAATTAAAAAGTGTTGGCGTGGCGTGTGTAAAGTATTTTTTAGACATTAACTCATAGGTTTCAATAGCGGCATCTAAATCATTTAAATGAATACCAATTGAAACACGCATAAGCATGTGCTGTGGACGTTCTGCAATTTGTCCGTTTAATTTTAAAAGGTAAGAACGTTCTAAAGTTTTAAACCCAAAATAATCATAACCGAAATCTCGGTTATATATAATTGTAGAATCTAAAACCTCTTTATTTTCTATGATAACGTTATACACCTCATCAGATAATAAAGGTGCATCTTTACCTGTACGTGGATTTACATAGGTATATAAATCCGTCATTACTTCACTAAATGTTTTCTTTGTGTTTTTATGTAAGTTAGAAACCGAAATACGTGCTGCTAAACGAGCGTAGTCTGGATGTGCTGTAGTCATTGTCGCTGCAATTTCTGCTGCTAAATTATCTAGTTCACTTGTTGTTACTCCATCGTACAAGCCCTCAATAACGCGCATTGCCACTTTTAATGGATCAACAAGCTCATTTAAGCCATAGCACAATTTACGAACACGCGCCGTAATTTTGTCGAACATTATCTGCTCTTTTCTTCCGTCTCTTTTAATTACAAACATACTTTACACATTTAGTTTAGTTCCTTTCTGAAAAAACGCCATTTTCAGAAAAAGGGATAGTTAGTTATTCTAGTTTTATAATACTCTGATGTTAGCAGTGTATTACATTAGGTCAATGATTAATTATAAAATAGGCACTACAATGTTTTAAAATTGTAAAATGCGTTTTCTAATAAATTGTTTTATTAATGAGATGGCTCGATTAAAAATCGAAATCCATATTGTATTTATCCTCGTCAACTTCTTTATTTAAAACTCCAGCCTTTTGGTAATCTCCTACTCTCTTTTCAAAGAAGTTTGTTTTACCTTGAAGCGAAATCATATCCATAAAGTCGAAAGGATTTGCTGTATTGTATACTTTTTCGCAACCTAGATCTACGAGAAGACCATCAGTTACAAACTCTAAATACTGAGACATTAAAGTTGCATTCATACCTATTAAACTTACAGGCAGAGATTCCGTAATAAATTCTCTTTCAATATTTAAAGCATCAACAATAATTTCTTTTATACGTTCTTTTGGTACTTTATTTACCAGATGATTTTCGTGTAAATGCACAGCAAAATCACAATGCATACCTTCATCTCTAGAAATAAGTTCGTTTGAGAATGTTAAACCTGGCATTAAACCACGTTTTTTAAGCCAGAAAATAGAACAAAAAGATCCTGAAAAGAAAATACCTTCTACTGCAGCAAATGCAATTAAACGCTCTGCAAAACTTGGCGAATCAATCCATTTTAATGCCCATTCTGCTTTTTTCTTAATCGCAGGAAATGTTTCGATGGCATTAAAAAGCATCGCTTTTTCTTTTTCATCTTTTACATAAGTATCAATAAGTAAAGAATAGGTTTCGCTATGAATATTTTCCATCATAATTTGGAATCCATAGAAAAATTTTGCTTCGCTATATTGTACTTCGTTTACAAAATTCTCTGCTAAATTTTCATTTACAATACCATCACTCGCCGCAAAAAATGCTAAAATATGTTTAATAAAGTAACGCTCATCGTCGTTTAACTTTTCTGCCCAATCGGTAAGATCTTGATGTAAATCTATTTCTTCAGCAGTCCACATACTCGCTTCAGATTTTTTGTACCACTCCCATAAATCATGGTGTTGAATAGGGAATATTACAAATCTATCTTTGTTTTCTTGTAAAATGGGCTCTACTGTTTGCGACATTGTTATTGTTTTTATAAAAAATTAATAGCGAATTTTGGTATCATTCTAGACTAACAAATATTCAAAATTGTAGTTGATAATGAAAGGTAATTTTATAAACATTGTCAACAAGTTTTTAACAACACGAAAATTCCTTCAAAAAGATGAACCTTTTATTAGATTTATTTTAAAAATTTGATTATCAAGTATTTACAATATTTTGTTTAATGCAAAAAAGTAAGTTTTTTCGTATTAAAAAACCTTTAAAGACTTTAAAAATAAGGGTTTTTAATACTCAAATAAATAGTTAGATTATAAACAAAATAAAAATTACAGAAACCAACTATAAGGCCTTTTAATTACTGAATAATCTTTAAATTTTGGATGATCTAAATACATGTTACTAAAATCTTCTTTATACCAAATAAAAATTTCAGAACACATAATTGTTTGTGTTTTATCATCAATTATAAACTCATTTTCGGTAAAAACCGATGTCGCTAAATTTAATTCAGCATCAATATTTGCCAAAGTGTAATTTGCAATAGGTGGACAAGATAATGCTCCGCAATTTAGAGCAAAGTGGATTCTATAATCTAAGTTATCGACCATAAATTGCAGGCGTTTATCATTAGGTAAAATATGTTTTCGGGCATTTTTACGAAGCAAACCATGTTCTATGTCATCTAGTGAAAAGGTGTATTGATTTAATGTAATTATAGGAATCTTAAAAAAATCGGGGATTTCTTTTACACTCTTTTTTACACCTTCTTTAATAATTAAATAACTTGTAAATCCATTATATAGATTTATAAAAAATGCTTTTTTCTTGAGATCGTTATCTAGAAGATTTAAATCCATAGCTTTAAAAGCATTTATATATGTTTCAAATTGATCTACAATAACTACATCACCTTGAAGATAATTGTTTTTTGCAATTTTAAGTTGTTTGGAAAAATTTTGAGATAATAAAAACACGTCCATACTGACTATGTTTTGGTTTGCATTTTGTTTGCTACCTGCTCTAATTCGGCATACCAATCTTCTCCAAATTTTCTAATTAAAGCTTCTTTTACAAACTTATATATTGGCACTTGCAATTCTTTACCAAGCGCACAGGCATCATCACAAATTTCCCAATTGTCATAATTAACTGCAGAGAATTCTGAATAATCCTTAACACGAATTGGATATAAATGACACGATACGGGTTTTTTCCAATCTACCTCACCTTGGTTATAGGCTTCTTCTATACCACAAAGTGCTGTCTTTTTTTCATCAAAAATAACGTAAGCACAATCTGCACCACCAATTAATGGGGTTTCTATTTCGCCAAAAACTGTAGTAATTGAAGTGCCTTGTTTTTCTATTACTTCAATACCTTCTTTACGCAAAAAAGGTTTCACTTTTGGATAAATCTCTTCTAATGTTTTAGCTTCATCTTCTGTTAAAGGCGCGCCAGCATCTCCATCGATACAACATGCACCTTTACAAGCCGATAAATTACAGACAAAATCTTTTTCAATAATATCTTCTGAGACTATGGTTTTTCCGAGTTGAAACATGCTTCAAAAATACTAAAGTTTACACATATTTAGCGTGCACTCTTCTTAACTTTTTCTATTGCTTAAAAAATGATTCTAATTCACTCATAACTCGTTACTTTTCCTATTATATAACTCTGCTATATACTTCAAAAAAGTGCCTCTTATAAGCAAATTTTAATGCATTTTCAGCTTAACACAAAAAGTTAGAATAGTGCATTGAATATCAGGATTTAAATTGCAACTTTGCGGCGAATTTTAAATCTATAAAAAATGGAATTCAACATTAAAGAAATAGTCACTGCCTTTATGGTATTATTTGCCGTAATAGATATTATTGGAAATATTCCTATAATTATAGATCTACGCAAAAAAGTAGGTCATATACAAAGTGAAAAAGCATCAATAATAGCAGGTTCTATTATGATTTTATTTCTATTTGTAGGAGAACGCTTGTTAAGTTTTATAGGCGTAGATGTCAACTCGTTTGCAGTTGCTGGTGCTTTTATTTTATTCTTTATCGCTTTAGAAATGATTTTGGGTATTACCCTTTATAAACAAGAAGAAAGCAATGCCATAACTGCCTCTGTATTTCCGTTAGCGTTTCCACTTATTGCTGGCCCAGGTAGTTTAACTACATTATTATCCTTACGTGCTGAGTTTAGAATTGAAAACATTATTATTGCCGTAATCGTTAATGTTTTAGTTATTTTTATTGTACTAAAGACTTCAGCACGTATAGAACGTTTTATAGGAAAAAACGGAATACAAATCATTAGAAAAGTTTTTGGCGTAATTTTGTTAGCTATAGCCGTAAAGTTATTTGCTCATAACATAAAGGCTTTATTCGTTTAATTCTATATTATTATGAAAGTATTTACACTTGTTTTTTCAATTATAGCAGTAGCGTTAATTATTTTTAATACAACAAAGCTAAATTTTGATGCCCTTTTAGATGGGGAAAGCTTTACTGCTATTGTTACAATTATTGCAGCTGCATGTGCTATAATTTTATTACAGATTCTTAGAATATCTAAAAAAATAGAAAAATTGCAAAAATAAGTATTGGCTTAAATTATAAGATTTACTGTTTAAGCTCTGGGTTTTCTTTGCTTAGAAGAATAACTTCTTCAATCATTATATCGTCACTGTTAATGATTTCTTCAAATGCATTGTCATCATATAACTGACGTGCTAAAGTGGCTTTTATTAAGCGCTTAATCACATCATTATATGCCACAAATGTAATGTTAGTACGTTCTCTTCGATTTACAAATTCTTGAAAGCGCACAACGATATCATCACTAACTTCAAAATTATCTATAAAGTCGCGCTTAGTAACATCTTTATATATGCTTCGGTCTTTATCTAATTCTTCAAACACAAAAAACCCAAAATGTCCAACGCGACGCATATAGTTAATGGTTTCATTATCGAAAGATTTATCTAATGGCACAAATACATCTGGGATAATACCTCCGCCGCCATATACTATTTTACCTTCAGGAGTTTCAAATTTTAAAGAGTCTGCAACTTTTATTTTATCAGAGTTTGTAAACTCACCCGTTCTTAATCGCTTAAAATAATCGTTATAATACGAGCGATTGTTTCCGTTAGTATATGGTTTTTGAATAGAGCGTCCTGTAGGTGTGTAATATCTAGAAACCGTTAATCTAACAGCGCTTCCGTCTCCTAAGGCCATGTCTTGTTGAACCAAACCTTTACCGTAAGAGCGTCTTCCTAGTATAACTCCTTTATCATTGTCTTGTAATGCTCCAGCTACAACTTCACTTGCCGAAGCTGAATTTTCATTCATTAAAATGTATATATCTCCTTCTTCAAAATCTCCTCTTCTAGTAGCATAGGTTCTTTTCTCTATTCCTTTTTTGTCTTTTGTAAAAACAATCAACTTATCATCTTCTAAAAACTCATCTGCAATTTGTACTGCGATATGTAAAAATCCTCCTGGATTATCTCGAAGGTCTAGCACTAATTTTGTAGCTCCTTGATCTTGTAATTTATCTAAAGCTGTTTTAAATTCTTTATAGGTAGATTCAGCAAAACGATTAATTTTTATGTATCCTAAATTATCTGTGAGTAAATATCCGGCATCAACACTTTTAATAGGAATATCTCCACGCTTTATAACAAAGTCTATATATTCGTCAGTTTGTGGACGATACACTTTGAGTTTAACTTTAGTGTTTTTTGCGCCTTTTAATTTAGATACAATAGAATCGTTAGTCAGGTACTTTCCATAAATAGTATCTCCATCTGCCATAATAATACGATCGCCACTAATAATACCTGCACGAGCACTTGGGCCTCCTTCAGACGGACGTATTACCGCTATACTATCTTTATAAGGATAAAAATTAACACCTATCCCTACAAAATCTCCTTTCATGTTTTCGTTAACGCGTTGTAAATCTTTTTTCGGAATATAAGTTGAATGTGGATCTAAATTATCTAAAATACCATTGACAGTAACATCTACAATACTATCGGTATTAATCTCATCTACATATTCATAATCGATATAATCGATAAGTCGATTGAGCTTATCTTTTTTACTGTTTGTTGTAAACAAACGGTCTGATGTATCACTGAAATTTAATTTTCCACCAATATAAACACCTATTGCAATAGCAACACCAATAATAAGCGGTATGTACTTTTTTGTGTTAGACATTAGCTTCCTCCTCTTCAATTAATTCTATTTGAACACCAGCTTTTTCTAGAAATCGCAATCCAGAATCATCTCTATAGCCTCTAGAATATACAACCCTAGTAATGCCTGACTGATGGATGAGTTTACTACACTCTTTGCATGGTGAAAGTGTTATATATAACGTTGCCCCTTTACATGATTGCGTTGAAGATGCCACTTTTAATATGGCATTGGCCTCTGCATGTAAGACATACCATTTTGTATAGCCTTCATCATCTTCGCAATAATTTTCAAAGCCTGTTGGTGTTCCATTATAACCATCAGATATAATCATACGGTCTTTTACAATTATTGCTCCAACTTGTTTACGTTTACAATGCGATAGTTTACCCCATTCTAATGCCATACGCAAATAAGCTTTATCGTAACGTAATTGTTTTTTTTGAGACATTAATTTTATTGATTGTTATTGTAATTAACGAATATAGGCGCTTACTATTTTATATACAACGCCTGTCAGTTAAAGTTTTACCAAACTTTAGGGTTAAAAAATATTGTTTTCTATGAGTATAGGTATTACCAAACCTACAACTACAGACGAGAGTACCATTACCCAATCGCGTTGTGAGAATCTAAAAATAGTTTGAAATAAGAAGCCGAAAAATAAAACTACAAATACAATGATAATTTGTGCAATTTCAATACCTAGAGCAAACTCTAATAATGACACTAGTTTGTTATCTGCTCCACCAAAAACCATGGTAAACTCACGTGCAAAACCAAGGCCATGAACTAAACCGAAAAATAGTGCTGCAAATAAAAGTAAGCCTACTTTTTTATTTTTATCGTGTTTGCCTGCTGTAAACACATTATATATCGCTGCTACTAATATGGTTATAGGTATTAAAAACTCAACCAATTTCCCATTAACTGAGACAACATCATAAGCCGCTAAAACTAAGGATAATGTATGACCGATAGTAAATAAGGAAACTAATAGAAGTACACGTTTCCAATTTTTAAAAAGATAAGGCACAGCAAGTACCATTAAAAAAAGCACGTGATCGTAACCATTAATATCTAAAACATGATTAATGCCATATTTGACATTAAACCAAAATTCATCCAACATAATTATTGTTATTTAGGGTTGAACCAAAGTTACAATTATTAGATAATTATGAAAGTAAAAAATGTTTTTTAGATGTTTAAAAATGACATTTATATAAAAAAACCTCAACAGAACTAAACGGGCTTTATATTTATATTAAAAAAATATTAAGATTTGAGTATTATTTAATTTTAGAGATTATTTGCCCTTCAAATTTTGTTTTAATTGTAGAGTCTTTTTTAGAGAATTCAACTGCAGATAAAATCAAATTTTTTATAGATTCTTTATTATAATCTTTGTGAGTCTTAATAGGGATATGTCTAATATGTTTTCCTGTGCCTTGTAGTAATTTTTTTGGATCGGGAAGTAAAACACCTTTATTGAATCCTAAATTGAGGTGATTGGTATAAATGGGAATCATACAAAAAGCATCTCCCATTTTTTCTGAAACAGAATATACCGATGTCAATGCATGTGTATGATATAATAACTCGCAACTTTCAGGATATAAATCTAAGATAAAGTTTCGTAAACCTGAATAAACATCAATTAATTCTTGATCCTTATATTTTAAATGATTCCAAAAATCGGGATGAATTTCTCTTGTAATTGCCATTATACTCTTTTATGATATTGGATTGCACAAAGTATATTTCCTTCAGTATCTAAAAACTTGACTAGCCAACCTACATGGGGAATTTCAGTTTTTGGCATTACAATTTCACCATTATTATTTTTAATTTTTAGTATTAACTCATCTATATTTTCAGTTTCAATAGAGCATTCAAACCCATTTATCTTTTCAGCTATTGGACTATATTTTCTGGATTGTAAAGCACCAATAAGTTGTGCATCATTAGTATCACTATCTTTTATTTGAAGAAAATCATCTGGTCCATAATTATTATAGTTCCATCCAAATAAATTAGAATAAAATGTTTTCGCTCTATCCATATCATCAATATAAATAGCGAAGTGTACAGGTTTATGTTTCATTGTTATTTAACTCTAGTTTTCTGTGATTAATCCTGTTATCAAACTCAATAATATACTTACTATTACTAATATAGGGAATATGACCGTACCATCTATATTTTCTTTATAGTATTTAGAAAAGGTTTTAGAGCATCCCAGTATTCTTTTGCATCTGTTCGTCCGTTCCATAAAGCTTTGGATCCGTGTTCTCCTGTTCCTTTGGGTGTAAAATGAACTTGATTTTCTTTAAGTACAATTCCTTTTAATAAATCAGATATAATAGACGCTTCTACTCTTGCAGAAGACATAAACAACGGCTTATCTATTTTAGGAATAAGAACTGATAATGATGTTTTGTTTTCACGAAAGTGATCAAAAGCACTAAAAGCAATAGCCGCATTTACTTTCTCACTTTGTGAAGCGGCAAATATTCCTAAAGTAGCAGAACTAGAACTGCCCCAAATGGTAATTTGTTTATTGTACCTCTGGTATAAATAATCTATAGCTGCAGCTATTTCTTCTTCGGCAGCATAAACAATAAGCATAGAATTTCGATCTATAGGTGTTGCGGTTTTTTCAATAGTTTCATTTTTTGCCCCTTGAAAATCACCTCCTGTGGTCAAATCTACAGCTAAACAGTTAAAGCCTAGTTCATTTAGTTTAGGTGCTATATCTACATATTCATATTTATTAAAATTGGATTGATGACAAAGTAATATAACAGAGCTATCTTTACCTACTTCATACAGTTCACCATAAACGGTTCTCTTATCGGTAACTTTAAAAGTTACTTTTTTTGAAGGATACTTTTTTGATAATTCTTTATCGGGGTTTGGTTTTGCATTTCTTCGTTCTCTTGACTCGTTAACAAGGTTGTCAAACAACTCAATTTTTGTAATTTTTCTTTTATCGTTAAAATGCATAGCGGAAGTTCGTTCCCCCAAACCATTAAAATTATAATTAATTAACGTGTTAGTTGTGTTAGTCTCTTTTACTGTCAAAGAAGTAAGTGGTAATTGTGTAAACAATTGATTAAGTGCTAATGGTATTTGTTCTTTATTAGATACACCAGAAATCGTGAAGTCTGAACTCAAATAGGGCTTTAATTTATCACCACTTTTATCTTTAAAGCATTCTTTATAAATTTCTATGACCTCACTATAATCTTGAGCGTTTACACCCATAGAAATTATGAATATAAATAATAGCGATATGTATTTAGTTCTCATCGTTTTTCTCTTTATTTAAATTAATGAAAACTATTTACTGTCCATTTCTTTTTGCTCTAGCTTCTTTCATAAGATTTTCAATAATCTCTATTTTAGTAATTTCGCCTTCATCATTAAATAGTATGCAGACTTTCGCTTACCAGCACCAACAATATTATACGCTATAGTTACTTTTCCTGGTTTACTTTTTTTAACTTCCATAGAATTTAACTGTTTCGTAAATAATTGACTTAATACATTGTCAATACGATCTGGAGTTACGTGTTCTTTTGGTAAGAAAGGTGGGAATGCAATATCAGAACTTAAATAAGGTTTTAATTTATCACCACTTCTATCTTTAAAGCATTGTTTAAACGCTTCAATTTGTTCTGTGTAATCTACTGTTTGTTTGTTTTTCTTTTGGGCATTCATTCCTAAAGCGCCTACTAAACATAATAGTAATAAGATTCGTTTTAAATTCTTCATTTGTTTAAATTTTAATTAATATTCTTTTGAATGAGAGATAAAAGTAATCGTGCATATAAAAGACTCTAAGTGTTTTATGACAAGCGGTCACTAGCTCTGATGAGCGGTCTACTTTTTGGATATATCCTTTTATAATAGTTAATAACCGTTCGTCATAATTTACTTTTCCGAAAGAACAATGCCTTCTAATTTCACGGATTAATTCAAAAAAACGAAATCGATTATGCAACGAACTCTAATACTATGTATAGCAACCGTATTTATTTTATTATGTTTCTCTTGTACAGAAACTGTTGAAGGTGATTGGACAGGAACCTTAAATGTTCAGGGCACAAAACTGCCTGTCAATTTTCATATTGTAACATCTGGAGATACGTATAAAACTACTATGGATGTTCCTTCACAAGGAGCAAAAGATATTCAAGCCACAAATACTACGTTTCAAAATAATGAATTGACTATTACTGTAAAAAATATGCAAATGCAATATAAAGGTGTTTTTGGAGGTGATGTCATTTCAGGAACGTTTACACAAAGAGGAAATAGTTTTCCTTTAGATTTTACTCGAATGACTAAAGATGTTATAAGTAAAACAAGACCTCAAGACCCTAAAGCACCTTATCCATATCTTTCCGAAGAAATAAAATTTACTAATAATAATGCCAATAACATTGAACTTGCAGGAACTTTAACCTTGCCTGAAAATGTTGAACAACCACCTGTAGTTATACTTATAAGTGGAGATGGTGGGCAAGATAGAGATGCAGCTATGTTTGGACATCGTCCATTTTTAGTATTGTCTGATTTTTTAACTAGAAATGGTATTGGTGTACTGCGAGTTGACGATAGAGGTGTTGGAGACAGTAAAGGCTCACAACGGGGTATTACTCTTAAAGAAATAGCTACAGATGTGGAAGCCGCATTTTCTTTTTTACAATCTAGAACAGACATCAACGATGAGCAAATAGGGGTATTGGGGCATAGTGATGGAGGCTATGTAGCTCAAATAGTAGCTTCAAGAAATGATAATATAGATTTCACTATTCTATTAGGTAGTCCCGGAGAACCTTTTGAAGGATCTAAAGTGCATCCTAAAGAATATTTATCAAAAATAAAATGTCCTGTATTAGCTTTAAATGGAGATAAAGATGTGATTCGAAATGCAAAAACACATTTACCTGCTATTGAAACTGTTTTGAAAGAAAGTGGCAATACAGATGTGACGGCAATGGAACTGGAAAATATCAATCACTTTTTTCAGACCACCACAGAGCGAGGCAGTATACGAGCTGTTTCTAGCATAGATGAAACCTATGCACCAAAGGTGCTCGATATTATTAAAAACTGGATTACTTCAAAAACAAAACAATAAAATGAAGCAAATAATAATCATATGCAGCATAGCATTTTTAATCGTATCGTGTTCGTCAAATGCTCAGGATATTATAGGGGATTGGACGGGAGAAGTGAGAGGCGATAACATTGCATTACCTATTAATTTTCATATTTCTAAAACAGATGGAAATTATAGTAGTACGATAGATTTTTTGAGTCAAAAAGTTATGGGTTTTAAAACATCCAGTACAACTTTTAATGACAATAGATTACTAATTACTATTGAAGGTCAAGGCATTGTATTTGATGGCAAATTAAAAGATGGTATCCTATCGGGTAGTTATACACAAAGAACAAACCGTCTATCTTTTAAACTTTCACGATTACTAATAAAAGAAACAACTAAAAAAGTACGTCCTCAAGATCCAAAAAAACCATATCCGTATTCTTCAGAAGAAGTACGTTTTACAAACTCAAAAGCAAATCATATAAAATTGGCAGGAACACTTACCTTTCCAAAAGATATTAAAAACCCACCTGTAGCGATATTAATTACGGGTACGGGTGCGCAAAATAGGGATGAAGAAATTTTTAATCATCGGCCGTTTTTAGTACTATCAGATTATCTTACCCGTAAGGGTATTGCCGTTTTGCGGTATGATGACCGCGGTGTAGGGCAAAGTGAAGGAACTTTAAAAGATACTAATTCTGAAGATTTAGCGACAGACGTTGAAGCAGCAATACGGTATCTAAAAACCAGAACGGATATAAGTCCTCAAAAGATTGGGTTAATAGGTCATAGTGAAGGTGGTTTAATAGCACCTATAGTTGCTTCTAAAGATAAGAGTATAGCGTTTATTGTTTCATTAGCGGGAACTGGAGCAGACGGATTAACACTCTTACTATCTCAAGAACGTCGTCAGGCAGAACTAAGAGGTGTTTCTACTAATGAAATCGATTTTAACGAACGTATTTTAAAACGAGCATTTACTATTGTTAAAGAAGAAAACGATTTTAGTAAAATTTCTGAATTGGTACAAAAAGATTTAGAGCTTTTTCGAAAAGAAAATGCAAATAATCCCTACATTAACTTGTTAACAGATAATGAAATTACTGGTCATACAAAAGCAGCTAGCAATCCTAAGAACATCTATTTTTTTAAAACCGACCCTAAACAGTTTTGGGAAAAAGTACAATGCCCTATACTTGCAATTAATGGTGATAAAGATTCGCAGGTGAGTTCTAAAATTCATTTAGCTGCTATAAAAGAAGCTATAGAAGAAGGAGGCAATTCAGAAACAACTATTAAAGAATTAAAAGGATTAAATCATTTGTTCCAAACTGCCAAAACAGGAAGTGTAGAAGAATATGAACAGATTGAAGAAACATTTTCGCCAAAAGCATTACTAATGATTAAAGATTGGGTTATTGCACATACAAAATAAATATTGCACTTTTATCATTCTTCTTATTTAAGAAACCATAGATGAAATTAACGAATACTACTTGGTTTTGGGTTTTACAGCTCTTTGGATGGGGATTATTTGTTGCTGCACAAAGACTTAACGAGCTGTTTAATATAGAATATCCTTATAAATACTCTGTAATTCTATATAGTATAACAACACTTTTCTTCGGTGTTTTATGTACTACATTATTACGATATTTTTTAAAAAATCAGTTATCTTTTGACCAGTATAAGAAAAGAGAAGTCATTCAAATAAGTATCGCTTATAGTGTTGCTTCTATACTACTCTCTGTATCTTTTTTTATTACAAATCCCATACGTAACCATTATGCAAACCATATTGAAAAGTTTGATAAAAACACTTTTTTAGAAAGTTTTTTCAGTTCATTTTTAGTTATTTTCATTTGGTTATTCTTTTATTTTTTAATTAAAAATAGCAGGCGAATTAATGAAAATAAATTAGAACGTTTACAGTTAGAAACCAACTTAAAAGAAGCGCAATTGAATACTTTAAAAGGACAGATCAACCCACATTTTATGTTTAATAGCCTTAACAATATTAAAGGGTTGATACGTGAAGATGCTGAAAAATCAAGAGAAATGATTACACGTTTGTCTGAGATGTTACGGTATTCTCTAGCTAAAAACAATATCGATACCATTGCCTTAGAAAATGAGATAAAAATGGTAGAACATTATATAGCACTCTCAAAAATTCATTTAGAAGACAGACTTACATTTGAAAAAGAAGTCCCTAAACATCTTTTAGATATAAAAGTTCCGCCTATGCTCATACAAATCCTTGTAGAAAATGCAGTAAAGCACGGAATCTCTGATTTAGAAGAAGGAGGCATTGTATCTCTAAAAGTTTTTGATACCAACAATAATTTAGAAATAAGAGTAACCAATACAGGTACCTTAAATAATGTCAAAAACACTACAAAAATAGGAGTAAGCAATATTAAAAAAAGGTTGCGTTTACTTTATGCTGAAAAAGCGAGATTTTCACTTTCTGAAAACAATAATCTAGTAACGGCTACAATTAAAATTCCAATCTTATGAAAAAAATGACCGCTGTTATCGTTGAAGATTCCCGTTTGGCTAGAAATGAGCTCAAAGAACTCATAAGCGAATATTCACAAATTGAAATCATTGGAGAAGCTGAAAATGTTAATAAGGCATATCAATTGATGACGAGTACATTTCCTCAATTATTATTTTTAGATATCAATATGCCTAGAAAAAACGGTTTTGAACTTCTAGAAATGTTAGATGAAATCCCTATCGTTATTTTTACTACTGCCTATGATGAATACGCCATAAAAAGTTTTGAGTATAATGCCTTTGACTATTTGTTAAAACCAATAGACAGTGAACGTTTTGCAAAAACCATCAAAAAATTAACGCCTATTATAGAAAGCAAAGAAAGGCTTCATAGGAGTGATTTGTTCTCTGAAAACAGTGAGATTTTTATTAAGGATGGTGAGAATTGTTGGATGATAACTATAAAAGATATCATTTTATTCGAAATTGTCGGTAACTATACACGAGTCTATTTTAACGATAAAAAGCCATTGATTTATAAGTCACTCAACCAGATAGAAAGCAAATTACCCAAAGGATTATTTTTTAGAACCAGTCGCCAACAAATCATTAATATTAAAATGATTAAAAAAGTCATTCCTTATTTTAAAGGAACGCTTAAAATAATTATGAATAATAATATAGAAATACAAACATCAAGACGACAATCTAAACTATTTAAAGAACACTTTGATTTTTGAAAGAACTAAGTTTAAAATAAAAAAACCTCAACCTATTATTAATTAAATAGTTGAGGTTTTGATCTGTACTCAAGGTGGGAATCGAACCCACACTCTCGAAAGAACCGGATTTTGAATCCGGCGCGTCTACCAATTCCGCCACTTGAGCAATTTCGGATTGCAAAAATAGAAAAAAATTATGAGTTGTTCCTATTAAAATAGTAAGGGTTATAGTTTCGGCTAGACAAATAATTTTCTAACTTTGAGGCCTATAAAAAACACATCTAACAACAACACAACTCATGCTTAACGAAACAACAGAAGCCAAAATATTTACATGTACACAGAGTAAAGATTTAGCCAACCATATAGCTGCCGCTTATGGTGTTAAACTCGGTAATGTTATTACCTCAACGTATAGCGATGGAGAATTTCAACCTTCATATGAAGAATCTATTAGAGGCACACGTATTTTTATTATTGGCTCTACAAATCCTGGTCCAGAAAATTTAATGGAAATGCTTTTAATGATCGATGCTGCTAAACGTGCTTCTGCAAGACATATCACAGCTGTATTACCTTATTTTGGCTGGGCAAGGCAAGATCGTAAAGATAAACCTAGAGTACCTATCGCTGCTAAATTAGTAGCTAAGATGTTAGAGGCTGCTGGTGCGACTCGGATTATTACTATGGATTTACATGCCGATCAAATACAAGGCTTTTTTGAAAAACCAGTAGATCATTTATTTGCTTCCACTATATTTTTACCGTATTTAAAATCGTTAAATCTAGACCATCTTACTATTGCTTCTCCAGATATGGGAGGTTCTAAACGTGCATATGCGTATTCAAAAGCGCTAGAAAGTGATGTTGTTATTTGCTATAAGCAGCGCGCTAAAGCCAATGTTATTTCTCATATGGAATTAATCGGTGATGTTACTGGTAAAAATGTCGTTTTAGTTGATGATATGGTTGATACAGCAGGCACATTGACTAAAGCTGCAGATTTAATGATGGAACGTGGTGCTCTTAGCGTAAGAGCCATTTGTACGCACCCAATATTATCTGGCAATGCGTATGAGCGTCTTGAAAACTCTAAACTCGAAGAACTTATAGTCACAGATTCTATTCCTCTTAAACAAGAGAGTAAAAAAATTAGAGTGCTTAGCTGTGCAAATCTATTTGCCGAAGTGATGCAAAATGTTCATCATAACAAATCCATCAGTTCTAAATTTGTAATGTAAATATAGTATTCTATTTCTATATAAATACATAGATCTATATGGCTATAAAAAAACTTAAACTAGTCATCGCTTTTTCATAATATATTATTACATTTGCAGCCCTCAAAATGAGGTATTTAATAATTTAAATTAAACTTTTAAAATGAAATCAATTACAATTAATGGATCTCAAAGAGAAAGCGTAGGCAAAAAGTCAACAAAAGCCTTACGTAATGCTGGTCAGGTTCCTTGCGTTATATACGGAGGAGATAAGCCATTGCATTTCTCAGCACCAGAATTGGCATTCTCTAAACTTGTATACACACCAGACGCGCATACGGTTGTGATTGCCTTAGATAACGGAACGTCTCTTAATGCAATTATGCAAGACATTCAATTTCACCCAGTAACTGATAGAATTCTACACATAGATTTCTATCAAATCTTTGATGATAAAGAAATTTCTATGAACATTCCTGTTCATATTATCGGAACATCTAAAGGTGTTTTAAACGGTGGTGTTTTAAGACGTAACCAACGTAAACTTAGAGTAAAAGCAATACCTGCTAACTTACCTGATTTTATAGAAGCAGATATTACTCCTCTTAAAATTGGCAGTAAATTATACATTACTGAACTAGCAAATGATGCTTACAAATTTTTACACCCAGATAACACGGTGGTTTGTCAAGTAAGACGATCTAGAGCTGCTATAGTTGAAGATGAGGAAGAAGAGGAAGAAGATGCTACTACTACTGAAGAAGGAGCTACAGATGCACCAGCAGCAGAAGCGACTCAAGAATAGATAATAACTATTTAGTAAATACTCAAAAGCATTCTGTTATTCAGGATGCTTTTTTATTTTTGAAGAAATTCTATATTTATGCTTAAATGGTTTTCTCAATTATTTAATTCTAAAAAAGAAAATAGCACAGACATGAAAAAATTCTTAATTGTTGGTTTGGGCAATATTGGAGAGAAGTATAATGATACCCGACATAATATTGGTTTTAAAGTGTTAGATCATTTTGCTAAGACTGAAGATTTTTCTTTTTCTACAGATAAATTAGGAGATATAGCTACTTATAAATTTAAAGGACGAACTTTTATTTTTTTGAAACCAAGCACCTATATGAATTTAAGCGGAAAAGCTATAAAATATTGGTTGACAAAAGAGAAAGTCTCACTAGAGAATTTATTAGTTATTACCGATGATTTAAATTTACCTTTTGGAAGTATTAGACTAAAAACAAAAGGAAGTGATGGCGGACATAATGGTTTAAAAGATATTCAAGATAAGTTACAAACCACAAAATATAATCGTTTTAGGTTTGGTATTAGTGATACCTTTTCTAAAGGAAGACAAATTGATTATGTGCTAGGCAAATGGTCTGACGAAGAATACTCAAAACTCAATGAACGTTTAGACACCTCTATTGCATTAATTAAATCTTTTGCTCTTTCAGGGGTTAACAATACCATGAATAGTTTTAATGGAAAGTAATGTGTTTGTGTAGATATTGTGTGTTTTTATTTCGCTTGTTTATAATTTCGTACAGTTTTAAATCCGCTATACGCCATTAACCCAACTATTAATATTTGAGCTAAATATAGAATTATTGAAACATTGTTAAACATATTGTTTGTTACATGAAGATTATGTTCAGTTGTCTCTGTTACTCCAATAAGAGAATTAATCATTGAAATCATTCCTGCTAGAATCCAAATGCTCAATAATCCGCTTATCATAAAAACCAGATTCGCAGTTAGGTTTTTAAAATTCTGCCTTAACATTCGTATTAGGTAAACAGCAAAGAAAATCAACGTTATTATCAAAAAAATTAGATGACTATTTTCAATCACAAAATATGTGTCGTGAATATTTATATCAGTAAATGCCTCAGATTTCAGTCCATCAATTCTGAAAACCCAAAGTGTTAAAATTAGAACAAAACTTGTTGTTCCGATTAACCAAAATATTTCTTTTTTTCTCAATCTTTTAATTCGGTTTTCGTTTTTTAGACATTATTCTTAACGTATTTGTGTAATATATCGTTACTGAAAAATCTCCAGGATTCTTTCCGCAGTAACCGAAAGATAGTAAATTGCAATAAATTCCGTTTAGGTATTCAGTTGCATGAATCATGCAGAGTATTCACAGTCGTTTTTCTTCGTTAATAACTTTTCACAACTTATCTGACAAAATATTACAACTATTTTTTAATTTTATATATTTGTAGTTGAAAAAAAACTCTGTTGACGCAGAGTTCTTTTTATGTTCTTTGATTTAAGGTGTCCCAAAAATCATAATTTCGTATGACAAATATAGTAACAAAAATTGATTCCACAATGCGCAGTGGAAAAAGACGGCAAGTCTCCCAGGATGAATGCTTGCTAGATTTAAAAAAGGAATTACCCAGAATTTTCAAAGCTTTTAATAGAGGTGTTAAAAAATTTAATAAGGTTTCATCTATGTTTAATCCAGAATCAAAAGTTCGTTTTGATGCTTCTGTTTTAAACACTTCAATAGTTGAGAGTTTGCAAGTTGAATTTTCTAATAATTGGAAATGGGGTAATTACAAAAGGTTTATTTTAAGGTTGAATGATTATATTTTCCTAGTAAAAAAATTGAACAACAATAATATGCCAATGAATATTAAGACAAAACATGTAAACACAATTTCTAATCAATTGAGTTTGCCAATGTTTAGTAGTGACGTCTATCAGGATGATCCAATATTATTTTTTGGATACAAAGTTGATAGAATGGGGGAAATAGTATCTCCTCAAGTAGTGTACATTGATGAAAATCAAGTTAAATGGATTGTTACTGAAAATGATGTAACAAGTACAGAAACTTTATTTAAACCTATTGCACAAAATAATACTGTAAAAGTCTCTTTAAAAGAGCAATTAGTTAGAAAAAAAGCTTCTAATGAATAATTAATAATCGACACCTTAAATTTTAGAATAATTTTTGAAATTTTAAAACTATGAAATTTAACCACTCACAATTTGTATTTGCTAGAGAATATAGAGGAATAGGTCAAACTGATTTATCAAAAAAAGTTAAAGGTTTATCTCAGTCTAACTTGTCAAAATTTGAAAAAGGATTTGATGTTTTATCTGAGAATGTTATTTATGAATTAATTAGTTTTCTTAATTTTCCTATAAAATTTTTCACTAAAACTATCAACAATCATATTGATATTGCTCATTATAGGAAAAAGTCAGGTATAACTAAAGCTGTAAAAGTACAATTAGAGTCAAATAATAAAATCATTGGTTATTTAGTAGACCAGTTAAATGATTCAGTTGATTATCCTGATTTTTCTTTAAGACCATTAGACCCTGAAGAATATACACCAGAAGAAGTAGCTAAGTTTACTAGAAAATTAATGGGTCTTGATAAGCGAGAACCTGTTATAAATATATTTAATCATCTTGAAAGTAATGGTGTCGTTGTTATAGAATTTGATGATGTAACTGACAAATTTGATGGTGTTTCATTTAAAACAGATAAAGGAAATCCAGTTATAGTTATTAATAGAAACTTTCCTAATGATAGAAAAAGATTCACTCTTGCTCATGAGTTAGGTCATATTTTAATGCATTGTGCAGGTGATTTTCCTAATCCAACACATCGTGATGAAAAACTAAAAGAGAACGAAGCCAATCGTTTCGCCTCTGAATTTTTAATGCCTGCTTTTGGTATTCAAAACTCCTTAATTGGATTGAGTTTATATGACTTAGCTCCATTAAAAAAATATTGGCATACGTCAAAACAATCTATTATAAGAAGAGCAAAAGATTTACGAAGTATTCCTGATAATAGAGCCACTTATTTTATGATTGAATTAAGTAGAATGGGTGAACGTAAAATAGAAAAAACACTTGTAGATATTGATAAGCCTGTCATATTTAGAAATGCTTATGAATTACATAAAAAAGAATTAAATTATTCTAATGAAGATTTGTCTAAGGCTTTCTATTTGCCTTATGATATTCTTAAAAAGTATTTCAATTTTTCTGATAAATCTAAGCTTAGGGTTATCGTTTAGCTTAAATGGCTGTCAACTTCTTTTAATAAGAACTAAACAATCCTTTTCCTAAATTAAAACGCACTAAAAACTCATGAGTACCACTGGTGATGTTATTAAGTTCGGTTCTTAAAGTGCCTTCATAAGCATATCCTAAATCTATCCAATCTGTTAGGTTTATCAAAAAGAAAGCTGCCCAAGCAGCATCTGTTCTATAAGTAATTCCGCCTTCGTAACGTTCTAAATATCGTACTGCAGCTGTTAAATCTGCAGAAAGCGGAGCTCCATCAACATACCTTACTAATGTTGATGGTCTTAATTCTGTACTTCTATTTATTTTAAAATTATAACCTCCAGACAAAAATGCATGCGTTTTATCTGTTCCTATAGTTACTCTTCCGTTATCGTTATCAATCCTATCGCTGAGTATTAAACTCGGTATAGAAAACGACACAAAATATTTTTCGTGCACTAAATAAGCTCCTAAACCTACATTAGGCCTAAAACCTGTATCTACATTACCAATAGCTGGATCTATAGGAAGATTTGCGTTTAACCCATCGATATCTACATTATACGTTCTTCCTCCTGCTTTTAATCCTAGATAGAGATCCAAATCTCTATTAATAGGCAAGTAATATGACACATCCAAATTAAAACTCGTTGTTTTTTCAATAAAAACTTCGTCCGTAATCACAGATACTCCCAAGCCCAATCGGTCTGCTATTGGCGTAGCAGCAAAGAAACTTTTGGTTTCTGGAGCATTGTCTATGTTTACCCATTGTGATCTTATATTCGATGTAAATGTAGTTTCTCCATCCCAAGCCGCATAAGCCGGATTAATGACATTCATGGTATATCTATAAAGCGTATAATTGGGTTGTTGCTGTCCAAACAAATTACCAACAATAAGAAATATAGCGATTTGTAATATATATGTATAGTGTTTCATTTTTCTTCCTTATGGGTTTTACTAGTAAACTAAGTATAACCAACCTGTAATAATATTAGTTCCTGCTCCTGATTCATCAATTTGATAGTAGTACGATCCACTCGGCAAAAGACTTCCACTATTACCATTAGTTCCTCCCCAATCATTATTATAATTATTTGAACTAAAAACTTCATTTCCCCATCGATTAAAGATCTTAACTGTAGTATCAGGAAAGAGGTTTATATTAATAATAGTCCATGTATCATTAACTCCATCATTATTAGGAGATACAACTTCATTAGCGGTTAATTCTGGGTCACAAACATCTCCTAATCCGTCTGCATCCACATCACTTTGATCTGGATTAAACGTTAATGGGCAATTATCCACATCATCTAAAACTCCGTCTCCATCGTCATCTAAATCACAAGGGTCACCAATACCATCGTCATCTAAATCTTCTTGGTTTATATTTGGTATTAATGGGCAATTATCATCTAAATTTAAAATACCATCTCCGTCTGAATCTTCATCACAAGGATCACCTATTCCATCTCCGTCAATATCTTCTTGATTTGCATTTGCTATTGTAGGGCAATTATCGTCTCCGTTTAATATTCCATCTCCATCAATATCGTCATCACAAACATCTCCAACACCATCATTATCCATATCGCTCTGATCTGTATTGGCAATCATAGGACAATTATCTACAGTATCTGGAATAGTGTCACCATCTGAATCTGGACTAGGTGATCCACAGATTTCAATTGCCCAGCTATTTAATTGACCAATATCTTGACTTGCATTATCAGATATTATTAAACTCCAATCTCCACTAGATACGCCTCCATAAAAATTTGACAAATCACCATCGGGGACAAATGATCCTATAAAAGGTGGTACGCCAGAAGCTATAGAAAATGTTGCTTCTTGGTCAAAGACTGTTCCATTATAATTATCACCACTACCACCATTTCTATTAGACAAAATAATACGGTCACCTGCAGGATTTTCAAGCGACAGGATTAAATCACTTACCCAAGTATGTGTAATGTTAACTGTAACATTAATATCTGTTATTATCACTCCACTATTTACAGCTATTGTAGAGCTTATTCCTGTTGCATTATTATCTGGAATATTTATAGGAGTATCACTAGCATTAAACGTTTGGCATTGAATATCAACTGTGGTAAAATTAGCTTCAGAATACGCTCCTACACCACAAATATTTACTGCTCTTACACGCCAAAAATACATAGTGTTAGAGGCAAGGTTCGTTGCAGTATAATTAGGCATACTTACCGTAGCACTTTCTACAATATTGGCGAAATTAGTATCTAAAGCAATATCTATTTCATAAGTTAATGCATTGGTATCTGCCGACCAACTAAACATGGCATTATTAGCCATAACAGTTGTATCTCCATTTGGCGGACTTATCAGATTAATCGTTCCAAAATTAGCATCAAACACATTGAATTGAACTGCAGTTTCTCTAACGATAGATCCAGACGTTCCTACAATAAAAAACGGATAGTTTCCTAATGCTAAGTTTCCTATGCCTGAAATCGTTAATGTTACATTAGTATTATCTGCAACGGCTGAAGTTTGACTAAATGTTGCCGTAACTCCAGAAGGCAATCCTGTAGTAGAAAAGAAAGTCTCTCCAGTAAATCCTAAAAATCTATTATACGTAAAATTGAAAACAGCATCGTCAGGTGTGCAAACATTTATAATATCATTATCCGCTGTTAGCGTAAATTCTGATTCTTCAATAGATATATCCGTAGTGTTAATTGAAAAGAAAATATTATTATCTCCTTCAACCATAATTCTAGCCGTAGAGACATCGGAGCCTACAGAAGGTATAGATACATTTGCAGACCCATTATTAGGAATTGAAGAGGCTAGTGTAAAAGGATAAGTAAATCCTCCATCTATAGATAATAAAATATTAACGTTTGGTGTATTTACTGATCCTCCATCAGTCCCAGCGACATCCCATGTTATCGTTTGTACAGATCCGGCATTCCAGGTTTCAGTTGTTGTTTGCGAAGTTACTATAAAAGGACCAGCATTGGCATCAACAGTAACGCGCATATCATCTACTGCAGATTGTCCGCCAGTAGGAATATTATCTCTAACTGTTAGTCTAAAATTAAGATCTCTAGAAACGGACACTAAACGTTCCCATGTATCAGAAACTCCTCCGTTAGCAATAATATGATCTAATGTTGGGATATACCTTATAGGATCGTTAGTTCCTCTTCGGCTTCTGACTACAGGTCCAGAAGCGGTAACGTCTGTAGGCACACCTGTAGGTCCTAAATCAAATTGTTCCCAAGTAAATGTATGTGATGCTGTACCATCTACATCAGTAGAAGCTCCAATAAGTTTATACGGTGTTGATGCCGGAATAGTAAAAGAATCTCCTGCCTCTGCTGTAGGAGCTGAATTCCCTGTTGCAGTTAATGTTGCACAGGTACTATTGCCTATTGTGATATTGGTAAAAATTTCTTGTAAACTAATTTGATGAAAATAGTCATCACTGTTATTCTGAACATTTTGTGGAGGGCAAATTCCAGCATAACCCATTATGGTCGTCCCACTTGCAGGTTCAAAAGCCGTTGACGGACTCATATCATTTGGCTGACAACTGCCAGTGTTTCCATTCCATGTATGGTTTGCACCAAATTGATGACCTATTTCATGAGCTGCAAAATCGACATCAAAAGTATCCCCAGCTGGGTTTGCTAATCCGGTTGTTCCTCCTCCTTTATTTGTTGTACATACCGACGCTAAAAATGCTACTCCTCCAGAACCTGTAGAAAACACATGACCAATATCGTAATTGTTAGCTCCTATAATACCATTTATGGTATTAGTACTTGTATTAATTACTGCTGAAGTATTTCCGAAAATTGAGTTCCCACTAGTAGATATCAACTGATCATTATTGGCAATTAAAGGCAATGTAATAGCTAATTCTCTCTCGTACACTCCATTAATTCTAGTTAAAGACACTACAATGGCTGCCATAGCCGAAGCAACTGTACCTCCATGAAAATTAGTATATTCAACACTTGTTCCGATTGCTATTCTATAGGTTCTAAGCATTCCGTCATCCGCATTTCTATTAAATGTTTGTAGACTAGATGTTTCATACTTAGCATCAACGACATCACATTGTAAAACATTAGAACTCGATATATCTCCTTTGTTATATACAACATAAGAGTTATTGGTTGCAAAAGGATCTATAAGTTGAGTTGAAGTGTTACTTGTTAATATCATAGCATGCAACCCTAAAGTGGTAATACTAAATCTAATGGTAGAACTCGCGTCTTTTAAACTCTGACCAACATAAGATCTCAATCCTGTATATTTCTCTTGAAGTTGTGGTTCCATCACTGAAGCTTCTATAATCTTAAAAGCTTCAAACTCTCCATTAGAATTTGGGAAATCTATAGTAACTGCATTGGCCCAACCTTGTGCACTTCGCTTAGGTACATTAGCCAATATTTGCTTTAAGCCTTCAATATCTAATCTGTAATAATTAGCCTTATCGGGTTGTGATTGTCTTGCAAGCACTGTACTTCTTGATGCTACATCTTTAGTTGTTTTTGTCCAAAATCTATTATTCTGAGCAGAACCTGTTAAAAAAGATAATAAGAGTATGGTTACTAAAACAAATTTTAGATTCGTATATGTCTTTTTCATTTCTATTAGAAACTTAAATTCTATTTTTTAATTGTCAATTTACTACTTTTTATAATAATGGTTTCAAAATTTATCATTCAAAATTAATTCTTGCTTTTACCTCAATAACTAAAACAAAATGTAATTTTGTGTTTTATTTTTATGATGTCAAAAGAAAATCAAAATTCACAATCTTCATGCCAGAATAGTGTTGTTACCATTGGCACTTTTGATGGTCTTCATATTGGACATCAAAAAATATTGAACAGAGTTTTAGACATTTCAAGAGTCAAAGATTTAAACGCAACTGTGCTAACATTATTTCCGCATCCAAGGATGGTGCTTCAAAAAGACAGCTCTATTAGGCTGTTAAATACAATTGATGAGCGTATTGCATTATTAAAACAGTTTAACATTAAGTGTGTTGTTGTTAAGACATTTACTAAAGATTTTGCTGACCTATCAGCTAGAGACTATGTAAAAAACATATTGGTAGATGAGTTAAACGTAAAACAAATTGTTATAGGTTACGATCATCATTTTGGCAAAAATAGAAGCGCAAATATTAATGATTTAAAAATGTTTGCTAACGAGTTCCATTTTGGAATTGAAGAAATTACAGCTCAAGATATTGAAGACGTTACAGTAAGTTCTACAAAAATAAGAAAAGCCCTAGATCATGGCAATGTCTCTTTAGCCAATTCATATTTAGGATACACCTACTTTTTAACGGGTACTGTTGTTAAAGGAAAACGTATAGGGCGAACTATTAAATTTCCAACAGCCAATATACATATCAAAGAAGATTATAAACTTATTCCTAAAGATGGTGTTTATGTGGTGTCTTCTATAATTGATACTATTACTGTTTATGGGATGATGAATATTGGAAACAATCCTACGGTAGATGGAAAAGCAAAATCTATTGAAGTTCACTTTTTTAATTTCAATACCGATATTTATAATAAAACTTTAAAAATTGAAATGCATACGCGTCTTAGGGATGAACGTAAATACGACTCTGTAGATCTATTACGCCAACAATTACAGCGCGATAAAGAAGCTTCTTTAAATTATATTGAAACTCTAAAATGAAAACTTTTTTATTTAAACATATAGATAATTCCTCTTTAATTGTTTTCAGAATTATTTTTGGGTTGCTATGTTTTTTAGAATCCGTTGGAGCCATTTTTACAGGTTGGATTAAACGTGTCTTTATAGATCCTGAATTTACATTTACATTTATTGGGTTTGAATGGTTACAACCGTTACCAGGAAATTGGATGTATGCTTATTATGCTATAATGGGCATATTTGGTTTTCTAATCATGATAGGTTATAAATACAGAGCTAGTGCCTTAGCATTTGCAATACTATGGTCTTGCACATATTTAATGCAAAAATCATCGTATAATAATCATTATTATCTTTTAATGGTTTTGAGTTTTATTATGGTCATTTTACCAGCACATCGCTATGCGTCGATTGATGTAAGATTAAACCCAAAATTAAAACGTATATCAATGCCTAACTGGTGCAAATGGATATTTGTAATTCAGCTTTTTATTGTCTACACCTATGCTTCAGCTGCAAAATTGTACCCAGATTGGTTAGATGCTTCTGTTGTTGGTTTATTAATGAAAGGGAAGGCAAATTATCCTATTATCGGAGGTTTGCTTCAACAGCAATATGTACATTACTTTATTGCTTATGCAGGAATTCTTTTTGATGGACTTATCATTCCATTACTACTTTGGAAAAAAACACGCAAATATGCATTTTTTGCTTCTATATTTTTTCATTTATTTAATTCCATAGTATTGCAAATTGGTATTTTTCCATACTTATCTTTAGCCTTTACCTTGTTCTTTTTTGACGCTAAAACCATTCAGAATATCTTTTTAAAAAAGAAACCTTTATATGTTGATTCTGAAATTAAAACTCCGAGATACGCCAAAATATTTCAAATTGGTTTTGTCATTTTTTTTAGTATTCAAGTCGGTTTACCACTTCGTCATTATTTTATTAAAGATAATGTGTTATGGACCGAAGAAGGACATCGTCTATCTTGGCGTATGATGCTACGTAGTAAAAGTGGATCAATCTATTTTACAATTATTGACCGTGCTACAAACAATACCATTCCTATTCGTTTAAAAGATCATTTAAGCGCAAAACAATTAAAAAATCTAGCTACAAAACCAGATATGATTTGGCAATTTTCTCAACGTCTTAAACGACAATTTGCCAAAGAAGGAAAAACAATTTCTATATATGTTAGATCCTATGTTAGTGTTAACGGAAAACGATCTCAACGGTTTATCGACCCTAAAGTAGACTTGGCTGAAATAGATTGGAATTCCTTTTCGCATAGTGAGTGGATTTTACCATCAAAACCAGAGTCTTTATCTCAGTAATTACTTAAATTTCTTTTGTAAAATCTATATTTTGTATCCTAAGAATTCGCAAAATTTAGATATACAGAAGTAGCTAGTTAGTTCGTCCATAAAATTTTTTCATTGTGGTTTTAAAAGCACACAATTAAAAATTTCATGTACTTTTGTAGCTTAAATTTTTTTACTCATGTTACAGGTTCCTTTTATAAGAGACAACAGAGATGATATTGTTAAACGTTTAACCATAAGAAACATTGATGCTGCTAAAATGATTGATGATGTTATTGTCTTTGACGAGCAACGTCGTCAATTACAAACACAATTAGACAATGAAAAAGCTGAGATGAACAATTTGTCTAAAGAAATAGGAAACTTATACAAATCTGGCGAAGCTCAAAAAGCTAATATTTTAAAAGAAAAAACGACTCAATTAAAAGATTCTATTAAAGACTTAGAGCTACAGCTTACTAATAAAGCGGATGCTTTAAATGAGTTACTATATAAAATCCCTAATGTTCCAAACCCAATTGTTCCAACAGGAAATACGGATGATGATAATGAAGAGGTGTTTAGAGAAGGAGAAATCCCTGTATTGTTTGAAGGAGCATTACCGCATTGGGAACTCGCTAAAAAATACGATATCATTGATTTTGAATTAGGTAATAAAATTACAGGCGCAGGTTTCCCTGTTTATAAAGGAAAAGGAGCACGTTTACAACGTGCTTTAATTGCCTACTTTTTAGATAAGAATACGGCAGCTGGTTATACAGAATACCAATTACCGCATTTAGTTAATGAGGCTTCTGGTTTTGGCACAGGACAATTGCCTGATAAAGAAGGACAGATGTATCATGTTACTGGAGATAACTTGTATTTAATTCCTACTGCTGAAGTTCCTGGCACCAATATTTTTAGAAATGTATTATTAAATGCATCTGATTTGCCTATTGGTATTACAGGTTATACACCATGTTTTAGACGTGAAGCAGGAAGTTATGGTGCGCATGTAAGAGGTTTAAATCGTTTGCACCAATTTGATAAAGTTGAGATTTTACGTGTAGAACATCCTTCTAAGTCTTATGAAGCCTTAGATACTATGGTCAATCATGTAAAAGGTATTATGCGAGAGTTGAACTTGCCTTATCGTATACTTCGTCTTTGTGGTGGTGATTTAGGATTTACATCTGCATTAACTTACGATTTTGAATTGTTCTCTACCGCACAAGATCGTTGGTTAGAGATTTCTTCTATTTCTAATTTTGAAACATTCCAAGCCAATCGTCTAAAATTACGTTTTAAAAATAGTGAAGGTAAAAACGAATTAGCACACACTTTAAATGGAAGTTCTTTGGCATTGCCTAGAGTTCTTGCTGGTATTCTAGAAAACTGTCAAACCGAAAAAGGCATTAAAATTCCAGAGGTTCTTATTCCTTATACAGGATTTGAATATATCAATTAAAGTTAGTTTTTTCTTTCTTAATGTCGATTAAGTGTTAAAAAATAACGTTATTCAACGATTTTTTAATATTTATTATTGTTTTTATATTGATTTTTAAGAAGTTAGCATTTCAGAATAAACTAACCTACTTATGAAAAATATAAAACGTATTGTATTACTGGTTTCATTAGTAATGATGGCTAGCAAAATTTTGTTTTAAAACAATAGTAAATAATTATAAATCCATAAAATACCTTAACACCTAGTTAAGGTATTTTTTTTATCAAAACATTCACAATATCTAAACACTTCATTTGTTATATTTACACCACTATGCAATTAAAAAAATCAATTGTTATATATATATGCCTTGTTTTTGTTGGCACATTTAGTTTTGCGCAAAACGTAAAGCCAAAAACTCAAGCTCAAATAGAGATTGAAAAAAAGGCTAAAGAGCTCCAACAACTCAGAGAATTAGAGCGCCAACAAGAAATGCAACAATTGCTAATAGCTGACGGTTATTTTAAAAAAGGGGAGTTTCAAAAAGCACTTTTATCTTATAAAAAATTATACGATAAAAAACCTTTTAGAACAGATTACATCTATAAAATGGTAAGCACTCACCAGCAACTCGAAGATTATGATGCTTCAGAAAAACTTATAGATTCTGCTTTACAAAAAAGAGCAAACCCATCACTTTTAATAGAACTTGGTTACAATTATCAACTTAAAGATAGTATAGATATTGCAAATAAATTATACCAAGAGGCTATTAATTTTATTGACGAAAGAGCTACACATATATATGCTATAGGACAAAGGTTTGAACAACATTCTTTATCAGAACAAGCCATTATGGCTTACGAAAGAGCTGCACCTTTATTGCCCGAACGTAATTTTAGTATTCAATTGGCTCGCATTTATGGAGATCAAGGTAACATAGAAAAAATGTTTTCTAACTACATTGATTATATTGCCTACAGACCAGAAAATTTAAATAATATAAAACGTTCTTTTAATGATTTTGTGTCAGAGAATAAAGACAATGAAAATAATGGTATTCTCAGAAGAACATTACTATTACGTATACAAAAACAACCAGACACTTATTGGTACGAGTTGTTGAGTTGGCTTTATGTTCAAGAAAAACAATACAGTAAATCTTTTGCCCAAGAAAAGGCTTTGTATAGAAGAAATCCTGAAAGCTTAGACCGTATTATCGACTTAGCAATAACAGCAATGAATGATGATCAAAAAGATGTTGCAACTACGATCTTTAATTACATTTTAGAAGCGTCTCAAGATACTGGCACTGTGCTTTTAGCGCACCAATATCTTCTAGAAATAGAAACAGATACTGCTTCTAAAAAAGATCTAAAAGCTATTGATAATAAATACCAAGATCTTTTTAATACTTATGGCAAGTTTGAATCTACCATATCGTTACAATTAGCTTATGGAAATTTTTTAGCCTTCTATTACGACCAACCAGAAACAGCTTCCGCATTTTTAAAGCAAACATCTCAACTAGATGTTTCTCCCTATCAAAAAGCAACCATAAAGTTGAAGCTCGCTGATATATTAGTATTACAAGAAAAATTTAATGAAGCTCTAATTTATTATTCGCAGATACATTCTAATCTTAAAAATAGTACTATAGCTCAACAAGCACGATTTAAGGTTGCGAAAACAAGTTATTATAAAGGAGATTTTGAATGGGCAGAATCACAACTTAAAATTCTAAAATCATCAACATCTCAATTAATAGCTAATGATGCTTTAGATTTAAAATTATTGATTTCAGATAACAAATACGAAGACAGTACACAAACAGCTCTGAAGTATTATGCTAAAGCCGATCTATTAGCGTTTCAGAATAAAACGGATGAAGCTATTTCTCTACTCGATAAAATTTTAACTGAACATAAAGGAGAAAGTATTACCGACCAAACCTTATACCAACAAGCTAAACTGTACGAACAACAGAGACAATACGAGAAAGCTGCTATAAACTATCAAACCATAATTAAAGATTATCGCGAAGATATTTTAATCGATGATGCTTATTATTATTTAGCAGAACTCTACAACAACTATTTGGCAAAACCTGAAGAAGCCAAACCGCTTTACGAAAAAATAATTTTTGAGTACGAAGACAGTATCTACTTTGTAGAAGCCCGAAAGAAATTTAGAATGTTACGTGGGGATGCTATTAATTAGTTACTATTAACTAATATCACTACTTAGTCTCTTGACTAAAAAAATATCTACTTTTGCGTCAAATTATAAAAAGCTAACACCCAAACTAATGATAATATATAACGTCACTTCAAATATAGAAGACAGTGCTCATGATGAGTGGTTAATTTGGATAAAAAAACATATTCCTCAAGTATTAGCTACAGGTAAATTTACAGAAGCAAAACTCACCAAAGTTTTAACGGAGGCCGATATAGAAGGACAAACATATTCCGTACAATATAGAGCGCATAGCAGAGAAGCTTTAGATGCGTATTATAAAGACGATGCAGAACGTTTACGCAACGATGGTCTTCAGCGCTTTGCGGATAAAGTATTATCGTTTAGAACAGAATTAGAAATTATTGATGAGTATTCTGTAAACTTTAATTAAGAGACTGTTTTTAGTTTTCCTACCTTAGTCTTTTAATACGTTTCATTAACTATTGTATTTGTGGCAAACCAACACCAAGTCAGAGCAAAAAAACACCTAGGTCAACATTTTTTAACGGACGAGTCTATTGCGCAAGACATTGCAAATAGTCTTTCTTTAAATGGATATAAACATGTCTTAGAAATTGGCCCAGGCATGGGAGTACTCACCAAATATTTACTTAAAAAAGACGTTACTACTCACGTTATAGAAATTGACACTGAATCGGTAGCTTATCTTAAAGCTAATTATTTAAATCTTGCTGATAGAGTTATTGAACAAGATTTTTTAAAATACAACTTAAATCATGTATTTAAAGATGAGCCTTATGCAATTATTGGTAATTTTCCATACAACATCTCTTCCCAAATTGTATTTAAAACGCTAGAATTAAGACATCAAATTCCTGAGTTTTCTGGAATGTTTCAAAAAGAAGTCGCTTTGCGCATCTGCTCTAAAGAAGGCTCTAAAGTCTATGGTATTTTATCGGTACTAACACAAGCATTTTATAATGCTGAGTATTTATTTACAGTACCACCAACCGTTTTTAATCCGCCACCAAAAGTAGATTCGGGAGTATTATTATTAACCCGAAAAGAAAACTATAGTTTACCATGTGACGAAAAATTATTTTTCAGAGTTGTAAAAACAGCATTTCAACAACGCAGAAAAACATTACGTAACAGTTTAAAAACATTTAATCTGTCGGATAATTTAAAAGCAAATACTATATTTGGGCAACGACCAGAGCAATTAAACGTTTCACAATTTATTGAACTGACGTCGTTAATTGAAAATGACACTAACTAATTAGTAGATCATTGCTAAAACGAAGGACTTAGCAATCTCATCAAATTTTGTTTTTGATGAAGTAAATTCCTTTATTAAGTTGGTAATGATAGTAGAATAAACTTTGTGGAAGAACTTCAAGACAACATACAATTTCAACTCACTGATGCCCTTATTGAAAAGGTAGAAATTCTTGTCGAGGATCAAAACGACAAAGAACTCAAAATCCTTTTAAATGAGTATCATCATGCTGATATTGCAGAAATTCTTGATGAATTAGACCTTGAAGATGCTGTTTATGTCATAAAACTTCTAGATTCTGAGTTAACCTCAGACATCTTAATGGAGTTAGATGAGGATGATAGAGAAGATATTCTTAAAAACCTTTCTGCAAAAGAAATTGCCGAAGAAGTAGAAGAACTAGACACTGATGATGCGGCAGATATCATTGCAGAACTTCCAGAAGAACGACAAGAAGCTGTCTTCTCTCAAATAGAAGACCAGGAGCATAAGGCAGAAATACAAGAACTTCTTACTTACGAGGATAATACCGCTGGTAGTCTTATGGCTAAAGAGCTTGTTAAAGTATACGAGACATGGACAGTTGCTGGTTGTCTTCGTCGTATTAGAGGACAAGCAAAAGAGGTAACTCGTGTCCACTCTATATATGTGGTAGATAAACAAGATAAGCTTATTGGCAGGTTGTCTCTAAAAGATTTAATTGTTGCTAAAAGCGATCAAAAAATCGCTGATATTGCTAAAGATAATGTGGATTTTGCACATGTTAATGACGATGATGAAGATGTTGCAAAAGTAATGACTAAATACGATTTGGAAGCTATTCCTGTAGTTGATGACAATCAAATTTTATTAGGTAGAATTACCATTGATGATATTGTCGATGTTTTAAAAGAAGAAGCAGAAAAAGATTATCAATTAGCTGCTGGTCTTACTGGCGATGTTGAAGCAGATGATAGTATTATAGAATTGACAAGAGCACGTTTACCATGGTTATTTTTAGGCTTAGTTGGTGGTGTCGGTGCTTTTATAATCATGTTTTACTTTGAAGAATATCTTCCTAAGCAAGCTGTAATTCTATTTCTATTCACTCCGTTAATTGCTGCAATGGCTGGTAATGTTGGTGTACAATCTAGCGCCATTATTGTACAAGGTTTAGCTAATGATGATGTAAAAGGCAGTATTAATAATCGCTTAATCAAGGAAATGCTTCTGGCAGCCCTAAATGGTATTATCTTATCCTTATTTCTCTTTTTATTTGTTTGGGGTTGGACTCAAGAATTTAATTTAGCATTAGCCATTTCTATATCTCTTATTGTTGTAATTATTGTTGCCGGACTCATAGGAACTTTTGTGCCTTTGTTTTTAGATAAAAGAGGTATTGATCCGGCGATAGCAACAGGACCTTTTATAACAACTAGTAATGATATTTTTGGTATTGTAATTTATTTATTGATTGCCAAATTAATTCTAGGTATTTAATTTAAAATCAACATGAAAGAAAAAGCAATAAATATAAAAGAAAAACACGGTTTATTTTCAAAGCAATGGCATCCACACCGTATTGCCACAGTAGATAATATGCAAGTGATACTCGCTAAAATTAAAGGTGAATTTGTTTGGCATAGTCATGATGATGAAGATGAACTTTTTCAAGTTGTAAAAGGCACATTATACATGCAATTTAGAGATAGAACAGAAGTAGTTAATGAAGGAGAATTAATTGTTGTGCCTAAAGGAGTTGAGCATAATCCGTCTACTAAAGATGGAGAAGAAGTACATTTATTATTGTTTGAAAAAATGGATACTGCGCATACTGGGAATGTTGAAGATGAAATGACACAAACGGAATATCCTTGGATATAATCTATTCCTGCGAAAGCAGGAATCCACTATATAGTTAATTTCAATTTAAAAAATAGATTCCTTCCCGATAGCTATCGGGATTCGTGGGAAGTTAGCATGAAAATACTACATCTAGATAAAAACCATCCATTACTCATAAATCAACTTAATGATTTGGGTTATACCAATCACGAAGATTATACATCTTCTAAAGAAGTTATTGAAGCTAAAATTTCTGAGTATGATGGCATAATTATTCGTAGTCGTTTTACTATAGATCAACAATTTTTAGATGCAGCAACAAACTTAAAATTTATAGGTCGTGTTGGTGCAGGATTAGAAAATATAGATGGTGATTATGCAGAGGAAAAAGGTGTTGCATTATTCAACGCACCAGAAGGAAATCGTAATGCAGTTGGTGAACATAGTCTAGCAATGTTACTTTCCTTATTTAATAAACTCAATAAAGCCGACAAAGAAGTAAGACAAGGTAAATGGCAACGAGAGGAAAATCGTGGTATAGAACTCGATGGCAAAACTGTTGGTCTTATAGGTTATGGCAATATGGGAAAAGCCTTTGCTAAAAAACTACGTGGTTTTGATGTTGAGGTACTTTGTTATGACATAAAACCTAATGTTGGTGATGCTAATTGTAAACAAGTTACACTTGAAGAATTACAAGAAAAATCCGATGTTTTAAGTTTGCACACGCCACAAACGGAGTTAACTTTAAATATGGTGAATACTAAATTTATCAATGGGTTTAAAAAACCCTTTTGGCTCATTAACACAGCGCGCGGAAAAAGTGTTGTGACAGAAGATTTAGTTAAAGCTATAGAATCTGGTAGAATCTTAGGCGCTGGACTTGATGTTCTTGAATACGAAAAAGCATCTTTTGAGAATTTGTTTAGAGCTACTTTAAAAGATGAAGGTCACCTCGAGCGCAGTCGAGAGGTGTCAAAAGGTCTCGACTGCGCTCGACCAGACAATGAACAAAATAGTTTACCTGATGCATTTCAATACTTAATTTCTTCTGAGAACGTGTTACTTTCACCTCATGTAGCAGGTTGGACATATGAAAGTAAAGAAAAATTAGCGCAAACTATTGTAGATAAAATCAAAACTTTTGTCATTCAGAAAGAGTGAGTTTATTACGAACGATTGAAGAATCTAAAAGAAAAAAGAGGCTTCGTTTCTTTGCATTTCGCTCTGAATGACAAACTTCGTATTTTTAAAACATGAAAAAAACCATTCTTGTTTTTTCATTACTTATCATTGCCTTGATTATTTTTTTTCAATTAAGTCAATACTCCATGGTTTCTGGTAATCTAAGAACCGAAATCGGTATTGCTCTTATTGCTATTGTGTTCTTTATTATTGGAGTTTATATTAATAAAAAAACGCTTCATAAATCCGTAAACACGAATTCTGAAATAGATTATAAAAAAATAGAACAACTCGATATTAGTAAACGCGAATATGAAGTACTTCAAAAAATTGCAGAAGGCTTATCTAACAAAGAAATTGCAGAACATTTATTTCTTTCAGAAAGCACCATAAAAACACATGTATCGAGTTTATTAGTAAAACTTAACGCCAAGCGCAGAACTCAAGCACTTCAAATTGCAAAAGAGATTCATATTATTAGAAATTAGTATTTTTAGACTAAAGTATGACGCAATTGGTACTTTAGTATGAGTCTTTAAAACCGCTTCATTATTAATTTTGAAGTCTATTAATCTTTAATTCTTTTTAAAATGAAAAACACAGTTTTAAAATATGGCCTTTATGGTTTACTAAGTGGATTTATACTATTTGGATTACCATTTATATTCGGAATGGGAGTAGATTTTGATTATGGCGAACTTTTTGGCTATACAGCAATGGTGCTCTCATTATTGTTTGTCTACTTTGGCATTAAACATTACAGAGGCAAGGTAAATAATGGTAAAGTAACGTTAGGTAAAGCTATAGGTATTGGCATGCTCATCGCATTATTTTCTGCTGCCGGAGTTGCAATTTTCGATTATATCTATACCACTCAAATAAACCCTGATTTTGCAACTGAATATTATGAGTATTCTGTAAAAAAAATGGAAACAACATTATCCTCTGAAGAACTAAAAATTAAAAGCGCTGAATTAAAGCAGCAAATGGATGATTATGGCGGATCTGGTTTTATGGCTTTCATTATGTTTATATCTGTGGTAATTATAGGGTTTATTATCTCATTAATTTCAGGCCTTATTCTTCAACGTAAAAATTAAGTATTATGCAATACAAAGCAGATTCTCCAGAAGATTATATCAGTCAGTTACCAGATGAGCGTCAGGCATCAATTAAAAAACTTAGAAAAGTTATTTTAAAAAACTTGCCAAAAGGGTTTGAAGAAGGTATGAATTATAATATGATAGGGTTTTATGTGCCACACTCTATATATCCTGCAGGTTATCATTGTGATACTAAACTGCCTTTACCATTTATAAATATTGCTTCCCAGAAAAACTTTGTTGCAGTTTATCATATGGGCATGTACGCAAAAAAAGAACTGTTAAATTGGTTTACAACAGAATACCCTAAACATTGTAAATACAAATTAGACATGGGAAAAAGCTGTGTGCGTTTCAAAAAGACAGAAGATATTCCTTATGAATTAATAGGGCAGCTGGTAGCAAAAATGTCTTCAGAAGAATGGGTTGATATTTATGAAAAAGCGATTAAGAAAAAATAAGTTCTTTATTTTAGCGGATATAAATCTATCCTTTTATGACTCATAAGATCGCTTTATTATTTATAAGTTTATGTATTACTACTAGTATAAGTTATTCTCAAGATCTAGCTGAAGATCAACTAGGTTCTTGGTATGTTTTTAGTGTTAATACAACATTAGATTCTAAGCTAAAATTAAATACACAAACGCAGTTTCGATATTACCAGTTTATAAAAGAATTACAGCAATTTAAATTTAGAGCAGGATTAGAGTATACATTCCATAAAAACTTTTCGGTTAGAGTCGGTTATGCTTATTTTGAAACTGACCCATCATTTATATCTAACCAGCCACCAAAGTTTATTGAACAACGCATATTTGAAGATCTCAATTTAACCCAAAACATAGGGTTTATAAATGTTCTTCATCGTTATCGTATAGAGCATCGTTTTTTTAATAGAGTTGATGGTAATGATACTGAACATTGGATTAGGTATCTGTTACAGTTAAAGATTCCTATAAACAGAAAATTAGTTGTAGATATCTTTGATGAAGTTTTTTTAAACACAGAAAGCCCTGTTTTTGCTCAAAATTGGCTAGGAGGTGGAATTACCTATAAAACAGATAAGAAAATAAATTTTAGAGTTGCGTATTTTAGAATCAATAGCCCTAATCAAAATTTTAATCGTTTAATATTTCAAACCACTTTAAATTTAGATTTCAAAAAACAACAACTTTAATACAAAAATTAAAAATAGATGAAAAAACGTGTTACAGGTATTGGAGGTTTATTTTTTAAAACAAAAGATCCAAAAGCAAGTAAAGATTGGTACAAAAAGCATTTAGGTTTTAATACAGACGATTATGGTTGTACGTTTTGGTGGAAAGACAAAGAAGGAAACGATTGCAGTACACAATGGAGTCCTTTTGCAAAAGACACCAAATACTATGAGCCTTCTAAAAAAGACTTTATGTTTAACTACAGAGTTGAAAATTTAAAGGAATTATTAGTGACTTTAAAAGAAGAAGGTGTCACAATAGTAGGAGACATGGAAGAATACGATTATGGCAAATTTGGTTGGATACTAGATAATGATGGTAATAAAATTGAACTTTGGGAGCCTATAGACAAAGCATTTTTGTAACAAAAATTAAAATCTTGCTACCTATATAATACACAATACTAATACAGAAATGATGACAGAAAAGCAGGAACATATTGAAGACGATATTTATGACAACTTAAATTCACCTAAACCAACTGAAGAAGATAAAACTGAAAAACTTAAAGCTGAGGCTAAAGAAGCTTTTGAAACTGTAAAAGAAAAAGCTTCAGAAATTGCTAACGATGCAGGAGAAAAGTTAGAGGAATTTGCTGATGTTGCTAAAGAAAATCTATCTGAAGCAAAAATTAAAGCAAAAGAATTAGCTAGTGAAGCTGGAGAGAAGTTTGAAGAATTTAAAGAAGATGCTAAAGAAGTTTTGGGTAAAGTGGCAGAAAAAGCTGATGCCTATTCAGAGGTAGCAAGCGAAAAACTAGAGCATTTTGCCGAAGATGCTAAAGAAACTTTAACAGAAGTCAATGAGAAAGCCAAAGGTTTCTTTAAACGTTTGTTTGGCAACTAATAAAAGTTTTCTGTAAATTTAAACACATTAATAATTCATAATTATGTCTGAAGAAAATAAAAATTTAAGCGACGATCTAAACGATATGATCGGAGATGTAAAAGAAAACGCTAAAAAAGCAGCTGATAAGGCTAGTGAATTAGCAGGAGAGGCAAAGGAAAAAGCTTCTGAATTTGCTGAAGAAGCCAAAGAAACAGCTTCTGAATTTGTAGATAGCGCTAAAGAAACCTTTGATAACGTTACAGGTGACAACAAAAAAGTATTAGCAGGAGTGCTAGGCATTTTATTTGGCTCTCTTGGTATACATAAATTTATATTAGGATATAATAAAGAAGGCATAATAATGCTTATTGCAACCGTTGTAGGATGGTTTTTATGTGGTATTCCTTCAATGATAATATATATTATAGGACTAATTGAAGGTATTATATATCTCACAAAATCAGACGAAGAATTCTACAACACGTATCAAGTTGGTAAAAAACCTTGGTTCTAACTATATAGAATTAAAAGCCTGAAAATTTAATTTAGGCTTTTTTTAAATAATACATAATCGCAATATTGCAATATTACTAAAATTGTTTTATCTTTACACCAAAGTAAACACTAATGGGCGCTTCAAAAAATAGTATTCATTCTAATTATTGTATCGAAGTCGCTGAAATTGCTAAAGTATTTTCGCACCCAGCTCGTGTAGCTATACTGCTTTATATTAGCAAAGAAGACACTTGTATTTGTAACGATATTGTTTCTGAAATTGGATTGTCTCAAGCAACCGTTTCTCAACATCTCGAAGTTATAAACAAGGCTGGCATCATCAGAGGGACTTTTAAAGGCAATAGTAAATGCTATGATATCAATATAGAACGCTTTAAAGACCTTCAAGTTTTACTAAATTCCTTTTTTGCTACAACAAAGGCTAATTGCTGTTAAACTAAACATTAAAAATCATGACTACAGAAAACTTATTAAATATTCTAAAAGATCATCAAGGAAAAACATTGTTGTTTGAATACCTTCCTAACCTTTATGTTGCAGGCAACTATCATATTACAGAGGTAAAACACATTGCTGTAGATTCTGTGGATTGTGGCGCCCAAGCAGATTCTTGGAACGAAACTATCATCCAGCTTTGGGAAAGCCCTTCTGAGTCACCTACTAAAAAACACATGTCTGCATACAAAGCATTGAGTATTCTTAAAAAAGTAGAACGCATGAAAGCTTACGATTTAGAGTCTGAAGTAAAGTTTGAATATAGCAATGCAAATTTTCATACGGCACAACTTTTTGTTAATGATTACATCATACAAGATGGTCATCTAATCTTTAAATTAGCCATTGAAAAAACGGACTGTAAAGCCAAAGAGCTTTGTGGTATTCCTGAAACTGTTGATGCAACGATACAAGCCTCTTGTGAACCTGGAAGCGGTTGTTGTTAACAAATTTCTGCAAAGGCAGAAATCTATTTAATTATTGAAATAAATATGAAAAAGAAGAATATACTCGTTTTATGTACAGGCAACTCTTGCCGTAGTCAAATGGCTCATGGTTATCTAAATCATTTTGCTGCAGATCAATTAAACGTTTATAGCGCAGGTATTGAAACACATGGTTTAAACCCTGGTGCTTTAGCAATTATGAAAGAAGATAATATCTCTATAGATCATCATACATCTAACCATGTTGATGAATATGACGATGTTGACTTTGATTTCATTGTTACGGTATGTGATCACGCTAATGAGAATTGTCCTTATATACCTAGTAAAAACGCTTTAAGATTGCATCACAATTTTTTTGATCCGTCTAAAGTTGAAGGTACAGACTCAGAAAAACATGCTGCTTTTTTAAAAGCTAGAAATGAGATTAAAAGCTATTTTAAAGATTTTGTTGCTGAAAATTTAGTTGGTTAAATCTAACCCATAATCTAAAGGCAATGAATCCGCTAAACGTTGTTTACCCATATTTCCTCCAAATAAGACATTTGGGATAGGGTTGTAGTTTCCGTATTTATCAACATTAAACTTATCCACAGATACTTGTATTACAGATTCTACGATATCATTATAGAAAATACCCAACCTGCTTTCTTTTAGGCTAACTGTTTTAGTGCCAAAATCATCAATAGTATCAGAAATTATAAAATAATCATACGGCTTAACTTTATAGCCTTCTTTGCCAAATATGTAGCCTTCTTCAGTGAGTTGCTTCTCATATAAGGCTCTCATAAAATGTTGTATCGATCCTTTATATGTCTTTGCTCTAGCATTGACAATTTTCTTTTTATTTTTATCATTTAGATCTTTATAGAATGATGTTCCTAAATACACTACAGATCTTGCATTAAAACTTCCTAACGTAATCTCAAAATCAATGATATCAAAACTTATTTCGTATTGTAGATTCTTGTTTCTTACTAATATCGGTGTATTAGACCATGCTGTTATAACGCCTTCGCGTTTATTAAATCTAAGTTTAATATCTTTTTCATTTAAAATTTTACACGATTTAGCATTCTCTGATTTCCCTAAAAATTCATTTCTAAACCATCTCAATTTTATTTCTCTAGACATGCCATCATCTGTGTCAATGACAACAGCGTCTAATTGATTAACCGATTCTTTTAGCTCTATATTTAGTTCTGATTGATTTCTATAATTTGATATTAAAACTTTTTCGTAACCTAAATAAGAAATCACTAAAACCGATTGCACAGCTTCTGTATAATCTATAGAAAATTCTCCACTCTCATTTGTTGTCGTTCCTATTGTGGTATTATCAAAATAAACGGAAACCGTTTCTAATGGTTCTTTAGTCGTTGCATCAACAACTTTACCTGTAAGTGTTTGAGCAAATACAAAACTAACACTGCATAAAAAAAACAAAAATGTAAGCTTATTACTTATCATTGGGTTCCATAAATTTACGCTCTAACTCTGCTTGGAATTCTTCCATTACAGGTCGTACTGTGCTTTCCGGCAAGTCTGCAATTTTTATATACATCAACCCATCTACGGCATTATTAAATAATGGATCTACATTAAATGCTACTAATTTTGCATTTTGCTTTATATACTTTTTAAGTAAAACAGGTAAACGCAATGCTCCTGGTTCTACCTCATCAATAATCTTATCAAACTTGTTTAAGTCGGCCTCAGTAGAATCAAACACAAAATCTTTATCTGCATCTTTAAGTTTTACTTTGAACTCCTTTTTAGGATGAACATATTGTGCCACATACGGATCGTAATAATGTGATTTCATAAACTCAATCATTAAACTTTTAGAAAAGTTTGAAAACTGATTACTTATACTAACTCCTCCGATTAAAAATTTATGCTCTGGATAACGTAATGTTGTATGGACAATGCCTTTCCATAATAAAAATAAAGGCATTGGCTTTTGTTGGTATTCTTTAATGATAAATGCACGGCCTAATTCTATAGATTCGCTCATCATTTTATGCAACTCGGGCTCAAAACGAAATAAATCTTGCAAATAAAATCCATCAATACCGAAACGCTCAAAAATTTTAGATCCTAAACCCATTCTATAAGCACCTGCTAATACTTTCTTTTCGTCATCCCACAAAAACATATGATGGTAATACGTATCAAAAGTATCTAAATCTATGGCCTCGTTTGTACCTTCACCTACTTCTCTAAATGTAATTTCTCTTAGCCTTCCAATCTCTCTTAAAATATTTGGAATATTTTCAGCTGCCGCTAAATAGACCTCGTAATTTTTACTTTTAAGCAACCGACCATCTTTCTCCTTTAAAAGGTCAATTTCTTCAATCATAAGGTGCGAATCTACGGGAGTTACTATCCGTTTTGGCGGTGCTTTTGGTGCTTTTAAAGTCGATTGAATGTTATCTAAAATCTTAAGTTTATCTTCAAAAGCATTAGATAGCATATAGGTTTTCTTTCTTAAAAATTCCGAAAAATCTGCTAGGTTTTGATGGCTTTGTTGATCTTTTACTGAAATTGGTCGTCCTACTCTTACTTTTATAATTCGTCGTTTCTGTGTTAAAAGCTCTGAAGGTAATTTAGCCGTTCTAAGTGTGTCGCTAATTTTTGAAAGCCTATAAAATAATCGACTGTTTTTTGCATGAAAATAAATAGGTACTACTGGTACTTCTGCTTTTTGTATCAATTTCATTGCAGCTTCTTCCCACTCTTTATCTACAACTAGTTTTCCGTCTCTATATGTAGAGACTTCTCCTGCCGGAAAAACACCAAGTGGATGACCATCTCTTAAATGCATAATGGCATTTTTAAATCCTCTTATACTACTAGCGACGTCTTTTCTGTCTTCAAAAGGATTAACTGGCATTATATAAGGTTTCAATGGCTCTATTCTATGCAATAAAAAGTTAGCAATAATCTTAAAATCGTTACGCTGCTCTAGCATTAATTTTAATAACAAAATACCATCAATTCCTCCTAACGGATGATTAGAAATTGTAATGTATGGCCCTTCTTTAGGAAGGCGCTTTAAATCCTCGTCTGGAATTTCAAACTTAATCTGAAACTCATCTAAAATACCATCTAAAAATTCTAATTTTTCTAAATGCTTATTACGGTTATAGATTCTATTTAAGGTAGAAATTTTTAAGATTTTCATCAATATCCAACCTGCAAAAGTACCTAGAAATCCATACTTGTCCGCATTGATTGCTTTAGCAACTTCTTTAGCACTTACTAATCCTGAATGAGATGATTTAGACATAAAACAAATGTAATGAATGTTTGCTCGATAATCGAGGTTTAAATAGTTCTATACTTGCTTCGAAACGTTTCTTTTCCTTTAGATATTTCATGAGTTTTTCAAAAAGATAATCACTTTGTTACCATCTGTACAGTCTCTTGAGTTAATTGTTTTAACAACACTGTTTTATCAGTTTCTAACATTTTAATGGCATTTTCATCATAATGCCTTATAGTATATAGATTAACATTATTGACACATGTTACTTTAAATTTTGCCTTTAAGTGCTGCAACAATTTTTCGAGGTTATTGTATATATTATCTACGCAAACTGAAAAACTAATTGCTGAATTTTGAATGACATCTACTTTCATTTTATAAAAATGTAAAAGTCTAAAAATTTCACTAATATTTTCTTCTACGATGTATGAAAAGTCTAAAGAGGATAATGCAATTAAAGTTTGGTTCTTTTTTACAATAAAACAAGGAATTTCTGGATCTAATGACTTCCCTTTTTTAACACAGGTGCCGTTACCTTCTGGGTCTAAAAATGATTTCACATATAATGGAATCTCTTTTTGTTGTAATGGCTGTAATGTTTTAGGATGAATAACTGAAGCTCCATAAAATGCCAATTCAATAGCTTCTCTATATGAGATTTGATTGAGCAACTGCGCGTGCTTAAAGTGCCGTGGATCTGCATTTAAAACTCCTGGAACATCTTTCCAAATTGTAACGTTATTTGCATTTAAACAATAGGCAAAAATTGCAGCCGTATAATCACTACCTTCTCTACCTAAAGTGGTTGTAAAATTATTAGCATCACTAGCTATAAATCCTTGAGTAATATTTAAAACAGATCTATTAAGATTAGAATTTATATTATTTTGTGTAGTCTCCCAATCTACATTTGCTGTTCTGTAGTAATTATCTGTTTTAATATATTCTCTTACATCTAACCATTGATTATCTAAACCTATCTCCTTTAAATAATGGCTAATAATAGTCGTTGACACTAACTCACCAAAACCAATAGTTTGATCGTAGACAAAGCTATAATCTGGCGATTTATTGGTTTTAAAAAAGTGTGCGAACTCATTAAATAAAAATTTTACGCGTTCAAAAACTTGATGCCTATCATTATCAAAAAGGTTCTTTAATATCTGATTATGAAAATCTATGACATCTTGTAGAGCATCATTTAATTGATTTTTGTCTTCAAAATAAGTTTTAATAACAGATTCAATAGCATTAGTCGTTTTTCCCATTGCTGAGATAATAACGAGTGTGTCTTTATAACCTGTTTTTTTTAAAACGGTTGCTAAATTTTTAACCCCATTTGCATCTTTTACCGATGCTCCACCAAATTTAAAAACTCTCATATTTATTTCCTGCAAATCCCGATAGCTATCAGGAGAAGTCCTTTAATTAATACTACTTATATAATTTTTAATTCCTGCTTCATCTAATTGAACAACATCCCAATCGCGCATTACATTTGCACCTTTTTTTTCATAAAATGTAATTGCGGACTCGTTCCAATCTAAGACTTCCCAACATATACGTTTTACACCTATACTATGGCCGTATTTAACCACTTCATTTAATAATAATGTCCCTAAACCATGTCCTCTAAAAGTTTCATTCACTATTAAATCTTCTAAATGAATTACAGGACCTTTCCATGTAGAATAGCGTGGATATACTAAAGCCAAACCTTCAACATTGTTATCTACTTCTATAACAAAACAAGTAAATTTCGGTTGTTCGCCAAAGCCATCTCGTATTAAATCTTCTATTGTAATTTCTACAGCATCAGGTTCTTTCTCATAATCTGCTAATGCCTGTATTAATTCTAAAACTCTTGGCATATCTGCCTCAGTAGCATGTCTTGGTTGTTCCATATGTGTGAATAAAGTGTGCATCAAATATAACAGAAACTAAGCTTACATTTCAATTTATTTTCCAAACGAAAACGTTTTAGTTGATTAAAAAATCCGATATTTGTGTTCATAAATTAAACACTACTCCATGTCTAGAAGAAATAAAACTTTAGGTGAATTTATTATTGAAAATCAATCGTCTTTTAAGTACACTTCTGGAGAACTTTCTCGTCTTATCAATTCTATTCGTTTAGCTGCAAAAGTGGTCAATCATGAAGTTAATAAAGCAGGTTTAGTTGATATTATTGGAGCTGCTGGCGACACCAATATACAAGGTGAAGATCAGCAAAAACTAGATGTTTATGCTAATGATAAGTTTATTCAAACATTAACCAATAGAAATATTGTTTGTGGTATTGCTAGTGAGGAAGAAGATGATTTTATTGCTATTAATAGCCAGGATGAAAACAACCAAAATAAATATGTGGTTTTAATTGATCCGCTAGATGGGTCTTCTAACATTGATGTTAATGTTTCTGTAGGTACTATTTTTTCTATTTATAGACGTATTACTCCTGTAGGGACTCCGGTTACTATAGACGATTTTTTACAAAAAGGAAATCAACAAGTTGCTGCTGGTTATGTCGTTTATGGAACATCAACAATGTTAGTGTATACAACTGGCCATGGTGTTAATGGGTTTACATTAAACCCAGCTATTGGTACTTTCTATTTATCTCATCCTGATATGGAATTCCCTAAAGATGGCAATATCTATTCAGTTAATGAAGGTAATTATACCCATTTTCCAAAAGGCATAAAAGATTACATAAAGTATTGTCAAATGGAAGAAGGAGATCGTCCATACACTTCACGTTATATTGGGTCTTTAGTTTCAGATTTTCATAGAAACATGATTAAAGGCGGTATTTATATGTATCCTAAAAGTTCTAAAAATGCAAAAGGGAAACTTCGCTTATTGTATGAGTGTAATCCTATGGCATTTTTAGCTGAACAAGCTCATGGAAAAGCTAGCGATGGTTTTACACGTATTATGGATATAGAACCTACTGAATTACATGAGCGTGTACCGTTTATATGCGGCAGTAAAAATATGGTAGAAAAGGCCGAAGAATTTATGCGTAACGCATAAAATGATTGAAGAGTAGTAATAATTTATATTTCAAGGCCTAGCAATTGTTTTCGTTACACGGCTTAAAAATAGAATTCTTGATTAGGAGTTATTTATTATAAGCTGAATGCTAACTTATTTTTTTGTGTTGTAACTTTCGTAGAAGTATCTATAAAAAGAAATAACCTCATTAGTTTCTTTTCTAATAGATTTTACTTCAATAGGCATATTATATTTGTTGTATTTATAAGAAATTAAACTTGTTATATTTTCTGAATTAAAAATTTCTTGCTCTATCAAAAAATTTGACTCATAATAATATTTCTCTCCGTAAAAACGATCCGTACTCCCGTTCTCATCTATAAGCTCAACTTTATAAAATATCTTTTCTCCTTTAGGATTATATTTATTTATAATTCTAGTTTCTAACGTTTTTTCATCATCTTTATAATGCAGTTCAATTTCTTGTTCTTTATAATTCTTCTTGTATATAATAATATTTTCTTGTTCTAAAAAAGGATTTTCAGGATGATACAAATCATAAATTTCAATTTTAGATAATCTTGAAGACGCATCATAAAAATGAAGATGGCTTCTAAACAATCTACCACTATTGTTGTAATATATTATTTCTTTGATTTGAGAACTTACATAATAATTTTTCTTATAAATAGGTATTATCTTTCCATTTCTTGTTTCTCTATTTTTTTGAATTTCTCTTCCTAAACTATCAGTTATAATAGGATAAGTTTTATGTTCTAAATCTTTTAACACTTTGCTTAAAAACTGAATATTTATTAGTGAACTATCCTTTATAGAATTATTCTTTTTAATATTATAAGAATAAACATTCACCTTATTAAAAATTAAGGTATCAAGATTTTTGGGGTTGATAACATCTGCCATTTTAAAGTATGCATCATCCGTTTTATACCTATCATAATATAAACGATGTATTTTATTTATGCTCTTGCATCCAACCAATAGAAGTATTGTAAATAAATAAAAGTAGATTATTGAAACATGAATTATTGCTTTCTTAAAATAGTTGTTCTTCATAACATTTATATATTATGTATATGATTTAGTTTTTAAATGTTTTCTTAAAACATGTTCTATAAATTATAGTTAAGGTAGTTTTGCTATAGCATTGACTATAATTATAAATGTAGAAAACAAAAATGAAGTTAATTATTTGTAACAAAATACCACATAGTCAAAAGCAGTAAAATACTAACTAAATGTAGTTTTTTACTGCTTTTCTCTTTTTAATTAAAGCCTTTTATTCCTTTACCATAGTATATTCACCATTAGGAACTCGTAATTCCTTTGGTGAGCCTTCATGTGGTAATATAATCCCATGAGTAGTAGCTATAGTTGCCGTTATTTGATTAAAATTTATATACCTTAAAACTATGACATGAGTTGTAAGATATGCCCTTAATGGGTCAGCAATGACAAGTTCTATTCGTCTTTCACTTTCATTACAATCTAAACACACAGGTTTAGCATTATTTCTAGTTATGATATTTCCAACAATATTACGGTCATAAGCATCAATAATATTATTATTTAGTGAAGGTATTGTATTAATTATTTCAGTACCATTTTCTACATAACGATATTCTCCAATTAAAAGATCTTCGTAATTATCACCATCAAAATATTGCACTACTTTTCGTAAAACTATTCTAAATGATCTATTTCCTGTATTGAATTCCCATGTACCTACAAATCTACCTAGATCATTATTGATGTCTTTATAATACGCACCATCCGGTGTTTCAGAAGGTGTGGCATCTATATTTACTACTGGTGATTGTGCCCTACAAGATAGAGTCAATATTATAAAAGTTAATAATAATAATAATATATTTTTCATAATTGTGTTTTTTAGTTTATCGACAAGGTTGTGTTTCATTTACAGAATTCTCATCTGCAGATAAAGATAATTTATTCCATTTAATATTATTTACATCTTCAGCGTCCATCTTAAATAAGGACAATCCAACGTCATGGTTATTGCTACTTATAAATTTTAAAAAAGTCTTTTCATAATTTAAAGCTGAAATATCAGGATTATTCCCTCTTGTCAAAGCTTCATATTCTCTTTTAAGCTCTTTATTAAATTTCCTTCTCTCTTTTCTATTGCTTAAAATATTATTTAAATTTTCAAATTTCGCCGAATTTTCAATTTTTAGAGCATAAGTATGAACAATACCAAAAATATTAACTGATAAAACAACTGTGAATATTTCATCTCCACTATTAGCAAAATTCGCAAGGTTTTGCGAATAATTATTTCTAATCGTAACTAATGAAAGAAAATCATCTGCAGAGAACATAGGGTGTTCGTATTGATTTTGACCAAGAGGGTCTGAGTTAGTATTCTTTTGATGAGAATGAATAATACCAAACACTCGTCCATCTCTAGGTGGATAAACATGATTATCAGCACTAGCCTCTAAATCCTTTGCCAAAGGACCATGACCCACTGGCGGTTGGCTAAAACTACCAGAATTAATTAAAGCGTATCCATTTTCAAATGAAGAAACTATCTCATTTGGCATATTCAATAGCGCCTCTCTTATATTTTTATTCTCTCCATTTTCACCAGGAATATCAGAGTGTTGATTATTTGGATCTTTTGGAGTTAATAATTTTTTAAGTTCTTCACAATTACCCTCATCATTCGACATTATTGGAGTAGTTAGTCCTTCCGCACAACCTCCTTCGTCTACAAGAAAAGATGTAGACGACGGTATTTCTTCACACTCATGAGGCTCATTGTTAGAACCATCACCAGGTGTACCGCCACTACTTGTGTTATCTGGATTTTCTTCATCATAAGGATTATCATAAGGATTATAGCCATCACCATCACCTCCAGTATTACTATCTCCAACACATATGGTTTCAACTGTAACAACAGGCTCAGTGATTGGAAGACCCTCTTCATCAAAACACTGTGGATGTTCTTCATCAGGTTTATCTCCTACTAAATCACAAGCAACTTTGTATGTGGTTGTAATAATGTCAAAACAAGTCTCTCCTCTTCTCCCTACATAATTTAAATTCGGATTAACTAATTTTGTTAAGCGTGTTTCTCTAATATGGTATTTTAGAGTCCGTTGTGTTAGTGTATTTACCGCAACATCAGTTCTATATTCAACAAGGTAAGTTCTTTCTACTCCATTAGGTGATAATGAAATGAATATATTACTAACTACATTAGGTTCTGTATTTGAAATAATGGGGAATGTATATGAGCTATAACTGTTATCATAAACAATTTTTGCGACTTTAGATGAATCTATATTGAACTTATTATCACCTCTGTCTCTCTCGATAAGGTATTATCGCTAATAGCTAAAATATTCATCGATTTGTTCAGTAAATCTAGATTCTGAGATTTGTCTTCGGCGAACTCTTTAAAAGAAATCAAATTAAACTTTGTTTTATTTTCATTAATTTCTTCTATGAAAGATTCATCTTTTTGACATCCATAAATGATTAACAAAGCTCCAAAAAGTAGAATTATACCTCTTGGATAATTTTTAAAATAGTTTCTCATAAGCTAATTGATTTAAATGGTTAATAACTCAAAATTATGTTGTTGATATGCATAACCCAATAGATAATGAGTAAACAAGGTCTTTTAATTAGTAAACAGTATCTTAAGGTTAGTGATCTTTTTAAAGTTATAACAATAAAGTATGCCATACTATACGTAAAACTACGTATGACAGGTTGTCAAAACCTCGACATAAAACAATATTGCATCGACAAAGTGTTGAAAATTAAAAGAACATTAAATCTGTTAATTTTTAAAGATTCTAGAAACAACTTCTTTAACCCAAAATATTTATAAATACAACGCATAAAAAAAGCGACGAGCTTTCGCTGTCGCTTTACTATATTAAATGAATAATAGATATTCTCTATTGATTCATATTTTTCATTTCATCCGTAAAGGCTTCTAAATCTAATTTATCATGTGCTAATGTCAATGCTTTATCCGCAATGTATTTTACATTTTTTACATTAAACCCAATCCCTACACAAAGTTTCTCTAATAAGCGAAGTTGTTTAGGACCTTCAATATCATCAGCCCAAACCATACGTGCTAAATCGTATAAACGTTCTATACGTGTATTGTAAGACAATGGTGCATTTAAAGGATGTGTTTTATAATTTTTTAAAATCTGCTTGTATTCAATCTCTGTAATATCTAATCGTGTAGCTAAGCGATCTAAAAATGCTTTCTCTTCTTCTGCAATAACATTATCGCTCATTGCTATTTTTACAATCGCTGCAAAATGATCTTCGTTTCGTTTTTTAAATCCGCTTTCAAATAATTCTGAAAATGACATATCTATAATTTTTAGTGGTGCAAAGATATATCTAATAATAGATTATTTCAATTAATAAGCCCTCAAAAATTTTATATTTGCAATCCAATATTTTGCTTTTGAGTAACGTACAGAAGAAAAAGCTCATTAAACATTATTAAAGGAAAACATTTTTACATATTTAGATATAAACATCGACGCATTTTAAATCTCAATTATTGAGTAAAACATTAATTTCTCAGAACTATTTACAGACTTTGCAAATGCAAAATCTGCAAAATACTATTGCCAATACTGAAGGAAAAACACATTTAAAAGGACTTATCGGCTCCTCACTTTCGATAGTTTTGGCAGAAGCTTTTAAAACTGCAAATAAACCTTTTGTTGTTGTTTTTAATGATAAAGAAGAAGCTGCATATTATCTCAACGATTTAGAGCAGCTTATTAACAGTAAAGATGTTCTTTTTTATCCAGGAAGTTATCGTCGCCCTTACCAAATTGAAGAAACCAACAATGCTAATGTGTTGTTACGCGCCGAAGTATTAAACCGCATTAATTCCAGAAAAAAACCATCACTTATTGTTACTTATCCTGATGCGCTTTTTGAAAAAGTGGTCACCAAACGAGAGCTTGAAAAAAATACTTTAAAAGTAACTGTTGGAGATGATTTGTCTATAGATTTTGTTAATGAGGTATTGTTTGAGTACAAGTTTAAACGTGTAGATTTTGTTACCGAACCTGGTGATTTTTCTGTTAGAGGTGGCATTGTCGATGTATTTTCATTTTCTCATGATGAACCTTACCGAATTGAATTTTTTGGAGACGAAGTGGATAGCATTAGAACTTTTGATGTAGAGACACAACTCTCTACAGATCGTATTAAAAAAGTAAGCATTATCCCTAATGTAGCTAATAAATTTATTGAAGATAAACGCGAAAGTTTTTTGAAATATATGGCTTCAAAAACAGTAGTGTTTTTAAAAAATGCAGATGTTTTATTTTCTAAAATTGAAATGTTTTACGAAAAAGCCACTGAAGCTTTTAATACGCTTTCTGAAGATATTAAACATGCATCACCCGATGAATTGTTTTGTAATTCAGAATTACTAAAGCGTCAGCTTTTAGATTATAATACTATAGAATTTGGTGCTTCGACTTTGCTCAGCAACCATTCGACTTTGTTCAATAATCAGTTAATCGAATTTAATACTAAACCGCAACCTTCTTTCAATAAGCAATTCAATCTTTTAATTGAAGATTTAAATACTAACCACCAACAAGGCATTACCAATTATATTGCCTGTGTTAGTGAGCAGCAAGCCAAACGGTTTCATGATATTTTCGCTTCGAGTGACCTCAACGACCACGAAGAGCAAAAGGTACATTATAAAACAATTGTAATTTCACTCTATCAGGGTTTTATAGATTCTAACAATAAAATAGCTGTTTATACCGATCATCAAATCTTTGATCGCTATCATAAATTTCACTTAAAAAATGGGTATGCCAAAAAACAAGCCATTACTCTAAAGGAATTAACCAACTTAGAGATTGATGATTATGTTACGCATATTGATCATGGTATTGGTAAATTTGGTGGATTACAAAAAATAGATGTTGAAGGTAAAAAGCAAGAAGCTATAAAACTGGTTTATGGTGAGCGCGATGTTTTGTATTTAAGCATTCATTCATTACATAAAATCACAAAGTTTAATGGTAAAGATGGCAAACCTCCTAAAGTATATAAATTAGGAAGCAAAGCATGGAAAACGCTAAAACAGAAAACAAAATCTAGAGTCAAAGAAATTGCTTTTAATCTTATTAAACTCTATGCAAAACGTAAGCTAAAGAAAGGGTTTCAATATGCGCCTGATAGTCATATGCAACATGAGTTAGAGGCGTCTTTTGTTTATGAAGACACACCAGACCAAATCACTTCTACTGCCGATATAAAAGCAGATATGGAAAGTGAACGTCCTATGGATCGCTTAGTCTGTGGAGATGTCGGTTTTGGTAAAACTGAAGTGGCTATAAGAGCTGCGTTTAAAGCTGTTGATAATGGAAAGCAAGTTGCCGTATTGGTACCAACAACCATTTTAGCCTATCAACATTCACGCACGTTTAAAGAACGTTTAAAAGACTTCCCAGTTACAGTAGATTACCTTAACCGATTTAGAACAGCTAAAGAAAAAAGAGAAACTCTTGAAGGTTTAGAAAAAGGACGCGTAGATATTATTATTGGTACGCACCAACTCGCTAATAAAAACGTGAAGTTTAAAAACCTTGGTTTACTCATCGTTGACGAAGAACAAAAATTTGGAGTTGCTGTAAAAGAGCGCTTAAAAACTATAAAAGAAAATGTAGATGTTCTTACTTTAACTGCTACACCAATACCTAGAACATTGCAGTTTAGTTTAATGGCAGCAAGAGATTTGTCTGTAATTACTACACCTCCGCCAAATCGTTATCCTATTGAGAGTCATGTTATTCGTTTTAATGAAGAAACAATTAGAGATGCTGTGAGTTATGAGATTCAGCGTGGAGGTCAAATATTTTTTATCCATAATAGAATAGAAAATATAAAAGAGGTTACTGGTATGATTCAACGTTTGGTGCCAGATGCAAAAATTGGTATTGGACATGGGCAACTCGACGGTAAAAAACTCGAGGAGTTAATGTTGGCTTTCATCAATGGAGAGTTTGATGTTTTAGTAAGTACAACTATTGTAGAAAGTGGTTTAGACGTACCAAATGCAAATACTATTTTTATTAATAATGCTAATAATTTTGGGTTAAGCGATTTACATCAAATGCGAGGACGAGTTGGTCGTAGTAATAAAAAAGCTTTTTGCTATTTCATCACCCCAGAGTATTCTGCCATGACCAATGATGCGCGTAAACGTATTTCTGCATTAGAGCAATTTACAGAACTAGGTAGTGGTTTTAATATTGCTATGAAAGATTTAGAAATTAGAGGTGCAGGAGATTTATTAGGAGGAGAACAAAGTGGTTTTATTAATGATATTGGTTTTGATACCTATCAAAAAATATTAAATGAAGCTATTGAAGAGCTTAAAGAATCTGAATTTGCAGATCTCTATAAAGACGATGGCAAACCAAAACAATACGTTAAAGACATTACTATTGATACTGATTTTGAATTGCTTTTCCCTGATGATTATGTTAATAATATTACAGAACGTCTAAATCTATACACTAAGCTTAATGAGATAAAAACGGAAGAACAATTACTACAGTTTGAAACTGAGATTGTAGATCGTTTTGGCGAGTTGCCAACTCAAGTTTTAGATTTACTAGATAGTGTCCGTTTAAAATGGCTAGCTATAGATCTAGGTATAGAAAAGCTTATTATGAAACAACATAAGTTGATCGGGTATTTTATTCAAGATCAGCAAAGTGCATTTTACCAAAGTAATAACTTTGGACGTGTTTTACAATTTGTTCAAGCTAACCCTAAAGCTTGTAAAATGAAAGAAAAACAAACCAGATCTGGCCTGCGGTTATTACTTACGTTTGAAAACATAAAATCCACAAAAAAAGCACTTAATACATTATCTCAGATATGAATAGTCATATAAAACATGTGTTTTGGCTAACCTTAGCTACGCTCTTTATTAGTACCTCAGGAGCTTTAGGTAAGTTTATTGCCATACCTGCGCCTGTGTTAGTATGGTGGAGATCTGCATTAGCTGCTATCTGTTTATTAGCATTTTGTTTTTATAAAAAAATTTCTCTGAAAGTAAGTGTTAAAGATCAGTTACCCTTTGTTATTAGCGCTGTTTTTATGGGTGCACATTGGATTACCTATTTCTATGCTTTAAAACTATCTAATGTTGCAATTGGTATGCTATCATTATTTACATTTCCAGTAATAACAGCCTTATTAGAGCCTGCTTTTTCTAAGGTAAAATTCGATCCTACACATATTCTACTAGGCACATTGGTTTTAGTAGGCATCTATATTTTAGCTCCTGAATTTAATATAGAAAACAATGATTTAAAAGGCCTTTTATTAGGGTTGCTTTCTGCAGTCTGTTATGCATTAAGAACGCTTATACTAAAACAACATGTCTCAAAATATAACGGAACAGCACTAATGTTTTATCAGGTTTTAATATTAACCCTAATTTTATCTCCGACGCTATATTATATGGATACTTCGGGTATAAAAACACAATTTCCATACGTAATACTATTAGCGGTATTAACCACAGCTATAGGACATACGATGTTTGTTAATAGTTTAACATATTTTAAAGTAAGTACCGCAAGTATTATTGCAAGTGCGCAACCTATTTTTGGAATTATTATCGCTTACTTTTTCTTAAAAGAAATTCCTAACTGGAATACCTTTTGGGGAGGTTTACTAATTATTTCTACCGTAATCATAGAAAGTTTTCGGTCTAGAAAACAACTTCGGAGCAATAACAAAAAGTATTAAAAGAAAACCGTTTTTGGTTTTAAGATAAATCACTAAGTATTTAAATCTCGATTATCGAGAAAAAAGTAAGGTGTAATACCTTTGGCTTAATTTTTGAATATTAAATTTGTATAAAAAATAAATCCAATGAAACAATTAATTTTTGTGATTCTAATTTCTCCTTTCTTAGGGTTTACCCAACAACAGATACATGGGACATTTTCACCCGCTACAGATTTTACATACGCTTTTTTGTATAGAGCCACTACAGATGGAGCAGATTATGTTGAACGTGCAAAGCTAGATAGTCTTGGTAATTTCACTATTAAATTAGATGAATCGGCAGAACCTGGTATATATAAAATAGTCTATGCGGTTCCTCCTGAAGAAAATAATTTCGATTTTATCTATAACGGAAAAGAAGATGTTGCTTTCAATTTTAGTTTTGATAATGGCGTTGAGTTTACTGAATCTATAGAAAATAAACTTTGGAACTCTTACTTAAAGAGTATGGAAATGGTTAATCAAACAATTAGCAATTATTATACAAAAGAAAACGTTGATAAAAAGGGTTTTGATGCTATTTTTAAAACATTAAAAGACACACAATTGGTCTACGAAGATGAAGCCAAAGAAGCTTTAGTTAAAACTTTTATTACATCTAACAAACCTTATATACCTGAAGGATTTCAGGATGTATCTACCTATTCTGAAAATTTAAAAAATACGTATTTTAATAATATAGATTTCAGCAACACATTATTACAAAGTTCTACTTTTATTAGAGACCGTGTTAATGCATTTATTTTTGGTTTATCTTCTTCATCTGACTCTAACTCCTATAAAGAGCTTATTGAAATACTTGTTAATAAGCTTAATAATTATTCTGATGAAATAAAAAGTACGCAGTTAAGATTATTATGGGAACAATTTGCACAACAAGACAATCATGATATTGCCAACTATATTTCGGACAAATACCTTTTTGATATTGCTAAGGCTACAAATGACACCGTTTTAGAGCAAACACTTACAAGTTATAAAAATGTATCTGTTGGGTCTATTGCCCCAGATTTTGAAATTATATCTACACCTAATACACTAAGATTATCCGATTTAAAAGACAGCGACCAATATCTCCTTATTTTTTGGAGTAGTACTTGTGGACATTGCCTTAGTGAATTACCAATGGTCAAAAAATTATTAGAGACGCAACCCAATATAAAAGTGATTGCTTTTGGTCTTGAAGACAATCGCTCTACTTGGGATAAAGAAATTAAAAACTTCCCCGATTTTATTCATGGTATTGGTTTAAATAAATGGGAAAATCCTATAGTAGAAACTTATAGTATTGCAGCAACACCAACATATTTTCTTTTAGATGCTAAAAAGACCATTTTAGCTAAACCATATGATTTTGAAGCCTTGCAAGCTTATTTGACAAAAAAATAAAAGGAGAGTTCTTTTTCAAGAATCCTCCTTTTAACATTATTATTTGCGGTTCAGTAATGTTTTTTAATTTACCTCACTGGTGTTGCTCTACAACCAGATAAGTCTATAGTGGCATACATTGCCCAACTTCTTCCACCAAAATCTTCTCCTTCAGCCCATGCGGTTTCTTGGTCACCATTTTCGTTCTCTACTACAGCATGCGCAGCAATACAAAATTGGTCGCCTAATTCTTCAGCATTAAAATAATAAGATATTTCGTTTACATTATCTTCATGTTCAGAAGCATATTCAAATCGTCCTATTTTTGGGTTTCCAGATCCAGTAGATGGAAAACTTAAATTATCACATGCACTAATACTAAAGTGTACTGCAGATATATCCCAATCTTCATTAGTCTCATAAGAGATTATAATCTCATCTCCATCTATATCAAAAGAAACTACACCAGCATCTATATGTTGACCTGCTATTAATGGTTTTAAAACGCAAGGAAACTCGTCCAAAGTTCCTCTAGAAGCACTCCTTTTAGAGGCTTCCATTGTGTAACTTAAATTACTATAATTATTTTCGGTTTGTTCAATTTCCTCGATAGAACTTTCAGATGTACACGCAGTAGCTAGAAGTGCAGCCGCAGCAAGGATAAAAATAATTTTTTTCATGATTAAGTCAATTTGGGTTCAGTCCAAAAGTATTGTAACGCCTTGTTTCTCTATTAATTAATCGTTAACCAACGTTTTTTTACGACTAATCATATGCGCTTTCGACTAAAGGTGAATTTCTACTGCCAAAAAAGATATTGACTATTCAAAAAGGTTCAAAACAAGAAAACGCTCAGTAAACATATAGCTTAACTGAGCGTTTTGGAAACTAAATAACCAACCAAAATTTAGCTTCTTGTATTCTTTCATTTATAACGTTGAGTTCAAAAAAATCATTGTCAAATAAATCATAATCTATTGTTAATGTTTTAAGGAAATCATTTCCAGAAATCTTGTAGAGTAGTATTAGGTTTAACAATGGCTATACCTTGAGTACAAATTAACTATAATCGATAATTATCCTATACTATACATGAGATACACAAGTCATCTTTGTTTTAAAAAAATCCTGTATTTTTGATACGTTTTAATTATTAGTATATCTATGAAGGATTCTACAAAATATGCTGTTTTTGGTGCAGGAAGTTGGGCTACAGCTATTGCAAAAATGCTTTGCGAAAACCAAACAGAAATCGGTTGGTATATGCGTAGTAAACCTGTAAAAGAACATATTTTAAAAGAACAGCATAACCCTAGTTATTTAAGTTCTGTTGAATTTAATACTGAGCAATTAAAGTTGAGTAATGATATCAATGAGATTGCAAAATATGCAGACGTACTTATATTTGTTATTCCTTCCGCATTTATTTATTCTGAATTGCAAAAACTTACCATAAACATAAGTAACAAAATTGTAGTGTCTGCTGTAAAAGGGATTGTTCCAGAAACCGGATTGTTAGTTGGAGAGCATTTTCATAACGCGTACAATATTCCTTTTGAAAATATTGCTGTTATTGCTGGTCCTTGTCATGCCGAAGAAGTCGCTTTAGAGCGTTTATCTTATCTTACTATTTCTTGTGCGGATGCACAAAAAGCAAAAATGATTGCGCAAAATTTATCTAGCGACTATATTAAAACTAAGATTAGTGATGATATTATTGGCACTGAATACGCCGTAATGCTAAAAAACATATATGCTATAGCGGCTGGGATTGCTCATGGTTTAGGTTATGGAGATAATTTTCAGAGTGTCTTAATGAGTAATGCCATTAGAGAGATGAAACGCTTTATTAAAAAGATGCACAAAATGAAACGCAATATTAATAACTCGGCATATCTTGGAGATTTATTAGTTACCGGTTATTCTGTGTTTTCTAGAAACCGAATGTTTGGAAACATGATTGGTAAAGGTTATACCGTAAAATCTGCGCAGATGGAAATGAATATGGTTGCTGAAGGTTATTATGCTGCTAAGAGTGCTTTTTTACTCAATAAAAACAATGTAAAGAAAACACAACTTCCTATTATTAATGCAGTATATTCAATCTTGTACGAAAACAAAGATCCAAAAAAAGTATTTAAAAAATTAACAGATAAGTTGGATTAGTCAAAATTACTGCAATGACAGGTATTTCATTTTTTAACAGGTTATGAGATAGGGTTTATACAATATTTTGAGAAACAAAAGGAGATCAATACAATTGCTAATACATTTTTTATTACTTTCAGTAAAACTCAAAAGCTAAAATGTACTTGTTAAGAAATTCTTACTTTTATAAGATTTCACTTAAGTTTTTCATCAAAAAAACAAATGATTATCTTTTTTTAGTATTAAAAGTGTTAAAGTTTCTTACAAAAAAACCACAAGATCGTTACGGTTTTTCCGTACTTTCCAGCAAAACAAGCTATTTCAAGCTATCAAACATAATATAATTAATAGATATAATCAAAAAAAAGAATATCTATTTTTTTAAATTTATTTATAAATTTGTTTTGCCTTAAAATACTAACTGTTAGTTTTTTTACAAAGTCTCTAACTTTATTATATAAAGGCACCTTTGGATTGATCATCCAATAAATTATACCAGTACTGGTTTTTTTAAATTTTGTATTTCTGACTTTGTAATTCTGACTTTGTAATTCTGACTTTGTAATTCTGACTTTGTAATTCTGACTTTGTAATTCTGACTTTGTAATTAAATTATTACTAACTCTATCTACTGAACTAAAGTGGATATTAAAATCAAAAATTATGAAAAAAGTATTTTTATGCCTAATATTTTTATTATCATTAAGTTTAATGAGTTTTACAAGCATTGATAAAATTGAAGGTGCGAATTATTTTGAAGAATGTAATATAAAAATTAAAGGAACATTTAATGGCAAACCTATTGATGTGGTTGTAACTGTAGAAGCAGATGATTGCGCTGTAGCAGCTGGTAAAGTACTAAAAGCTCAAACTGAATAATAATCTAAAACATTTTAAAATTATGAAAAAATTATTGCTCATTTTTGCTGTTATCTTTTCAATAACAGCTTCGCCAATTAATCTTGAATCAAATTCAAAAGTTTCTGAACCAATACCTGTTACTGTTTTAGATAATTCTGACTTTAAAGATTGTGAAATTGAAATCAAAGGAACTTACAATGGTATTGAGGTTGATGTGGTTGTAACTGTAGAAGTAGGATGGTTAGGTAGTTGTGCAAAAGCTGCTGGTAAGTTGTTAAGTTCTTTTGCTGGGATATAATAAAAACTCATTTAAAATATTAAAATTATGAAAACATTTTTAACCTTGTTATTAGCAAGCCAATTATCTTTAGGAGCATTTTTTTTAAATTCCGATAAAGAACACATTAATAGTTATGAACAAAGCATATTTGCACCATGTTCTGTTGAAATCAAAGGAACATTTGGTGGAGACGAAGTAGATATAACCGTAACAATTGATGTTAGTGCTATCGAGTGTAAACTATTTAAAGATGGAGTTAAAAAAGCACTAGAAGAAAACAAATAATTTTTACTTCTAAAAAAGCAGGATTTTTGATTTGTGATACTAATTAAAATTCTGCTTTTATCTTCGCTATTCTAATTATAAAAAAATGAAAAAATGAAAATAAATAAATATATCATCCTTTTATGCTTTCTACTTATATCCTCATTTATTATAGCTCAAGCTAACCAAAATATTATTGCAACTTATAAGTATACTAATCTAGGATTGAAACAAGTAAACAATTTAAAACTTTATGTAAACAACAATGAATCATTTAGTATTATAAAAAAAGAAAGTAATATTGAATCTACAACAAGTAATAGCAATGAAAGAGTATTTGATAATGATGAGGAAATAAATCTCAATATAAACGGAGAAGATGAAGAAGGAAGGCAAGTATATAAAAATTTAAAAAATCAAAAACTTATTTTCAGAGACTTTACATCAAAAGACGGAAAACTTTTTCCGTGTGTAGTTGAAGAAAAACTTCCCAGTTTTAAATGGGATCTATCTAACAAAACGAAAAAAATTGGTGAATTTTTATGTAAATCAGCAACTGTAAAATTTAGAGGTAGAGTTTTTCAAGCTTGGTATGCCCCGGAAATTCCTGTTATTCATGGTCCTTGGAAATTTTATGGATTACCAGGAATGATTGTAGAGCTTACTTCTGCAGATGATAATATTGCATTTCAATTAACTAATATTAAAAAAAGTGATAATAAAAATACAGGTATAATAAAAATTCCTTCTAAAGGAGAAAAAATTTCATTTGAAGATTATAAAAACTATGAAAAAAATAGCACAAATGATTTCATTCAAAAATTATATTCAAAATTGCCAAGAGGTGCTAAGATTTCTGTAAAAGAGGGAAAAAGTTATAAACTTGAAGTTTCTTTTGAATCTAATTAACAGATTTAATTTATCCCCATTTTTGAAAGTTGTTTATGAAAAACATTCCCCAAAAATCATTATTACTATTCTTATTATTAATTCCTTATTTATGTATTGGACAAACTCAAACTAAAGTTCTAGTTTCTGGTTTAATTACTAATGACAAAAAAGAACCTATTCCCTATACAAATGTTTTAATACAAGAAAGAGATTCTATAGCTTCTATTATTGGATATGCTTATTCGAACGAAAAAGGAAGATATGAAATACAAGTAGCAAAAAAGGGGAGTTTTGATTTAATTATATCTGCATTAGGATATGAAAAAAAAAACGTCCTTATAAAAATTGCTTCTACATCAAAAGAAGTCATAAAAAATGTAACTTTATTAGAATCTTCTTTTGAGTTAAGTGAAGTGATCATAAAAGCGGATTTGCCTATAAAAGTAAGAGAAGATACAATTATTTTTAATGCTAAAAAGTTTTTAAAAGGAAATGAAATAATTGTCGAAGATTTACTCAAAAACTTACCTGGAGTTACAGTAGACGATGAAGGTAAAATTAAAGTAGGAAGTCAAGAAATAGAAAAGTTGACTATAGACGGGGATAATTTATTTGAAAAAGGTTATAAAATACTCTCTAAAAGCTTACCTGTACACCCAATAGAAACTATTGAATTATTAAAGAATTACTCAAATAATCGATTGTTAAAAGGCATTGAAGATAGTAATAAAGTAGCTATTAATTTAACTTTAAAAGAAGAAGCTAAAAATATTTGGTTTGGTAATGTCACGGTAGGTTATGATACAGGGTTAAACAATAACTATTCTGTACAAGGTAACTTAGCTAATTTTGGAAAGAAAAATAAATATTATTTTTTAACTAATCTTAACAATACAGGCGACGATGTTACAGGAGATATTAATCAGCTTGTAAAACCGTTTCGTTTTAATGAGCCCGCTAGTATTGGGGACAATCAAAGCGTAAATATCCTAAATAACTTATCATCTAGTGTACCTAATTTTAAACAAAGGAGAACAAATTTTAATAATGCAGAATTAGCCTCTCTAAATGCTATTTTTAATCTAAATGATAAGGTTAAATTAAAAACGCTAGGGTTTTTTAATAGTGATGAAAACGATTTTTTCAGAAATAGTATTCAAAACTTTACACAAAATCAAACCAATTTTACAAATACAGAAGATTTTGTTTTAAGAAAACGGAAACATACAGGCTTTGGTAAAGTAGATTTCATTTACAATATCTCCAAAACCAAAAGTTTTGAAGCTACAACAAAATTTAATTATACAGATACTAAAGATAGTTCAGATTTAGTATTCAATACAATTAATACCATTCAAGAATTAGGAATTACTAATACACTCTTTGATCAAAAAATTAACTACTCTAATAAATTTACAGATAAAAAAGTATTTCTTTTAACAGGACGCTATATTAATGAAAGATTGCCTCAAAATTATAGTGTGAATCAGTTCTTATTTCCAGAATTATTTCCAGAAATCACTAATGGAGAGAATGTGAATCAAATTAGCGAAAACAAATATCAATATACAGGTTTTGAAGCTCATTTGTTAGATCGAAAAAAGAATGGGAATTTATTAGAGTTAAAAATTGGAAACGAATTAAGAGTAGATGTTTTAAACACTATCTTTTCAATTAATAATCAAAATACATTGTTATTACAACCAAATGAATTTCAAAACAATTTAGAGTATTCTACTAATGATTTATATATTAAATCTAAATACCTCTTTAAAGTAAAAAAATTAGAGTTTATTTTAAATTTAGGGTTTCACCAACTGTTTAATAATCTAAAATATACAACTACTGAAACAAATGAGTCCCCATTTTTTATAAACCCAAAACTTGAAATTAATTGGAAAATTAATAATGATAATAAAATTTCAGCCTCAACAAGTTTTAATACCACAAATGCAAACGTGATAAGTGTTACAAGTAATTTCGCATTAACAGGTTTTAGGTCATTTTCTCAAGGTACTGGAGATTTTAATCAATTAAGTTCATCAACTTATTCTTTTAATTATCAATTAGGAGATTGGAGTGATCGGTTTTTTGTAAATGCATCTTTTAGCTATAATAAAGACAATGATTTCTTTTCTACCAATACTATAATCTCTCAAAATTTTTCATTATCAGAACGCATTATTATTAATAATCGAGAATTTTTTAATGTATTTACTAATGTCGATTATTATTTTAAACCTATAAGAACTAATATAAAACTTAATTTAGGATATAGTGCCTCTAATTTTAAAAATATAGTTAATAATTCTGATTTACGTGAAGTTAAATCTACAAATTACAATTATGAATTACAGTTGCGTTCTGCTTTTAGTGGTATTTTCAATTATCACGTTGGCACCAAATGGCTATCTAACAAAATAGAGACCACCATAGAAAGTTCATTTACAGATAATATAAGTTTTATTGACTTAACATTTATATTTAATGATAAATTTAATGTTGATTTAGAGAGTGAACGTTATAGTTTTGGAAACTTAGATTCAAATAACATATTCTATTTCCTTGATGTCAGTGCTAAGTATACTATAAAGAAAAATAAATTAGATTTATTTTTAGATGGTAGAAACTTATTTAATACTAAACGTTTTCAAAATTTCTCTATTAGTGATATTGGAAGTTCTACAACAGAGTTCAGACTTCTACCACGATTTGTACTTTTAAAATTACAATATCGATTTTAATCTATCCTTATTATTTATTTCACCAAAATTCCTCTTACATCCATTAACGGAATAGGTTGTAGTGCTTTAAGGTTAACGGTGTTTTTTCTAAACAGATAAGTCTTATCAAACATTTTATTACCTTCAAAAAAAGTGACTTTAAACTGATTATTTAACGCAAATAAATCTTCTTGCATCAACTCTATCTTAGCATAGCTTTTTTTAGGTAGCGTCTCTAATTTTTTACGAAATGTCGATGTTATTTTAGTATCATTATAACCATTAGTTACAATCAATACCATTTCTAAATCTACATCTTTATCATTTATAATGTAGGCATTCCAATCTTGAGATTTATATATAGTATTATACTCATTAACTACAGCAATATAGACTCCTTCTACTTCTGGTATTTCAATATCTTTTTTCATAGTATTTTCTGCAAAAGCAGGAATCTCATTTAATTCAATTGCAAAACTACTAATTTCCATGCTATTGTTAAACATTTGACGGTTTCAATGAAATCCCCTAATTTAGAGGACTAACAACCACTAAAATTTATAAAATGAAACGTGTCTTTTTATTCATCCCAGCTCTATTACTAACCGCTATTGGCTTTTCTCAAGAAAATTATGATGCAGATGCCATTGAAAAAATAAGAAACGAAGGTCTTAATAACTCCAAAGTTGAAGAAATCGCTTTTCAACTCATAGACAAAGCTGGCCCACGTTTAACCAATTCTGATGGTTATGAACGTGCCGCTAATTATGCTGTAAAACAGTTGTCTGATTGGGGTTTAACTAATTCTAAAACTGAAGCTTGGGGAGAATTTGGCCGTGGTTGGGAACTAGAAAAAAGTTATGTAGCCATGACTAAGCCTTATTATATGCCTTTTGTAGCTATTCCAAAAGCTTGGACAGAAAGTACAAATGGCGAAATTTCGGGTAAAGTACTATTCTTAGATATTACAACAGAAGACGATTTTGCAAAATACAAGGGTCAATTAAACGGGGCTATTGTTGCCGTAAAACCTAATGGTAATCAAGGCCCTACTTTTGAAGCCGATGCTTTAAGATATACCGAAGAAGAATTAGAAGAAATTTCTGGACCTCCAGCGGCACGCACAGGAGGAAGCCGTTTTACACCAGAACAAATTGCAGGATTTAGAGCACGTAGAGCATTACGTGGAAAAATCAATACTTTTCTTAAAGACGAAGGTGTCGCGTTAGTCATCAATGGTACTAATGGTAGACATGGCACATTATTTACAAGTAGCCCAAGAGATTACAGAAAAGATACTCCAAAAGGGATTAGTGAATTTGAAATGATGCCTGAACATGTAAATTTAATGGCACGTTTATTTGAAAATGGTGTAGAAGTTGAGGTTGAAGCCGAAGTTAAAACATCATATAAAACAGACGATTTAAGCGGTTATAATGTCATTGCTGAAATTGAAGGTAGCGATCCTAATTTAAAATCGGAAGTCGTAATGCTTGGCGGTCACTTAGATTCTTGGCACGGAGCTACTGGCGCAACGGATAATGCTGCTGGTTGTATTGTAATGATGGAAGCTGTACGTATTCTTAAAGCTACAGGACTACAACCAAAACGTACGGTACGTATTGCATTATGGGGAGGAGAAGAACAAGGCATACATGGGTCTCGTAATTATGTAAAAAATCACTTTGGTGATTCTGAAACCATGGAATTAAAACCAGAGCACAGTAAAGTTTCTGCGTATTATAATATAGATAATGGATCTGGCAGAATCCGTGGAGTGTATTTACAAGGCAATGAGGCTGTACGCCCAATTTTTACGAAGTGGTTTGAGCCTTTTAATGATATTATAGATAATACAACCATTACCGTTAGAAACACTGGTGGAACAGACCATTTAGGCTTTGATGCTATTGGCATTCCTGGTTTTCAATTTATCCAAGATCCGTTAGAATATTGGTCTAGAACACATCACACCAATGTAGATACTTACGAACGTTTAGTTATAGACGATCTTAAACAAATGTCTACCATTATTGCGGCTTTTGTATACAATACTGCACAACGCGATGAAATGTTACCGCGCGAAGAGGTTAAAAAATAGTATTCAGTATATAGAAGATATATGATTACTTCGGTAATCATATTCATTTGTTGTATGCAAGCCGAAAACCAGAACAAGCGAATAATATTTTAGAATGATTTTAAAGCTCAAAACCAAAATTGAAAAAATACTGCAAATGCCAGTTGAGGATTGCGACCTGTATTTTAGCAATAGCAAAGTTCCTTTGAAAATACCTGCGAAAGAATGTTTTCTTAAAGAAGGACAGATTTGCAAAAAAATGGCATTTATTGAGAAAGGAGAATTGAGAATGTTCTACATTACCGAAGAAGGAAAGGAAATTAATGTGGAATTTTTCTTTGAAAATGATTTTGTCGCCTCTTATCAAAGTTTTTTACGTCAAACTAAAAGCAAATATTACATTCAAGCAATTTCGGATTGTGAACTCGTAACCATATCTCATAAAACTCTTCAAAATGCTTATGCAAATTCACCATATTGGCAAAGGTTTGGCAGAATCGTTGCAGAAAGGGTTTTCACTTTAGCCGAACAAAGAACAGAAGGTTTTTTATTCTACAATGCAGAAGAACGATATTTGAATCTTTTGAGAAATAGACCAATTATATTTAAAAAAATACCTCTTTATCATATTGCATCCTATTTGGGAATTGAACCAGAAAGTTTAAGCCGATTGAGAAAAAAATTGACAAAAAAGGTCGAACTTAACATAGGTCAAGAATAAAGGCAAGTTCCATTTCTAATTTTGTAACAAACAAAACAGAATTATAATGGAAACAAAAGAATTATTTGAAAAATTGAATGGAACATTTTCCAAATTAATAAACGAAATTAGCAATGTGGAAAACAATATTTTTTTCCGCAAAGAAAAATCAGAAAAATGGAGTATTGCAGAGGAAATACAACATCTATCCTTATCAATTTTGCCAATTAACAATTTGCTATCACAACCAAAACTTGTAATTGAAAGATGGGGACATTCCAATAGAAAGTCAAGAAATATGGAATTATTTTTAAACGATTACGAAAAGGCAACATTAGGACAGGAATGGAAAGCGTTTCCGCCATTTGTACCAAAAACAGAAAGTGAAAGTCCAAATTATGCTGAGCTTCATTACACAAGCAACCAAAATAAAATTGATGATTTTTACAATTTAACTGGTAAGCAAATCGAATTGGTAAGAGATAGATTTCAGATTGCTAGTTCAGCAAAGAAAAATGACATTATTAAAACACTTAAAGAACAGTCAAGTATTTTGCTTACACTTTCAAAAAAAATGAACGATGATCAAATGGACGATATTCAAATACCATTGCCATATATTGGCTTGGTAACTTTTAGAGAAATCTTGTATTTTACTCTAAACCATACAGAGCATCATTTTAATTCAGTCAAAAAATTATCTTAACAAGAAAACATCTGAATGTAAAAAGGCCAGCATACAACAAAGAACTGAGTTAAAAAACAAGCATTATTGAGCTAATTTTGAAACAAAATTTTCATCATAAGGCAATCCACTTTTTGCTATTGCAAAA
>NZ_JAIQXX010000080.1 GCF_021887715.1 Winogradskyella immobilis
CAGCACCAGTAATAACTTTAAATGGATCATCAATAGTTGATTTAAATGTAGGAGACACTTATACAGAATTAGGTGCAACAGCAACAGATAATATAAATGGTGATTTAACAGGAAATATAAATATTACAGGCACAGTAGATACATCAATAGCAGGAGTGTACATAGTAACTTATAGTGTTAGTGATGCAGCAGGCAATAATGCTTCAGTAGATAGAACGGTAAATGTTATTCCAGATACGACAGCACCAGTAATAACTTTAAATGGATCATCAATAGTTGATTTAAATGTAGGAGACACTTATACAGAATTAGGTGCAACAGCAACAGATAATAT
>NZ_JAIQXX010000081.1 GCF_021887715.1 Winogradskyella immobilis
TTATCGATCGCATCAATTGTTGTACTGGTCGTCGTGTCTTCGGCTACTGTTGCTGTATCATCAATCGCATCTGGTGCGCCTTCATCTGTAACCGTGACCGTGACCGTTGCTGTATCACAAGTGGCCGTTGGTGTATCATCATCACAGATCGTATAGGTAAACGTATCTTCTCCACTAAAACCTGGCGCTGGTACATAATCAAAAGTACCATCTCCATTATCCGTAACTGTTCCTACAGTGCCTGTTGTATCTAAACTTCCGGCTTGATAAGTCGCATTGTCCGTTAAATCATCATTCGCTAAAGCATCGATCTCTGTCGCTGTTGT
>NZ_JAIQXX010000082.1 GCF_021887715.1 Winogradskyella immobilis
AAATGGATCATCAATAGTTGATTTAAATGTAGGAGATACTTATACAGAATTAGGTGCAACAGCAACAGATAATATAGATGGTGATTTAACAGGAAGCATAAATATTACAGGTACAGTAGATACATCAATAGCAGGAGTGTATATATTGACATATAGTGTTAGTGATGCAGCAGGGAACAGTGCATCAGTAGATAGAACGGTTAATGTTAATGCAGATACTACAGCACCAGTAATAACTTTAAATGGATCATCAATAGTTGATTTAAATGTAGGAGACACTTATACAGAATTAGGTGCAACAGCAACAGATAATAT
>NZ_JAIQXX010000008.1 GCF_021887715.1 Winogradskyella immobilis
CATTTTTAGTGAATGTGCGAGCATGCGCGTGAGGGAAATTTTTAGTTGTCATCCGTTTTTTTAGGCACAGGATCATGGCCAGAACCTCCCCAAGGATGACAACTAAAAATCCGTTTTATAGCCAATCGACCTCCTTTAAAAAAACCATGAGTCTCTAAAGCTTCTTTCGCATAATGCGAACAAGTTGGCTGGTACCGGCAAGTGGCAGGGGTTAATGGAGATATTAGAGTTTGATAAACCTTTATCAGTAATAGAAACGGGTATGTGAGTAGTTTTTTAATGGGTTTGTTTAGGTGTTTAGATGTAATCATAATTAATGACTACTAACTAGATGATACATTTATGGAAATAGACAACTAACGACAATACAACTTAACGATTTACAAAGTTAATTTGTGGTAAACGTAGTGCCTTCTCTACCATCTTTGAGTGTAATACCTACAGCAGCCAATTCATCTCTAATTTTATCTGATAAAACAAAATCTTTATTGATACGTGCTTCTTTTCTTAAGTTAATTAAAATTTCAACAGCTCCATTAAGTTTATCAGTGCCTGTTTCAGATTTGGCAGTGTCTTCTAATCCTAAAACATCAAATGTAAATGTATGTAATGTTGCTTTTAAAATTTCTAAATCTTCAGCTGTAATTGACGCACTTCCGTCTTTAATTTGATTAATAAATTTAGAGGCTTCAAATAATGTTGCAATTAAAATAGGTGTATTAAAATCATCATCCATAGCATCGTAACAACGTTGTTTCCAATCCAAAACATTAAATGAAGACGTATTACATACATTTAAATCATTACTATATTTTATGGCTTCCATTAAACGGTAGAATCCTTTTTCACTGGCTAATAGTCCATCATCTGTTAAGTCTAAAATACTTCTGTATGACGACTGCATCATAAAGAAACGTACCACACTTGGAGCATACGCTTTAGACATAATAGTGTTTTCGCCCGAAAGTAACTCAGCAGGATTAATAGTATTTCCTGTACTTTTAGACATGCGAGCTCCATTAAGTTCAAGCATATTGGCATGCATCCAATAGTTTACAGGGGATTTTCCTTTAGCAGCCTGGTTTTGTGCAATCTCACATTCGTGATGAGGAAATTTTAAGTCCATTCCGCCGCCGTGAATATCAAATTGTTCACCAAGATATTTAGTGCTCATCGCAGTACATTCTAAATGCCAACCTGGAAAACCATCACTCCATGGAGACGCCCAACGCATAATATGTGTAGGTTCTGCTTTTTTCCAAAGTGCAAAATCTTGTGGGTTACGTTTGTCACTTTGTCCGTCTAACGCACGTGTGTTATGAATTAAATCTTCGAGCTTACGCTTACTTAAAATACCGTAGTTATTAGTTTCATTGTATTTATGAACATCAAAATATACTGAACCATTCACTTCATAAGCAAAACCATTATCTATAATGGTACTAATAAGTTCAATCTGTTCAATAATATGTCCAGTAGCGGTAGGCTCTATACTTGGTGGCAGAAAATTAAATTGATCGAGTACATTATGAAAATCAACAGTATAACGTTGCACAATTTCCATAGGTTCTATCTCTTCTAATCGCGCTTTTTTAGTAATTTTATCTTCGCCAACATCTGCATCATTTTCTAGATGACCAGCATCAGTGATATTTCTTACGTATCGTACTTTATAACCTAAATGTTTAAGGTAACGAAAAATCATATCAAAAGACATAAACGTCCTTACATTACCTAGATGTACATTACTATAAACCGTAGGTCCACAAACATACATACCAATGTGTCCGGCATTAATAGGTTTAAAAACTTCCTTTTCGCCAGTAAGGCTATTGTATATTTTTATAGTATGATTTTGATACATTACTGCTTGTCTGTTTGTCTGTTTGTCTGTTGTTTGTATTTTGTAAAGTCGTTTTATTTTAGAAAATGATTTCTGAGTGCATTTATTTTATTGGTAATAGATTCTATATTTAATCTAATACTGTTGTAGTGATCTTCAGAAATAAACTTCAATTCATATGAAATTATAGCTTGATTTAATAATTCTATAGCTGAGCTATATGCAATAGTCATAAAATGAGCCTTGTCTTTTTTTGTTAGTCTAGATGTTCCCTCTGCAATATTTGAAGATACTGAAACAGAACATCTTCTCATTTGCGAAATTAAACCAAATTTTTCTTCATTTGGATATTGATTGGTTATTTTATATACAAAGATTGCTAATTGATTAGCTTCTTTCCAAACGTCTAATTTTTCAAATGAATATGTGTGCATAGTAGTAAACTCTTACTATATGATTAACGGCTCAACATCTCAACATCTCAACAACCTAACATCTCAACAACTTAAAATTGAGTATTTAATTTAATATAGTCTAAAAACTCACGACGCGTATCTTTATTTTTAAATTGACCACCAAATTCTGAAGTAATGGTGCTGCTTTCAATATCTCGGATGCCTCTAGAGTTAACACAAAGGTGTTTGGCATCTATAACACAAGCCACGTCTTCTGTGCCTAAAACTTCTTGAAGTGCTTTAACTACTTGTATTGTTAAACGTTCTTGTACTTGCGGACGTTTTGCATAATAATCTACAATACGGTTCATTTTAGAAAGGCCAACTACAGTGCCGTTAGAGATATAAGCAACATGTGCTTTACCTACAATTGGTAATAGGTGATGCTCACAAGTAGAATAAACCGTAATGTTTTTTTCTACAAGCATTTCTCCATACTTGTACTTATTATCAAATGTTGAAGCTTTTGGTTTTTTATCAGGATCTAATCCACCAAAAATCTCATTGACAAACATTTTAGCAACACGGTTAGGAGTTCCTTTTAGGCTATCATCGGTTAGATCTAAACCTAAGGTTTCCATAATGTGTTTTACATCTTCTTTTATACTTTCAATTTTTTCTGAATTTGATAATTCAAAAGCATCATCGCGCATTGGTGTTTCACTAGCAGAAGAGACATGGTCATCGCCAATAGTATCTATAACATTAAAATTGTTATCTAATTTCATAAGGTTTTGTTTTTAATTCAAAAGTCAAATAAGGTGCTAGTTTTACACAACATCTTATTTGCAAAAACGTTAATTATCTAAGGTAAACTTAGAGGGCAAAGATAGTTAATAAAAACAGCATATATAGGATAGGGGTTTTATAAATCTACTTGTTATAACGTTAAAAGTGTTATAATAATCGGATGTAGCGTTAAAATATATGCTATTCGTTAAAATTTTATTAATTTTCAAACCGCTCTAATATAGTATAAGTAGGTTATGGTAAAAAAGTATATCAGTTTTTTAGTAATGCTTTTCTTAATTGGTCTTCAGTTTATTGAAGCACAAGCATGTCAAACAATTACCTCCCAAATAGATTCTTTTTCTATTACTCCAAATGCAGATGGGTTTATACAAGTCTGCCCCGGAGATGAGATTACATTAACGGGTAGTGGTATCTTTTCTGATAATGGAACTGGCGCTACTTTTGAATGGGATTTAGGAGATGGTAACACAATTACTGGTCAAACGGCAACATTCTCTTATACACAACCAGGGATTTATTTAATTAATTTAAATATAAGAGATACTAACATTGCTAATGACCCTTTAGGTTGTCCTAATACAAATTTGCTTAACCAAGTAGTCCAGGTAAGCACTGATATAGATTTTACAGGAACACAGGCTCTAGAAAATGAAATATGTTTTGGGGATAGTGTTGAAATAGAAGGTGTTTTTAATACACAAGAAGTGATTTTTGATTGCACACCACCAGTCAGTGAAGTTACATTTTTACCAGATGGATTAGGGGCTTCTTATACATCTTCAATTACAGTAAATTGTTTTGGTTCAGGCCAAACATTAACTGATATTAGTCAGTTAACAAGTATCTGTTTAAATATGGAGCATTCTTGGGTAGCAGATTTAACTATAGAAATTATTTCACCCAACGGACAATCAGTTATTTTACATGATATGGGAGGAGGTTCAGCAAATTTAGGAATTCCATGGGCAACAGGAGTTTCTGATGGTGATAGTGAAAATACTACTCCAGGCACTGGATTTACATATTGCTTTGTGCCTAATAGTTCTAATCCAACTTTAGAAGGAGGAGTACAATCAGGTGGGACATTTCCTTTTGGTGATGGAGCAACAACTTATACTGATGATTTTATACCTGCAGGAGATTATAGTTCGATTAACCCATTGAGTGGTCTTGTAGGTTCCCCTTTAAATGGGGATTGGACGATAATGGTCACAGATAACTTTGAACGAGATAATGGTTACATCTTTGAATGGACGCTTGATTTTGATCCAAGTATATTACCGCAAGATGCTACCTTTACACCTGTTGTTGTATCTGCAGCTTGGGATACTGATCCTTCGATTATCTCAACTTCTGGAAATAATATTACAGTGCAACCGACAACTAGTGGACAAAACTGTTATACTCTTAGAGTGATCAATGACTTTGGATGTGAATATACAGAACAAGTTTGTATAGAAGTTAGACCAGAAATAGTTGCCAATCCAATTCCTGATCAATTCGTATGCGATGATGACAATGACGGTTTTTCTACTTTTAATTTAACGTCGTTTAATGCTACTGTTTTAGGTGGGCAATCTACTGCAGATTTTGTGGTCAGTTATCACAATACTATGGCAGATGCGGAAGCCAATACCAACCCTATTACAGGAAATTACACTAATGCTGTTGCATTTACACTAGAAACTATTTTTGTAAGGGTAGAAAATATTAATAATCCAGATTGTTTTGCAACCACAAGTTTTGATATTAATGTGCTTGCTACGCCAGTGGCCAATACGGTTAACGATCAATTGCTTTGTGATGATGATAATGATGGCTTTTGGGATTTTGATTTAGATGCACTAAGAGCTACGGTTTTTGGAGGACAATCAACGACCGATTTCACCATAACATTTCATGGTTCTACGGCTGATGCTGATGCAAATTTAAATCCTTTGCCAGATGTTTATACCAACCAAGTGGCAAACACTCAGGAAACCATTTTTGTACGTATAGAAAATAACAGTAATACCGATTGTTTTTCTACCATAAGTTTTAATATTAATGTGTTTGATTCACCTATAGCAAATACGGTCAATGATCAATTGATTTGCGATGATAATAACGATGGCTTTTGGGATTTTGATTTAGCAGCATTACAAACGGCAGTACTAGGTACACAAGCCCAAGCAGATTTTACCATTACCTATCATAGAACACAAGCCGATGCGGATAATTCTCAGAATGCTTTACCTGCAGTTTATACCAATGAAATCGCTTTTCAAGAAGAAACTATTTTTGCACGTATAGAGAACAATCTAAATGCTACATGCTTTGATGCCACTAGTTTTTTAATTGATGTTTTTGATCAGCCTACGGCAACAGCATTCACTTTTGAATTATGTGATGACGCTGTTGATGGAGATGACACCAATGGTTTTGTGGTTTTTGATTTAGCGTCTATTAATGCACAAATATTAGGGGCACAAGACCCTACACAATTTACGGTAACCTATCATACAGATCAAGCCAATGCAGATGCTAATACAGGAGCGTTACCAAATTTATATACAAATGTTACAACCAATGCAGATCAAATAGTGGTTCGGGTAGAAAATAATGACAATACCAATTGTTTTGAAACTGCTTTAATCGATTTGGTAGTAAATCCATTACCAGTAATTACAGCATCCGTAGAGTTATTTCAGTGTGATGATGATACCGATGGTTTTACCGATTTTAACCTTACTGAAGCTAATATTTTAATCTCTGCAAATGCAGCAAATGAAACGTTTAGTTATTACTTAAGCATGGCAGACGCGACTAATGCCAACAATCCTATTCCAAACCCTATAGCATACACCAATACGGATCCGTCATCTAACCCAGATATAGTGTTTGTTCGTGTTGAAACGAATAATGGATGTTTTAGAATTGCACAACTCGATTTATTAGTTTCTACTACACAAATTCCTGCGAATTTTGAATTATTATTTGAGGCCTGTGATGACGATTTAATAGATGGAGATAATACCAATGGCATTACTGCTTTTGATTTTAGCACCGCTACAACTCAAATCTTGGCTTTATTTCCAGCAAATCAAAATATTACAATTAGCTATTATGAAACCGAAGCAGATGCTTTAGCGGAAACCAATGCAATTTCTGATATATCAAATCATAGAAACGACACTTCACCTTTTGATCAAGGCATTTATGTTAGGGTAGATAGCGATTTGGATAACGCGTGTTTAGGTTTAGGAGTGCATGTGCGTTTGCAAACTATTAACCCTACACCTAATTTAAATCCAGCAGATATTATACTATGTGATGATACCAATCCAGGAGATTTGATAGAAACTTTCAATTTAACACAGAATGAAGCTTTTATCTTTAACGGAGATCCTAATGTTAGCGCAACCTATCATTTAACTTTCGCTGATGCAGATGCAGGTACAGCTGCAATTACTAATCCTGCAGCATATATAAATACAGATCCAACGGAAACGATTTATGTTAGAGTCGAAAACATAACGACAGGATGTTTTGCAACGGTTGATTTTGATATTATGGTAAATCCATTGCCAGATGCCAATATTACTATTACCGATTTCTTTGAATGCGAAAACAATACCGATTTTATTTTCGATTTTGATTTATCTACAAAAACGAATGAAATATTAAATGGACAAGATCCTTCCGTCTTTGCAGTAACCTATCATGAAACGCAAGCAGAAGCAGATAATTTAACAGGCATATTGCCATTGACGTATACCAATACCAGTAATCCTCAACAGATTTTTGTAGCGATTACCAATACAGTAACGGGTTGCTCTATAAGTACATTAACATTTAACATAGAAGTTACCGAAGGCGCCAATGCAAATCCTGATGGTGAGCCTTTAATATTTGAAATTTGTGATAACGTTGCAGATAATGATGGTTTTGGACAGTTTGATTTAGCCACACAAGATGCCGAAATTTTAGACGGACAAGATCCTATGATGTTTACCTTAACCTATCATGACGATCTTAATGAAGCAATGAATGGAACAGATGAAATTCCTACATTATATGAGAATACATCTAATCCTCAAATTATCTATGCACGTGTCAGTAATAATATTGCAGCGCAAGATTGTTTTGAAGTTGTAGAAATAATGCTGCAAGTTAATTTGTTTCCAGAGTTTGAGTTAGATCCACTTTATGTATTATGTGTAGATCTCAATGGAACAGAAGTTGTGGATGTACCACCAGTGATAGATACAGGGTTATCGGCAACAGATTTTAGTTTTCTATGGACGTTAAATGGAGCTATTTTACCAACAGAAACAGGTCCAAGTCTTGTCCCTACACAAGGAGGTACTTACGAAGTTACCGTAACAGACATTACAACATCTACGTTAACGATGTGTGAAACTATTGCAACAACTCAAGTTATTGAAAGCGGAATACCAATAGTAACTGCAGAAGTCACCTCTGAAGCATTTTCGGGAAATAATACCATTAGAGTTACGGCCACTGGTATAGGAGATTATGGATATAGTTTAGATAATGGCCCATACCAAGATAGCAATGTTTTTGAAGATGTATCTGCAGGAGACCATTTGGTTTTAGCAAGAGATATTAATGGTTGTGGTATTGCATCGACAACAATAACCGTTATCGACTATCCAAGGTTTTTCACTCCTAATGGAGATGGCAATAACGATCAGTGGAATATTGAAGGTATAGATTCTCAACCTGGAGCACGGATTTTTATCTTTGACCGTTATGGGAAGCTATTAAAACAAATAAGCCCTACTAGCTCAGGCTGGGACGGAACTTTTAATGGCAATCTTATGCCTACTAACGATTATTGGTTTAGCCTCGAATATCAAGAACCTATAACTGGAGAAACCAGAACGTTTAGAGCACATTTTACGTTGAAGCGATAAACTCTTTTTCTATAAAATAAGAATAAATAAAAATGCCTTGAATTTCTTCAAGGCATTTTTTATAGTCTAAAATTTTAATGTCTAATTAACTATTCATAGAAATTAAAAACTCTTCGTTATTACGAGTTTGTTTAAAACGATCGTTAATAAACTCCATAGCTTCAACAGGGTTCATGTCTGCTAAATATTTACGCATTACCCACATGCGTTGAATGGTATTTTGATCTAATAATAAATCATCACGTCTTGTACTTGATGATGTTAAATCTATAGCAGGGAAAATTCTACGGTTAGAAATCTTACGATCTAATTGAAGCTCCATATTACCTGTTCCTTTAAATTCTTCAAAAATCACTTCGTCCATTTTAGAACCTGTTTCCGTTAATGCTGTAGCAATAATGGTTAATGAACCACCATTTTCAATGTTACGTGCTGCACCAAAGAAACGTTTTGGTTTATGTAACGCATTAGCATCAACACCACCAGATAATATTTTACCAGAAGCAGGTTGTACTGTATTATAAGCTCTTGCCAAACGTGTAATAGAATCTAAAAGAATAACAACATCGTGTCCACATTCTACTAGGCGTTTTGCTTTTTCTAATACAATATTAGCAATTTTAACATGCTCGTGTGCCTCTTTATCAAAGGTAGAAGCAATAACTTCTCCACGAACATTACGTTGCATATCTGTAACTTCTTCAGGGCGCTCATCAATTAAAAGAATCATCTGATATACTTCAGGATGATTTGCAGCAATCGCATTAGCCACATCTTTTAAAAGCATGGTTTTACCCGTTTTTGGTTGCGATACAATCATACCACGTTGTCCTTTTCCTATCGGAGAGAACAAATCCATAATACGTGTAGAAATGGTACTTTGCTTTTCGGCAATATTAAATTTCTCTTTAGGAAATAACGGAGTTAAATGTTCAAAAGCCACACGGTCTCTAACCACTTGCGGACTTAAACCGTTAATTTTACTTACTTTAATTAAAGGGAAATATTTTTCACCTTCTTTTGGTGGACGAACATGTCCCAGAACCGTATCTCCAGTTTTTAAACCAAACAAACGAATTTGCGATTGTGATACATAAATATCATCAGGAGAGGTTAAGTAATTATAATCCGAAGATCTTAAAAACCCATAACCGTCTTGCATAATATCTAAAACGCCTTCACTTTCAATAATAGCATCGAATTCAAAATCGGGCTCACGGTAACGGTTTCGGTTATCCTTATTGCCGTTATTTTTAGAGTTTTGGTTGTTGTGGTTTTTGTTGTTATTATGATTGTTGTCTTTAGAACGTTGTTGACGATTGTCATTATTTTGGTTCTGCGGACGACGATTATCATCTTTATTATTTTGAGGCTTTTTTTGCTCTTGTTTTTGATCTTTATTAGAATCAGAATTTTGTTGAGGAGCTTTAGCTGTATTCTCTTTTTTAGGTTCTTCTTTTTTATCCTCAAACTTCATGGTTTGCTGTTCTTTCTTTTCTTGAGGTTTTTGAACACGAGCACGTTTTTGACGTTGCTGTTGCTGTTGCGGTTGTTGAGTACTCTTTTCTTGAGGCGCTTCAGATTTTGCAACGGCCTTTACAGCATTAGGGTTTGCAGCTTGATAGTCTAAAATCTGATATACAAGGTCTAATTTTTTTAAACTGCGGTACTTTGGGACATTAAGTTGTTTCGCTATTTCCTGTAGTTCAGGAAGTTTCTGAGCTTTTAACTGTGAAATTTCAAACATTATGTATGTATTGTTGTATAGTATTATAATTATGACAAAGATTAATTCAGGATTTTCTAAAAAATAAATAAGAAGAAAAAGTGAAATTAAATCGGAAGATAGTTAAGAGCAATCCTTAGATTGATATATAACCACTGCAATAATACAATATTTTATTTAAAAATATAGACATCAATTAAAAATAAACTGTTAATTTTGTTGCTCAAATTTTTAGAATTTAATGATTCAGAGAATACAAACCTTATACTTATTAGTTGCTGCCATTATATCTGGCGGACTTATATTTGTATTTCATTTATGGACTGATGGCTCCGAAGCTTTAGTCTATGCAAAAGAAGATTACACATTTTTAGGATTGTTTTTGGGCTCAGCTTTACTATCATTAATTTCTATTTTTAAATATAAAGCTAGAAAATCCCAATTTATATTGGGACGACTTAATATAATATTAAACTTTATTTTACTAGGAGTATTCGTTTATCAATCTCTAAATTTATCTGGAGAAACTAACGTTTCTGAGAAAGGTATTGGGATGATTCTTCCTGTTTTTTCTATCGTGTGTTTGGCCTTAGCAAATAAGGCAATTAAAAAGGACGAAGATCTCGTAAAATCTGTAGATCGATTACGATAAACCTAACATCTTAGTAGTATTAGTGTGAAAAACCCAGAGTGAAAACTTTGGGTTTTTTATTTTTTAAATTCAATAACTTCTAAGTTTTCAATTTTAGAACCATCAATAGTAAAACGAAGCATAGTACGCACTTTATGAAATCCATGTTTGCCAACAGCACCAGGATTCATATGTATAAGGTTTAATTTTTTATCTGGCATTACTTTTAATATGTGAGAATGTCCGCAGATAAATAAGCGTGGTGGATTTATCTGTAAAGCTTCTTTGGTTCGGGTATTGTATTTTGGTGGATAACCACCGATATGCGTTATCCACACATCAACATCTTCGCACATAAAGCGATTATGTTCAGGGAATTCTACACGAACTTTAGCATCATCAATATTACCATAAACACCGCGTAATGGTTTTATCTTTTTTATAGCATCCGTAACTCTTAGATCTCCGATATCACCAGCATGCCATACTTCGTCTGCCTGTTCAACATATTTTAAAATATCAGCATCGATGTAACTATGAGTGTCAGATAATAATAGTATGCGTTTCATTGAGTTAAAATGCTTTGTTTATGTGTAAAAGACAGTTCATTAATACTTTAGTTTTTATGGGTTATTTTAATGAATGAGATTCTTGCCTTGCTGAAATAAACACAGTACAAATCGCAGGAATAAAACTATCTTTGTGGTTTAAAACAAAAGTAAAGGTTTAGATTGAGATATTTTATCCAATTATCATATAATGGAGCAGCGTATCATGGCTGGCAAATTCAGCCTAATGCAAATACAGTTCAGGCGACTATTGAGAATGCTTTGTCCACATTATTAAATAGTAAAATAAGCATAGTTGGTGCTGGTAGAACGGATGCAGGTGTGCATGCTTCTGAGATGATTGCACATTTTAATTTTGATGCAAAAATTGATACTACAGATCTTAGATACAAGCTTAATTCGTTTTTACCAAAAGATATAGCTATTGCTTCAATATATAAAGTTAACCCAGATGCTCACGCTCGTTTTAATGCAATACAACGCACATATAATTATAGAGTTTCTACATTAAAAAATGTATTTGAATATGATTACGCCTACTATATGCATTTGCCTTTAAATATAGAAAAGATGAATGCTGCTAGTGAAATTCTATTAACCTATAGAGATTTTCAATGTTTTTCTAAAGTTAATACAGATGTAAAGACGTATAATTGCGCTATAAAAAAAGCGTTTTGGGTAAAAGAAAAAGATCAACTTATTTTTACCATTAGTGCAGATCGCTTTTTAAGAAATATGGTAAGAGCTATTGTTGGAACGCTAATTAATATTGGTTTAGGTAAAATAGAGGTAGAAGAGATGCATATTATTATTGCTTCAAAAAAACGAAGTGAAGCCGGATATTCTGTGCCAGCACAAGGCTTATATTTAACAGAAGTGAAATATCCCGAAGATATACGAATACACTAGAATGGCAGAAAAAGGAAGAGAAATATTTGATGTAACGTTGTTTAAAAGGTTATTAACCTTTATTAAACCCTACCGATTAATATTTATTGTCTCTATACTCTGCGTTGTAGGTTTGGCTGTTTTTGGTGCATTAAAACCAAGGGTTTTACAAGAAGCTATAGATACCCAAGTGGCACTTAAAAAGTATGATGGGTTTGTTTTCTATATAGGCATTATGCTTGGCTTATTAGTGTTAGAAGTGATTTGTCAGCTCTTTTTTATTTACTATGCAAGTTGGTTAGGCCAATCTGTTGTAAGAGATATTAGAGTGAAGTTATTTAAGCACATGCTTAAATTTAAAATGACATATTACGATAAGTCTTCAGTAGGTGTTTTAATTACAAGAGCAGTGACTGATATGGAGCGTATTGCAGATATATTTGGTCAAGGACTTTTTATGATTTTCAGTGATATACTGAAAATGGCAGTTGTTGCAGGTTTTATGATTGCTATGAATCTAAAATTAAGTTTAATCGTATTTATAACATTACCGTTAGTAGTTGTAGCTACTAAAATTTTTCAGCGTTATATGAAGCAAGCGTTTGAAGATGTACGTACTGAGGTTTCTAATTTAAACTCTTTTGTACAAGAACGAGTTACAGGTATGAAAATCCTTCAATTATTTACAAGAGAAGCTACTGAATACAGAAATTTTAAAACCATTAACGAACGTCATAAAAAAGGATGGTTAAAAACAGTATGGTATAATTCTATTTTCTTTCCTATTGCAGAATTTTTGTCTTCTCTAACAATGGGAGTAATTATTTGGATAGGAGGACTTAACGTGGTAAGTACACAAACAGCATCTGTTGGTGAGTTAATGGCTTTTATAATGTTTATACCAATGTTGTTTAGACCATTAAATCAAATTGCTAATAAGTTTAATACACTACAAATGGGTATGGTTGCTGCAGATCGTGTATTTAAAGTATTAGATACGGAATCTCAACTTGACGATACGGGTACTGTTGAAGCCACGCATTTTAAAGGAGACATAACGTTTAATAACGTATATTTTTCATACATAGAAGATGAAGAAGTACTTAAAGGAATATCTTTAAACATAAAAGCAGGTGAAACTGTTGCTATTGTTGGAGCTACAGGAGCAGGCAAATCGACGATTATAAATTTGTTAAACCGTTTTTACGATATTAATTCTGGTGTTATAAAAATTGATGACATTGATATTAAAGATATGCGATTAGCAGCTTTAAGAAGTCAAATAGCAGTAGTATTACAAGATGTTTTTTTGTTTGCAGATACGATTTTAAATAATATCACTTTAAACAACCCAGAAATATCTGAAGATGATGTTATAGAAGCAGCGAAAGCAATCGGGATACATAAATTTATATCTAGCCTTCCTAACGGTTATCATTACAATGTAAAGGAACGAGGTGTAATGTTGTCTTCTGGTCAACGTCAACTCATTTCGTTTTTAAGAGCCTATGTCACCAATCCAAGTATTTTAATTTTAGATGAAGCTACTTCTTCTGTAGATTCGTATTCAGAACAGCTTATTCAAGATGCTACAGATACCATTACAAAAGGCAGAACATCTATTGTTATTGCGCATCGTTTAGCTACCATTCAACAAGCAGATAAAATCATTGTTATGGATGCAGGTAAAATTGTAGAACAAGGCACACATCAATCACTTCTAGAAAAAGACAATGGGTATTATAAAAACCTATATGAAGTTCAGTTTTTAAAGGCTGAAGCAGTTTAAGAATGTTATTATGGAGCTAAACTTTTAAACATGTTTATAATAGCCTCCTTACCTTCAATAAAATAAATTAGAACTAAGACGATAATAGCTATTATAATGTATAATACCATATACACTACAAAGGATAAAAAAGTTCGTCCTATAATCTCAGCGATATTGAGTTTGTATAAACGCTTAAAACAATACGAGATATATAAAACTTGAATAAATGAATTTATGTAGGTTACTGCACCAATATCATAGCCAAGTGAAACACAAATTATATTTAAAACAGCACCTATTAATGATATTACGGCTAACATGTATGTGAAAGCAGCAATATGTTCCGTGTAATTATACTTTTTATTGTCAAAAAACACGATTCTAGATATAATAGCGTATATAGGAACAAATAACATCATTATTATAGAACTGTATTTTTGAAAAAGGTCAATAAAGTCTTCTAGAAATGTCTCATCTCCATTTAATGAAATAGAAGACATATTTATTAAATTAGGAAAAAACTTCTGAAGAATTAGCCACTCTAAACCTATAACTGTTAGTGTTAATCCAAAAAAACTAATAGGATTTACATAACGTTTTCTAACACCATTAATATATCCTCCAATGACAACTTCAGGTTTTTTAAACAGATCTATAAATGTTCTTAATAGCTTATTATCATAATTAAAAAAAGTTTCAGAAAGATGCGAAAACAGGTTTCCAAAAGTCAATCGATTTCTAATTATACGACCACCACAAGCACTACAATAACTGTTGTGTTCTTCTAATTTTTGATTACAATTTTTACAATTCATAATTACTTAAAAAAAGCTAAAAAAAAAAGAATATTAAATAATAGCATTACTATTATAGGTTAAAATTTCCCTGTTGCAAAAGCATAGATAACTATAACTAGAACTATTAATATTGAAATAATACTAAAGGCAATTAAATATATAAAGAATGCTCCTAAAAACCGTATAAGAGCATTAAAGTACGATATTTTATGAATTCTTTTAAAAATATAACTTGTGTAGCCAATAACTAAAGGAGTAGTAAGTAATGATGCTGTTAAAAAGTCAGAGAATCCTATAATAGCAAATAATATTATTAGAACAAATGTTATAAGAAGTATTTGAGCATTAGCATATAAATTAATAACTAGATGTTCGGTATAATTGTGCTTGCTTTTATCTATAAATGTTAACCAAGTACCAAGGGCCCAAAAAGGAACAGTTATAGAGGTGACGATACTAATATAATCGTTCATTTTATCCATAGATTCCACAAGTAGGTTGTTGAAATTAGGAATTTCTTGATTTTCAGGGAGATTTTCTAATAATGCATTAGTTTGTGATGTAAAAAAATCGACAAACACATTTTGCAATAAAAAGTATTGAAACCCTAAAACGGTAAGTGCTAAAGCATAATAAGGGATAACACCAATATAGCGTTTTCTTGTGCCATTGATGTAACCATTAATAACAGATTCAGGTTTTTTAAATAAAGCTATAAAAGTTAATGCAAATTTATTATCCACAGTCCAAAACTCTTCATTCACTTGTTGAATAAGAATCTTAGGAGTAAGTCTGTTTCTTATAATTTTAGCACCACACTTATTACAGTAATCACTTTCTTCTAAGAGTTCTTTTTTACAATTTTTACAATTCATAATCATTTAAAAAAACTAAAATATATTAGAGCTATAATGCCAATAATAGGCACTAAAATGATAAAACACATAAAGGAATATAGTGTAATGCTAACAATTAGCCGCCAAAATGTTTCCCAAACAGATAATTTATATAGACGTTTAAAACCATACCCAATGTATCCGTAGCTTAATATAGTCATTAAAGTAAAACTAATATTTACATTAATATTAAAAAGCATTAAAAAGAAGAAAGAAAACACAAAAAGTATAGTGTATTGAGCTGTTATAAATATATTTATAACAATATGTTCTGCGAAATTATGCTGTCTATTATTAGAAAATAAAAGATAAGTGGAAATAGCAAGAAGAGGTATAGTTGCTATGCTTATAAAGCCTATATAATCACCTATGTTTTCAGTACTTGTTTGAATTAGTTCATCAAATTCTTTAAGACCTGTAGATTCAATATCATTGTTAAATCCTTTAGAATAAAATTTTTGAATGAGATAGAACTGAAATCCAAATAAAGATAAAGAAAGCATTAAATAACTAATAACATTTACATAGCGTTTTCGGATGCCAGATAGATAAGACTCTATAACTATTTCGGGTCTTATTAATAAATCCTTAAAAGTGCGTAGTAATTTATTATCAAGACTAAAAAATTCTTCATTGAATCTCGCAAAAATTCGTTTTATTGTAACTCTACTTGTTTGTGTCTTTTCTCCACAAATAGAACAAAAGACACTGTGATCTAAAATTTTGGATTCACAATTTTTGCAAACCATTACACCAAATCTTTTTTAATTTTATTGATGAGCTCTTCCATGTCTTTATACATTATAAATTCACCATTTTTTATATAAGATATTTGCCCCGTTTCTTCACTTACAGCTAATGCTAGAGCATCTGTTTTTTCCGTAATACCAATAGCAGCCCTATGCCTTAACCCAAAACGATTAGGAATGTTTTTTTCGTTATTTACAGGCAATATTACACGCGTTGCCTTCACTATATTATTATCTATAATTATAGCGCCATCATGCAAAGGACTATTTTTAAAAAAGATACTTTCAATAATAGGTTGCGATACCGAAATATTCATTTCATCACCAGTATTGGTTAAAAAATCGAGATTATTATTGCGCTCAATAACAATTAAAGCTCCAGTGTTGTTTCTTCCCATTTGTACACAAGCTTTAATAATAACATCAATATCGGTAGTTGTTTCGCTATCGCTTTTTAAGAATTTAAAATTTTTAAAAATCCGCTTTTTGCCTCCTAAATTAGTTGAACCTACCATGAGCAAAAACTTTCTAATTTCTGGTTGAAAGACAACAATTAAGGCAATAATTCCAACCTTCATAAACCCATCAAAAATACGATGGAGGAGATGCATGTTTAAATAATCTGTAACTAACCAAACAATATATATAACAAGAATACCTATAAAGATATTAATGGCAACAGTACCTTTTACGAGTTTGTATACATAATAGAGTAGGATAGCAACGAGGAAGACGTCAACAAAATCTATAAATCTAAAATTCCAAAATTGTAAATTATCCAAGGTGGTTGCTTTTTGCTAATTTAATAATTTAGTATTAATAAACACATTAAGCTTTAAGTTGATTATGAAGAGTAATACATTCCATAGCTTCTTTAACATCGTGTACTCTTAAAATAGAAGCTCCATGCTGTAAAGCAATCATGTTTAAGGCTGTTGTTCCATTTAAAGCAGATTTAGCGGATATATTTAAAGTTTTATAAATCATAGACTTTCGAGAAACCCCTGCCGATACGGGTTTGTTAGCTATATCTAAAAGATTTAAATTATTCAACAACTGGTAATTCTGTTCTAAAGTTTTAGAAAATCCAAACCCAGGATCTATGATGATGTCTTTAATTTGGACTTTATGAGCAGCAGCTATACGTTCTGAAAAATAAAACAAAATATCTTTTACTAAATCGTCATAACCTGTGTGTTGATTCATGGTTTGTGGTGTGCCTTTTAAATGCATCATTATATAAGGAACGGATAGTTGACCGATAGTAGTAAGCATATTTTCATCTAAATGTCCTGCGGAAATATCATTAACTATAGCAGCACCAGCAACAATACTTTTTTTTGCAACTTCACTTCTAAAGGTGTCAACAGAGATTATAGTGTCAGGGAAATGTTTAATAATTAATTCTACAATAGGAACGACACGTTTTAATTCTTCATCTAAAGAGACTTCGTCAGCACCAGGTCTAGAGCTATAACCACCAACATCAATAAAAGTTGCACCTTCATTAAGCATTGTTTCAACTTGTCTTAATAATTCAGATTCGTTTTTATAGATGCCACCATCATAAAATGAATCTGGAGTTACATTTAAAATCCCCATTACTTTAGGTGTAGATAGATCTATAAGTTGCCCTTTGCAATTAATTGTCATGCTATAATTTTATGTTACATCTATTGGTGAAAAGTGCTGTGTAAAACTTTAAACCTTAAACTTTGAACTTCTAATTTATTTATGCGAAATTTACGCAAATTTTACTCGATAATCGAGATTTAAATATATCGAAATCCATTTCAGAAATCATATATTTAATAACTATAATCATGTAAGTGTGCTTGCATGATGTTAATTTTGAATAGATGCAAGATACCTCAAAACAATATGATGCTATTGTTACAAAATGCAGAACGCTTTTTGTGAATAAAATGAGTGATTATGGAAGCGCGTGGCGTATATTAAGATTGCCTTCGCTTACCGATCAAATATTTATAAAAGCACAACGTATTAGAAGTTTACAACAAAATAGTGTACGTAAAGTTGATGAAGGTGAAGTAAGTGAATTTATAGGCATAATAAATTATTGTGTTATGGCATTGATTCAACTAGAGCATGGAGTGGTTGAACAGCCAGATATGGATACAAAAAAAGCTACAACATATTATGATGAAAAAATTGCAATAACCAAACAGTTAATGCTCGATAAAAATCATGATTATGGTGAAGCATGGAGAGATATGCGCGTGAGTTCGTTAACAGATTTAATTTTACAAAAATTGCTTCGTGTAAAACAAATTGAAGATAATGCAGGTAAAACTATTGTTAGCGAAGGTATTGATGCCAATTATCAAGATATGATTAATTACGCTGTTTTTGCTTTAATTCATTTAGATTAATATACAAATAACAAAAACTAAATTCCAAAAAAAGGAGAATGCCAAATTCAAAATCGTATAACTTAGAAGAGAGGACGTTTGAATTTGCTAGAGATTGTAGGTTATTTGTAAAGAAATTGAAGAAAACGGTTTCAAATATTGAAGATGTAAAACAATTAGTTAGATCTTCGGGTTCTGTAGGAGCAAATTACATAGAAGCTAATGAAAAACTTGGAGAAAAAGATTTAAAATTTAGATTAAAAATCTCAAGAAAAGAAGCAAAAGAAAGTAGATATTGGTTGCGGTTATTAAAAGCACTTAATAAAGAACATGAAGAGGAGATAGAGTCATTAATTATTGAAGCTGATGAGCTTAGAAAAATTTTGTCAGCAATTATTAATAAAATATAATTTTGAATTCTTTATTTGGAATTTGGAATTTAAAAATTGAAATTTATAGTATAAATTATGAAATATTTAGTTGCAATAAGTAGGCTATTAGTAGGTGTATTATTTATCATTTCTGGTTTAATAAAGCTTAATGATCCGCTTGGGTTTTCGTATAAACTACAAGAATATTTTAGTACAGATGTTTTAAATATTCCTTTTCTAGAACCATATGCATTAGGTATTTCAGTATTAGTTGTTGTCTTTGAGGTTGTGCTTGGAGTTTTTCTGCTTATAGGTTATAAACCAAAATTTACGGTTTGGAGTTTATTAGGGATGATTGTCTTTTTTACTTTTTTAACCTTTTATTCAGCTTATTTCGATAAGGTAAAAGATTGTGGTTGTTTTGGGGATGCTTTAAAATTAACACCATGGGAAAGCTTTACTAAAGATGTTGTATTACTTTTCTTTATTCTAATATTGTTTTTTGGACTAAAGCACATTAAACCCATATTAGCAAAAATGCCAAATGCTATCGTGGCTGTGTTAAGCTTATTACTTTCATTGTGGTTTGGGTATCATGTATTAATGCATTTGCCAACTAAAGATTTTAGAGCGTACAAAATTGGAGATAACCTCCAAAAGAATATGGAAATTCCTGCTAATGCAGCTAAACCAATTGTACAGCACACATGGACATTTAATATTAATGGTGAAGAAAAGGAATTTATAACTAACGGGAGTTATCCTTCTGTAGATAATGGTGAATATGTAGGAGTAGAAACGAAAGAAATTGATCCAGGGTTTATTCCTAAAATTCAAGATTTTAGTATAGAATCTAATGACGAAGATTTAACCACATACTTTTTAGAGAAAGATAGATTGGTTATTGTAGCGATGTATAATATTTTAAACTCTGAAGCAGATGGTCTAGCAAAGCTAAAGCGTTTTACTGATAATGCTATTGATAAAGGATATACAGTAATTGGTTTATCTGCATCTGGCGATGTGGCAAAACAACAATTAAAAACAGATTATAATTTAAGCTTTGATACGTACCTGTGTGATGAAAAAGTGGTAAAGACTATAGTAAGAGCAAATCCTGGTATTGTTATTTTAGAGAAAGGAACAGTAGTTAACAAAGCTCACTGGAACGATATAGAAGATATAGAGTTGTAAACTAAAAACTCGATTTCTCTCTATAAATTAAATAATTTGATGTTTAGAATTACATGAATAATTCACCTAACACCTAACACCTAACACCTAACACCTGATAAAATATATACTACATAAAGTTTTTTACGCGTTTCTTACTTTAATAGGTGTAGTTACTGTAATTTTCTTTTTGTTTACTATTCTTCCGGGTGATCCTGCTAAAATGATGCTGGGCCAAAATCAAACGGCAGAACAGGTGGATGCCGTGAAAAAAAAGTACGGGTTTGATAAGCCTATAAGCACACAGTATGCCTATTATATTAATGATTTATCACCTATTTCTTTTCACTCAATATTAGAAAATGATTATACGTTTCTATCCGAAAATAAATACAAGGTATCAAAACTTTTTACCGTTGGTAAAACGACAATAGTTATAAAATTACCTTATTTAAGAGAGTCTTTTACTAAACAAGGTAAAAAAGTAAGTCAGGTGATAAAAGAGACTTTACCCAATACATTTGTACTTGCAGTTTCGGCAATATTAATTGCTATCGTTTTAGGTGTTATTTTTGGAATTGTATCGGCATTATATAAAGATAAATGGATAGATAAAAGTATTCAGATATTAAGTACTTTGGGTATGAGTGTACCTTCCTTTTTTAGTGCTATTTTATTTGCTTGGTTATTTGGTTTTGTATTGCATAAATACACAAATTTAGAAATGACAGGCAGTTTATATGAGTTAGATGATTTTGGCGAAAAGGTAAATGTAAAATGGAAAAATCTTATACTGCCAGCAATAGTTTTAGGAATAAGACCTCTAGCAGTTGTTATACAGTTGATGCGTAATTCACTTCTAGAAGTAATGAACCAAGATTATATTAGAACGGCTAGAGCTAAAGGACTTAGTGAATTTCAAGTCATAAAAAACCATGCGGTTAAAAATGCTTTAAATCCTGTGATTACAGCAATTTCTGGTTGGTTTGCTTCTATGTTGGCAGGAGCTGTTTTTGTCGAATATATCTTTGGGTGGAATGGACTTGGGAAAGAAATTGTAAATGCATTAAACACATTAGACCTTCCAGTAATTATGGGTTCTGTATTAATTATAGCCACAAGTTTTATTATAATTAATATTGGTGTAGATTTAATTTATGCGTGGTTAGATCCTAGAGTGAAATTAGATTAATTTATAAAGTTCCATCTTCAATAATACCTTATTTTTGTATAACATTAAAGCTTTTGCTTTGTAGAGATTTAGATTAATAAAACATTCCGTTTTAGCGGATTATATACTATGAGAAAACATATCGTTGCAGGGAATTGGAAAATGAATAACAATTTATCAAAAACCGAAAACCTATTAAATGAACTAAAAAAACAAACCAAATCTTCTGATGCTGAAGTTATGGTAGCACCAACATTTGTTAATTTATCCCATGCTTTTAAAACTTTAAAACAAACAGATATAGAAGCTGTTGCACAGAACATGCATTTTGCAGAAAATGGCGCCTATACTGGTGAAATTAGTGCAGACATGCTTAAAAGTATCGGAATAAATACAGTTATTTTAGGGCATAGCGAACGCCGTGCGTATTACAATGAAACAGATGCTTCATTAGCGAAAAAAATAGATGCGGCATTAGCCAATAACATGCGTAGTATTTTTTGTTTTGGAGAAGAATTAGCAGATAGAAAATCGGGGAATCAAGAAACGATTGTAGCTTCTCAAATTAAAAATGCATTATTTCATTTAAAAGCTGATGCTTTTACAAACATTGTTTTAGCTTATGAGCCTGTTTGGGCTATAGGAACAGGCGAAACCGCAAGCCCAGAACAAGCTCAAGAAATGCATGCATTTATAAGACAGTTGTTGTCTGATAAGTATGGAGATGCTGTAGCTAACTCGGTTTCTATTTTGTATGGAGGAAGCGTAAAGCCTAATAATGCTAGAGAAATTTTCTCAAAACCTGATGTTGATGGAGGTTTAATTGGTGGAGCTTCGCTTAAAGCAGAAGATTTTTATGCCATTGTTAATGCGTTTTAATTAAACATGTCAGATAATATATATATAGGTTATACATTTGAGGTAGAACCTTTGCAGCCTGCTACAGAAATTCTTATTGCAGAACTTGGTTATGCAGGGTTTGAAAGTTTTGTAGAAAATGACAAAGGAGTTATTGCTTATATACAAAAAGAAGAATGGTACGATGCTATTTTAGAAGATATTCAAATATTGAATTCATCTGAATTTCATATTTCATATAACGTTGAAGAAATTGCACAAACCAATTGGAATGCCGAATGGGAAAAGAATTTTCAACCTATTGTAGTTGATGATATTTGTACGGTTCGTGCTCCATTTCATAAAAAACCAACAACAAAATTTGATTTGGTTATAGAACCCAAAATGAGTTTTGGAACAGGTCATCATGAAACCACACACATGATGATTCAGCATATTCTAAAAAACGATTTCCAAGACAAATCAGTTTTAGATATGGGTTGTGGCACAGGTGTTTTAGCCATTTTAGCTGAGAAAGTTGGAGCAAAAAATATAGATGCTATAGATATAGATCATTGGTGCTATTTAAATAGTTTAGAAAATGTAGAAAGGAATTTCTGTAAAAATGTTTCGGTTTATCAAGGTGATGCTACTTTATTACATGGAAAAGCATATGATATTATTATTGCTAATATTAATAGAAACATATTATTAAATGATATGGCAACTTATGCTAAGTGCTTGAATAAAAATGGTATTTTATTTTTAAGTGGATTTTATGAAAACGATATCTCTATAATTGAGGAAGAATGTCAACGGCATATGTTAAAATTGAAAGAAACCATAAAAAGAGGATCTTGGGTTTCATTAAATTTTTTTACATTAGATTAAAATTGAATGGCTAAGAACAACCTAATAGGAAAAAAGGTTGTAAAAGCAAAAGTATAATATGAGTACTAAAGAAAAAGTATTAGAAGATTTACTTGTCGAAGAAGAGACTATTAAACAAAATGAAATTGTATTGTTTAATGACGATGTTAATACATTCGATCATGTTATCGAATGCCTAATGCATGCCTGTGATCATACACCAGAGCAAGCTGAACAATGCTCGATAATTGTACATTATAAAGGAAAGTGTACGGTTAAAACTGGCGCATACGACGATTTAAAACCACGTTGCTCTAAATTATTACAAGCCGGACTAAGTGCCGAAATTGTTTAAATTATTTGTAGCTAGATCTACGCTTCTCTCAATAGTACATCAATTAGAATAAGTTAATAGAACTTACATTTATTAATACACCAGCAATACCATTGAAATTATAAGGTACTTGGGCAAATAAAATCTGTTGTCTTTAAATTTGTTTTTTTAATAGCCCCGAAACCACCAGCAACATCAACTAATTTATCAAAACCTCTTGCTTTTAGTATAGAAGCAGCTATGACAGAACGATAACCACCAGCACAATGTATGTGATACATTTTATCTTTGCTAACAGCATCCATATTGTTGTTAATATAATCTAAAGCAAAATGCTGAGCATTTTCTAAATGCATTGTTTTATACTCGCCATCTTTTCTAACATCTAATATGTTTACCTCTCCATTATTAATTCGTGTTTCAAAAACTTCAGCAGAAATAGATTCTAAAGTGTCTGTTTCTCTTCCAGAAGATTTCCAAGCCTCAATTCCTCCTTCTAAATATCCTAAAGTGTTATCATAGCCCACACGAGAAAGCCGTGTTACTGCTTCTTTAGATTTGCCTTCAGGCACAACAAGAATAATAGGCTGTTTTAAATCTGTAATTAAAGCACCAACCCACGGAGCAAATGATCCATTTAAACCAATAAATATAGAATTAGGAATATGACTTTCTATAAAATCGGATTGTGGTCTAACATCTAAAACTAGAGCAGATTCATGATTTGCCATTGCTTCAAAAGCATCAGAACTTAGTGGTATATCTCCTTTTTCTAAAACAGCTTCAAAATCGTCATATCCCATTTTATTAAGCATAGCATTTTTAGCAAAATATTGAGGTGGCGGCGCTATACCATCGAGCACTTCTTTAACAAATTCTATTTTGGTCATGTCAGCCCTTAACGCATAGTTGGTTTCTTTTTGTTCTCCTAAAATACCTACAGTTTCTTTACTTAAGTTTTTTCCGCAAGCAGAGCCAGCTCCATGCGCAGGATAAACAACAACATCGTTAGATAAAGGCATAATTTTGTTACGTAAGGAGTCATAGAGCATACCTGCTAAATCTTCGCGCGTTAAGTCAGATTTTATAGCTAAATCTGGTCGACCAACATCTCCTAAAAATAAAGTATCACCCGAAAAAATAGCGTGATCTTTTCCTGTTTCATCAATAAGCAGATAAGTTGTAGATTCTAAGGTATGACCAGGAGTATGTAACACTTTAAAAGTAAGTTTGCCTAATGAAAAAGTTTCATTGTCGACAGCAGAATGGATATTGTATTCTGTTTTAGCTTCTGGACCGTAAATAATAGTTGCTCCAGTTTTTTTAGCTAAATCTACATGGCCAGAAACAAAATCTGCATGGAAATGCGTTTCAAAAATATACTTAATCTTTGCATTGTTTGCTTCAGCTTTATCAATGTATTGTTGAGTTTCACGTAAAGGGTCAATAATTGCAACTTCTCCTTCAGACTCAATATAATATGCTCCTTGTGCTAAGCATCCTGTATATAATTGTTCAATCTTCATAATCGTTTATTTTTATTTTTCATTTCAAATTTACAAAACTTCGTTTTTAGTCAATGCCAAATTTTTCATATAATTATATGAGCTCTTTACATATAATATAAAACGCCATAACTAAAATAAAATAACCAAAGCCTTTCTTTAATTTTTTACCACTAATGTATCTTGATAAGTAAACACCAAGGATTATACCTATAATGGATAACGCTGTAAAGCTTAATAAAAAGACCCAATCAATATCAATATTATTAAGATCTCCTAAAAAGCCTATTAAAGATTTTATGGCAATGATAAAAAGAGAAGTTCCTATCGCTTTTTTCATAGGTAGTTTTGCTAGTAATACTAAAGCAGGAATAATTAAAAATCCACCACCAGCACCAACAAGTCCTGTGAGTAAACCCACAAGAATACCTTCTAATGCTATTAAAGGAAAATTATAAGTAACTTTAGATACAGTGTTATTATTATCTTTTCTGCCTCGTATCATAGATAGACTTGCAAGTAGCATAACTATTGCAAATAATAACATTATAAAAATGGTATTAGTGACTTTAAAATTACCGATACTAAATACTACATCAGGTATTATAGGAACAAGAAAACGTCGAGTTAGGTAGACAGCAATAAATGCAGGAATTGCAAAAATAATTGCTGTTTTAAGATCTATAAATCCTTTTTTAAAATTTTGAAAAGCTCCTATTGCAGAAGTAACACCTACAACAAATAAAGAATATGCTGTAGCAACCAGTGGGTTTAAACCAAATAAGTAAACTAAAATAGGAACAGATAGTATGGAACCACCGCCACCAATTAAACCTAGAACGAGACCCGCTATGACAGCTCCAAAATATCCTAAAATAGTAGCTATATCCATTTAATGAGGTAGTTTATTTTTTAATAGACCATATACAAAAGTACCAAGTATTGCAGATGCTATCATTATAAGTACTGAAAATGATCCTGTGCCTACTAATATGTACATTGGTCCAGGACATGCACCAGAAAGCGCCCATCCGAGTCCAAAAATTGAACCTCCAATAATATAGCGAAAAACTCCTTTTTCTTTAAGCGGAATGTTAATGGTTTTGCCTTCTATATTTTTTGTTTTCTTACCAATCAGTAGTAGTAAAATACCTGTGCCTACTGCAGTGCCGATAATTCCATACATATGAAAAGATTGAAATTTAAACATCTCAAAGATACGATACCAAGACACAGCTTCAGATTTCACTAATACAATTCCAAAGAAGATACCGACGACTAAAAATTTTAGATACTTTGCCATGTTAAAATAGTATTGGAAAAATTAAATGAATCATAATTAGACCTCCAATAAAAAAACCAATAACAGCGATTAATGAAGGTAACTGTAAACTACTTAAGCCTGTTATAGCATGCCCCGAAGTACAACCTCCAGCATAACGTGTGCCAAAACCGACAAGAAAACCGCCAATAATAAGGATTAAAAACCCTCTAATGCTTAATACAGCATCACAACTATAAATTTCGTTAGGGACTAAGGTTTTACCAGCATTTTCAAAGCCTAAAACACTTAAATCTGAAACGGTCTGTTGACTTAAATTAATGTCTGTAGGACTTGATAAGAAATGGTGTGCTATAAATCCTCCAATAACAGCTCCTAATACAACAGTAAGATTCCAACGTTGTGCTCTCCAATCGAACTTAAAAAAATCTGAATATTTAGAAGCTCCCCCAATGGCACAAAGTGTTTTTAAATTAGAAGACATGCCAAAGGTCTTTCCAAAATAAATTAAAATAAACATAATGCCTGCTATAAGTGGGCCAGAGATATACCATGGCCAAGGCTGAAGAATATATTCCATAATTAAATTGTTTAATACAAAAATAGAAGATTAGAATTTAGTTTATATTACAAATGTTATTAAAACACAGATATTTCAATTTTTGAAATAAATAGTTTGGCTGGTTTTTAATATTTGTGTTATATTTGCACCCACTTAAAAACGGCCATGTGGCGCAACTGAATAGCGCACTTGATTACGGCTCAAGAGGTTCCAGGTTTGAATCCTGGCATGGTCACAAAAAGCTTACCAATTTGGTAAGCTTTTCTGTTTTATAAAATCTGATGAAACGTGCTAGATTTTGTTTTTTATATGTTTATAGATTATCATGAATAATAAAGATAATTAGTTTTCTGAATTAGCACCACTTACAAAATTTTGTGTTGCATGATAATAATTTAATTGCATATATTTACAAAAAAAAAAGAATGAAAAGAAAAACGCTTCTTGTACCTCTAGTACTTCTAATATTAGTGACTTTCTCTGTTATGTTTACTAATAAAAATAGTGAAGAAGAAATTAAAAATCAAGAAATCACAAAGCTTAGAGAAAAACACAAACAATTTTTAAAGAATACAGCTTATAAAAAAAACAGAAAGCTTTCAAGGACAGAACGTAAAGCTAAAGCTTTACCACCTAATGCTTTTTATGAACAATTATGGGAGAGAACAATGGATCCTAATTTGGGTTATCCAGATTTAAAAGAAGGGTTGAGAGTTCAGCATGAATTAATTAAAGCTAGAAAAGATCAAAATATAGTAGCTAGAGTTCCAGGGCAAGATGAAGATAATGCTTGGGTAGAGCGTGGGCCTAGTAATTTTGGTGGAAGAACAAGAGGAGTTTTGTTTGATCCTAATGATTCTAATAATCGACGTGTTTTTGCAGGCGGTGTAAGTGGTGGTGTATGGGTCAATGATGATATTACTGATGCTAATTCTGTTTGGCAATTGGTGCCTGGTGTTCCTGAGAATATAGCAGTTAATGTTTTTGCTGTAGACCCTAATAATACTAATATAATATATATAGCTTCCGGGGAAGAATATACAAATAACGCATCTGTAGGAAATGGAGTATATCGTTCTGTTGATGGAGGCGAAAATTGGGAAATGATTTTTGGTGGACCTGAAGGTACATCTACGCCAAATGGTAATAATATTTTATTAGATGGAATATTTCAAGTCAATGATATTATTACAAGAAATGTGGGCGGAGCAACAGAAGTGTATTTTGCTGCAACAAATGGTGCATTCACTCAAGGTGGGTCGCCAGTAGCACTTCTCGGGGTAGAACAAAGAGGAGTATATAGGTCATTAGATAATGGAGATACTTGGGAGCAATTAGATATTATAGATTCTTCTGCGAACGTACAAATTAATCCTAATGATATAGAATTAGACGCTAATAATAATATATGGGTTGCTACGGCAAATTCAAGTAGCGGTGGTACTTCTGTTACAAATGGAGGGCAAATCTATATGTCATCAAACGGAGTAGATTTCTCATTTGTTAATAGTATAGGTAATAATATTAATAGAACTGAAATAGCAGCTTCATCTCAAGATTCTAATTTATTTTATATGGCTGTAAATCAGGGTGGCCAGGCTAACTTATTTATAACCACAGATGCTTTTGAAACTATAGAACCATTGAATGAACCAGAAGATGCTGATGGTGGTATTCCAGCTAATGACTATACTAGAGGGCAAGCATTTTACGATTTACCTATTGAAGTTGACCCAAATAATGACGGCATATTATATGTTGGAGGGATTAATTGGTTTAGAGGTGTTATGGATCAATCTACTGGGGATATTGATTGGGATCAAATCTCAAGATGGAATACAGGTATAAATATTAATGTTCCTTTAGTTCATGCAGATATGCATGCACTTACATTTCGACCAGGAAGTTCAAATCAAGCTATTATAGGAACAGATGGCGGAGTGTATTATGCAAATAATTTACTTTTGAGTTCTTTTACTACTAACGCTATAACTCCTAGAAATAATGGTTACGCAGTAACACAGTTTTACTTTGGAGATATTAATGATGTAGATGGTACTGTAGGTGGTGGCACTCAAGATAATGGTACACCGTTTAATTTAACAGGAGATGCAAGTAATGGTGTAGAACCATTTTTTGCAGTTAGAGGAGGAGATGGAGCCTACGGTCAATTTGATGATGATGGGGATTATTTCATTCATTCTATACAGAATATCAGTTATACTTTTACAAATACACCTATTAGTGGTGGAACTAATGCTTTTGGAGGTGCTGCTATTCCAACAGTTGGCAATACTGGATATGGTATAACGAGTAGGGCACAAAATTCTGGCGAAGGTAATTTTATTAATGAAGCAGATGTAGATACTAATTTAGATATTCTTTATATAAATTCAAGTGTTCCAGGTGGTCAATTTAGAATAGGTGTATATGGTAATTTAGAAGGTGGGTCTAGTGCAGCTATTACTGAAGATTTCTTAACCAATGGTATTTTTGGTAGTGAGCCTTCTGCATTACAAGTGTCTCGTTTTACAACTGACGCTACATTGTTGATGATAGGGACGGATACAGGTCAACTATTGCGAGTAGAAAATGCAAATGAGGGTTCTGATGATTCTCAATTTACAGATATTAGGGGTTCTGATTTTGTTGGCTCGATTTCCGATATTGAGTTTGGGGAAAATGAAAATTCAATAATGGTCACTATGTCTAATTATGGTGTAGATAGTGTGTTTTTTACAGAAGATGGAGGAGCAACTTGGGCATCTAAAGAAGGGAATTTACCAAACATTCCAGTATATGCAATATTACCAAGTCCATTTAATCCTAACGAGGTTATTTTAGGAACACAGTTTGGAGTGTTTAGAACAGATAACTTTTTAGATGCAAACCCAATATGGCAACCTTCTTTTAATGGTATGAGTAATGTGCCAGTAAGAGATTTAGATTTACGTCCGTCTACTAATGAAGTTTTAGCAACTACTCATGGTCGAGGAATGTTTGTGGGTCAATTTATAGATTCTTTTGATCCTAATGGTGATGATGATGGCGATGGCATATTAAATGGCGTAGATAATTGCCCTGATAATGCTAACCCAGATCAAGAAGATATAGATGGTGATGGTATAGGAGATGTATGTGATAACTGCATGAATAATGCAAACCCTAACCAAGAGGATTTCGATAATGATGGAATAGGTGATGCTTGTGATGATAGTGATGGTGATGGAATTAATGATGATGTGGATAATTGTCGAAATAATGCAAATCCAGGACAAGAAGATGCCGATGGTGATGGCATAGGTGATGCATGTTCTGATAGTGATGGTGATGGTGTAATAGATGTAGAAGATAACTGCCCCGATAACGCTAATCCTGAGCAAGAAGATTTTGATGGTGATGGTATAGGTGACGTGTGTGAAGATAGCGATGGTGATGGAATTAATGATGATATAGATAACTGTCCAGAGAATTCAAATGCAGACCAAGCAGATACAAATGGAAATGGCATTGGTGATGTATGCGATCCAGCACCAGAAGCTCCAGATAATATATCTATTCAAACAATATCAGAATCCTGTCCAGGTTTAGATAATGGAGATATATTAGTTACCGTAAATGAAACATTTGTAAATTATACGGCAATCTTAACGGATAATTCAGGTACACAGATTGGTGATTCAATAAGTTTCAATACTACTGCAAGTTTTGAAGAATTGCCAGTAGGTACGTATACATTGTGTGTAGCAATAGATGGTAGAAATTTTGAAAATTGTTTTGAAATTAATATAGAAGCTGCACCTGAATTAGATATTGATTTTAATTCACTTCCAATACTAAATAGAGTTATAAATAATACATATACCTTTAATATAAATACTGGAACTAGTCCATTTGAAATTCGTTTAAATGGTGATTTATTACGTACTACAAGTGAGAGAAATATAGAAATTGAAATAGAAGATTCAGGAGTATTAGAAATTATATCATCTAGATTGTGTGAAGGTATATTTTCAATAAATATTGAGCCAACAATACAAGATGTACGGGCATTTCCTAATCCAGTAATTAATAATCTTTTAGTGACAATACCTGGGAATGTAGATACTGTTCCAGTTAGCGTTTTTAGCATAACAGGGCAATTAGTATATCAATCTAATAGTGTTGTGTCTTCAAATAGAATAAGTATACCATTTGTTAATATGTCTGAAGGTGTGTATTTTGTAAGATTGGATATGCAAGGACAAGATGAACCAGTAGTATTAAGAATAATAAAATAAAAATAGCAATGAATAGATTAAATAATAAATATATAGGACTATTAATAACAGTAATATTATTCTCCTGTGGAGGTGGTGATGATGGACCACCACCAAATCAATTACCTGGACTTATTGGTACGGTACAATTTCCAACAGCTAATTTGTTATGCATAGATAATAATATAACGTTTGATTGGAATGATGCTACAGACGCTGAAGATGGTAATAATGTTACATATAGAATTACTATTGCAAGAGATAGAGATTTAACAGATATAGTTGAAACACGTATAGTAGCAACAAGTCAAGTTACAATTTTGTTAGATCGTAATATGGCTTTTTATTGGAATGTAGTAACAAGAGATAGTGAAGGTTTAGAGAGCGAACCATCCCCAACATTAGCCTTTTTTACAATGGGAGATGGTGAAACTAATAGTGTGCCGTTTACAGCGGCATTAGTTGCGCCTGGCGATGATGCTAATGTACCTTCAGGTACGGTGACGCTATCATGGTTAGGTGGTGATGCTAATCCAAATGATATATTAATGTATGATGTATTTTTTGGAACAAATCCTAATCCACCAATGATCTCGTCAGATATAACGGATGAAACTTTTGATGTTATGGCGCCAGACGCAGCAACGACATATTATTGGAGAATTAATACAACTGATGGTTCTGGCTCAAGAAGTATAGGTAGAGTATGGCAGTTTATAACAAATTAGAATTTGTAAACAAAATCAAAAAAAGCGATTACAATTAGTAATCGCTTTTTTTGATTGCATGTCTCGTCCTGAAATAGCGTTACACTAAAATTTATTCTTCATGTACTCACTAACCAAAGTGTAAAAGGCACTATAGTTAGGATCGATAATAATCCGAGTTACTGTATCTACACCTGTAGTGGCATATTCACTTTTACCCATTGCATTCATACGTTTAGGGTCGATAGAATACTGGTTTTGTAAAACTCTAACAACAGAGGCAGCTTGCCTAGAGCTGAGATCCCAATTATCGATTGATGTTTTGTCTTCAAACTTTATAGCATTACTGTTGCCCTGAACAGTAATTTTTATTTCAGGGTTATTATTCATTAATTTTGAGAGTTGTTCTAATGCTTTTTTTCCATTTTCATTAACTTCAAAATTTTTATCAGTATTTTCAAAAAGTAATGTGTTTGGAATACTTAAAGTTATAGTTTCATTGTTAAGTTTTACGGAAATACTGCTGTTAATTAATTCTTTTTTTAATTGAGTAAGTGTTATTAGTTTTAAAGAATCTCTTTGCGCTAATGCTTCCCCTATATATTTTATTTGATTCTCTTTTTCTTTTAAACTTTGTAAAGTATTACTAACATTTTCAGACTTCTTTTTAGAAGCTTCAGTTAGTAAAGTTATATTTTTTAAAAAAGAAGCATTGGTTTCTTTTAATTGAGAATTTTGTTCTTTGAGCGTTAATAATTTAGCTTCATTTACTTTTTCATTTCTTTGAGAAACTGCCAAATTTTCTTGCATTTCATTTAATTCTGATTTAAGCATTTCAATTTTTAATAGTAAATCTTTTTTCTTTTGGGCAATAGCAATCATTCCGATTAAAGAAAACGTAATAGTAAAAAAAGTAACTTTCTTCATAAGATGTATTTTTGTGCTTAATATATGAAATCACTTAGTAGTGAAGTACTGTGTTATTTTAAGATCAAAAATAAAACAATTAGAAATAAGAATCTACATTGAAAACAAATTGTGCATAAAGAGTGGAATTGTACAACTCACTTTTTAAAATTATGTGACTTTTATAATTATTTTGTATCTTAATACTATATAACTTATTAAAATTTAAAGATATGTCAGTAATGAAAGTCATTGAAGTATTAGCAAACTCAGAAAAGAGCTGGGAAGATGCTACTAGAAAAGCAGTAAAACAAGCTTCAAAAAGTGTGAAAAATATTAAATCCGTTTATGTGCAATCGCAAAGTGCAGTTGTTAATGACGATGAAGTAACTGAGTTTAGAGTAAATATAAAACTTACTTTTGAAGTTAATTAAAATACTTAACATTTACCCTAAAGCATTTTTAGTAACATAAGTGCGCCAACCAATAATAGCTAATTGAATTTTAGAAGCTTTAGAGAGATCTAATTGTCTTTTAGAATAGCAAGGGAAGATAACTTTATTCATCTTAGCTAAAATTTTAAATAAAGATTGCCTCATAAATATTAGTTGTATTGATGGTATAAAAATAACAAAACCTAATCGTTTCCGATTAGGTTTTTATTATTTTGATTGGTTGGTGTTATTTTTTTAGAATAAAGCAAAAATAAATTCAACAATAATTTTTACGACTGTCAGCATAATTTTTCGGTTTAATAAGGTTAATATTTTATAACGTTTTTTAGATTGAGTTTTCAATATATGTTAAGCTTTAACCTATTGCCAAATGATTTTATATAAATCAATGATATTGAATTCTATTTTGTAAGTGAAAAAATGAATAATATTACATATTAAAACGCAATGTCTTCAAAAAAGTTTTTATATATAACTATAAAGTGAATTTATGATTTCAATTAATAATAATTGTAGAGTGTTTTAATAAGGAGTTTTAAAAACCAAGGGGAAGAAATCGTTAAAAAACAACTTTTTTTAGCATTTCATCTTTTATAATAAAATGATAATTGATTATTAGACTTTAATTATTTGAAATGTTTTTCAGCAATTTTATGGCAATTTATTAATTACACATCCTAAGTTATTAATGTATATTTACTAAAAAAAAGCAATGTTGAGATACTTTCTTTTAATTATACTATTATTTTCAACCTTAATAAGTATAGATGCTCAAGATTTGATAATTAATGAGCTAGATGCAGATACACCGGGAGTGGATAATCAAGAGTTTATAGAGCTTAAGTCAATAACTCCAAACTTTTCTACAGATGGGTTTGTGCTTGTTTTTTTTAATGGCTCTACCAGCGGTGGTGACACTAGTTACTTGGCTTATGATTTATCTGGTTTTACAACGGATAGTAATGGATTATTAGTTTTAGGAAGTACTGGTGTATCTCCATTTCCACAGATAGTTATTAACGAAAGTGTAATACAAAACGGAGCTGACGCTGTTGCTATATATAGCGGTACATTAGATATGTTTCCTGGAGGAACTTTAGCTACGCAAACTAATTTAATAGATGCATTGGTCTATGGTACTAATGATGCAACAGATGATGGCTTGCTAGCGCTTCTTGGGAAAACTATTCAACATAATGATAATGGAACCAATGCAAACCCTAAGTCGATACAACGATTTGTAGATGATATGGGAGATGTTATATTTTCTGCAGAACTTCCAACACCTAGGATGCCTAACGATGGAAGTGGTATTGTTTTTAACCCAGTTTCAATAACGGTAGACCAATCTGACTATAATGAAGGAGATAGTTTTACAATCACTTTTACATCAGAGACTAATGTAACCTCAGATTTGAACTTTAATATAAATTTAGATAATGGTACTTTTAACATCTCCGATTTTTCGGGAGATACAAATTTAACTATCCCTAATGGTCAAAATACAATCAGTACTACAATTACACTTACAGACGATACCATTGATGAAGGAGATGAGGTATTGCGTATTCAATTTATTGACCTTGTTGAACCAATAATAGCATCTAATAATTTAGTAGAAGTAAGAGTTGTTGATAATGATTTTACAACTGCAGCATGGGGAACACCTGTAAATCCAACTTTTGGTTTGGTGACTAGCACACAACCTAATGGTTATTACAATAGCTTAGATGGATTAGCTGATTTAGATTTGCGGCAAGCGATACAAGATATTATTGCAGATCCAAATGTGGTAAGAGCTCAGACTTATGCAGATGTTATAGATATTTTAAAGTTGGCAGATCAAAACCCAGAAAATAGTAATGAGGTTTGGTTGGTATATACCGAAGAAGGGCGCTCCAAATTAGATTTTCAAACCTCATCAAGTAATGTGGGAAAATGGAATAGAGAACATACGTTTCCTTTGTCTAGAGCTGGTTACAATGGTATAGACGCGGATGATATAGCCGATGGTATAGATGTATTTTTCCTAACAGAAGCTGATTCTTTACGACATGGTTATTCAGATGCACATGCATTAAGAGCTGTTGATGGTTCAGAGAATAGTTCTAGAGGAAGTAGACATTATGGTGCTGGAGAATATATTGGACCGTCTGGTACATTAGGCAGTTTTAGAGGTGATGTGGCTCGAGGAGTTCTATTTTTAGAATTACGTTATAATGGATTGGAGGTAATAGATGGATTTACAACATCTACGGGACAAATGGGTGATTTGGCAACTTTATTAGATTGGCATAGAAATGATCCGCCAGACGATTTTGAAATGAATAGAAATAATATAGTCTTTGAATGGCAAAAAAATAGAAATCCTTTAATAGATCAACCGCTTTTAGTGGAATTTATCTGGGGAAATAGAGTAGGAGATGTTTGGCAACAAACGCTGAGTGCAAATGAAAATAATACATTAAATATAGATGTTTATCCAAACCCAACAGATGACCGTATTTTTATAAAAGGCTTAAATGAACCAGCAGAAATAAAAGTGTTTTCCGTTGAAGGAAAAGAACTGCTCTCTGAAACAGTTAGCAATAATACTATGGATTTAAAATTGAGTTCAGGTTTATATCTTATAGAAATAGTGACGGACAAAGGCTCTGCTATAAAACGAATAATTGTAAAATAACGATATAGCATAATAAAAAACTCGAAGAATTGTCTTCGAGTTTTTTGAAACCTATTTAGCTTTAATGCTTATTGTCTAATAAATTTATTACGGATTTTTTGTTCTCCATCGTTTAATTCAACGATATATGTACCTCCTTTTAGTTTAGAGACATTAATACGTTTAGAGGCTTTACCAGAAGATACTTCTTTGCCTGTAATATCAAATATTCTGTAAGATATCCGTTTGTTTTTTATAGATTGAAAGTTTAAAAAATCTCCTTTAACAGGGTTTGGATATATCTTTAAATCTGAAACATTATTTAATTTCTGAGTTTCGTCATTATTTAGATACTCTATAATGGATTCTTCTAAATCATCCTTTACTTTAATCTTTTTCTTATTGACTTTAGTAAATATAACTATAGCACCATCTTTAGCATCATCTCCATAGAGTTCTATAGCTTTTTCACCTTTAATAACATTTACAGATAAAATATCATTAGGATTTAAAGTTTTAAACGTTTTCTTTTTTATTTTTTTACCATCTAATATAAATAATAGATTAGTAGTGAACTCTGAACGTACAACTACTTTGCTGTCATCATTTTCACGAATTTCTATTTTACCATCGCTGTCTATAGTTTCAATAACAACAACACCATTTTTGCCTTCATTTCCATATAGTTCTACGGCTTTAGTGTTTTTTATAACATCTACTGATTTAATTTTGTCAGCATTTGTTTTTTTTAACTCACTTTCTTCAACTTTTTTACCATCTAAAATATATAATGGCTGTGTATTAATCTGCACATTACTAGCTTTAACTGTTTCTTTATTTGGTATAGTTTCAATATATATACTATCTCCAGAAGTGTAAGTGTAGTTTCCTCTAATGACTACATTGTTTTTGATACTATCATAGTTATATTTATAAGCATCTTTAACAATCTTAGCGCTATCTGCATAAATTACATTATTTGTACCTATTGTATATGGGTGCTTTAAAACTATAGTGTCTTTAATTTTTTTATAGTTATTGGAATAAGCTGATGTAATGGTCAAGACATCTTTAATTTTATCACTCTTTTCCTTTTTGGATTTATCGTTCTTGGATTCATACGCTTTAGCAAAATCTTTGACAAATTTATCATAAACAGGAGTGCTATTTAATGGTCCTACAGCAATGCTACTTTCATCATTCTTGAAATAAAAAGAATTTATACCATCTTCTTTTTTATCGGAATTAAAGCTGACAAAGCCTGTTTTAGTTTCAAATTTAACGCTGATTGTAGTGATTTTACCTTTGCTATTCCTATCAATATTATTAATAGTCATAGTAATACCTTTAGCTTTTAAATCAGCTTTTATTTTATTTAACTCTTCATCAGTCATATCTTTATTAAATGCGACTTCGGTTAGCTCTGGAGTATCAATGCTATTAACGACATTAAAACTTTCTATTGGTTTTTCAATGAAAACCTCTTTGGTATTAGCACTCATTAAAAATAGAGCAAGCAAAGGAAGAATAATGGCAAACTTCCATTTGCTATTCGATTTTGATCTTGATTTGTGTAACATAAGGATTCGTTTTTTGATTAATGAATTGTAAAAGTTATTAGCCAAGTCAATATGTTGATTAGCAATACTTGTCTTTAATAACAACCGTTGGTAGTCTTTTTCACTGTTTGTTTCTCTCTGTGTTTTGTAATCTGCAATGTATTCTAGATTTTGTTGAATGTCTTTTTTGTAAAACCAGATAAAAGGGTTAAACCAAAAGATGACGCAGGCTAAGCGAGTAAGTATAATGTCTACAGAATGGTACTGCCGTACATGTACTTTTTCGTGATTAATAATAAGGTTTAATTCGTCATTATTATATAAATCAGGGTTATATACTATCCATTTAAAAAATGAAAAAGGAGACACCTTGTTTTTTACGATAATGTATGTATATATGCCTTCTTTGTTTTTTGGGTTTTTTAGTAATAATAGAATTAATGACCCAAATTGAAGTATAAATTGAATGAAGAAAAGTATAAATCCAATACTATAAACAATAGGTAAAAGGTCTAACCATTGAAATGTTTTTTTAGGTTGCGTCGTAATAGTATCAGCTATTAGTAGATTTTCAGGAATTATAATAGGTTCTACTTCTATATATATAGGAATAATAATGTTAGGTAAAACTAAAGCAGTTATTAATCCTATAAGTAGAAACCAACGGTTATGCTGAAAAAAAGTGTCGCGTTTTAAAAATATAATATAGCACAGATAGAATATAACCAGTACTACACTAGCTTTTAATAAATACTCCATGTTATTTTTTTTGTTCTATTAATGTAATAATTTCTTTAAGTTCTTCGATACTTATCTTTTCTTCTTTGGCAAAAAATGAAACCACATTTTTGTAAGAACTATTAAAATAATTATCTATAGCATTATTAAAAAAACGTTTACGATAAATTTCTTTTTCTATAATAGGAAAGTATTGATGTGTTTTTCCGTAAGCATTATAACTAACATAACCTTTGTCTTCCAAATTTCTAATAATTGTAGATAATGTATTGTAATGTGGCTTATCTTCTTTTATCTCAGCTAATACATCTTTTACAAAAGCTTTTTCTAGCTTCCATAATATGTGCATTATCTCTTCTTCTTTGTTTGTTAATTTTTGCATAATAAAAACGGTTTTAAAACTTAAAAACAAACATATAACTATTTTTGTAGTTATACAACTATTTTGATAGTTATTTAACGAAATTTTAGTTTTTGGTTTCTATAGAAAGGTTGTGTTATCTTCGCATTTAAATAAATTAGAAGCTGAGTTTTAATGAGTGTATTGTTAATAATTATTGGATTGCTATTGCTAGTTGTAGGTGGTGAGTTTTTGGTAAGAGCATCGGTTGCTTTATCCTTTAAGTTTAAAATTTCTAAATTGGTTATTGGTATGACGGTGGTTTCTTTTGCTACATCGGCACCAGAACTTTTAGTAAGTATACAAGCTGCTTTAGAAGGAGTTAGTGATATTGCCTTAGGTAATGTAATAGGGTCTAATATTGCTAATATAGGATTGGTTTTGGGCATAACAGCTTTAATTTCTCCATTGGCAATCGATAGAGAATTTTACCGATTAAATTGGCCAATGCTAATGTTAATGTCCTTTGGGTTGTACTTCTTTTTAAAGAACGATAAAGTGTTGTCCGCTGTAGAAGGCTTAATATTATTTGTGTCGTTAATCATCTTTTTAATCGTTTTAATTAAAGATTCAAGGAAGAAAACAAAATTAAATTTAGCGGAAGTAGATGATAGTTTAGCTGTAACTTCTAACTTCAAGGTTTTTATTTGGTTACTTATAGGTGCTTTAGGATTGTATTACGGTTCTTTATGGTTGGTAGATGGAGCAAAAGACTTGGCAACGTCTATAGGAATCAGTGATTATGCAATTTCTGTAACTGTTATTGCTATTGGTACTAGTGTGCCAGAATTGGCGGCATCAGTCATGGCAGCATTACGAAGAGAGAAAGCAATTTCTCTGGGAAATCTTATAGGTTCAAATATTTTTAATATTGCTTCTGTATTAGGATTAACCGCTATTATAAAACCAATAACTGTTGAGTCATCAAAAATATTATCAACTAATATTTTTTGGATGATTTGTTTTGCAGCCATTTTAATTCCTCTTGTATTTATTCCTAAACGTTTTCAAATAACTAGATATAAAGGGCTTTTGCTTTTTGGGGCTTATATAGTATTTGTTATAATGGCGTTGGTATAAAAAAACGCCTACTTATAAAAGTAGACGTTTTCCAATTTTTAATAATTTATAAAATGATTAGTGCTTAAGATATATTTGCACTTTTTACAGTTTTAACAATTCGTCCTGCAATTTTATAAGGATCACCATTAGAAGCAGGTCTACGATCTTCTAACCAACCTTTCCAGCCTTTTTCTACTGTGATAATTGGAATACGAATAGATGCACCTCTATCAGAGATACCATAACTAAAATCGTGGATTGAAGCGGTTTCGTGTAAACCAGTTAAACGTTGATCATTAAATTCTCCATATACAGCAATATGTTCAGCAGTTACAGGTCTAAATGCTTCACAAATTTTCTCATATACTTCTTGACTTCCGCAAGTACGTAGTGTTGTGTTAGAGAAATTAGCATGCATACCAGAACCATTCCAATCTCCTTTTACAGGTTTTGGATGATATTCAATATAATAACCGTATTGTTCTGTTAAACGATCAAGTAAATAACGTGCAATCCATATTTCATCACCTGCTATTTTTGCTCCTTTAGCAAATAATTGAAACTCCCATTGTCCAGAAGCCACTTCTTGATTAATGCCTTCAAAATTCAAGCCAGCTGCTATGCATAAATCAGCATGTTCTTCTACAAAGTCACGACCATGAGTATTTCGTCCACCAACTGAACAATAGTACATACCTTGTGGGCCAGGATAACCTCCAATAGGGAATCCTAAAGGCAGTTGTGTCTCTCTATCCATAATAAAATACTCTTGCTCAAAACCAAACCAAAAATCATTATCTTCATCTTCAATCGTTGCTCTCGCGTTAGATTCGTGTGGAGTACCATCAGCATTTAGAACTTCGGTCATCACCAAATAACCATCTTTACGTGCTGGATCTGGATATATGGCTACAGGTTTTAATAAACAATCAGAAGAACCACCTACAGCTTGTCTTGTAGAAGAACCATCAAAAGACCATATTGGGCAATCCTCTAATTTTCCGCTAAAATCTATTTCAACTTTAGTTTTACTTCTCATGTTTTGGGTTGGTTTGTAACCGTCTAGCCAAATGTATTCTAGTTTAGATTTACTCATTACTTTGTAATTTTTAATTTTAAAGTGCAAATATTAATATTTTTATTCAATACTCAAAAAAAATAGGGGTATAACTCAATATTTATTATTAACAATTGTTAATACCCCTAAAATTTATAGGGTATATTAATTTATATTACAATTATTGATTATTTTTGCCATACAATTTATAATGTATAGATATGTCTACACTTAGATTTCATGCTGTAAAAGCATCTTTAGAAAGAACTCCTATAAAAATTAAAGAACCCAACCGCCGATCTTCGATATTTGGAACTAATGTTTTTAACGAAACAGCAATGCGCCAGTATTTAACTAAAGATGCATTTGTAAGTGTTTTAGAAGCGATTGAAAAAGGAGCGAAAATAGATCGTGTTATCGCAGATCATATTTCTACAGGGATGAAAGAATGGGCGCTTTCTAAAGGAGCAACGCATTATACCCATTGGTTTCAACCCTTAACAGGAGCAACAGCTGAAAAACACGATGCTTTTTTTGAAACCATAAGTGGAGGAGTAGCTATTGAAAAGTTTGATGGAGGACAATTAGTACAGCAAGAACCTGATGCGTCTAGTTTTCCTAATGGAGGAATTAGAAATACGTTTGAAGCTCGTGGTTATACCGCCTGGGACCCAACGTCTCCTGCATTTATATATGGCACTACACTTTGTATACCTACAGTTTTTGTAGCATATACAGGTGAGGCTTTAGATTACAAAACCCCATTATTAAGAGCTTTACAAGCGGTTGATAATGCAGCAGTGGCAGTTTGTAAATATTTCGATAAAAATGTAAAAAAAGTTAACGCATCATTGGGTTGGGAACAAGAGTATTTTTTAATCGATAGTGCTTTGGCTGCATCACGACCAGATATTTCTTTAACAGGGAGAACATTATTAGGACACTCATCAGCTAAAGGACAACAATTAGACGATCATTACTTTGGTACCATTCCTAACCGAGCTATGGCTTATATGCGCGATTTAGAAACCGAATGTATGTTACTTGGTATTCCTGTGAAGACAAGACATAATGAAGTCGCACCCAATCAATTTGAATTAGCACCTATATACGAAGAAGCTAATTTAGCTGTTGATCATAATTCATTATTAATGGATGTGATGCATAAAGTTGCTATACGTCATAATTTTAAAGTACTGTTGCATGAAAAACCTTTTGCAGGTGTTAATGGCTCAGGAAAGCACAATAATTGGAGTTTAAGTACTGATACAGGAGTAAATTTATTATCTCCAGGAAAAACACCAATGAGTAATCTGCAATTTTTAACCTTTTTTATTAATACTATTAAAGCGGTAAGAGAGAATGAAGAATTGCTGAGAGCAGCTATTGCGTCAGCGAGTAATGATCATCGATTAGGTGCTAATGAAGCTCCGCCGGCTATTATATCTGTATTTATAGGCGATCAGTTGACTAAAGTTTTAGAAGAATTAGAAACAGTAACTAAAGGAAAACTGTCACCACAAGAAAAAACGGATTTAAAGTTGAATGTGGTTGGTAAAATTCCAGAAATACTCTTAGATAATACGGATCGTAATAGAACGTCTCCATTTGCATTTACAGGTAACAAATTTGAATTTAGAGCAGTAGGCTCAACAGCAAACTGTGCAAATCCTATGACAGTATTAAATACAATTGTAGCCAAGCAATTGATTGATTTTAAAGAGGAAGTAGATGCGTTGATCGATAAAAAATCCATGAAGAAGGATGATGCTGTTTTTAATGTATTGAGGGAATACATTAAACAATCTAAAGCGATTCTGTTTGAAGGAAATGGATATGGAGATGCATGGGAAAAAGAAGCGAAAAAACGTGGGCTAAGTAATAATAAAACGACACCCGAAGCTTTAAAAGTAAAAATATCAAAAGCATCTATTGCACTTTTTGAAGGATTAGGTGTGATGAATAAAGTAGAATCTGAGGCACGTTACGAAATTGAAATGGAAGAATACATTCTTCATGTGCAGATAGAGAGTCGTGTTTTAGGTGATATTGCTCGTAACCATGTAGTGCCTACAGCTGTACGTTATCAGAATGTGTTGATAGAAAATGTAAAAGGACTCAAAGAAATTTATGGAACAGGTTTTAAAAAATTAGCGAAAGAGCAATTGACTTTAATTGAGGAGATTTCAGAACATATTGAAGCTATAAATTCAGCCGTTACTAATATGACTGCGGAGCGTAAAACAGCAAATAACTTATCAACTTTAGAAAATAAGGCATCAAATTATTGCGATAAAGTAAAACCATTTTTTGAAGTCATCCGTTACCATTGCGATAAATTAGAATTACTTATTGATGACGAACTTTGGCCGTTAACAAAATATAGAGAGTTGCTCTTTACTAAATAAAGTGAGTTCTGTATAATTAATTTAATAAAATGTTATTTGTCAGTTAATTATTAGATTACTGTCAGGTTGAGCGCAGTCGAAACCTATTAAAATATAGTTATACAGAGACCTTTCGACTGCGTTCAAGGTGACATGTATTCATTTTATTGATAATTTTTGCATGTAATGTATAAGCTTATATTTAAACTCACGTAAAATAGAAAAAGTCATTATGAGTTCAATAACTATTGTTACTTTTGCAACATCATTTTTAAGTCGTACCAATGAGTAAACCAGTTAGTGATAGATATGCGCAGCGCGGAGTATCTGCTTCAAAAGAAGATGTACATAATGCTATCAAAAATATAGACAAAGGCTTGTTTCCTAAAGCGTTTTGTAAAATAGTGCCAGATTACCTTACTAACGATGACGATTACTGTTTAATTATGCATGCAGATGGTGCAGGTACTAAATCAGCATTAGCCTATATGTATTGGAAAGAAACAGGTGATATCTCTGTATGGAAAGGCATTGCGCAAGATGCCTTAATAATGAATATAGACGATTTACTTTGTGTCGGTGCTACGGATAACATTATGCTATCATCTACAATTGGTAGAAATAAAAATTTAATTCCAGGAGAAGTTATTTCGGCAATTATTAATGGTACTGAAGGACTTATAGAAGATTTAAAATCGTTTGGGGTTACTATACATTCCACAGGAGGCGAAACCGCAGATGTTGGTGATTTAGTGCGTACAATAATCGTAGATTCTACAGTTACGGCACGTATGAAACGTAGTAATGTTATAGATAATGCCAATATACAAGCAGGTGATATTATTGTAGGATTAGAATCGTTTGGCCAAGCCACTTATGAAACCGAATATAATGGCGGAATGGGAAGTAATGGATTAACCTCTGCGCGTCATGATGTGTTTAGTAAATATTTAGCCAATAAATATCCGGAAAGTTTTGATGCAGCTGTACCTAGTGATTTGGTATATTCGGGACAAACAAAACTCACAGATACAATAGAAGACTCACCAATAGATGCGGGTAAATTGGTGTTATCTCCAACACGGACATACGCACCAATTATTAAAGCTATTTTAAAAGAATATACTAGTGATTCTATTCATGGCATGGTTCATTGTAGTGGAGGTGCGCAAACAAAAATTTTGCATTTTATAGATAATGGACATATTATAAAAGATAATTTGTTTCCAATTCCACCTTTATTCAAATTAATACAAGAACAATCTAAAACAGATTGGAAAGAAATGTATCAAGTTTTTAATTGTGGGCATCGTATGGAGCTTTATGTTAAGCCAGAAGTTGCTGAATCTATTATAGCTATTTCTAAATCATTTAATGTTAATGCTCAAATCGTTGGTCGTGTTGAGGAGTCATCAAATAAAAAACTGACGATAAAGAGTGAATATGGTCATTTTGAATATTAATTATTATGAGATATCTTAAATATACCTATTTTATAATTTTTCTTTTTACACTTAATTTAACATTTAGTCAAAGTATGAAACAGGATAAAATGAAGGTGTTAAATTATATGGTTGGCGAATGGATTGGAATATCTAAATCTTATAAAAATGGTGTTGTAGATAAACAAGTATCGGCTTTTGAAAAGATTAAATACGATTTAGATAAACACATTATTGTTATTGATTTAAATTCTGAGTCTCTTCAACTACATACTATTATCTATTACGATGATGAAGATAATACCTATTACTACAATCCGTATTCTAAATCAGGTTCACGTCGATTGCCAGCTAGCTTTAAAGATGGTAAATTTATTGTCGCAGCCAATGCAACCACGAGGTATGTGTTTACAACGGATGAAGAAGGTAATTTTAAAGAATATGGAGAACGTCTTCAAAATGGAAAATGGACAAAGTTTTTTGAGGATACTTTTAAAAAGTCTAAGTGATTTTTGCCAAAATATAGATAAGGTATTTTAATACTTTTACTTTCTGTAAATTGCTAATAATACTCAAGAAGAAATCAAAGAGATTTCTGTTCTTCAGCAATCATTTTTTTTAATTCTTCAGATTTTTTAATAATGCCCTTTAACTTATTTAAGATTAACTCGCTATGAATTTTGACATAATTTACAAATTGCCTAAAATAAATATAATCTTTAGCTCTCGGGTTAAATAACCACTGGTGATATTTTATAGCATTCTCAGGATTTTGCCTATACATATATTTAAAATCATACCAACCTTCATTACATTTATCTAAAAGACTATTCGCTCTATCACTATAATTTAAATTATAAAACGATTCTCTATCACATAATTGATAGTAGCGTTGAATTTCGGTGACTAGATGATCTGATCCTATAGAATAAAGGCTTGCAGTATTTTTTAATTCTTCAAATACAGAGGTGTTTAAATTAAAGGTATTAACATAGAAAATAAGCTGACTCTGCATATAATCTAAGTCCTCTATTCGAATGCCTCTATCTAAAATATTAAGTAAACTGTCAGAAAAGATTAGTCGATCTCCAAAACTATCGCCGGTAGTATCTAATAATATTGCACGTTCTATGTTTAGATCTAATTCCTTAGATAGCTTTATTAAAAGCTCATTATTACGCTTGTCATTTATTCTTTGAGTATTCCAATTATTTATAGCAAGTGCTATAAGAATACCAATGACAACTAGAATAACTTCTCCAATGGCATATTTAAAGTATTTACCGCTTTTATTTTCAGAAATGAGCTTTTGACGAATTTTACGGAAGAATTTTATCATTGTTAATTGGTTAGTAATCAAAGATAGTTAAAAAAGAAAAGTACTATTATAAAACTCACTTTTAGCAGTTTTATAAAAATTGATGTGTTTTAATATTATGAAAGACTTCCAACACTCAAATACTTATAATCTTCAAGCTCTTTAATATTATCAATTAATTTTGTTGTGCTATTTTTAAGAAGATATATAGCATCAGATAAATCTATAATATGCCGATACATATGATCGCTAATAATAATAGCTTTGTGTTGTTTTTCTTCAATAATTAATTGCTTAATGCTTTCAATATGTAATGGTGCTAAATGAGAAAAAGGTTCATCTAATAATACTATTTTACTTTCGCTTTTTAAGATAATGTAGGTTTCTATAAGCCGTCGTTCACCACCAGATAGGTTTATGAATTTTTGATTTTCAAAACCAGTAAAGATTTCAAATTTAGATATAAAATCTTTCCAATTTAATTGAAACAATTGAAAGGCTTTTTTAAGTTTCATACCATTTGGTATAAAATGATGTTGAGGTAAAAATTTTACTAATCCTGTATTATATAATGGTTTTATAATGGGTTTGCTGTCTAATCTAATAAGTTGATATTTTGCTTTAAGATTGCCAAATGCAATATTTAATAAACAACTTTTTCCGCAGCCATTACTTCCTAAAATACCAGTAACCATGCCAGTTTCTGCCTTTAGGTAAATGCCATTTAAAATGCGTTTGCTTTTAAAGTAAAGTTCTACATTATCGAGTTCAAATATCATTATGAGTTTGAGTTTTTTCTAGAGAAAAACTACAGATTTTGGTTTTAGGCGAAAAAGAAAAATTAATCATAGCTAAGTTATGGTTTATTTTTATTTTGAAGCATCAAATAAATAGATGCATTTTTTAACAGAAAATAATTTAAACTCATAATGATGAGTATTTATTAATTAAGTAAATTCCTTAAAAACTAATAGAAAGCTAATCGTTAAGATAATATCCACTAAAAATAAGGAAGAAAATAGCTTAAAAGTAGAAATTCCTAAATTTTTATAAAACGTAAGCTTGCGTTTGGCGTTAGTTTCACTTACATAATACCATACAAAAACCGTAAGGAACAATTTAGTCACTATAGCTGGTGCAAGATGCGGATTAAAAAATCCCATTAGTGCATTAACAGCAAATGACCAAACTACAAATGGTTTGTAAAATGCAAGTATAGTTAGGAGTCTCTGCATATACATGTGTTAACGCTTATTCTTTATAATTATTTTTCACTGTTGATATGTGCTTAAAACAGGCAATTTAAAATTGATAAATTATCGTACTTTTGCGTAACAATTTTGTAGATAAATGTTAGAGAAAATTCAGATCGTAAAGCAACGTTTCGATGAGGTTAATGACCTAATTATACAACCAGATATAATTTCGGATCAAAAACGATATATAAAACTTAATAAAGAGTATAAAGACCTTAAGATTATTGTAGATAAAGGCATTATATATAAAGAGTTATTAGATAACATTACAGAAGCTGAAGAAATTATTGCCGATGGATCTGATGCTGAAATGACAGAAATGGCAAAGATGCAGCTAGAAGACTCTAAAGCACAATTGCCAAAAATAGAAGAAGATATTCGCTTTTTGCTAATTCCTAAAGATCCAGATGATGCTAAAAACGTTGTAGTAGAGGTACGTGCAGGAACAGGTGGTGATGAAGCAAGTATTTTTGCAGGGGATTTATACCGTATGTATTCTAAATATTGCAGTGATAAAAAGTGGAGTGTAGATGTGGTAAATATGAGTGAAGGTACTTCTGGTGGATTTAAAGAAATTATTTTCGAAGTTTCAGGAGAAGATGTCTATGGAACTATGAAGTTTGAAGCTGGTGTGCATCGTGTACAACGTGTACCACAGACTGAAACTCAAGGTCGTGTGCATACTAGTGCGGCAACGGTTATGGTTTTGCCAGAAGCTGAAGAAATCGATTTTGAATTAGATATGACCGAAGTTCGTATAGAGCGTACAACATCAACAGGCCCAGGAGGTCAGTCAGTAAACACTACATATTCGGCTATTAAGTTACATCATGAACCTACGGGAATGATTGTAAGTTGTCAAGATCAAAAATCATCGCATAAAAACTTAGAAAAAGCACTTAAGGTATTACGTTCTCGTTTATATGAGCGTGAGTTAGAAAAACAACGTGCAGCAGATTCTGAGAAACGTAAAAGTATGGTGTCTTCTGGAGACCGTAGTGCAAAGATTAGAACCTATAATTATCCCCAAGGACGTGTTACAGATCATAGAATAGGGTTAACTCTATATGATTTGTCTAATATTATAAATGGGGATATTCAAAAAATAATAGACGAATTAATGTTAGCTGAAAACACAGAGTTGTTGAAGGCTAATGATGATGTGATATAGATCTGTCATTCCTGCGAATGCAGGAATCTCATAATAGTATTAAGTTTTAAATAATTAGATTCCTGCATTTGCAGGAATGACAAAAATGACAACAAACCAACTCATAGAACAAATCCAAAAAAAACAATCCTTTCTCTGTATAGGGTTAGATGTAGATTTAAATAAAATCCCAAAACACTTATTAAAAGAAGACGATCCCATTTTTGCTTTTAATAAAGCGATTATAGATGCAACACATCATTTATGCGTAGCCTATAAACCAAATACAGCATTTTATGAAGCTTATGGCATTAAAGGTTGGAAAGCTTTAGAGAAAACTATAAATTATCTTAACAAAAATCATCCTGAAATCTTTACTATAGCAGATGCCAAACGTGGCGATATAGGTAATACAAGTACGATGTATGCAAAAGCCTTTTTTGAAGATTTAAGTTTTGATAGTGTTACCGTTGCGCCCTATATGGGAAAAGATTCCGTAGAACCTTTTTTAGCTTTTAAAAATAAGCATACCATTCTTTTAGCATTAACATCTAATGCGGGTGCTTTTGACTTTCAGACCAAAATGGTTAATGACATGGAAGTCTATAAACAAGTTTTAGAAACGTCTAAAACCTGGCAGAATTCAGAAAATTTAATGTATGTTGTTGGTGCAACCAAAGCAGAATATTTAGCAGATATTCGCAAAATTGTACCAGATTCTTTTTTGTTAGTACCAGGAGTTGGAGCTCAAGGAGGTAATCTTCAAGACGTTTGTAAATACGGAATGAATGATTCTGTTGGATTGTTGATTAACTCTTCGAGAGGAATTATCTATGCATCAAATGACCAAGATTTTGCAGAAGCTGCTGCTAAAAAAGCTGAAGATTTACAACTTCAAATGAAACAAATAATATCATAATAAAGGTTTCTACGTTCTATGGTATTTAAAGATCAACTTAATAGAACGATTAATTTGGTTAACACTCCAAAACGTATTGTTAGTTTAGTACCAAGTCAAACAGAATTATTGGTTGATTTGGGCTTAGAATCTAATATTTTGGGCATTACTAAATTCTGTGTACATCCCAGTCATTTATTGAAATCTAAAACTATAGTCGGCGGTACAAAGCAAGTTCATGTTGAAAAGGTAAAAGCATTGAATCCAGATATTATACTATGTAATAAAGAGGAAAATTCTTTAGAAATTCTTCAGCAAATGGAGCAAATAGCTCCAGTACATATGAGTGATATCTATACTTTAGATGATGGTTTAGATTTAATTAAAGTCTATGGTGAGATATTTGATTGTAAAAACAATGCAACAGACATTGTATCTCAAATTAAAATTCAATTGGAAAGTTTTAAAACATACATAGCAAATAAACCAGAATTAAAAGTCGCTTACTTTATTTGGAAAACCCCATGGATGGTAGCTGCAAAACACACGTTTATTAATCATTTATTAGAGATCAATAAATTTAAAAATGTATATGGACATTTAGAGCGTTATCCAGAAATAGATATAAATATTATGTCTTCTCAAATAAAACCAGATTTGGTTTTATTATCTAGTGAACCATTTCCATTTAAAGAAAAACATAAAGAAGAGTTAGAATTGCTATCTAGTAATTTAAAAGTAGTATTAGTCGATGGAGAATATTTTTCATGGTATGGCTCTCGACTAATTGAGGCCTTTAATTACTTTAAAACATTGAGATTGAATTTATATTAAAAAAAGTCGATATTGGTATATCGACTTTTGTACTAACTAACAACTAACTTAACTAAAGGAGTGTGTTTCTCTTTTATGGTACAAATATCAAAAGATTTATTGGTAATAATGTTAACACAATGTTAGTAGATGATTAAGTATAAGTTTAATAATTTTATGGAAACTAGTCAATTATGAAACGCATATATTTAACTTCAATGCTTCTGTTATTGGTAATGTATACTTTCTCTCAGAATAATACTTGTAAGTGTTGTACAGAAAATCATAATCAATTCAATTTTTGGGAAGGAGAATGGAGTGTAACTAACGCCGATGGATCTTTGGCAGGCACAAATACAATAACTAAAATACAAGGTAATTGTATACTTCAAGAAAATTGGATAAGTAATACGCCGGGTTATACAGGTACAAGTAATAACTTTTATAATGCTAAATTAAAACGCTGGGAGCAAATATGGATTGATAACCAAGGTGGAAGTCTTCACCTCAAAGGAAATAAAATTGGGAATCAAATGATTTTAAGAACCGATGATGAGATTAATAAAACGGGAGACACATTTTATCATCAGATTACTTGGACAAAAAATGATGATGGTACGGTGCGTCAATTATGGGAAACATTTACAAAAGGAAAACCTGTTGTAGTAGCTTTTGATGGTTTGTATAAAAGAAAACGATAACTTAATTATATTGTGTGTCTTTGACAACAAATTTAAGTTCATTAATTCTGTTTAAAATTTTAATAGATCGATATTCAGCAATATCGCTCAGGCTATGATCTATTTGTCTATAATTATAAGCATCTTCTATAAGCAAAAGGTATTTTTGCCTTAGTTTATGCATTCTTTGGAGTAATTTATCTTCGCCTGACAAAACGGTTATTGATTTTAATAGAATAAAGGTATACCAAAAAAACTATATAAAACTATATTTTGTTTAATATTTTGTCTAATAAATCGAAATATTGATAAAAAAGTTAAACAAAATAGATTTCTAATCTTGTAAAGCAAATACTTTTCTTAATAAATCTGTTGTTCTAGAAGATACTTTATTACGTATTTCTTTTTCCTCAAGAGCTATCATTGTATATACACCTTTTAAAGCTTCACCAGTGACATAATCTGTTAAATTAGGATTAACATTATTAGTTAGAGGAATAGCATTATACTTGGTAATAAGATTAGTCCATATCTTATCCGCACCGACTTTACTAAAAGATTGTTGAATGACAGGCTTAAATTTATTGTATAAATCTGTTTCTGTTCTAGAATTTAGATATAGAGTTGCCGCATTATCTTCACCTAATAAAATATTTTTAGCATCATTAAACGTAATGCCTTTAACCGCATTTACAAATATAGGAGTAGCTTCTTTTACGGCATCTTCAGCAGCTCTGTTTAATATCTTTAATCCATCATCAGCTAATGAACTTAATCCTATTTTTCGTAACGCTTTATCTACTTTTTGTAATTCTTCTGGTAATAAAATTTTAACTAATTCGTTTTTAAAAAAACCATCTTTTTGTGTCAATTTGCTAACTTGTTTGTCTATACCTAAGTCTAATGCTTGTCTTAGTCCAGTAGCAATATCTGTATTGCTTAACACGCTACTATCTTGGGGTAATTGATTGACAACTTGTTGTAATTCTGCACATGCAGTTAGACTTAAAATAAAGAATAGTACAATAGTTCTTTTAATCATGGTTTTTGAGATTTTTTATAAAGTAAAGATATATGTTATAGATGAAAATATCTTAATATAATTAAGAAACTAATGTTTTAAAAAAGTCACTTTAATAGTGAAAAATAATTGTTCAATACTATTTTTATTATAAACTTCAAGTTTAATATTTCAAAAAAAAGAATATTCTTAGATTGTAACTCCTTATAATATTCTTAATAGATGCAATATGTTTTTCAATATTCCGTAAATTTGCAGCTCAATTAAGCAACCTCATTACGAATGATACAAGTCGCACCATATAAACCAAAATATAAAGTACGTATAGTAACCGCAGCATCACTCTTTGATGGGCATGATGCAGCGATAAACATTATGCGCCGCATTATACAATCTACTGGTGTAGAGGTGATTCATCTTGGCCATGATAGAAGTGTTGAAGAAGTTGTTAATACAGCAATTCAAGAAGATGCTAATGCCATTGCGATGACGTCTTATCAAGGAGGTCATAATGAGTATTTTAAATATATGTATGACTTGCTGAATGAAAAAGGTGCAGGTCATATAAAAATCTTTGGAGGTGGAGGAGGAGTTATTCTACCTGAAGAAATCAAAGATTTAATGGATTATGGTATTACCAGAATCTATTCGCCAGATGATGGAAGAGAACTTGGTTTGCAAGGGATGATTAACGATTTGGTAAAACAATCGGATTATGCAATAGGTGATAGTTTAAATGCTGAAGTTAAAATTCTTCAAGATAAAAACCCTAAAGCAATTGCTAGAGTCATTTCCGCAGCAGAGAATTTTCCAGAAGTTGCAAAAGATGCTTTAGAAACGATTCATAATAAAAATAAGACGTCAAAGACACCAGTTCTTGGTATAACAGGAACAGGTGGTGCAGGAAAATCGTCTTTAGTAGATGAATTAGTGCGACGCTTTCTAATTGATTTTCCTGAGAAAACAATAGGTCTTGTTTCTGTTGATCCTTCAAAACGAAAAACAGGAGGTGCGTTATTAGGAGATCGTATTCGTATGAATGCAATTAACTCACCACGTGTTTATATGCGTAGTTTGGCAACACGTCAATCTAACTTAGCATTATCTAAATATGTTAATGAAGCTATTGAGGTTTTAAAAGCCGCAGAATACGATTTAATTATATTAGAAACTTCTGGTATTGGTCAGTCAGATACTGAGATCATGGAGCACAGTGATGTGGCTTTATATGTAATGACACCAGAATTTGGTGCAGCAACTCAGTTAGAGAAAATCGATATGTTAGATTTTGCTGACTTGGTAGCGATTAACAAGTTTGATAAACGTGGTTCTTTAGATGCGTTACGCGATGTGAAAAAACAATATATGCGTAATAATAACCTTTGGGATATTCCGCAAGATCAATTACCAGTATATGGCACAATAGCTTCGCAATTTAATGATCCAGGAATGAATACGCTTTACAAAGCCATTATGGATAAATTGGTTGAAAAAGCAGACTCAGAGTTAAAATCGACTTTCGAGATTTCGAAGGAAATGAGCGAGAAGATTTTTGTGATTCCACCGAGTAGAACACGTTATTTATCTGAGATAGCAGAGAACAATCGTGCTTATGATAAGAAAGCAAATGAACAAGTTGAGGTTGCTCAGAAATTATATGGTATTTATAAAACGATTTGTTCTGTAGGGAATGTCTCCTTGAGCGCAGTCGAAAGGTCTTTTATTGGGAAATTAGGGTTAAATGAAGATGAGATCCTGAATCAAGTTCAGGATGACACCACAAGAGAGTTTTTAAATCTTTTAATTAAAGAATTCGATCGTGTAAAACTAAACTTAGACCCATACAATTGGGAAGTGATTACAGGTTGGGATGAAAAAGTAAATAAATATAAAAACCCAATCTATTCTTTTAAAGTAAGAGATAAAGAAATAAAAATAGAAACGCATACCGAGTCATTATCGCATACGCAAATACCAAAAGTAGCTTTACCTAAGTATCAAGCTTGGGGAGATATTTTAAGATGGTGCTTGCAAGAAAATGTTCCAGGAGAATTTCCGTATGCTTCAGGATTATATCCTTTTAAGAGAACAGGAGAAGATCCAGCACGTATGTTTGCTGGTGAAGGTGGACCAGAACGTACAAACAAACGTTTTCATTACGTAAGTATGGGTTTACCAGCAAAACGTTTATCAACTGCTTTTGATAGTGTAACGCTATATGGTAACGATCCAGATTTAAGACCAGATATTTATGGTAAAATTGGTAATGCAGGAGTCTCTATTTGTTGTTTAGACGATGCTAAGAAACTTTATTCAGGTTTTGATTTAGCAAACGTGATGACCTCTGTGAGTATGACCATTAATGGGCCAGCACCAATGTTGTTAGGTTTCTTTATGAATGCTGCCATAGATCAACAATGTGAGATTTACATTAAAGAGAATGGTTTAGAAAAAGAAGTAGAAAATAAGATTGCTAAACTCTACAAAGGTAAAGAACGCCCAAGATATAATGGGGAACTTCCAGAAGGTAATAATGGTTTAGGTTTAATGCTTTTAGGTGTTACAGGTGATCAAGTATTACCAGCAGATGTCTATTTAGATATTAAAACTAAAACAATTGCTCAGGTTAGGGGTACAGTACAAGCAGATATATTAAAAGAAGATCAAGCGCAAAACACCTGTATATTTTCAACGGAATTTGCGTTGCGATTAATGGGAGATGTGCAAGAGTATTTTATTGAGAATAATGTTCGTAATTTTTATTCGGTTTCTATTTCTGGGTATCATATTGCCGAAGCAGGTGCCAACCCAATTACGCAATTAGCATTAACCTTATCAAATGGATTTACTTATGTAGAATACTATTTGAGTAGAGGTATGGATATCAATAAATTTGGTCCAAATTTATCGTTCTTTTTCTCAAACGGAATAGATCCAGAATATGCAGTAATTGGTCGTGTAGCTCGTAAAATATGGGCAAAAGCATTAAAACATAAATATGGCGCAAATTCTAGAGCGCAGATGTTAAAATATCACATCCAGACTTCTGGACGTAGTTTGCATGCACAAGAAATTGACTTTAACGATATACGTACTACGCTTCAAGCCTTATATGCTATTTATGACAATTGTAATTCGTTACATACAAATGCATATGATGAAGCGATTACAACGCCAACAGAAGAGTCTGTACGTCGCGCCATGGCAATTCAACTAATTATTAATAAGGAATTAGGTTTAGCGAAGAATGAAAATCCTATTCAAGGATCTTTCATTATTGAAGAATTAACAGACTTAGTTGAAGAAGCTGTTTTAACAGAATTCGATCGTATTACAGAACGTGGTGGAGTATTAGGTGCTATGGAAACCATGTACCAACGTTCTAAAATACAAGAAGAAAGTTTGTATTATGAAACGTTGAAACATAACGGAGAGTTTCCAATTATAGGTGTAAATACATTTTTAAGTAGCAAGGGTTCACCAACAGTTGTACCTAAAGAAGTCATTAGAGCTACTGAAGATGAAAAACAATATCAAATTAAGATATTAGAAAACCTTCATAGTGCGCATAAGACAGATGATTTATTGCATGAATTGCAACAAAAAGCAATAAGTAATCAAAATATTTTTGAAGCTTTAATGGAAGTTTGTAAAGTGTGTTCTTTAGGGCAGATTACATCGGCTTTATTTGAGGTTGGCGGTCAGTATCGTAGGAATATGTAAGTAGAGAACCACTTTTTGTTTTCATAAAAATTGTGTGAATTGTATATGCTGAGCACGGTCGAGGTATGTCATAATATAACGACTTGATTTGAACGATAATTTATGCTTTATTAATTTTTCACTTATCTTACCCGACAAGTATTAACTTAGAAGTGATGTTATGGATAGTAAAATTGTAAAATCGATTCTTTTAGAAGCAATTAAATCAGCAGAAAAAACTTTAGAGAGAGATATTAAAAAAGACGAACAATCAAAAAAGATTATTCATTATTTATTACAGTTTTTTAAAAACTTAGGTTTAGATACAATAAACAGATTACTTTTAGAAGGTAAGCTTTATGTAAAAGACCAAATTAAAAGCGGGTTAAGAACCGTTGTACTTTCTTTATCTAACATTATATATTCAATAGTAAAATTAATTACAGGGTTTTTAATTATTAGTATTGGATTAGTGTTTGGTGCTATTGCCTTTTCATTATGGTTGGGAGAAATTGTAGGCAGTTCAGCATTAGGTTTTGTAATAGGTGGTATTTCCTGGGTATTAATAATGTTTATCGTTATTAGATTTTTTATTAATAAGAATAGAATAGAAAAAATGATTAAATCTAAGATCAATATTAATTTTTAAGCTAAATAAGTAAATCTAATAAGTTATAAAACAATAGGATTACCTATATACGTTCATTGTACCACTTACAAACATAAAATGTCATTAAAAAAATTACATCCATTATTAAAAGAAGCGATAGATAATATAGGTATTAAAGATTCTAATACACTTCAAAAAAAAGTCTTACCTGTTTTAAAAGGTGGAGCAGATGCTTATGTTATTGCTCCAACGGGAAGTGGTAAAACCACAGCACTAATTATTAATACCATTCATAAACTGAAAGCTGAAGCTTTTGAAGATTCTCCTCGAGCATTAATTTTTGTTGAAACCAAACAAAAAGCATTAGACTTAAAGGAGCAATTTGTAACATTTACTAAGCATACAAACTTGAGGGCTTATACAGTTTACGATGCATATGATATAGAAAAACAGCGTGATGAAATATATGTAGGTACAGACATTTTAATTGCTACTCCTGCACGTTTAAGTAAATTATATTTTAAAAATTGGGTACACTTGGGGCAAATAAAATTATTAGCGGTTGAAGATGCAGGTTATATAGTGAGAAACAATATTCATAATATAATTTTGCGTTTGACTGAAAGTGTAGATAAGTGTCAGTTTATAATTATTTCTGATACTATGAATTCCAAAATGGCAAATTATCAAAATTCATTTATGAGTAATGCCAGAATTTTAAAAGAAGATTAAAGTGTTAACATCCAATTGTTTTTAAGTAATCTGAATGTTTTTAATTCAGTTCTTAAAATAGATAAGTAATCTTTACCATTACTATTTGCTTTTTCTAGACGTTTGCAATTTTTATATAAAAGCGAAGTTAAACGATCTATACGCTCAATGTGCTTGTATTTCTTTTCAGAAAATTTTTCACGTTCAGCATTCATAATTTCTGGTGCAAGAGAATTCGATTGTTGAACAATATCTCCAGAAAAATAAATATTTGGATCTTCACGGCCATCATCATCGATATAATTCAAGTCCTGATTTAGATATGTAGAAATATTTTGCGATAACACAATAATATCCATAGCCTTATTATAAAGCGGCATATCAGAAAAATAAGATGGTATAGTGTTAATCATTTTCTATTAAACTGATACAAATTTAATGACAAGAAGTGAACTTCTGAATTTGATATTAAATCAAATCGCTATATTTGATTTAAATATTAAAGTATTTCACGTAAAAAACATTAAATGAATATAGATCCGCTGAATTGGCAAATTTTAAAATGCTTACAACGTAATGCACGCATGTCTAACGTAGAGATAGGTAAGATTATAGGCTTGAGCTCACCAGCAGTTTCAGAACGTATAAAAAAAATGGAGGACATAGGTATTATTCAAGGTTATCATGCTGTTGTGTCTCCTGCAGAAGCAGGCTATCAACTAAAAGCTATAATAACGTTGCGTGCTTTTATGGGGATGTTAAAACCATTCCTTGAAAAAGTAAAAATTTATAACGAAGTCATTAATTGCTACAGAATCACGGGCAACGAAAACATTGTAATGGAAGTGGTTTTAAAAAACCAAAAACACCTCGAAGATTTTATCGATCAGCTTATTGTATATGGAGAAACTAAAACTCAGATAGTATTATCTCATGTTGTAGATTATAATGATATTACTCCTTTAAAATAAGTTTAATCTTTAACTCCAGGTTGTTTTAATGTCCAATTGGTTTTTGCTTTCTCAGCATCGACCATATCCTTTACATCTTTAAGTAAGCGTTTTGCATCATAAATAACACCATCTTTAATGGTATACTTTACGCCTCCAACACGAACAACTTCGTTGTCGTCTGTCAATTTGATAGCTCCAGTACCATAAAGCACTTTTAAATTTGCTAAAGGGTTTTCTTCTACGATTACAAAATCTGCTAATTTTCCTATTTGTATAGATCCAATTTTATCATCCATACCTAATGCTTCAGCTCCATTAAACGTTGCTGATTTAATGACTTCTAATGGATGAAAACCTGCTTCACGTAATAATTCTAACTCACGTATGTATGCAAACCCATAGAGTTGATAAATAAACCCAGAGTCAGAACCTGTTGTCACACGACCACCACGATTTTTATATTCGTTAATAAAAGTCATCCAAAGCTGAAAATTTTGTTTCCACGCTACTTCTTGCTCTGTTCCCCAATCGTGCCAATACGATCCGTGAGAAATTTTACTGGGCTCGTAAAATTTCCAAAGTGATGGTAGCGTGTAATCTTCATGCCATTCTGCACGACGTGCACGTTGTAAATCCCTGCTGGCTTCATAGATATTAAACGTAGGATCTAATGTGAAATCTAACTCTAATAATTCATTCATTACAATATTCCAATGCTCAGAATAGGGTTTTGCAGCTTGTTGCCAAAGTTTACCAGCTTCTTCAAAACGGTGTTGTTCGTTTTGATAATTATAATCTAGTGGATAATCTTGTATGGTTTTGTCTTCAAATAAAGCTTCTGGTAAGCCATACCAATGTTCCATAGAGGTTAATCCAGCTCTAGCCGAATGCAAGACATTCCATCGTGCAACACTTAATTGAGCATGGTGTGCAGCAGAACCTAGCCCTAGTTTTTTATTTTCGTCCAAAGCTGCCGTCATAATATCGGGTTCGGCTCCAAAAAACTTAATGCCATCTGCACCACGTTTAGCATTAGCACGCACCCATTGTCTAGCCATTTCTGGTGTAGTAATTGGCACATCATTAAGCGGATTAAAATCTGGATTTTTTTGACCAAATCTTGTAAAAGTAATAATACGAGGTGCTACAATTTTATGTGCGTCACTTTTCTTTTTCATATCTACAGACCAATCCAAACCACGCCCACCAACTTCTCTTACTGTAGTCACACCATGTGCCATCCAAAGTTTAAAAACGTATTCCCAATCAGCACCTTGACCTGTTCCGCCTATATGGGCATGCATATCTATAAAACCTGGCAATACATACATGCCATTTGCATCTAATTCTTTTCCGCCTGCTTTTAATTTAGGACGTTTAGACTCGTCAATCTCAACTCCAGGATAGCCTACAACTTGTATGTTAACAATCTTATTATTTTCTACCACGATATCAATTGGACCTCTTGGTGGTGCACCATCTCCACTTATAAGTGTAACACCTCTAATTATAAGTTGAGGAAATGGACCTTCACCCAAATAGTCATCTTGTGCAAAAGATGAAAAAGAAAATATAAGAGCGACTAAAAGAATATAAGGTTTCATAGGGTTTAGTTTAGTTAAAACTTCTTGGAATAAATATTTGATTACCCAAAAACAAAGCGTTTACAAACAAGCGATTAGTACCATACCAAGCGCCTCTAAAATTAGGATTATCAGCAAAAAGAACAACACGTCCACCACCTAAAGGACTTACAATAAGCGATGCAGATGGTTTAATAAATGTTTCCAAATTTTTATTAGATATAAAGCCATCGACATGCGGGTCTTTGGTGTATTTTGCTACTGTAGAATATGGATTTTTACTAGGTGAAAGATATACGTTATTATTTTTGTATACGGGTAATTCATTACGTTGATAACCAAACCCAAGGGGATGTGTAATATCTAAATTTACATTAAATATTGCGCCTCCCAATTGCTCTCTTCCTATATGTTCTGAAGCATCAACATAAGGCAACCTTTCCGTTTTAGTTTTAGAACTGTCTTTGGGCTTTTGAGTTAGCTTTTCGTTTACCAACTTGCTGTTTATTGCCCATCTTGAAGCTCCAGCAATAGTAATTAATGTATTACCTTTAGCTGTCCAAGATTTTAATCGTTGTTTTTGAATAGAATCTAATTGACTATAGCCACCAGAAACCATCACTAGTGTATTGTATTTATCTAAATTAGCACGATTAAAGTTAGTCATTCTAATTTTTGTTATTGGCATGTGTATTCTGGTATCTAATAAATGCCATACTTCCCCAGCTTCATAACTATTAACGCCTTCACCTATTAATAATGCTGCTTTAGGTGTTGCTATTGTTCTAAAATTATTACTACCTAAATCAATACCTTTAATACTAAACCCTGTATTTGTAGAATACACAGGTACATTATAGTTTTGTTGAGCTTCTTTAATTATAGCATAAACTTCACTACTAGATAATTTTTGCTTACTCACAGGAATCATAACAGCACCATAATTAAAAGACTGTATACCGTTATTGGTATTAGCAGAAAATGGCTTAAATGCAGAAGATGCTTTTACACCTTTAGATTGCATATAATACAATGCAGAAGGTGCATTGTAATCGTCCCAATCCATAATATAAGCGTATTCTGATTTTGTGACTTGTGTATTAGAAACAATATTTGAAACCTCCGTAATTTCTTCACCTAGCTTTGAAGATTTTAACCCTTTATACGGCATATTATAAAAGTTGGCGACTGACCAAGCAGAAGCATCATAAAACACACTATCTCTATATTTACTATAGGTTTCGAAGATGGTTTGTACCATGCGTTGTTGCGGTTGTTTTAATGGTACTTGAAATTTATCTTTAGCTTTATAGACTTTGATTTTGTGCTTTAATAATAAATCTAGGAAAGCTTTGGTTCTGTTTTTGTCATGAGTATCTCCAAATTCATAAGCAGAAACTCCGGATTTTGTAGAATTAGCAACAGCAGATTTAAAAAAATCTTGTTGGTATTTGCGTAATTGCACTTTGTTTTCTACAGCAGCTTTTATAGTGGCTATACTTGAGGTATACTGATTGCGTATGGTAAACGGAAATGTTATTTTTCCATAATCGGTATCTTGTACATGACCTCTAGAGCTTGCTTGCTCAAACAATAAAGCTAAAGCTCCTTGCAAATCAGGATATGAAGATCCATAACCTGGATATGTACCATCAAAAGCTTCTTTGGTATAGTATAAAGACCCAATATTATCTAAAGCATTGGCGTAATACGGTGCAAATAGATTGTTGAGGTCTTCATAATTTTCTTTAGGCATTATCGGGTCTTGAGAACCTATTGGTTTCATTGGTTCAAAGAAATAATTGCTATTGGTTCCCATTTCATGAAAATCAGTAACTACATTAGGATACCAGTTATGAAACCATTTTAATTTCCCTTGACTTTCAGGGTGTACCGCTAATAACCAATCTCTGTTTAAATCAAACCAAAAATGATTGGTTCTTCCTCGCGGCCAAGCTTCATTATGTTCGGCATCTATATTATCCGAAACTAAAGGATTTGATTTATATTGATTTGCCCATTGCGTATGTCGATCTCTCCCATCTGGGTTTATTGTAGGATCTATAAATACGATACTTTTATTTAAATAGTTTTGAACTTCAGAGCTATTAGAAGCAACAAGTGTGTATGCTGTAAGTAATGCAGCTTCTGAGCTTGAAGGTTCATTACCATGTACATTATAACCTAATTGGATAAAAACAGGGACATCGTCATAATTACTAGGGCTTTTATTAGGGTCTACAAACTGTAAATGTTTAGTTTTAATTGTTTCTAAATTTGAAAGATTATCAGGGTTAGAAACCGTAAGTATCACCAGTTTTCTGCCTTCATGTGTTTTTCCGTAAACTTCAATGGTAGCTCTATCTGAAACTTCAGCAAGTTTATACAAATAGGCCACAATTTGATCATGACGTGTATGTTGCTCACCAATACCATAGCCTAAAAAGGTTTCAGGTGAAGGAATACTAGCATTAAAAGGTGCTTTGTCTTTAAAAAAATAATCTTGTGAAAATGTTGTAACTGATATTAATAGTGTAAAGATTCCAGTTGTAAGAAATCGTTTTGTTAGTGTCATAGAATTTGTTTTGATGTAACCTAGAATATTAAGATTGATAAAATTAAGGATTTATAATTAGCCGTAAAAGTTTAAGGGCTGTCATGTTGTCCCGATGGCTGTCGAGATTATTTCAACATCTTAGCTTGTTTGTGATTAGATTCTGAAATACAGAAGAAAATTCAGCACAAGTAAGTTCAGAATGACAAAAGAATTTAATCATTTTTTAATTCTTTATCTATCAATTCTTGTATTTCAATAATTTCTTTTTCTATTTGTTTGTACAATGCTATCAATTCGTGTTTTAAAAATATCTCAAATTTTAAAACTTCTAGGAAGCTATTATTCGTGTAGAGTTCTTCTAAATTATAAGGTGCAGCGTCTACCAAAACACTTTTAGATTTGAGTGCTTTAAACAACATTGGTCTGAATTGACCCAATAAAAATTCATTAGAGATGCGGTTATTCAAACCATCTAAATAATCATATCTAGCAGTATATAAATTTGTAATTTTTCGTCTTAACTCATCATTTGAAATAAGATTAACTCCAAAGGTTTTTAGATTTTCGTATGCAGAACTATTTTTTACGAGAACTGTGCCATTTGAAAGTTGACCATAATGAGGTCTTAACGAATCGTGAAATGGTAATTTGTTTTCTAATTGAGTTAAAACAATCTCGTTAGATCTAAGCGTTTTTGTATCAGCATCAATATTTGAACGAATATCACTTAAGTCAAGAGCAAGATTTTCTTTCATTTCAAGAAGTAAACTGCGTTCTAATTGTTTTTGCTGTTTATGTTCATTGTTGTTATTAATTTGAAGTGCGATTAAAATGCCAATGACCACCAAAATGATCTCACCTATGGCATATAATAGGTACTTTGAAAATTTATTTTCTTTAATCATCGTTTGACGTATTTTTCTGAAAAACTTGATCATTAATTTAATCGTTTTAACTTGTTGGATATAAATGTAATAAAATTTGAAAAACACCCCTAAAGTCCCCTCAAGGGGACATTATAAAGAAACGTATTAGGATCCTGTCCCCTTGAGGGGACTTTAGGGGTGTCAATTTAAAAGCGCTTTAACTTTTTCTTCAATCACTAATAGCACACTAAACATGTTTGTCTTGACTTCTTCATTTGAAAAGCGTAAAAATTGAACGCCATATGCTTCAATTTCGCCTTGTCGTTTTGCATCATATATAAAACTATGATCATGACTTTTTCCGTCAATTTCTATAGCCAAACCAATTTCATGACAATAAAAATCAACTATATAATTTAACATTGGAACTTGTCTGTGAAACTGAACTTCAAGTGCTCTTTTCTTAAGATTTTGCCACAATAAGACTTCAGTTAAAGTACTATTTTTTCTTAGTTGCCGAGCTAATAACTTTAATTCTGGGTTATATGGGATAATTTTGTTTCTCATTCATCATTGGTTGATGATTAATTATTCTATATCATAAAAAGGGTTTTGAAAAGGTCGGTCATCATCAGGATCTTTGTCATCATAGTTTATTCCTGGTGGATTGAATAAACCCCATCGATCAATGCTATAGTTCCAGCAATCAAAGGTTTTTACCCATTCGGAAAAGAGTATTCTGAACTCATCAACTTCATTTCTGAGCAGATCTAAATATTCAATGTCTTTAAAACCATGCATTTGTATATCTCGAGCATCGGTAATCAATTCTCGAGCAGCTTTATGAATAATGGCTGCATTTTCCATTTTTATGTCATACAACATATCTTCGTCTGCTACTCCAGCGATTTTTGCAGGAATGATTAATGAATTTTCTCTTAAATAATTTAGATTATGCTTAATCATTTCTTTTTCAATCTCATGTTCAGGTTGAATTTCTGTATTTTCAACTACCTTAACAATATGATCTACTAGCTTTTGAAGCTCCATGGCTTTTTTAAATATGGGAAGTTTTTTCCATTTTTCTTTCATGATAAGCTATTATCGATATAGACCTACAAGGTTTTTGAAACCTTGCAGGTCGTTTTTATTCTATTACTAAATGTGGCACCTCTTCTAAATCCCAGTCAATGACCAAACCACCAGCAAGAGAACGTGCAATTTCTTTACCGTATAAATGTTCTGCTAAATATAAAGCAGCTTCAAAACTTTTGGCACCTCCGGCAGAGGTAATGTATTTCCCGTCGTGAACGAAAAGAACTTCTTTTCGAATATCTAGATCAGGAAACATGTCTCGCATTTTATCAATGTCACTAGGGAATGTTGTTGATACTGAATTGTCTAGTAACCCTGCTTTTGCTAATACAAAAGCACCGTCGCAATGCGAAGTTATAAATAGCGCTTCCTTATCCACTTCTTTTACAAAGTTTATCATCGCTTCATCATCGAGATCGGTATCTAAATGATGTTCTGCACTAGGAACCACTAAGATGTCAATTTTAGGCAACTTGTCTTGTAAATAATTAAAATCAGGAAGCAAACGTATGCCTTCAAAGGTGGTAATTGACTCGTCCGTATTAGCAACTGTAAAGACATTCATTGCTTTTATACTATCTCTAAAAATAGTATGTTGAAAAATATCATAAGGCGCAGTGAGTTCAGTATTGTAAACACCTTCCATAATTAAAAACGCTACGTTGTAACGGTTGGGTTCTAGTTTTATATCCTGAACTTGATTTAGGGTCTTTTTATCACTTTGAATATTTTTCTTTTCTTCCGAAGAATTACAGCTAAATATAAGTACTACTAATACAGCATATATTAATCTATTCATTTAAAATATATTTTCATTTCCCTGTTAACGGAAACCTTATAAATTAAAATTTTAATTACCCGAAATAAGTTTTGCATCTCGACTGCGCTCGATATGACTGCTCAACCTAACATCATTAATTAATTCTCCAAGGCGGATTTTTTCGATTTTCTCCTGCATTGTAAATAATAATTTTATTGCCATCAGGATCATATAAATGTGCTTCGCGCCATAACCATGGTTTATCTTCAGGCTCTTGTGTAAATATAATGTCTTTTTCTTGAAGTTGTTTTACAAGCGCGTCCAAGTTATTGTCTTCAAAATAGATGTTGATGCCTTCACCTTTTGGTAAGGCATCAACACGATGAATTGAAAACGTAGAATCACCAGATGCAGATTCAAATCTTACATAGCGCGGTAAAGCTTCTACAATAAGATTAAAACCCATTTGCTTGTAAAAAGCAGTTGCTTTTTCAACATCAATTGATGGAAGTGTTATTTGATTTAAGTTCATTATAAATTTTGTTTTACGCGTTTTGCAACCAGTATGATAGTATAATTCCTAATAAACCATAACCAGCAGTAAATAACCAATTAACTTGGTAGCCATAATTATAAATAAGACTAAGACTAATTTTAGGACTAAAAATATGGGCTATTGAAAACGATATAGTATACATTGCCATATAGCTTCCTTCTAAACCTTCTTTAGCACGTGATAATACAAATTTATTAGTATAAGGGAAACCTAACATTTCACTAAATGTTAATAATACCATGCTAATAAATAGAATACCAATCCAAAAATTTTGATAAAGCACTAAATAACTTATACATAATAAAGCACATGAAATAAGTATAAATTTAGTTACTGGAATAGCTCGTTTCTCGAGGTAATTAAGCAGAGGCATTTCAAAAACAACTATAATTAATATATTAACTAACATTAGCATACCAATTTTAAATTCATTGAGTTGAAAGATCTCATTATAGTATAGCGGTAATGCAGAGATTAATTGAAAAAAGGCCATTCCAAAAAGAAAACATATTAGAGAATGAATCCAAAATGAGACATCTTTATATGCGCTGTTTTTGTTAAGTTTTTTATATTCTTTTCTTTTTTCAAGGGTCTTTTCTAAAGGCTCTTTTACTAAAAAATAAAATAATATTATAGCAGTAATACATGTAATTCCATCTATCCAAAATAGAATATTGTAACCTTTTGTAACAATGATTAAACCAGCAAGCGTTGGTCCAATACCCATTCCTGCATTTATAGCAAGTCTAAGCAAGCCTATAGATCTAGTCGTATTTTCGGGTTTGCTATATGCTTTTACGGCTACAAAAATTGCAGGTCTAAAACTATCTGCAACAGACATTGTTAATAATATACCTAAACATAATCCCCAAAAAGTGTCAATGTATTGCAATCCAATAAAGCATAAACCTGTTACAAACAGACTTAAGACCATTACTTTATAAAAACCAAAAACATCAGTAAGTTTTCCGCCTAACCAAGATCCAATAACAGATCCAATACCAAAACAAGCTAAAATCCAGCTAATATCATCTTCATTGTAACCTAAATCTTTTTTTAGATATAATGAAAGAAAAGGAATTACCATGGTTCCGGCTCTATTAATTAAGCTTATTAGAGAGAGATACCAAATCTCAGTAGATAATCCTTTAAAAGATTCAATGTAGTTTGAGTAAAGTTTTTTCATGATTAATAATTGTTATAAAATAAAAAATCCGGCAATTTTGCCGGATCTTTTATATTGAAATATGTTATAGTTATATCATCATAATATATAAGTTGTCCGGCTCTTTCTAAGTAAAGAGGTACATTGTTGCTTATAAATTGTGACGATATGACGCATTGATTTTTTGTTTTACACTTCAAAACTACAATAATTTTTAAGAAGTTGTATTTTTGAGTTATAAAAAATGATATTATGCAGCGAATAGCACTTTTAGCTTTAATGTGTTTGCAACTTAGCTGTTCTCAAAACAAAAGAATTGTTCAAGGAGAAACTGAATGGCAACGAAAGATGAATGCAGAATTTAAAGATGCTTCTAAATCACCATTGAAAAACAAAGATTTAAAGACATTTGAAGGTCTAGATTTTTTTAAGTTCGATTCAGCATATGTAGTTACAGCAAAGTTAATTCGTACTCCAGATGCGCAGCCATTTAAAATGAAAACAACGACAAGTCGATTGGCTAATTATAGGCAATATGGGATAATGACTTTTGAAATGAATGGAGCAGCACATGAATTGAAGATCTACCAGAACATTGATATTTTAGATGATCCAGAATATGTTGATTATTTATTTATTCCGTATTTAGATGACACTAATGGAGATACTAGCTATGGAGGTGGACGTTATGTAGAAGGAAGAATTCCAGAGGGAGATACTATAATCATTGATTTTAATACAACATATAACCCTTATTGCGTTTATAACGAGGGATTTTCTTGCCCAATAGTACCTCGCGAAAATTATCTAGCTACTAAAGTAGAAGCAGGTATGAAAAATTATAAAAAGCATTAGACTATTTAGATAAGTACAAGCCTAAAAAAACAGCTAAAAAGCCTATAATAAAACTAGCAATTGTATAAAATGCAAAACTGGTAAAATCACCAGTTTTTAAAAATACATGGTTTTCATAAGCAAACGTTGAAAATGTGGTAAATCCGCCACAAAACCCTGTAGCTAACAACAAAGTTTGATTAGAAGTTAATGTGTCGTTTTTTGCTGCAAACCCAAGTATAAGACCAATAAGTAAACTGCCCAAAATATTAGCTGCAAACGTACCATACGGAATTCCATTTTCAGTATTATTTAGCCATTTGCCAATACCATAACGTAAAACACTACCAAAACCACCGCCAATAAATACTAATACGAGTTGTTTCATGTGTTTATTTAATTGGAATGTAGATTTCTGTAATCCAATCGGCAGGGTTTGGATAATTATCTGGGTCAGTAATATAAATTTCAAAAGGTTTTACATCGGTCTGTTCAATGTTATTGTCTGCTATATATTTCATTACTTGCGCCCAGGCTTCACTTAGATAAGTGTAGTTGCCTTTTAAAGTTGCTTTTAAAACTTTAATTTTTGGTATAAACCCAGATATAATATTGCTATCATCTGTAATAGTAATTTTACTTGCTACAGGTATAGCTTGGCTCATAATTACATTTCCATCTTCTAAATCCATATTTTCATAGATGGTAAAAGGCATACCATTAGGAGTAATATTATTTTTAATGGTATAAGCTATGATTTGGCCAAACTGTTGACCCATTGTACTACTAATGTTAGAGTTATTCGCTGAGGTTGTTTTGTATAGATAAAAACCACCTCCATATTCTGTTACGCCATTTTGAGTAATGGAATATTGTTTAGTGCTTTCTACGACGATACTATCCAATTTTTCTAAGCCACGCTCAAAATCTGGACCTATCATTTGTTCAAATCCACCAGAAAATAATGCTGAAGCTTTAAAAATAAAAGGGACTTTGTCACTATTCATTTTCCAAGTCACTTTAGTAGCATTGTTTTCGGTAGTTTCAAAATTCCATTGGATATTTGAAGGCTCAAAATCATCAAATTGCAATTCTTGTTCTATTGAAGTATTTGGAGTTATAGATAAGGTTTTCATAGTGCCAGATCCATTACTATCTACCCAACTGTAGGAACCACCAATACCTTTCGTTTTCTCAGGGAGCGTAATTATGGTTTCTGGATCTTTTTCAACCCAAACCGACCAGGCTTCCCAATTTTTAAAATCGATAACATTATTATAAACAACAGCATTTGGAGCTTTTATAACTCTGCTTCGTGAGACTTCAAAAGAATTGGGTTGAACTGCAATATAAATTGAAAAACCAATGCCTGCTATAAGAAGAAGGAATATGATATATTTTAAGGTTTTCATCTTAAAATTGATTTAATAGTCAATCAAAGATAGGGATTTTAAAATTTTATAATTACTAGAAAGCAACTCTAATATAGAAATTAGTTTTTCTTTGCTTCTTAATAATTGTCTTCAAGTATATTAAAAATTATAGCAAATACAATTAGTTTTTCTTTGCCATCTAATTTTAGTTTTTTTCTAATATTCTTTCGATGTGTTTCTACTGTTGAGACACTTAGGTTAAACTTGTGCGCTATTCCACTGCTTTGAATACCTTGCCCTATTAATTTTAAAACTTGTAACTCTCTTTTGGTAAGATGACCTTCATTCTTTAAAGCATTGGTTTTTAATGTTTCTAAAGATTGTATAATACTATGTAATATATGTTGCTGTTCTGAAATGGTTTTTAAACTTTTTAAAACAGAAATTAATTCAGAATAATTAAGTGATTTATAGTCTTGTTTTATTAACGTAATGGTTTCTAGAAGCCGGAGTTCACTCGTCATAATTTGTTTTGTTTTCTAACAGCAATCTATATAATAGGTGAAGACGAAAAAATCCCCAGAACTGGGGATTTTTGAGATAGCTAATAGGGTTAATACACCTTATAGATTAATAGCAAAATCATTAACTATCTATGAATAGACTTATTTTTAAATAGATGTATAAATTTACAAAAGCTAAAAAAGGAAACAAATACCCAATAGCAGGTATATTTAAAATCTATATTTCTTTTCTAAAGCATAACGTAGTAATTCGCCTTTTCCTTGTAAGCCTAGTATACGTACCATATTTTTACGATGTGTATCTACAGTATGAATACCAATAAATAACTCGTCGGCAATTTCGCGAGATGTTTTACCTTGGGCAATAAGTGCTAAAATTTCAATTTGCCGTTTGGTTAAGATGCCTTTATTTTTTTTATTAGAATTATTCTCAGTATTCGTTTTAATATTAGCATCAAAATACGTGTTGCCATTATAAATAGCACGTACAGCTTTTAAAACTTCTTCTAAAGCAGAATTTTTTAAAATATAGCCTGAAGCTCCAGCATCTAACATTTGATTTACAGCTTCAGATTGATCAAACATAGAAAAGGCTAATATTTTGGTGTGCGGAAACTCTTTTTTCATCAATTTTGTTGCAGCGATACCGTCCATTTTTGGCATTCTAATATCTGTAATAACAACATTAGGTTGTTTTAAACGTACAAGTTTCAACAATGCTTCACCATCATTGGCAGTTCCTATAATTTCAATATCATCTTCGTATTTTAAAAGCAACTGTATACCGTCAATTAAAGATTGATGATCTTCTGCTATGGCTAATCGTATCATAATGGAATATCAATAATTATGGTTGTTCCTTTGTATATTTCAGATTCTATGGTCATTTTACCATTTAAATGTTCTACACGTTTATCAATACTGCTAATGCCCATACCTTTACTGGTTTTTGTAATTTGGTTAGGATTAAAACCAATACCATTATCTTCGACCATAATGTTTAAACTATCATCATGATTTGTAATATGTATGTTAGTTTCTGTAGCTTGAGCGTGCTTAATAGTATTGGCAGTAAGCTCTTGTATAATTCTAAAAATTGTTAACTCTAAACTGTTTTCTAAACGATTTTCCAAGCCGTGATCAATGACTTCAATTTCTAACCTGTTAGCTACAGACACTTTATTGGCCATTTCTTTAACAGCTTTTAGTAAGCCTTGTTTGGCAATAACACCAGAGTTTTTTGCATGAGATACACTACGTATTTTTTGGTATGCTTCGTCGAGAAGCGTATTGGTTTTGTCATAGAGTTCCGTAGAACCGTTTTCTTTTAGAGCATTAAAATGCCATTTTACAGTAGTCATCAAGCCACCTAAATCGTCATGTAAATCATTAGCAATGCGTTGACGTTCTTTTTCTTGGCCTTCAATCATAGCATCAATAGCATTGAGCTCTTGTTCTTTTAAAACCGTAGTTAATTTTTGCGTTTCAATTTCTTTCTCTTGCTCTGCTAATTTTTGCTTGCGCTTGGTGCTTTTAAAGAGTAAAAATGCGATGATACTACCTAGAGCTAAGCTGCTAGCTAAACCAATTGCTATATTTTGATTTCTTTTTCTTTTACTTTCAAGAATTAGATTCTCTTTTTCTTTTTTTGCAGTCTTATACTTTGTATTTATTTCGTTAACTTTATTGGCTTTATCATATTCATTAAGAGTATCTAAATATTTATTTTGTTCTATGATATAATCATAAGCTTTTTTGTAATCTTTTTTTAGATAATAATTCGTAGCTAATAGCCCTCGAATCTTTACCTTCTCTAAATATTTATAGTTAGGAATATTTATTTTTGAAGCTTCTTCAAAATAAGATTGAGCAATATCTAATTCTCCTTTACCTTGATACATTAAGCCAATATTAGCATTAACTCCATAAAGTTCATTAACAAATAATGTATATGGTTTCTTTTCAAAAATTCTTTTGGCTTTAAATTGATGCGTTAATGCAGAATCAAGTTCATTGATATAATATTGATAGAATAAACCTATGAGTTGATTAAATTTACCTTGGAGATATTTATTTGAAGCTTTATGAGCTAATTTCAACCCATCTTTTAATTCATTAATAGTGGCTATTCTAGTAATAGTAGTTTGGTGATTATAATAATAGAAAATATAATTAGCTTTTTCATTATTGTCGTATAAAAAATTCTTATAAATTTTAAGATAAGTTGGGTATACCTCAACAGCTCTTCTGCTTTTATATAACTGTAACATTATTTTTCTACAAGATTCTGTAATTAATAATGTGTCATTTTTTTCTTCAGATGATTTTAAAGCTTCTACATAATAATTAAAAGATAAAGAATCGTTTGTGTTTTTTTTAAAGAGGTAATAATCGCCTTTTAGAAGATTGTTTAAAATTGAATTATCATTATCCTTTTTAGGAGCAGTTACTTCTCCCTTTTTTATAAGAAAAATTTGTTTCTGAATATAGTTTTTCTCCTCTTCATTTAATCGTGGATTTGTTTTATAATTATTGACACTATCAAGATTAGAAATCTTGAGCTTTTCTATATAATAATTAAACTCTTGAGCATACATGTAATTAATGCTCAAGAGTATGATGTAAAATATTAGATGTTTTTTAGATTTCAATTTATACAATGTAAAACTTACATATCCCAGGCCCATGAGTAGATAGGATTTTAATATCTGCAATAGGAATATCACCAGGTTCTTCAATGTGAACATTTATTATGTGCTCAGCTAATGGTGATCCTTCAGAAGATTTACGAATAAAGACATTGTCTTTACAGTCTCTTTCATCAGATATATCATGGTCACCTGGAGGTAAATCTACATTAAGTTGATATTTATGAGTTTCTTGATTTACTATTATGGATGTTTTTATGTCCTTAATGGGTTGGTAATAAGAGTGTTCTCCTAGAACAATTAATCTTCTATAATGCGTAATATCAAATTTTTCGACACCGTTCTCTTCTCTAAAATTAGCAAACTTACATTCAATGCCATGATGATTTGTCATATCATAATGAATTAATTGATAATTTGGATTTTTTGAATCTACTACAAAATGCATAGGGTTTAAATTTTAATGGTTAATAACACAAATATGCAATTCCTAATAAAATAAAAACATACCCATTACTGGGTATATTCTACATATCATTTTTAAATTTAAAAAATATAAATGAGTTAGGAAGTATTTTTGGTCAAAAAACTGAGGTCATTAAAATGAGGTAAGGCTTTACTGTTCAGTTTTGTTTACACTAAATATTAATAGGTAAAAATTAAGTAACATTAAAACAGTTATAATATATATTAGAGTCATAACACTTTTGTATATAAAACAACTATAGATTAAAATCTCCTAGTTATATGCAGAGGATTTAAATAAAAATAAACTTCACGGCAGCAATCATACCTATAAAGCCAATAAAGGCTAGAAGTACCCACAATGTGCCTTTGTAATATTTTTTATGAAGATTAAGATCTTTGCGATATTGGTAGCCAATGATAATTGCAAAAGCAATAAAAAATAATATTCCAAAAATCAATTGACCAGTAGTAAACATCTTCTTATTTTTATGCAAATTTAATAATTAGTATACTAATAACGTTATAACCATGCAAGATAAAATTGACTCAGTAAAAGCATTTCATACCTCCTTTAAAATAGGTCATAGAGAAACACCAAAGGCTGATTTAGGAACTAACAAAAACACATTGCGTTTTAATTTAATGAAAGAAGAAAATGAAGAGTATTTTGAAGCAGCACAAAATAACGATTTGGTTGAGGTAGCCGATGCTTTAGGAGATATGTTATATATTCTTTGTGGTACTATTATAGAGCATGGTATGCAACACAAAATAGAAGAAGTTTTTGAAGAGATACAACGTAGTAATATGAGTAAACTTGGAGAAGATGGTCAACCTATATATAGAGAAGACGGTAAAGTATTAAAAGGGCCAAACTATTTTAAACCTAATATTAAGGCTATACTTGAGAAATAGAAAAGGGATAAGTTATAAAGCATAAGTAAAAAGAGGATTAGTAAAAAATTAATTTCACCTAACACCTAACACCTAACACCTAACACCTAACACCTAACACCTAACACCTAACATATTACACTGAGCTTGTCGAAGTGCCTAACTAATCTTATATCTAGTGGTAGAACTTATTGTAACACCTAACAAACTTTGTGTCTCCAACCATGTTTATCTTCCGATATGTTGTGTTGAATATTTAGAAGATGATCTTTAAATATAGAAGCATAAGAATCCTCAGAGCCTGAGATTTCAAAAACCTCTTCAGCATGACTAAATGCAGAAATCGGACTTACTACAGCAGCTGTTCCAGCTCCAAAAACTTCTTTAAGGCTACCATCTTTAGCTGCGGCTTTAATTTCTGAAACGCTGACGCGTCTTACTTCACAATCAATTCCTAAGTCTTCAGCAATTTGAATAATACTTTTGCGGGTTACTCCATCTAGAATACGATCGTTGTTTGGAGCTGTAATGAGTTTGTTGCCAATTCTAAAAAAGATATTCATAGTGCCAGCTTCTTCTAAATAATCATGGCTACTAGCATCAGTCCATATGATTTGTTGAAATCCTTTTTCTTGAGCTAATCGTGTAGGATAAAATTGTGCTGCATAATTACCTGCAGCTTTTGCATAACCTACACCACCATCTGCAGAACGACTATATTTTTCAGCAAATAAAACACGAACAGGATCAGTATAATACGCTTTAGCAGGTGAGCATATAATCATAAAAGAATATTCTTCAGCAGGCGAAGCAGCGATAGCAGGTTCTGTAGCAACTATAAAAGGTCTAAGGTATAATGAATTTCCTTTTCCTGGTTTAATCCATTCATTCTCAAGCGTTATAAGTGTTTCTAAACCATTAATAAAGTAGTTTTTAGGAAACTCAGGCATTGCTAACCGTGTGGCAGATTTATTAAGGCGCGCAAAGTTTTGATCGGGTCTAAACATAAATATTTTTCCATCATCATCTTTATAGGCTTTCATACCTTCAAAAATAGCTTGCCCATAATGTAACACTCGAGCAGAAGGCTCAAGAGTCATTGGCTGGTAAGGCATTATTTGTGGTTTTTGCCATTTTCCATCTTTATAATTACAAACCAGCATATGATCTGTAAATATGCGACCAAATTGCAGGTTGTTAAAGTCAACATCATTTATTTTTGATGAAGAAGCTTTTACTAAATCGATTTCGTTAGTTGGAATCATATTCATTTTTTTAGCTTATTTGGTTTTGCAAAAATACAAAATCTGAAGTGTTGCAAACCTTAATGTTACCTTAAAATTTGTAAATTTGAGGCTATTAACAACCCATTATACTATTAATAGTTTATTTATATATACATATAGAATGAAAAAAATAATACGGATAACCATAATCAGCATTTTTGTTTTTTCTTGTAATAATACTTCTAAAACAGTTGAAATAAATTCAGAAACAGAAAGTGTAGTGCAGTCAATTGATGAAAAATCTAATCAAAAATTGACGTATAATTCATTTGGGCTAAAAATAGATAGTAAAGATGTATTACCTGTAGAGAAGATGTTGTCAACATACAATACTTTAAAAATAGGAGACACTATTGCAACTAAAATGTCTGGCAAAATATCTGAAGTGTGTTCTAAAAAAGGCTGCTGGATGAAATTAGATATGGGTAACGAGCAAATTGTTAGAGTAACGTTTAAAGATTATGGCTTTTTTATGCCTTTAGATGCCTCAGGTAATGTTATTGTAAACGGAAAAGCTTTTGTTTCTGAAACTTCAGTGGAAGATTTAAAGCATTATGCAGAAGATGCAGGTAAATCTGTTGAAGAAATAGCTGCGATAATTTCACCTGAAAAGACATATAGTTTTATCGCTGATGGTGTTTTACTAGAAGAATAGTGAAACGAAAAATAATTACAACTTCGGATGGTTCTAAGACCATACATATTGAAGAATGGAATGAGCAATACCATTCAATACACGGAGCAATAAATGAAGCCAACCAAGTATTTATAAAAGAAGGTTTACTATACTATTATAATATAAATCAATCTTCTAAAAACCCAATCTCTATACTAGAGATAGGTTTTGGAACAGGATTAAATGCCTTTATAACATTAATTGAAGCGCAAAAATTACAATTAAAGATTAATTATACTGGAGTAGAAGCATACCCTGTTAGTATTTTAGAAATAGATGAACTTAATTATACGGAGTTAATATCTATTAATCATCAACAAGAATTTACAGATTTACATTCGTTACCTTGGAATGTGTCTCATAACGTTACCTCTACTTTTCAATTAGAAAAACAGCAAAAGTTTTTTGATAAGATTACAGATAAAAATAAGTTTAATATTATTTATTTTGATGCTTTTGGTGCAAGAGTTCAACCAGAATTATGGACAGAAGCTATCTTTAAACAGATGTTTGACGCTTTAATTTTAAATGGAATTTTAGTAACATATTCAGCAAAAGGAAGCGTAAGACGTGCTATGCAAGCTGTTGGTTTTACTGTAGAACGTCTTCCTGGTCCACCTGGCAAACGTGAAATGTTGAGAGCACAGAAAAGTGCTCTCAACATTCGGTGAAGCGAAGCGAGCCAAATGTTTTAGAAAAGTGCTCTCAACATTCGGTGAAGCGAAGCGAGCCAAATGTTTCAGAAAAGTGCTCTCAACATTCGGTGAAGCGAAGCGAGCCAAATGTTTCAGAAAAGTGCTCTCAACATTCGGTGAAGCGAAGCGAGCTAAATGTTTTAGGAGAAAGTGTATTTAATATTTATGTATATAAAAGTTAAATCCTAATTAAAATCAATTTAATCCCTTTAAGGCTTTAGTACCTTTACATCATGAAAGTTTTGATAACAGGTGCAACGGGATTAGTAGGTAAGGAAGTGGTAAAAGTATGCCATGATAAAGGTATAGATGTTCATTTTTTAACAACCTCTAAATCAAAACTAGCTTCGCAGGATAATTACAAAGGGTTTTATTGGAATCCAAATAAAGGAGAGATAGATACATCTTCTTTTAAAGGTGTTACTGTTATTATTAATTTAGTTGGAGCTTCAATATCTAAACGATGGACAGATGCCTATAAAAACGAAGTCTTAGAAAGTAGAACTAAAACAGCTGCATTTTTACTACAAACGATTAAGCCTCATAATTTTCCTATTAAACAAATTGTTTCTGCAAGTGCCATTGGTATATATCCTTCGTCATTAGTCAATTATTACGAAGAAGACATTATAGAATATTCAAATACTTTTTTAGGTAATGTTGTACAAGAATGGGAAACAGAAGTTGATACTTTTAATAGCTTAAATATTTCTGTGTGTAAGTTAAGAATAGGTCTTGTATTAGCTAAAAATGGCGGTGCTTTACCAAAGATTGTGCAGCCTATAAAATTTGGTACTGGAGCAGCTTTTGGTAACGGGAAGCAATGGCAAAGTTGGATCCATGTAAAGGACTTAGCTAATATGTTTGTATTTGCAGTTACAGAAGAGTTGGAAGGAGTTTTTAATGCTGTGGCTCCTAATCCTGTGAGTAATGCAGAGCTTACTAAAACTGCAGCTCGAGTATTGAAAAGGCCATTAATTTTGCCTAATATTCCAAAGTTTGCGATGAAGTTTTTGTTAGGAGAAATGCATATTCTCCTCTATGAAAGTCAACGCGTAAGTTCTGGTAAAATAGAAGGAGAAGGATTTCAGTTTGTGTATCATCATTTAGAGCCAGCACTTCAAAACCTTTTGAAATAGTTATTTATTTAACCATTCTCGTTGTTTAGAAGGAGATAAAAATGTCCAAGCTACAATACGACTTGTTTTTTGACCTTGACCCATTTCAATAGTTTTTACTTCAACAGCATCTACCTTTTTTAAGATGTTGTATATGCCTTTAAGGTTTGATTCTTTTGATACTAAAGTTGTAAACCAAAGACAATTTTCTTTATAATGTTTACTTTCATAAATCATGTCTTTTATAAAACGCGCTTCTCCGCCTTTACACCATAATTCATTATGTTGTCCACCAAAATTTAATTCAGCTTTACTAATGCGTTTTCCTTTTAAGTTTCTTTGCTTTCTAAAAGTAGCCTTCATTGCATCTTCAGCTGTTGCATGAAACGGTGGATTACACATCGAAAATGTTATACATTCATCTGGGTTAAGTATACCTTTAAAAATAAGTTTAGGGTTTTCTTGTAATCGTATATTTATATAATTTTTAAATCCAGGATTTTCATTAATTATGCTTCTGGCGATTTCTACAGCTTTTTCATCAATATCACTTCCTATAAAAGACCAATTGTAAATTTGATGACCTATAAGAGGATAAATACAATTAGCTCCTGCGCCTATGTCTAAACCTTTAATCTGTATGTTATTAGGGATTTCACGTAGTAAATCTGCCAGATAATGAATATAATCGGCACGTCCTGGAATGGGTGGACATAAATATTGATCAGGGATATCCCAATATTTAATATTATAATGATGCTTTAATAGCGCTTTATTTAATGCTTTGACAGCTTTAGGGTTAAAGAAATCTATAGATTCATCTCCGTATTTGTTTATTGCAACAAATTCATTTAATTCTGGGGATGATTTAATCAACTTAGCGAAATCATAACGATTTCTATGCTTACTTCTAGGGTGAAGTTTAGATTTTGTATTTTGATTTTTCTTCTGTGTAGACATTTTATGAATGTAATTATAAGGTTAGGTTGATGTCTACATATAATACAAGACTAATTTAAAGTAGCGTTATTTTATTAATTGGCTTTATATCTAACAATAGCACCTTCTAAAATCTTACCATAATAAGATTTTTTAATAGGATCAGTAAGATTATTGTAAATAGTATCTAAATATCTAATGGTCGTATTAGGAATTTCATATAAAGCCAAATATGGTGCTATTTCACTGTCTTTATGATTCAGTGCAAAGTTTATTGTTGCCGCATATTTTAGTTTTAATAAACGATTAGATTGTGCGATTAAAGAGTCTGAAACTTTAGAATTTTCTGATTTTTGTGCTAAGAAATTGGCTTTAATTAAATCTAAATTACGATTATTAAAATCGGACATAAGTTTTAGATAATCTTCTAATAATTCTTGTTGTTTTGAGCCTGTAATTTTAGCATCACTATTAAAATTTGCTAAAGAGGTATTAAGTTCCATAACTCCTTTATCTGCAAAAAATGGGATGTAATGTTCTTCACCATCATTTTGAAATAATTTTACATAGAGTAGTAGAGGTTCATCTATATCTGCGGATAATGTAAACTCTGGTTGCCCTTTTATAACCATAGAATCTAAATCTATGATATTACTAGAATCTCCATCTTTTTGGAGATATACTATTCCTTTTTTTAAATCTTTAATAGATCCTTTTAATGTGAAATTAGACGCTTTGGTTTCCTTTTGACAAGATGCTACAACAATTATAAGAATAAGAGCTGTAATACATTTATATGTTTTAATCATTTTGACTTCAAAAAATTATGAACGCAAATATCTTATATTATTTCAGTAAAAGCTAACCTGCTGCAGCTATTTTCATAAGCTCTGCACAAAGTATTGCTCCGTATGTGCCAACAACATATCCAAATACAGCTAAAAGCGCACCAACCGTTGCTAGTGATGGATGAAATGCAGCGGCCACAACAGGTGCTGAGGCTGCGCCACCAACATTGGCTTGACTACCTACAGCTAAGAAAAAATATGGGGCTTTTATAAGTTTAGCAACAAGTATAAGTAAGCCAGCGTGGATAAGCATCCAAACTAAACCAATAAGTATAAGACCTGGGTTTTCTAAAATTTTACCGAGATCCATTTTCATACCAATAGTAGCTACCAAAATATAGATAAATACACTTCCTATTTTACTAGCTCCGGCTCCTTCGTAATTTTTGGCTTTTGTAAATGAAAGTAATACACCGATAAGTGTAGCGATACTAATCAACCAAAAGAATCCACTTCCAAATGAAGACAATGCACTTTTAGGATCGCTTACCGCTTCAAAATTATCTTTTAAAAAGGTAGAAATATGCTCAGATCCAAAATGTGCAATACCAACAGCTCCAAAAGCAATAGCAAGGATAACTATAAAATCTGTTACTGAAGGAACTCGGGTTATTTTATCACTAAAAGTTTGTACTTTGTGTTGTAACTCATCAATAGCTGTGTTGTCTGCCTTTAGCCATTTATCAATCTTTTTACGTTTGCCAATACCTAATAATATAATAGCCATCCATAGATTAGCAACTACAATATCGACTAAAACCATACCTCCATAGAGCTCTTGGTTAAATTCATATATTTCTAGCATTGCAGCTTGGTTAGCGCCACCACCAATCCAGCTTCCTGCTAAAGTCGCTAAACCTCTCCATGTGGCATCAAAACCAACACCTCCAACAGTTTCTGGTGAAAATATAGAAATTAAAAGAATAGCAATTGGTCCGCCAATAATTATGCCTGCAGTTCCTGTAAAAAACATGACTAAAGCTTTCCAGCCTAAATTAAAAATAGCTTTTAAATCGATACTTAAAGTTAATAATACAAGAGATGCTGGTAAAAAATAACGGCTCGCTACATAATAAGTTTGCGAAATTTCATCTGATATTAATCCAATAGAATTAAAAACAGCCGGAATCATATAACACATTAATAATCCTGGTACTATTCTATAAAATTTATGCCAAAACCCTGTTTTTTTAGATTCGGTATAGAATACAAAACCTAATGCAAGCATTAAGAGTCCAAAAACGATAGCGTCATTTGTAATTAAAGGATGGTTTTCCATTAGATGTAATTTTATACTGCAAAATACAAAAATTACGTACTAAAAAAAGTGACCCTTATGGGATCACTCTTTGTTTTTTGATTTGGGATGCCTTTTATGTTCTTTAAGATATTGCATAAGCATCCATTCTATCTGACCGTTTGTGCTTCGAAATTCATCAGCAGCCCATTTTTCAACAGCTTTTAACATGTCTTCATTAATACGTAATGCAAAGGCTTTTTTCTTAGACATTGTTTCTAATGCTTTTCAGTTTTATTTAATTTTTTCTGATATATAAGTAATACTACAGGTAATAATATACTAAACCCTATTACTGTGAATAGAAATCCATTACCTAAGCTTGTACTTTCATTTTCGGCTACAGTAATAATATGATAGCTAATATATGCCAATAATAACATACATAACATATTGACAATTCTTAATACCCTAGTGCTAAATTGATAGTGTTTAAAAGCGTTGTGTTCAGTAATATTTACCATATAATTATATAAGTGTGGAAATCGATTTAAATAAAAAAGACCACCATACATAAGTGTAGCAAGACAAGGCATTAACCAGACAAATAGTTTAGAACTATAATTATCTAGTTGGCCAGAGCTATTAAAATGAGAGGCAATTGTATCTGGCAAATTGTTGTACTCTAAAATAACATGTAACCACATTAAAATAAGTAAAGTTATAGAAACTAGTTCTATAGCAATGTCTATGGTTTGTAGTGGAATTTTTATTTTAGGTCTATTATTATTCATTGTAATATTATCTGTTTATATCGCGCTCAAAAATTACCATTGGTGAGTTTTGTCCAATATGTTTTACAGTCCAACCTTCTCTTGCGTATTTATTTAATAGGTCTTCATATTTTTGTGTTCTATTTTTAAGACCAAGTTTGGGTATAATGACTTTATATTCTTTCATAATTATTGAGATTCTATTTTTTTTAATTGTTCACTAGCTATTGTGTACAAAACAAATATTAGCACCAAAAGCGGTAAAATGATATAATTGATATCTATTTTATTAATGACTTCACTTAAACCATTATTTAGCAATGCGTATATAAGCTTAACTAAGAATTTACTAAGAATCATGTTTGTAAATTTTAAAGTTTTTTATTTTCATCTTTAAAAATGGTAAATGCTAAAGCAATTCCTATAATAAGTCCTATTATAGAGCCATAAACTAAACTCATGGCAATATTACCCGTTACAGCACCAATAGTGGTTCCAATACTAGAGCCAAATGCACTGCCAAGTGCTATACTTAAAGTTTGATTTTTATTCATTATTAATGGCTTAAAGTTCCTGTATTTACTATAGGAGAGGCATCTTTATCACCACAAAGTACAACCATTAAATTACTTACCATAGCAGCTTTACGTTCTTCATCTAAGTCAACGACTTGTTTTTTATTTAATTCTTCAATAGCCATCTCAACCATGCTAACAGCTCCTTGTACAATTTTATGACGTGCAGCAACTATAGCTGTAGCTTGTTGACGTTTTAGCATGGCATTAGCAATTTCTTGTGCGTATGCTAAATAACCAATACGGGCTTCTAGTACCTCAATACCAGCTATAAGTAAGCGTTCTTCAATTTCTTTTTCTAAAGCTTCACTAACTTCATTAACACTAGACCGTAATGTAATATCTTCTACATGACCTTCATCTGCAAAATTATCGTATGGATACATACTTGCTAATTTACGCACAGCAGCATCGGTTTGTACACGTACAAAATTTTCAAAGTTGTCAACGTCGAAAGCAGCTTTGTATGTATTAGTAACTCGCCAAACCAGTATAGTACTAATCATTACAGGGTTTCCAAGCTTATCGTTTACTTTTAAACGCTCACTATCAAAATTACTAGCTCTTAACGAAATCTTCTTTTTGGTATAGAATGGATTTACCCAATAGAACCCATTCTTTTTTATGGTACCTACATATTTACCAAAAAGTAAAAGGACTCTAGAATTATTTGGTTGCACCATTATAAACCCAAACATTAATACAATTGCTGTAACAATTGCAAATGCTGGCCAGCCAGTTTCTGTTAAAATAATAGAGGTTATACCTCCAAAAAATAATATTAAGAATACCAATAACATTAAATAGCCATTAGCAGGGACAATGATTTTTTCTTCTTTCATGATCTATAATTTTAGTTGATTATTCATTTTGATATTAAAATGATATCATAAAGATATATAAAATTTTTAAATTTCAAAATAATTTCAATAAAATCTTTTTTGGCACAACATTTGTATAGTATAAAATGTAATGTCGTAATGCTAAAAATTGGCTGGTTACCGATTCACTACAAAAGCAGACATTACGTTGGTTGGTTAGTTAGTAAAAAAGCCGCTTCATCTAGAAGCGGCTTTTTTAATTTTATAATAGCGACAAGATTTTCTACTACTTTTTATATGGGCAATAACATTTATTATTTTTAAATAATCCAGAAAATAAACTACCTATATTTTGTGCATCGGTTCTAAATATATCATAAGATACACTAAGGCTTAAAATATTAGGGTTATAAGATTGCAAATCAGCAAGATTTACCCCAAAAGTAGATCGTATAAAGTCTTCGCGTTCTTCGGCAACTTCTGTTTGCCCTAATTCATATCTTAAGTCTATTCCTAAGCGTTTGTAACGAAAAGCTATACCTATATTAAAACTTATTGCTGTAGTTTTTATATCGGGACCAGCATCACCAGTTGTAAAACCAGTTTCTTGTACACCTTCTATTGTCGTATCTCCAAAGAAACTAAAACCAGGGCCAGCATATACAGATATAGGTCCAATAAGATCGTAACCAACAAGTATTGGGAAATCTATTTTTGATGTACTCCATTCAGCTTGTCGATTTGGAAAATCGTAATAACTTTTTGATGAGAAATAATTAAGCTCCGGTCGAACATACAACTTACCAAATTGAGCAAAAAAATATCCGCCAAATTGAAAACCAAGGTCTTTTTGAGGCTCAAAAACTAAACCTGCTACGGGTCCATTAGCTCCATTAGAACCGACAGTAATAATATCTCCTATGCTAATTGTATTTAAACCACCTTTGACTCCAAAGCCAAACTCTTGTGATTGAAGCGGTAGATAGATGCTAAATAGCAGTACTACAGTTAAGTATTTTAATTTCATGATTATTAGATTTGGGATATCTAGGGCTCAATTTATAATTAAATCATTGAGATAGCCATGTATTGTCGATAATTGACATGAAAACGTCTATAAGATGTTCAAAAATGATATTAAAACAGTTTATCTGTTTGATTCAATGAACGTTACAATAGAATCGATAAGCTCACTAGAGATCTTTCTGAAAGCTTCGTTATACGATTTAGAATTTTCTAAATCATCACCTTCTATAATAAATAAAACATGGTTCATGTTTTCTATGAGCTTAAGTGTAGCACTTGTATTAGCATTAGCTAATAGTTTAGCTTCATTTTCGGAGACTTGAAGATCTTTAGTGCCATTAATAATTAGAATAGGAATTTCTAGAGTACTTATTATTTCTGTTGGATTATACTTTAACCAAGAAATTATAAAAGGTTGTGTTTCTATATTAAAAATAGCACCGAGTTGAGCAGGATAATCTGTAGTAGTCTTACCGGCTTTTAGTGTTTTTATTACGCGTTCAGTGTCATCAATAAACTGACGAGCTGTGTTATTAATCTGTTCAACAATAACATCACCAAAGTTTTGTCCAGCACCAGATATAGAAATAAAACCGTCAGTATTATTTTCTGATGCTAATAAGCCTACTAAACTACCTTGACTGTGACCTGCAACATATATTTTAGAATACTGTTCTGTTGCTTTAAAATATGAAATTACCGATTTGGCGTCTGTAACAAAGTCATTAAAAGTAATCGATAAATCTACATTACCACGACGGATTTGCTTTACGATGCGTTTATCATAACGAAATGTGGCAATACCTTTGTCTGTTAGCGCTGTTGCTAATTTCTTTAGATTATTATTTTTTAAAAAGTTTTGATTTCCGTTCCTGTCTGTTGGTCCAGAACCAGCAATAATAATAACTAATTCAGGTTTTTCTTTACTATTAGGTATCAGTAATGTGCCATCAATGAGCGGATTAATTTGTATTTCACTTTCTGTATATGCTGGTGATTGCGCAGCTATTTTTGTGATTGAAAGCGCTATGATAATGATTATTGAAATACGTTTCATATACAATTGATTGATTTTTTTTGCTAAGATAATTTTAATTTATAGTAGTCTAGTAAATTACTAACGCATAGTTGTCTACAAATCATATACCAAAACCTTTAAGTTATTATCTGAGACTATATAACAGAGTGCATTTCATCGATAAAATAACATTATTCGTCTTTAAATGTTAAAATTTAATGTATTTCATCGATTATTAATGTTTTTTAACTGATTTATTTAATAAGGATTCTATATTTGTTGTGTACTAAAATTTAGTTTTTAGTTCAATGGATTAATTAATTAAATATTTGCATTATGTTGTTGGCTTTAGAGACCCTGAATCTACCAGCATGAATTAAAGCAAATTAAGAAAAACCGAGATTGAGGGATCTCGGTTTTTTATTTTTAATAATCAACTAAAGTTCTGAATGTTAAATTAATGCGCTCTCCAATTAGTTTTTTTGTTTTTGCTATTTGATGTAACCAATGGTGTTGCATAGCACCTTTCATAATTAATAAGCTACCATGTTCTAACAATAATTTATGTCGTTCAGTTTTTAGAGTTCTATGCTTAAAATGAAACGGACGAGCTTCACCTAAACTAAGAGATGCTATTATTGGATTTTCACCTAAAACCTTTTCATTGTCAGCATGCCAGCCATTACTGTCATTGCCATTTCTATATAAATTAAGAAGTACAGTGTTAAATGAATGTTGAGAGATACCTTCAATTTTGACTTTAATTTTTAATAGATCTTTTGAAAAAGGCCTAGGATGCATTGTAATATTAGAGTACGAATAAGATAGGTTGTTTTCTCCATAGAGAGCTGTTAGTCGAGGTTGCTTGTAGGTTTTACCAAAAACTGTAATATTATCGTGTTGCCAATTGGTATTTGTTTTTATAGCATTAAAATAAGTGTCAGCCTCTATTTTTGAAAACACATTAGGGATGTATATAAGTTGTGCATCAGGAAGATGAAATTCTTGTTTTTCAAAAGAAAACAGATCCATAATAATTTTTTATCTAAATTAGCCTTTGATGGTCAATTATAAGAACTTCATATTTATAATTTTTACAATAGGACTTTTAAGTGTTCAACAAGAACAAAGTCTACCAAAAGGTTTTGTAAAAGTAACTCAGGTTATTCCAGATTTAAATGTTGAGTTACGTTATTATTCATCTCATAATTTTGTAGGAGATACTATAGATGGTTATAAATCGAATACATTGTATATAACTGAGGTAACTGCTAAGCAACTTAAATTGGTGCAAGACGAATTACAGAAACAAAATTTATGTTTAAAAGTATACGATGGTTATCGACCACAACGCGCTGTAAACCATTTTATTCGATGGGCAAAAGCATTAAATGATACCATAAAAAAATCAGAATTTTATCCAGATGTGGCAAAACAAAATTTATTTAAAGAAGAGTATATTGCAACACGTTCTGGTCATAGTAGAGGAAGTACTGTTGATTTAACTATTATTGATGCAGAAACCGACGAGCCTTTAGATATGGGAAGTCCTTATGATTTTTTCGGTGAACAATCTTGGGTTAATTATTCTAAGATTACAGGCCAACAAAAGAAAAATCGTCGATTGCTACAATCAGTGATGCTTAAATATGGTTTTAGAAATTATGCTAAAGAATGGTGGCATTTTACATTACGTGGAGAACCTTTTCCAAAGACTTATTTTGATTTTGAGGTTAAAGATTAATTTTCTTACCTAAAGATATTAACCCAAATAATGGCCCTATAGCTAAAACTGTAAATAAATAGTGCGCATTATAGTGTTCTATTAAGTAAGAAAATAGTAGAATACTAACAATAGTAATTGCAAAACCAATAGAATTAACGATAGTTAAAGCAGTACCTTTAGATTCGGTCTCTACATTTTGAGCCACTAATGTTGAAAATAACGGAGAATCGGCTATGACGGCCATACCCCAAACAATTAGAAATAAAATAAACAAGCCAGTTGAACCTTTAAGTAATAGAATAGGTGAGAGTAAGCAACAAATGCCAGAAATTGATAAGGCAAAGATTGCGGTTTTCTTAACTCCAATTTGCATTGAAATGTAACCACCAAGTATACAACCTATAGTGCCAATAGCAATAACACTAAAGGATAACATCGGAATATTTAGAGCAATGCCAGAATGAAGCTCAGTATATGTTTTTAATAGAAAGGGTACAAATGCCCAAAACGTATATAACTCCCACATGTGTCCAAAATAACCAAATGCTGCAGCTCTAAATTTTGAATTTTTAAAAACCTGTAAAATTTTGGTGCTATCAAATTTTGGAGCTAATTTTTGATAAGGTCCGTCAGGCACCAAAGTAATAATAAATATACCGCCAAGAGTAGCCAAACCAGAAGTAATTAATATAACCGTTTCCCAAGAGATAGTAGTTATATTACTTTTTAAAAGATGAGGAAAAGCTGTACCTAGAACTAAAGCGCCGACAAGAAAACTTAGTGATTTGCCTAAGCCTTTTTCAAAATAATCAGCAGCTATTTTCATGCCAACAGGATATATACCAGCTAAGAAAAAACCAGTTAAAAATCGAAAGCCTAAAAGACTCCACAATGTGTTTTCAGAATGTAAAACACCAAGATTAAAACCTGCACCAAGTAGCGCAGAAATAAAAAACACTCGTGATGGCGAAAACCGATCTGTAATAGTTAATAATGCAAATAAAAATGTACCGCTAATAAAACCAAATTGAATAGAAGAAGTTAATTGACCCAGTGCTTGCGAGTTAAGATTAAAATTTAATGCCAAATCACTCATAATTGCATTACCTGCAAACCATAAAGATGTACAGCAAAATTGAGCAATTACTATTAAGGGTAATATGCGTTTTGGAACTCTTACAATAGTACTAGTTGTCAAGCTTAATTTATGATTTTAAAATTTACAAATAATAATAAGCCCAATACATTAATCCAAATTGTAATGGAATTCTTAAAATTAATAACCATCTCGGAAACCCTGCTGCAGCTTTTTTACCAGATAACATGTAAAAATGAACCATAAGAAAAAGAGCAAGCATTATAATTATTGAAGTAAGAGCAAGATCTTTTAATTCTTCAGCAAAGAGACTGATACCTAATATAATTTCAAAGCCTCCGCTCCAAAGCACTAATGCTTTATGATTTGGTATATATTTAGGCATAATTCTCATAAATGCCTTAGGTTTTATAAAATGCATGACGCCAGCAAATATGTACACTGCCGACATTACATATAAATGCCATGGATTATTCATCTTTAAAAATATTAAGGTTCATACCAATACCGTAATTATTAAGTCCGTTTTTAAGTAAACTAGAAGAGAAATCATTCCCTTTTTTAAACTGTACCCAATTGTTTTCGTTAATGAATACACGTTTTATATAAGTTCTATTTTCAGATATTTCATTAGTAAAAGGTAACAAAGGTCTAAAGTTAGTTGGTATTTTTACAATACCAGATTTTCCTTTAATCTCTTTATATTTTTTATTAGGAAGCAATTTACCAAATTTATCGGTGTAACCTAAAACTTGTAAAGAAACAAAAACTCCTGCTTTAGGTATAAAAATATCATGCTCGCTTACATTTAGCTCGTGGAAATCTCCATCTTTTTCTGTAGCTCTAAAAACTATAGTTTCAAAAGTTAGTGCTTGTCCAGGTTTTCCATTTTCGTTTTCATAAAAATTAACTTTAAACAAAGTGGAAAATGACTTTTTATCAGAATTAGATTTCTTTCGTTTTTTCCAATCTCTAGATTCTAGAGCAATAGGAAACTTTACAGAAGCAATACGTTTTAACCGATTATCGTTATTAGGAAAAAATACAGCAATTTCAGATTCTATAGTTGGTAACCAGCATTTGTAATAATCGTCATCTAGGTAAGGCTTTATTTTTTCGGTTTTAAATTTTCGTTTAATACCAATAATAACTGCATCTAGCTCATTTGCATAAGGTTCTAAAAAGAGTTGTTGTGGTAAATCTTTAGTAGCAATATCTATGTTTTTATATCCTAAAGCAGAAATAAATAAAGAGTCTATATCTGGATATAGCTTTTTATTAAAAATAAATACGCCAGCATCATCTGCAAAAATACCATTGCCATTACCAAAAGATACTGTGGCGTAGGAAACAGGACTTTTAGTTTGGCTATCTTTTATTGTAATTTGAGCAATACTTAATAACGAAAAACTAAAGCATAAAATAAAAATGAAGCGTTTTGCCATGAGCTAAATATACAGCTTTTACAGGCATAAAAAAACGCCGTTACCTTAATTGAGATAACGACGTTTTTAGTGTTGATTGATTGATTATTCTTCTGTCCATTTTTTGGTTTGTGTAAAGCCAACGTATAAACCTACACCAGCCATAAAGAAAATAACAGCTGCCATTGCGCCATCGCCTAAATTGGAATAGGTGTCTATAAGAGATGCTAAAAATGCACCAGCTCCTATACCCATAGATAAAAAGGCCAAGTTTAGTATTATTATTTTCCAAGATGATCCTCGTTTTCCGAGATTAAAAATACTAGCATCTGCACCTTTTTCAATAAGCGCTAAACGTTCTTTGTTACGTGTTGAAAAGAATAGATAGACTATTCCAAAAATTACTCCAAAAAATGCTAGAGGTATGATGATTTCTTCTGCTCCCATAATATTTGTTTTTTTAATTGATTATTTTTAATGTGTTCATAGCTTATGACGACAGGTTTTGAATTTAGGTTACACTTTTTGTAAAAAAATATTTTTAATATCTTTTTGTAACCTTAAATACATTTGAGTCGTCTTAAAAACAGATGACCACCAACGACGATCAATTAATAGAAGCAATTACTAATGGAGATACTAAAGCCTATGGGCAATTAGTAAACCGTTATAAGGACTTGGTCTATACTTTGGCCTTGCGTATGTTAAAGCATAAAGAAGAAGCAGAAGAAGTAGCGCAAGACGCTTTTATAAAAGTATATAAGTCGTTAAATAAGTTTAAAGGCGATTCTAAATTTTCAACATGGATTTATAAAGTAACTTATAATACATGCTTAGATCGTATTAAAAAGAATAAAAAGCATTTAAATGATGTTGCTATAGATGAATATACCGAGCATAAACTAGAAACTATAGATAATGCTTTAGAATCTATGATTAAAGAAGAAAAAAGTGCATTGATAAAACGTTGTATAGATAAATTGCCTAGTGAAAGTAGTTATATATTAACGTTATATTATTTTGAAGAATTATCTTTGGATGAAATGTCAGATATTATTGGTATTTCAGCAAATACAATTAAAGTGAAATTGTTTAGAGCTCGGAAAAAGCTAACTGTTATTTTAGAGCAATATTTACAACCTAAAAACACAATTAATTATGGGACGTAATGATGAAAAACTTAACAAGTTTGTAGATCAATTGATGGCTAATGATACATTAGAACAACCTTCAAAAGATTTTACAGATAATCTTATGTCTAAGATTGAAACAATATCTACGACTACAACGATTGTTTATAAACCATTAATTTCAAAAATGGGTTGGATTATTATTAGTACCGTAATATGTTTATTAGTAGGTTACGTGATATTTAATGAGCCTTCAGGGAATTCAAAACTATTAGAGTTTGTAGATTTGTCTAAAATAAAGAATCCATTAGCCAATGTGTCTTTTAATTTTTCAAAAACACTAATGTATACTTCTGTTTTATTGGCTTTAATGATAGGTGTACAAATTCCATTATTAAAAAATTATTTTAATAAACGAATGGCTTAATTTGAGTAATGCCAAAATGGGATACGAGCAAAATATATAGTAGATGTGTCGCCACGACGAATTTGTTTTTTAGTAACGTTTAAAAGATGTTTTCCTTCAGGTAAATCTTTTAGATTAACATAAGTTTCAAATCCTAGTTTTCCTTTTTTACTTTGCGAAACAATAAATTCAGTGTCATCAAATTTTAAGCTATCAATCCTAACATTATATAGATCATTGAAAGCTTTTAAATAGTTGCTTCTAGATTTGAATGATGGATATACGGTGTTCCCATTTACATCAATATCGCTTTGTAATCCTCTTAAATCTTTTTTTGGTTTCAAATTAGGATGAAAATCAAAGATGTTATCTTCAATATTTTCATTATAAGTAATAAAAACTTTCAGAAAAGGGTCCGTAATTACTTTAGATGGTATGGCAACACGTTTAATAAAATCTTCTTCTTTAATTAATTGATCTTCATAATTTTCATTATCTGCATATATAGCACTAGAGTTATTGTCTGCTCTTAAATAATTAGAGATTTGATAATTGTATGAAGATGCAATTAAGATGATAAAAAATATGGGAATAAGTAATATACTAAGACGCCTACCGAGTTTATTATCTAAAAAATTATAAACCAATGGTCGATATAAAAACGATAAGGTTATAAAACTAAAAACCCAATAGACTGGAAAGTAAATTTTAGACGTCCATTTTTTACGTTTAAGTCCTCCTAAAGTAAGAAAATCGATAAATACTAACAGCATACCAAAAACTATGAATAGCATAATAGGAACACCAATGATTTCACGTAAACCATCAGGAATATAGTCATTGTCTAAGATATATATGGCTATAAGTGCAATTGCTATTATAGTAAATGTAAAAGCTAACACATAAAAAATGAGTAAAAAAGCAATAGCGAAAATGATACTACAATAGGTTTCAAGTTTTGAGATGTATTTATCAAATGAACCAACTTTTTTTTGTAAATATTTGGTGAATTTAGGGCTGTAATTTAAAGTATCGTAATCTATATCTCCTGAGACATAACGTAAACCTAAGGCACCGATCCAAATGCCTCTTAAAATCACATGAAGCAAAAGATTACAGACTAAAATCCAAGATGAAATATAGGTTATAGAAAGAATAATGAATTTATAAACAAGAGATCCATTATTAACGCTATTGTTTTGAAAAATTTCCATGTTTGTTCTCAGAGGTTCGAGAATACTAAACAACCCAAAAATAGCAAAACCAGAAATCAGTAATTCTAATTGCCAGCTTTCTTCTTGTAGTTTTTCTAATAGGCTTTTAAAAGAAGCGTCTTTATAGTCTTTAGCCATAAGATTGGTGGTTTTATGTTAAAGATAAATACTTTTGCCTAATGTTACATTAGCTAGAAGAGATTTTGTGTTTTTTTAAAGCAAAAAAGAGAATAAAACCAATGAGGCCTTCAAGGAAAAGAAGCAGTAATATTATAGTAGCCACAATTTGTAATAGAGCTAGTGTTAATGCACTTATAATCATTATAGCACCAAGCCAAGTCCAATAGCTATTATCTGCAATATGCAGTTGAGATTTTACTAAAGTCCCTTCAGGTTGAAATAAAAATAAAAAGGAACGTAAATCCCATACTATTAAATAGGTTGTGGCTAAAAGCATTAATCCAGTAACAATCGGAGTGCCATTAAAATCGTATGATAATGTAATAATAAAGATGTTGAGAATCAATCCAAAAAAGATAGCAGCACCTAGCTTAGAAAAACGTTGACTTATTAATAACACACCAGCTATAATTTGTGACCAACCAATAAAACTCCAATATAAACCAGATTCTTGCATGACTTTAAAAAATAAGGCGATTCGGGATATAGAATCATTTAAAGGAGCAGCGGAAGCACCCATGATATCTACTTTTGGACCACCTAATTTTCCCATGCCAATAGCCGCAATAATAAAAGCGCCACCAATTAAATAGCGCACATAAATAGTAAAAATTTGCAAAAACGATTTTTGCTTAAGTTGATCTAAACGTAATAGAAATGTATCCATAACTGTAGTTAGTAATAGTTGTCATTATAACGACGTATTATAAGGAGATTTGTTACTAATTATATGTTTTTCACCATAAAGATGAAGACTCAATATGTTGATGAGATGTGTATGGAGGTTTCAGTATAAAATATATAGATCAGGAAAAAATGGAGTAAAATACTATTCGCTTTTTTGAAATGAAGTTTGAATAAATATTATCGATCTATCCTATAATTATCCAAGTTAATATCGTCAATCCCAACGTTATCAAACGGATGCTCTAATTGGTCTTGTATGTTATAAAGTGATACTAAAATAAATTGGGTTAAAAGTACAATTGCATATACAATCCATTGAGGTTGATGATTACCTACATTTATAATCACTTCTGGTGCATAAATTATAGGAAAAATAAAGATAAAAATAAGGCAATACGCTTTTAGACTAATTGGAGTTCTATGGATATGAATGGAGTTGAGGTTTTCAACAGCCTCATGCATATCCTTCATAAAACGGAATGTTTTCTCTCGTATTTGTCTTGTTATAGTACTTTCATGCTTTAAAACAAACTGATAAACTTTATCCATAGAAGCATCAACTTTAGTCATACTAGGATTCATTGTTCTTAAATGCTCTAATACAGTGGTATTTATATCTAATAAAATAGCATCTACATCATCTTTATATAAGTCGGCTAATTCTTTTTTACTTAATAAATAATACTTAACCGTACTTAATGTACTTTTAAATTCACTTAAATGCTCTAATGCTTTTTCACGACGCCTAAAAGAACCTCTAATAGAAAATACAAGAGGAAAAATTATGGCAATACTCAATAAAGTTAAATCTACATTAAACTTAATTTTTAAAAAATAAGACAAAAATGTAATCCCTGTTGAAGAAAGTATGACTAACAGAGTTCTATAGTTTAATATGGATGAATATTTATTGATAGTTGAAGTAATTGGTTATATTTGATAAAGTTAACAATTATAATGAATAACCACCATCAAAAATTATTTTGCACTTTTTTTTTATTTTTCACTTTATGTAGTTTCGCTCAAACGGAGGAAGAAAAAGTTAATAAACCAAAACTTTTTAACGAGACAGAATTACTTCCTATCCGTTTAAAATATTCAAGAAAAGGTATTAAAAAAGAGACTGACGACTCAACTTATATAAAGTCTAAATTATCCTATTTAGCAAAAAATGAAGATTGGGAAACTCTAGATATTAAATTAAGAGTTCGCGGAAATTTTAGAAAAAAAACTTGTTTTTTCACACCTTTAAAAGTTAAAATTAAAAAAGAAGATGCTAAAGGCACAGTTTTTAAAGGAGAAAAGAAACTAAAACTTGTTTTACCCTGTTTAAAAGAATCAGGGAATGATGATTATGTTATAAAAGAATATATCGCTTATAAAATGTACGAGGTAATTTCTCCTTATTATTTCAAAACCCGTTTATTAGATATTGAATATGAGAACCTAAAGAAAAAAGATTCTAAAATATATAATTTAAAAGGTTTTTTTATAGAGGATGATGAATCTGTAGCTAAACGTTTTGATGGCCATGTTTATAAGCGTCCAATTTACCCTAAAAGCTTTGACGATCTAGAAGCCTTACGAAATGCATTTTTTCAATGCATGATCGGGAACACTGATTTTTCCCCAACATATCAGCATAATATGAAGCTGTTGTTTATTGATAAAAAATTTATTCCTGTACCCTATGATTTTGATTTATCAGGTTTAGTTAATAGTAGTTATGCTGTGGTATCACGTTCTAGAAAAGCACCATTGCCTATAGATGATGTTACAGATCGCTATTTTTTAGGTTATAAGCGCGATTTACGAATGTTCCATATAGTTAAAGAAGAGTATATTATAAATAAATCGAAAATTATGGATGCTATAGAAGCTCATAAGGTCTATTTTGAAAATAAAAGTGCTTTCTATGAAGCTAAGCGTTATATACAAGAATTTTATACGGTTTTAGAAGATGAAGATAAGTTTAAAAGCAAAATCATAGATATTGCTAAAAAAATATAGAACTAAACAGTTAGATAATTATTCTACATATCATTTAAACCATCTAACCATCTAACCATCTAACCATCTAACCATCTAACCATCTAACCATCTAACCATCTAATCAATACCAGCGTTTTTTCTTTTTCTTAGAACCTTCGCCTTTTCGTCCTTTTTTATATTTACTACCTTTCTTTTTATGAACTATCGGTTTAGCTTTAGGATCTAAAGGATACGGATGATCTTCTATTATTGGTATTTGAATATTAATAGATTGTTGTATCGTTTTTATATAATTCTTTTCATCAGCAGAACATAAACTATATGCTATACCAATGCTGCCAGCTCTGCCTGTTCTACCAATTCTATGCACGTAAGTTTCTGGTATATTAGGTAAATCAAAATTTATAACAGCGTCTAATTCGTTAATATCAATACCACGAGCAGCAACATCTGTAGCGATTAATATATTAACATAGCCGTTTTTAAATTTATTAAGTGCGGTTTGTCGATCACTCTGTGTTTTATCTCCATGGATACTGTCTGCTTTATAACCGTTTTTAATTAAGGTTTTTTCAAGCTTATCTACACCAAATTTGGTGCGTCTAAAAATGAGAATACTCCCTTTAATCGTGTTTCTTAAAAGATGCAAGCACAATTCAATTTTGTTACGTTTTGGGACATAGTATAAAACTTGGCTCACAGCATTAGATACAGATTTAGATGGGGTAACGTCAATACGTTCTGGCGATTTTAAAATACCATTAGCTAATTGTTCTACCTTATAAGGAATAGTTGCTGAGAATAATAAAGTTTGTTTAGTCTCAGGGCAAAGACGTTCTATTTTTTTTACATCATCAATAAAACCCATGTCTAACATTAAATCGGCTTCATCTAATACTAAAGTCTCTATATAATCTAAATTAATATAATCCTGTTTGTGTAAATCTAACAGACGACCAGGTGTAGCAATTAAAATATCAACTCCTTTTTTTAAAACATCTATTTGTGGTTCTATAGACGTGCCTCCAAAAACAACAAGAGATCTTAAGTTGGTGTATTTGGCATAGGTTTTAAAATTAGCATTAATCTGTGCCGCTAATTCTCTAGTAGGACTAATAATTAAAGCTCTTATTTTTTTACCACGTTTTGATGCATCTTGCTTATCAAACAAAAGTTGCAAAATCGGTAACGCAAATGCAGCAGTTTTACCAGTACCCGTTTGTGCCGAAGCTATAATATCCTTTTTTTCTAATATAATTGGTATACATCGTTCTTGTACCAAAGTAGGTTCATCATAGCCAGAATCAGCAATAGATTTAAGGATAGGTTTTATAAGTTGTAAGGCTTTAAATGACATGAAAACACATTTAGAACAAAGGTAATTGGTTTTAATCGTATTCGTTTAGTCTTTTGTCTATAATTGTTTTTAAACCTTGAGCAATTAAATGGTTTTTATCCATGTGGATTGCTTTATCGATATATTGCTTAGCAAGATTTAAACTGTCCATTTTATAATAAATGCTGGCCAGAGTATAAGGTTTAGCGGGTAAGCTGTCATCTATAATATCTAGATCAGAAATTGCAGTTCTGTAATCTTTTAATTCAGCTTTTAATAAAGCGCCATAAGTAATGTAAAAAGGCAGTTGTTTTTGATGTTGGTTTGCCAATACAGCCATACTGTCTAAAGCAGTTTTTGCACCGTGGCGCGCGTGCAAAATTTCTATGTATTCAGCTTTAATATAACTCTCTTCTGGATATTTGTGTACAAAAGTTCTAAAATTGATTTCAGACAAATTCATATGATTTGTTATGTCTTCAGAAGAAGATCTTATATTTTGATCTCGATTATTCATCCGATGAATTCCTGATAAGAAAATATCAAAAATTAAACGTTCATTATGTTTTAATTTGCTTTTTGAAGCTTCTAATTCTTCAAATATTTTAAGACGCTCATCTAAATTTTGAGTAATGCGACCTACTAGACTTTTTCCTATTAAAAAATCAGCATCAAAAGTCATTGCCTTTCTAAAATAAGTTTCAGATAAAGTCCAGCGTCCGTTATCCATAATTTCTTCCCAACCTTTTTTATAATATATTCTGGAAGAATCACTTTCAGTACCATAATCAAAATCTTTAATAGATTGATCAGAAGAATTACAACTAGAAAATAAAACAATAGAAATAAGAAGAAGTGACAGATGTTTCATATTTATACAATAATTTATGATGAATATAACGAATAAAAAAATAGTGATGACATTTTGACATTTTCTGAATATTGGCAGTACTTTTGCCATCTCTAAATCGAAGATTTAAATATTAGTCTAAAATAATGGGCAAAAAAGATAAAAATAAAGAGGTGGAAGAACCACAAGTAGAAGCAACAACTACTGAAACCGTTGAAGAGGAAACACTAACGGTAGAAGAGCAGTTACAAGAAGATCTTGCAAAAGAAAAAGACAAATTTATGCGTCTTTTTGCAGAGTTTGAAAATTATAAAAAACGTACTACAAAGGAGCGTATAGAATTATTTAAAACAGCGAGCCAAGATGTTATGACAGCTATGCTTCCTGTATTAGATGATTTTGAACGTGCTTTAACTCACATTGAAGATGATAAGGAAGCTGAAGAATTACGTAAAGGAGTTTTATTAATTTATCAAAAATTAATGACTACTCTAGAGCAAAAAGGACTTTCTAAAATAGAAGTAAAGCAAGGAGATGCTTTTAATGCAGATGATCATGAAGCCATAACACAAATTCCTGCTCCTTCTGAAGATTTAAAAGGTAAAATCATTGACGTGGTTGAACGCGGGTATAAATTAGGGGAAAAAGTGATACGTTTCCCAAAAGTAGTTATTGGGAAATAATTAAAGCTACCCGATTTTTAGGGCAATATTATGAAAGAAGATTATTACGACATACTAGGCATCAGTAAAGGAGCCAGTGCCGCTGAGATAAAAAAGGCGTACAGAAAAATGGCTTTAAAGTATCATCCCGACAAAAATCCTGATGATAAATCTGCTGAAGAAAAATTTAAAAAAGCAGCAGAAGCTTATGAAATTTTAAGTGATGCAGATAAAAAAGCGCGTTATGATCAGTTTGGTCATCAAGCTTTTGATGGCAATGGAGGCTTTGGAGGAGGTGGCATGAATATGGATGACATATTTAGTCAGTTTGGTGATATATTCGGTGGAGGCGGAGGCTTCAGTGGCTTCGGTGGTTTTGGAGGCGGAGGCGGAAGACGTTCTGTTAAAGGAAGTAATCTGCGTATTAGAGTTAAACTAACTTTAGATGAGGTTGCTAATGGAGTTGAGAAAAAAATAAAAGTAAAGCGTAAAGTACAAGCCGATGGTGTTACTTATAAAACCTGTTCTACATGTAATGGACAAGGCCAAGTTACACGAGTAACCAATACCATTTTAGGACGTATGCAAACAGCATCTGCATGTCCTACATGTGGAGGTGCAGGCCAGAGTATAGATAAAAGACCTTCTAATGCTGATGCACAAGGTTTAGTTGCACAAGAAGAAACAGTAACCGTAAAAATACCTGCTGGTGTTGTAGATGGTATGCAGTTAAAAGTATCTGGTAAAGGAAATGGAGCTCCTGGTAATGGAATTTCAGGAGATTTATTAGTGGCTATACAAGAGCAAGAGCACGAAACTTTAAAGCGTGAAGGAGATAATCTACATTACGATTTGTATGTAAGTTTACCAGATGCGGTTTTAGGATCATCTCTAGAGATAGATACGGTTACAGGTAAAGTACGTATTAAAATAGAACCTGGTGTTCAGTCAGGTAAAATATTACGTTTAAGAGGAAAAGGAATACCAAGTATTAACGGATATGGTAAAGGAGATTTGTTAGTTCATGTTAATGTATGGACTCCAAAAACGTTAAACAAAAAACAAAAAGAGTTTTTTGAAAACATGCGTAATGATGAACATTTTCAGCCAAAACCTGAAAGTACGGACAAATCCTTTTTTGAAAAAGTGAAGGATATGTTTTCGTAAAACATTATCAATATTGATAAAAAAGAGTATATTTGAATTACTGCTAATGCTAATTGGCAGTAATTTTTCTTTTTCATAGCAATTTTTTCCCATCCTTATTTTGCGATAAGGGTGGGTTTTGTTTTTTAAATAAACCCTATTCGTTTAAGTATTTTGTTTTGCCACATTGTGCAAAAGTGCTACCTCTAGTGATTGAAATTTTATTAGTATTAGAAAATTGTTGAAGTAATTTTCCGTACTCAGATTTTGTTTCATCCGAAATATTTGAGTTTCTAATATTATAAAAATAATGACTGATACTGCCGTTAGGTTTAAAATAAAATTTATGTACAATATTTATGATAGAATCATTAGTGTTCCAATCAAAATCATTTTTAGAAATATAATTACCTATATCTTGATGTAATTTTGTCCAAGAAGTTCGTATATCGTTATAATTAGATTTAGAAACCTGCGGGTTTAACAAATTAGGGTGAGTTTTGTCTAGTTCTAAACGATTAAACGCATTAAAATTTTCCTTATCAGCAAAATTGTAAATTGCTACTGAAGAAGTTTTTAGGCGTGCTAATTTTTGCTCTTGATTGTTGTTTTTACATGATATATTAATTATACAAAATGCAATTAGTAATACCATTTTTTTTACAGATGCCATATCTTTTGTTTATTTCAAATATAACTAAAAAGATAGTTTAAACTAATTTTTTAGTTACAAAATTATTTATATGAGTTATCCTATTATATTTTAATCAAACTCTGTAACATTTAATATATTTACGCATCTAACCTAACGAAACAATACCAGTTTATATGAACGATTTATTAGTTGCTAATTCAGTTTCTAAAAACTTCGGAAACTTTAAAGCACTAAACCAAGTTTCTATTTCGGTGCCAAAGGGAAGTATTTTTGGACTTCTAGGACCAAATGGTGCAGGTAAAACCACATTAATACGTATTATCAATCAAATTACCTTACCAGATGAAGGTCATGTAATGCTCGATGGTCAGCCTTTAAAAGCTGAGCATATTAGGGATATTGGTTATTTGCCAGAAGAACGCGGTTTGTATAAATCAATGAAAGTTGGTGAACAAGCCTTGTATTTAGCACAGTTAAAAGGCATGTCTAAATCTGAAGCCAAATTACAATTAAAATATTGGTTCGAAAAACTAGATATAGGAGATTGGTGGAATAAGAAAATTCAAGAATTAAGTAAAGGTCAGGCTCAAAAAATACAATTTATAGTAACAGTATTACACCGACCAAAATTGTTGATTTTTGATGAACCTTTTTCTGGTTTTGATCCTATAAATGCAAACTTAATTAAGGACGAAATTCTTAAGCTTAGAGAAGAAGGATCAACAGTTATTTTTTCTACACACCGTATGGAATCTGTAGAAGAACTGTGTGACCATATTGCGTTAATACATGAATCTAATAAAATATTAGATGGAAAATTAACCGATATAAAACGAGAGTATAAATCCAACACGTTTGAAATTGGATTGCAATCCAATAATAAAGAAGCTCTTATAACTTCAATTAAAGAACAATTTGAAGTTCTGCCAGCAACATTTAAAAATTTACATGATGATGTAAAGCTTAATGTAAAAGTTAAACCCGAAACATCACCAAACGATTTATTATCATTTTTAACGTCGAAAGCAGAGGTGCATCATTTTGTAGAAGTTATTCCTTCGGCTAATGATATTTTTATTCAAACTGTAAAAAATAATTAAGATGAACCATCTCCCATTAATCATAAAACGAGAATATTTAACTAAAGTGCGAAACAAATCATTTGTTATAATGACGTTTGTAAGCCCTTTAATAATGATTGCATTAATAGCAGTTGTATCATATCTCTCGCAATTAAATAATGATAAAAAACGCACCATTTCTATTTTAGATGAATCGGGTTTTGTGAGTGATGTTTTTGAGAATACAGAGAATACAACATATATTAAACTTAAAGGGATCAATCTAGATGATGCAAAAATATCCGTAAAAGAACAAGAGCATTATGGATTACTTTATATAGGAAATGGAAACGTAGATGCCATTTCTAATAGTGTAAAATTCTTTTCAGAAGATTCACCTTCGTTAACAGTTATTTCTAGTTTAGAAAACAAATTAGAACAGAAACTTAAAGACACAAAATTAATTGCTAACGGTTTAGATAAAGAGGAAATTAATGCTTCTAGAACTAATATTAACATCAGTCAAGAGAGTTTTAGTGGGGAAAAAAGTTCTAAAATCGATAACATCTTAAAGTTGGCTTTTGGTGGTATTGCAGGTTATCTTTTATTTATGTTTATCATTATTTATGGGAATATGATTATGCGTAGTGTTATTGAAGAAAAGACGAGTCGTATTATAGAAATCATTATTTCGTCAGTAAAACCTGTACAATTAATGATGGGTAAAATAATAGGAACATCTCTAGCAGGAGTTACACAGTTTGTAATTTGGGCGATACTTGGGAGCATTATGATGGTTGTTTTAAGTCTTATTTTTAATATAGATTTAATGTCGGCACAAACTCAACAGCAAGAGATTATGCAACAAGCTATTCAATCTCCAGGAATAGAAAATGAAATAAAACTTGCATTTGAATCTTTTAGAAATTTACCAATGATCAATTTGGTTATTGCATTTATATTTTTCTTCATTGGTGGTTACTTATTATATAGTTCACTTTATGCTGCTATTGGTGCGGCTGTAGATAACGAAACAGATACGCAACAGTTTATGTTACCTATTTTAATGCCATTAATTTTAGCTGTTTATGTAGGTATATTTACAGTAATTGAAGATCCTCATGGTACAGTATCTACCGTATTTTCATTTATTCCATTTACATCGCCAGTAGTAATGCTAATGCGTATTCCTTTTGGAGTACCACTATGGCAACAAGGTTTGTCTTTAGTAATATTAATTGGTACTTTTACTTTTACAGTTTGGTTTGCTGCAAAAATTTACCGTGTTGGTATTTTAATGTATGGAAAAAAACCTACCTATAAAGAACTGTTTAAATGGTTAAAGTATTAATGATATTTCAAAAACTAAACAAAATAGAAGAAGTAGTAACGGAGAGTTCTGCATGGGAAAAAATTGAAGATTTTCTTCATCTCCACATTAATATTACTGATAAAATAAGTATTTCTACTCTAGATCTTATTATTGTATCCTTTGCTATTTTTATTACAGCCATTGTTCTAAGAGTATTATTTAGAATAATGACTCGGAGGTTACCATCAGAAGACAAAGGAAAATTCAAAGTCATCTTTGGGTATTTCAGGTGGTTAATCTATGTCATTATATTTTTAATTACTCTTAACTCTGTCGGAGTTAATGTTACAGCATTATTTGCAGCATCTGCGGCTTTACTGATTGGTATTGGTTTAGCATTACAAACTTTATTTCAAGATATTATTTCTGGGGTATTTATTTTAATAGATCAAACAGTACATGTCGGGGATATTATAGAAATAGATGATAGAGTTGGTCGTGTAGAAGAGATTAAATTAAGAACCACACGCGCAGTTACTATAGATAACAAAGTATTGGTCATACCAAATCATTTATACCTCACAAACCTTTTGTATAACTGGACACAAAATGGTTCCATAACTAGAGAAAGTATTGATGTAGGAGTAGCATATGGTAGCGATGTTGAATTGGTTAAAAAACTTTTAATACAGGCTGCTGATATGCAGAAAGATGTATTAAAACACCCAGAACCTGTAGTAATTTTTAATAATTTTGGAGATAGTGCATTAGATTTTAAATTGGTATTTACACTAAATGATAGTTTTAAAGCAACGTTTCCAAAAAGTGATATTCGTTTTACAATTGATAAATTATTCAGAGAGAATAACATAAGTATACCGTTTCCACAACGCGATGTACACATTTATAATAAATAATAAACATGCAGAAAATACTAATTATAGAAGATGAAGCCGCAATACGTAGAGTGCTTGTAAAAATTCTTTCTGAAGAAAGCGATACCTACCAAGTGCAAGAAGCAGAAGATGGTTTAGTAGGTATAGAAAAAATAAAAAAAGAAGATTACGACCTTGTACTTTGTGATATTAAAATGCCAAAAATGGATGGTGTAGAAGTATTAGAAGCAGTAAAGAAAATAAAGCCAGAAATACCTATGGTTATGATATCTGGCCATGGAGATTTAGATACAGCAGTAAATACAATGCGTCTTGGAGCTTTCGATTATATATCTAAACCACCAGATTTAAACCGTTTATTAAATACGGTACGTATAGCGTTAGATCGAAAAGAATTGGTGGTAGAAAATAAAAGACTTAAAAAGAAAGTCTCTAAGAATTACCAAATGATTGGTGAGAGTGATAGTATTGGCCGTATTAAAGATATGATTGATAAAGTCGCGCCAACAGATGCACGTGTTTTAATCACAGGGCCAAACGGAACTGGTAAAGAGTTGGTAGCACATTGGTTACATCAAAAGAGTGATAGAAATAAAGGTCCAATGATAGAGGTGAATTGCGCAGCCATTCCTAGTGAACTCATAGAAAGTGAGTTATTTGGTCATGTTAAAGGTGCATTTACTTCAGCAGCAAAAGATAGAGCAGGTAAATTTGAAGCTGCTAATAGTGGTACGATATTCTTAGATGAAATTGGTGACATGAGTCTTTCCGCGCAGGCTAAAGTGTTAAGAGCATTACAAGAAAGTCGTATACAACGTGTTGGTAGTGATAAAGATATTAAAGTAAATGTACGTGTTGTTGCAGCAACAAATAAAAACCTTAAAAAGGAAATTGAAGATGGTAAATTTAGAGAAGATTTATATCATCGATTGGCTGTCATTTTAATTGAGGTACCAGCGTTAAACGATCGAAGAGAAGACATACCATTATTAATTAATTATTTTTCTAAGAAGATTTCAGAAGAACAAGGAACTGCAGTAAAATCCTTTTCGGATAAAGCAATTAAATTACTTCAAAATTACGATTGGACAGGTAATATTCGTGAGTTGCGTAATGTTATAGAACGTTTAATTATCCTTGGAGGAAAAGAAGTTAGCGAAGCTGATGTTAAAGCATTTGCTTCAAAATAAAATTTATGGATTATGAAGGGATTAGATACCAATCAATTTAGAGTTACTTCAAAAATAGAGATAAAAAATCAATCAACACATCTGCATTTAAATGTAGATGATGATACGGCTAAGGACGAATTAAAACGTGTTCGCAGAAAATTAGGAAAACTTCAAGATACCATGTATGCTCATGGAAAGTATTCGGTATTAATTTGCTTACAAGGCATGGATACTTCTGGTAAAGACAGTTTAATTAGAGAAGTATTTAAAGATTTTAATGCACGTGGAGTTGAAGTACATAGTTTTAAAGTACCTACAGAATTAGAATTAAAGCACGATTATTTATGGCGTCATTATATAGCATTACCAGCTCGCGGTAAGTTTGGAGTATTTAATAGAACGCATTACGAAAATGTTTTGGTAACACGCGTGCATCCATATTATATTATGGGTGAAAATATTCCAGGTATCGATGATGTGTCTAAAATAGATGATGCCTTTTGGGATCAACGTTTTGAGCAAATTAATAATTTTGAAAAGCATATTTCTGAAAACGGAACACTTATTTTTAAATTCTTTTTAAACCTTTCTAAAGACGAACAAAAAAACAGACTGTTAAGGCGTCTCAATAAGAAGGAAAAGAATTGGAAATTTTCTTCAGGAGATTTAAAAGAACGTAAACTTTGGGATAAATATCAAGACTGTTATGAAGATGCTATAAATAGAACTTCTAAACCACATGCGCCTTGGTTTTCTATTCCAGCAGACAACAAACCAATTGCAAGATATTTAGTTGCAAAAATTATTTTTGAAGCTTTAAGTCAATATACAGATATTAAAGAACCAGAATTGTCCGACAAAGAAAAAGCAAATTTAAAATCTTATAAAAATCAGCTTAATAACGAATAATAGAATAGAGATTGAATATTGCCATTGTGCCTTTTTCTTTTATTTTTTAAGATTAATCATTGCCATAAATAGTATCTTTAGCCCTTAAAATTGTCAAAAATGAAATACACTATTTTTCTATTAGCAGTGCTGTTATCTGTATCAATATCTGCACAAACTGATGCAGAAAACATAAAAAAAATCTATGATGCTTCCTTATCTAACGGTAAAAGCTATGAATGGTTAGATTATTTGTCTAATGGTATTGGTGGTCGTTTATCTGGCTCAGAAAATGCCGAGCGTGCTGTACAATATACCAAAGCAGAAATGGGTAAATTAGGCTTTGACAAGGTTTGGTTACAGCCTGTAATGGTGCCAAAATGGGTTAGAGGTAATCCGGAAGAAGCACATATAGAAATGTCTAATGGCAAAGCTATTAAAGTAAATATTTGTGCGCTTGGCGGTTCTGTCGCTACACCAGATTCTGGAGTTACAGCTGAGGTTATTGAAGTACAAGGTATCGATGAGTTAGAAGCTTTAGGAGAAGCAAAATTAAAAGGTAAAATAGTGTTTTTTAATCGCCCGTTAGACCCAACATTAATCAATACATTTAGTGCCTATGGTGGTGCTGTAGATCAACGTGGAGGTGGAGCTAGAGCAGCAAGTAAATATGGAGCAGTTGGAGCTATAGTACGTTCAATGAATCTGCGTTTAGACGATTTTCCGCATACTGGTGGAACACGTTATGGAGATCAACCCGTAAACGAACGCATACCTACAGCAGCTATTAGTACTAATGATGCTGAATTATTAAGCAAGACACTTAAAACGGATACTAAAGTAAAGTTCTTTTTTAAACAAAATCCAAAGCAGTATGATGATGTCTTATCTCATAACGTTATCGGAGAAATCACAGGAAGTGAATTTCCTAATGAGTATATTGTTGTAGGTGGTCATTTAGATTCATGGGATTTAGGAGATGGTTCTCATGATGATGGCGCAGGTTGTGTGCAATCTATGGATGTACTACGCCTATTAAAATTATCTGGTATTAAGCCTAAACGTACGATTAGAGTTGTTATGTTTATGAATGAAGAAAACGGTTTACGTGGTGGAACGGAATATGCAAGAGTAGCAAAAGAAAAAAACGAGAATCATATTTTTGCTTTAGAAAGTGATTCAGGAGGATTTACACCAAGAGGTTTTATATTTGATTCTAATGAAGAACGTTTTAATAAAGTTTTACAATGGAAATCTTTATTTGAACCCTATTTAATTCATTTCTTCGGGCAAGGAGGAAGTGGTGCTGATATAGGTCCATTAAAATCAGATTCAATTGTTTTAGCAGGTTTAAGACCAGATTCTCAACGTTATTTTGAATATCATCACACATCAATAGATACCTTTGATGCTATTAATAAACGCGAATTAGAATTAGGAGCGGCTACAATGACATCACTAATCTATTTAGTAGATAAATACGGGTTTTAAGATTTAAAGTAGAATAAGATTTAAAGTAAAATAAAATGAAAAAAATATTAATTATTGTAATCACGTTAGTTATGTGTTCAAGTTATAGTCAAGATAAAGTACAAGACGAAATACCATATTATGAAGTTCCGGATTATTCTGAAACCTATACAGCAGGTACTATGGCAGCACGTATGGTAGATGCTTTAGGCTTTCGTTATTACTGGGCATCTTATGGCCTAACAGAAACAGATCTTAAGTACAAAGCCAACGATATAGGTCGTAATACCGGTGAAACGATTAAGCATATATACGATTTGTCTAAAATCATTCTTAATTCTACATTAAAAAAGCCTAACGGGAATGATCAAAATGAAGATTTATCGTTTGAAGCTATGCGAAAACAAACATTAGTTAATCTTAAAACCGCAGCTGAGATCCTAAGAGAAACAGATGATATGTCTCAGTTTAAGATTATTTTTGGCGAGCAAGAAATTCCGTTTTGGAACAATATAAACGGACCTATTTCAGATTCTATATGGCATTGTGGGCAAATAGCTATTTATAGACGCTCTACAAATAATCCAATTAATCCTAAAGTGGATCATTTTTCAGGAAAAGTGAGAAATTGATGAATGTATGGAAGCGTATCTAAAACAAGTTTACCCAATACTTCCTGTTAAAGATGTTTTAGAAACTGTAGATTACTACGTAAATCAATTGGGATTTACATTAGGTTTTAAAGATGTAGGAGATCATCCAAATTATGCAGGAGTCATAAGAGATGGTATAGAAATTCATTTTCAATGGCATAGTGATGCCGAATGGGCTAATGGATTAACAACACAAATGCTACGTATTTATGTTGACGAAATAGATATTCTGTTTGAAGAGTATAGTACTAAAAATGTATTTCATAATAACACAAAATTGCAAAATACAAGTTGGGGAACGAAAGAATTTGCATTTTATGATATAAATACTAATGGGTTAACATTTTACAAAGATTTGTAATTCTATAGCTTTTCTTTCAAAAGAATTTTGAAAATTTGCTCGTACTTACCCTTTCTTGAAACTAAAAGATTAATATCATTAGGAGACCAATGTGGTAGATAATCATTTTGATCATTAAAAGTTACCCTTCGTTTTCTAGAGCCGTCAGATTGCATGGTGTAAATTTCAGAAGTCTTAGTAACATTATCAATTATTGTACTAAAAACAATACGATTACCAACATTTGGCCAGCTCCCAAAATTACTTTTATCTTTAAAAAGGGTAAGTTTAGAATTTTCTTTTATAATGACATTATGGGTATATATCACCTCATTTTCATTCTCATTATTTTTATTAGAATGGTATAAAACAGCACTACCTCTTTTATTTGTTTTAGGGTAACGATTTATACTTTTATTATCAACTAGTTTTCTTAATAATTTACCTTTTTTGTGCACACGATAGATAAGATGTTCTTCGGGATTTTTTTCAAGAGTAAATAAAAGTTCTACGCCATTACCGAAAAATTGACCATAACGTTTATTACCAATCAGAGGAATTTTTATTTGTTTAATATTCTTAGATGAAATATCGAAGGTGTATAATTCAGTAGTTCCTGTTCTGTCAGATTCAAATAAAACAATGTTTTTATATGGATGCCACGTCGGTCTTCTGTCATTAGCATCACTTGTAAAAAGGCGCTTTTGGTTTTTGCCATCGATATTCATGGTATAGATTTGCCACCGACCATCTCTATTAGATTCAAATAAAATTAATGATCCATCTTCATTGTATGTGCCATATCTATTATCATAATCTCCATTGGTAAGTTGTGCTTCATTATACCCGTTTTCTTGAGCATCAGTACTATTAAAGATAAAAAAAATAAAGAAAAACAAGAGTAGTACACGTAAATTCATATAATGATGATTAATTGGTACAAGTTAAAATATTGTGGTTTCATATACAAAAACTATAGTTGCATTATCATCTTCTTAATTTTAGATAAATTCTTTTTGCATTTTATAAATTAAATATTATAAGTTAATTATATTCATAGTGCTTGTGTTTATTTTCTTACTATATATTTTTTTTGTATTTTAATAAAAAATTAATTGAAATGATTATAAATATTAGAAAACAATATTTTTATTTTTTCTTCTTATGCTTTAGTGTCTTTTCTTTTTCTCAAGATGCTAAAGAGTTGCTCTGTAAAGTTATTGATTCTGGTGATAAATTACCAATAGCATATGCTACAATTCAATTTCAAAAAAGTAGTTCAGGAGTAATATCTAATGTAGATGGGGATTTTAGAATACCGTATTCTTATAAGACAAATAAAGATAGTATTATTATTTCTTGTATAGGTTATCAAACTAAAACCATACCACTGATTACTTTAGAAGATCAAACAATAAATATTATAGCTTTAAATCAAAAAGTAGAATTATTAGAGCAAATTACTATTAAAGGAAAGAAAAAAGAGGCTTTAGGTAATCTAAATCCATATAGTATTGTAAAGACAGCTATAGAAAAAATTCCTGAAAACTATCCTAATAATCCTTTTTCTACAATCTCGTATTATAGAGATTATCAGATTGTTAAAAATCGTTATTATAATGTTAATGAAGCTATAATAGAATCTTTCGATAAAGGGTTTTCTACAGATGTAATAATGGATAGTTATAATCAAGCCGCAATTTTTAAATATAGAGAAAATGAAGAATTTTTAAGAGATTCTTCACTAGTTAGGGCTTATGATGGTAATTTAAAATATATAGAAAATACTGAACTATCTGGTCAAGGAGGAAATGAATTAGGGATTCTAAATATACATGATCCGATAAGAAACTATGAACAATTGAGTTTTTCTTTTGTATATGTTTTTAAAAAAGTTTTTATAGAAAATCATGAATTTACCAATATAAAAAAAGTGTTTTTAGATGATAAAGTTCTCTATGAGATTCCATTTAAAGCTAAAGATCAATTTACAGGGATAGCACATAAGGCTATTGGAAAAATATATATAGCTAAAGATAATTATGCGATACATAAATTAGAATATAAAGTACTAGATGTAGCAAATAAAGAATTTTTAAATGATGAAGAATTGTTATTTGAAGTTACTCTAGAATATAAACCTAAAGGTGATAAAATGTTTTTAAATTATATAACATTTAATAATCGATTTGTTGTTAGCGATAATTTCTTTTTTGATGTTGTTAAAACAGAATATCAGGCTGAAGAAAAAGCGTTTTATGTGTCATTTAATAGTCCGGTTTTAGAAAGTTCTGTAAGTAAAAAAGACTTTAGGTTTAAATACTCAAAGAAGAAGATGGTAATTAAAAATTTTGAACTTGTAGATGCTAAAACAATAAAAGTTAATATAGCAGATTGGAGTATACCTAAAGAACTTCTAGTAGATGAACCTAATATGAATAATATAGAAACTCAAATAAAAAATATCTATGACATATCTAATAGAAAAATATTTAAATCCCCTAAAATTGCAGGTTATCAATTTAGAGAACTATTTGTACAAGAGGTTATAAACCCCAAAATTAAGCCTACTGATATAGAGTTTACTAGTAAAGCTAAACCTCTTTCAAAAGCAAAAATTAATAAATCTAATGATAAAGAAGATTATTGGTTAAACTCACCATTGAAAACAGTTAATAATTAACATATGAAACGTTATATACTATCCATATTAGTTTTTGTGTTTTATTTGGGATATGCCCAAGAGGAAGATAGTTCTATTATAGATAGTTTTGAAGATTATGCAGATTTAACGAGAGAACAGGTCTATCTACATTTTAATAAATCAACCTATATAGTTGGTGAAATGTTAGGCTTTAATGCTTATGTGTTTATAAAAGACAGTAAACAGTTATCAGATAACACTACAAATTTATACTGTCAGATTGTAGATACTAATGATAAGGTGATAAAAGAAAAATTACTTTTAGTAACCAGTGGTGTTAGTCGAGGAGAATTTGAGATCGATAGTTTGTTTGCTACCGGAGAGTATAGACTTAAGGCTTATACCAATTGGATGCGAAACTTCACAAAAGAACATAATTACTTTTTAGAGAATTTTAAGGTAATCAATCCTCTTACCAATAGGGATGATAAACCTCAGGCTGTTTCAGATGAAATAGATGTTCAATTTTTACCAGAGAGTGGTCATTTATTAGAGGGTACAGATAATGTTATTGGTATTATAGCTAAAGATAAATTAGGTAATGGTATTTCAAACTTAAGGTTGAAGTTATATGATGATACAAATACAGAACTAACTGAAACAATTTTAAATGAGTATGGCATAGGCAATTTTATTTTAAATCCTAAGCCAGGAGAGATTTATACTGTAAAATATAGTTACAATCAAAAGCGAAAAGAGCAACAATTACTAAAAGCAGAGAATAAAGGTGTTGTTTTATCAATAAAAGAATTGCCTAGAAAAAATAGTATAGCAGTTAGTATAAAGACTAATGATAATACTTTAGATCTTATAAAAGGAAAACGATATAAATTAAGTATTCACAACGGAAGCGAAATAAAAGAATTACAGTTTGCCTTTACAGATTTACTAGAAGTATCACAAACGGTATCATTAACTCAGCTTTTTCCAGGAATAAATATTTTTACAGTATTTGATAACGAAGATAGACCTATAGCAGAGCGTATGTATTTTAATTATAAAGGGTTAAACTTAGCACCTCAGGACTATACGATTTTTAATACTATAAATAATGACAGTATAGAGATTAGAGTAACTATGCCTAATGTAAAGTTAGATCAGTTTCAAAATTTAAGTGTCTCTGTATTACCTTCAAAGACTAAGAGTTATGAGCATCATCAAAATATTATTTCATCATTATATTTACAACCGTATCTAAGAGAAGCTGTTGAGCAGGCAGATTACTATTTTAGTGATATTACAGCAGCTAAAAAATATGAGTTAGATAATTTACTACTCACTTTAGGTTGGAGTAGTTACGATTGGGGAGCTATATTTAATGAACCACCAGAGCCATATTATGATTTTGAAGTAGGTATTAATTATACAATTAATCGAAATGATAATAAGATAAAAAATTATATCATCTATCCTAACATAAATTCAAATTCAGAAATACTCACTTTAGAAGAAGGTCAAAAATCGTTTGAGAAGCGTGGGTTTTTCCCTTTAGATGACGAAACCATTCGTATAGGTGAATCTAAAAAAGGAGAGATAGGTAAAGCTAATCTCTCTATGCAATATTCATTACTAGATATTAAACCTTTTACAACTAACCATAAATCAAAAACGATATTATCTGAAAATCAGTCGGGTAACACAGTGGTAGAGGAATTTAAAGATGCAGAAGGAGAGATATTAGATGAAGTTAAAATATTTGCAAGTAGAGGATATTCTAGAATAGAAGATTTGCAGAATAGGAGAATTGGAAAAGTGACTGAATTTAATGACGAACTTTTTAAACAATATAAAACATTAGCTCAATTTTTAAGTAGTAAAGGCTATATCGTAGAAGAAAGACCTCAAGTTACAGGTATTGGTGACGATACTGAATATAGTACTTTTAGGATTTATAATAGAAGTAGAAGGTCTTTAGCAGGGTTGACCTATGAAATTAATGGGGTGATTTATACTAATCCTGGTGATGGGCTTGAATCCCCACGAATATATCTAGATGGTGTTTTATTAAGCGATTTAGATTTTCTTGTTGGTTTTAGTATGGAAACCGTAGATTATATAGAAATTAATAAAGGCGGTGTTGGAGAAGGCTTTAGAGGTGGTTTTGGGACTATTAGAATTGTTACAGATCCTAAAAAGCGTCTTTTAACCCAGAAATCTCGAACATCATATTCAGAATATAAAATACCATTAACATTTACTTCGCCAAAACAGTTTTATATTCCAAAATATAGATCTTTTGAGAGTCCTTTTTTTAATGAATATGGTGTTGTCGATTGGTTTCCTAATGTGGTGGTAGGTAATGATGGTTATTTAACCTTAAAAGTTTTAGATACAGGAGTGCCAATAAAATTATTTATAGAAGGAGTTGTAAATACAGAACAATTAATGAGTGATGTTATAACCATAGGAGAAAACTAATCTTCTTTATGCTCTTCCTTATCTTCATTCTTCATACTAGTGTATTTAGATACTAGTCGTATACCTAATCTTGCGAAAAGAATTACGGCAAATACCATTACTAAATCAAATCCTGTCATTTATTGCTATTAATCGATTTCTATATAAGTGTTTTAAAAACAAAAAAAGTTACAGTTAGATAGTACTAACTGTAAATTTTATATAGTAACTAATATTAGTTGTTATATAATTCTTTCGATACGGGTTCGTATTTATCACCTTCAACCCAAACAGGTGTTTTAGGATCATTTCCTATTTTTCTTCCTGCTAAAACATAAGAACTAAAGAATTTTAAAAGATAATCATAGTCTAGAGTATGGGCTTCATCACCTGGTTGATGGTAATATTTAGTAACGTCACCAGAAAAAGAAGTAAATCCTAAAGAATAGGTTGGCGCAGGAATACCTTTTCTTGCAAAACTCACATTATCACTTCTATCAAACAAACCTTGCTCTCCAGCAGGATCGTCTATAGCGGTTAAACCAAATGCTGTAGCAGCATCTTTAATGTGCTGCCCAGCAGTAGTCCGTTCTAAACCAACTATTGTCGCCACAGAGGTGTCATTATAACCCGCATTATCGCTATTAAAACAGTATACCATTTGTTTTAATGGTAACACAGGATTTTCCGCATAGTATCTGCTTCCTAAAAGTCCTTTTTCTTCGCCTGTAAATAATATAAACAAAGCAGAACGTTTAGTTGGGTGTTTTGCTAAATTTTTAGCCATACTTAATACAGTTGTAGTTCCTACTGCATTATCTCTAGCTCCATTAAAAATAGAATCGTTTGGTACATTAGATTTGTGTACACCAACATGATCATAATGGGCAGAATAGATAATATATTCGTTTTTAAGAACGGGATCTGTACCTTCTACAATACCAATAACATTTTGAGATTCAACAGACTTAGCAGGTTCGCCACGTCGAGACCTGATCTCTAAAGTCATTCTCTGGTAATAATCACCAGTTTTAGGATTGGGTTTTACTCCATAACTTTTTAATGTATTTGCTAAATATGAAGCTGCAATTTTATTTTCAGGAGTACCAGTTTCTCTTCCTTTTAATAAGTCATCAGCCAAAAAATAAATATGACCTTCTATATCAGATTTAGAAACCGTAGCTTCTGTTTTGTCTTTATCTGTTAATTCTGGTGGAGCTTGTGTTTTGCATGAAAAGATTGTTAATGCAAGTATAGCTAAAGATAATTGTTTCATTAAGTGTTGATTTTTATGATGCATAAAGATATAATTTATAGGATTATTACATTTAAACTTATGATTTAATTAAGAATAAATCTTAGTCTTTAATGATTAACGCAGGGATATTTAATGCTTTAAATGTTGTATTATAAGTATCCATTTCTTTGTTAACAATAGCATCAAGCTCTGTTTTGTAGACTTGCCAATCTCGCAATAAATCTTGTAAACGTTGTTTTGCTCCTTGTGTTACTTTAGGGTCGGCATTATCAATATAACCAGATAGGTTGATCAATTGCGCATTAAGCTTGTTATTAAAATTAATCACATCCTGAAATGTTTTTTGTTTAGGCTGTATTAAGTTTTCTTCCCAAACCGTAATACGCTTTATTATCTCCTTTCCACTATCTAATAATTCTGTAGCATCATCATTATCTTTTAACAAAGTTGCGTAACGTTCTAACTGTGTTTTAACAGAACGCATTTTATTTACAGATTCATGCATATCTTTTACTGTTGAAGCTATTGTCGCTAGCATATCTTGTTGCTCTTTATAGTCTGATATACTTGCTTTAATATGAGGATTTGGTATCACTTTAACTTCAGTCTCTAGTGTTTCATTTTCTAAAGAAAGTTTTATTGTGTAATTGCCAGGAGCTACACTAGTACTATTGAGTCCACCGAAAACAAATACATTATCTATGGGAGGTAGTGCTTCTCTACTAAAATCCCATGTAAATCGATTATAACCCTTTTTTGAAGGCAATATTTGTGGAGCAGATGGACCTCCAGGCCAAGATTTAAATCCTTTAGGCTTTTTGTTTGAATACGATTTAATAAGTGTGTTATTCTGAAAGACTTCAACTTTTAAATCTAAAGTATCTGCAACTTTAGGAAGGTAATAATCAAATGTTACTCCAGATCTAGGATTTTGACCTTGACCGATAGCGTTAGATACACCTCCGAAAATACGATAACTGTCTTTTGGAGTAAAAACTTGCAGTGTGTTCTCGTTTGATCGCTGTTGTAATGGGCTTAGATCATCTAAAATCCAAAACCCACGACCAGAAGTCGCCGCAACTAAATCATTATCTTGAATGATAAGGTCATTGATAGGTACAATAGGGAAATTAAGTTTTAAACGTTCCCAATTTATCCCATCATTAGTAGATACATATAACCCAACTTCTGTGCCTGCATATAACAATCCTTTTTTCTTTTTATCTGCTCTAACAACTCTTGCAAAACCATTAGCATCATCTAGACCTTTTACAATTTTAGTCCAAGATTGTCCATAATCTGTAGTTTTAAATATGTAAGAGCTTAAATCCATAGATTTATAACGCATAATAACGATATAAGCAGTAGCCTTATCGTGCTCAGAAACATCAATGCTATTTATAATACCGTCTTCAATACCTTTAGGAGTAATATTATTCCAAGATTGTCCACCGTTTCTCGTAATTTGTAAGGTGCCATCATCTGTGCCAGCGTATAAAACACCTTCTTCATGCTGTGATTCTACGAGTGCAGTAATAGTATTATAGTTTTCTCCACCAGCGGCTTCATTAGTAAATGGAGCTCCGCCAGGACCATGTTTGTCTTTTTCGTTTTTTGTAAGATCAGGACTGACTGTTTGCCAACTCATACCTCCATCTGTGGTTTTAAAAACCACATTGCCTCCATGATAAATCGTAGAACGATTGTGTGGTGAACTTATAATTGGAGCATTCCAATTATAACGGTATTTAGAATCTTCTGGAGCGATACTTAAACCTAACTCTGGGTATTGTTTAATTGCTTTTTGCTCGTTAGAAGCTTTGGTCCATTTACTAATATTTCCTTGATATGTGCCTCCATAAACCGTTTCAGGATTATCAGGATCAAAAGCTATAAAGGCACTTTCGCCACCAGCAACAGCATACCAATCTTTCCAATCAATACCTGCATCATTGGTTCTGCTAACTATGGACATGGTAGAGTTATCTTGCTGACCTCCATATACACGATATGGTACTTGATTATCTGTAATCACACGGTAAAATTGTGCTGTAGGTTGATTTTGTTGTGTACTCCAACTTTTGCCTCCATTGAATGAAATATTAGCACCACCATCATTTGAGTTAATTAAATTTTGATTGTCTGTTGGGTTAATCCAAAGGTGATGATTATCACCATGCGGCACCGCAATATTTGAAAAACTTTTACCACCATCTATAGATTTCATTACAGGAGCATTCAATACATAAACAACATTTTCATTTTGTGGGTCTGCAAAGATTTCCATGTAATACCAAGAACGTGCTACATTAACTCTATTTTTATTCACTTGAGTCCATGTTTTACCTGCATTATCAGAACGATACACACCACCTTTATCATCTTCAGCTTCAATAACTGCAAATACACGTTCTGAATTTGCTCTAGATACTGAAATACCTGCTTTACCAAAAACTTTTGGTAAACCTGTTTTTAATTTATCCCACGTCGTTCCACCATCAATAGATTTATATAAACCAGAGCCTTCACCACCAGATTCTATTAACCAAGGATAACGACGGTGTTGCCACATAGCAGCGTAAAGAATCCTAGGATTATTCATATCCATGGATAATGATGATGCTCCAGTACTCTCATTAACATACAAAACCTTAGACCAATTTTCGCCTCCGTCTGTGGTTTTATAAACTCCACGTTCTTTAGAAGTGCCATATTGCGCGCCTTGTGCGGTGATGTATATAATATCTGGATTTGTTGGATGAATAATGACATCAGAAATATGCCGCGATTGGTCTAAACCAATGTGTGTCCATGTTTTACCAGCATCCATAGATTTGTAAACGCCATCTCCCATAGAGGTCATTACACCTCTAGCTGCATGTTCTCCCATGCCAACAACGACAATATTGGGGTCGCTTTCAGCCACTGCAATAGCCCCAACAGTCCCCGTTTTAAAAAAACCGTCCGAGATATTTTTCCAGCTAATGCCAGCGTCTGTAGTTTTCCAAACTCCACCACCGGTGGATCCCATATAATAGGTTTGCGGTTGTCCGATAACTCCACTAGAAGCAACAGAACGCCCACCTCTAAATGGACCAATATTTCTCCATTTTAAACCGTGGAATAAGCTATCTACCAATACAGGTTTGGTTGTAGGTATAGATTTTTTACGTTTTTGAGCATTTAGACTTAAGCTTATAATGCATAATAAGCTTAGTACAGTATGTTTAATGCGTTTCATTTGTAATGGTTTTAGTTGGTTGTACTCGTATTTTAAATCGTTGAAGAGACAACGATTTTGAATTCCATAAGTTAAGAAATTCACTTTAATTTTATGATCGTTTACTCCATTTTATATTTAAATGCTCAATCGGTCTATTTCTTTTTGAACATCTATAATAAGTTGCTCTAAATCTATAATTGTTTGTTTTTGCCATTTAAACCGGAGTATTAGAAAATTTTGAAGTCGCACTATTATATTTTTAAAGGTGTTATTTTCTCTTAATAATTCAATGCTTTTAGGAGTATTTATAGCTAAAGAGAATTCAAATTCAGAATCTATAGAAAGAGATGTCATAAAAAGTTCATTCATAGATATTTGTAATTGATTTTCTACTATGCTTAAGTCTGTAGCTTCACGAGTGGTAATATTGTTAAATTGACGCTCGCACATTTCAGTAATTCTAATGCGTAAATCATCATTATTTATAATATCAACTCCTTGGTTTTCTATAAACTTATATGTAGTATTTGCGTTGTTAAATATGTCGTCAAGTTGTATTATTTCAAAAGCTACTTTTAAACTGTCATCTACTGATTTTTTATTTTCAAAATAATCTAAAATTAGAGTTGAATAATTTCGTCTTCTATTTGTGTAATCATGAATTCCTTTAATTTCTGTGAAATTGGTTTCTAAATCATTTTTAAGTTCAGATAAAATTTTAATTTCTTGAGTTGTAGCTTTTCGGTTTTCGTTCCAAGTATTGACTTGCAGTGCTAACAAAATACCTATCATTACGAGGGCGATTTCACCAATGGCATATAATAGGTATTTCGATACTTTATTTTTACTAATCATAGTTTGACGTATTTTTCGGAAGAATTTAAGCATAACGTATAGATTTTTCATTCCCGCCTCTCGACTGCGCTCGAGATAAAATGTAGCGGGAATCTACTTTTTGGTTTCTGTTGTAAATGGATTCCTTCCCGATAGCTATCGGGATTCGCAGGAATGACAAATCAATTCCTTAAACTCTTCATAATCTCTTCAATGGCTTTGTCTAATTGTGGTTGATTGCCTTTTAAGCGATCTTCAAAGGTTTCCTTCACATATATATCTGGTTTTACGCCTGTAAATTCTAAATTGTCACCATCTAAAGTATAACAACCCCAAGATGGTAAACGGTAAAACGAACCATCAACCAAACCTGCACCAGAAGTAAAAATAATCCAACGATAAGTTTCAGTACCAATCACTTTTCCTAAGCCTAATTCTTTAAAGCCGGCAGTGGTTACTTCTCCGTCACTTAATGTTTGTTCATTAATTAATATAATAATGGGTTTATCCGCAGGAACAAAATTAGGTTGTGGCGCTAATTTACCATTTCTATATTTCCATTTTGAATACGATTTTTGTGATAAAAATTGTAACACATCATCATGTACATTACCACCTGTATTGTTACGTAAATCCAAAATAAGTGCTTCTTTATTGTAAGTTTCAGACACCATTTCTCGCATAAAATTGTTAAGCTCACCAGCACCCATATTTTTCATATGGACATAGGCAATTTTATTATTACTCTTAGCGTCAGTATACGATTGATTGTTAGCAACCCATTCGTCATATAATAATGTACGTAACCTGCCTGAAGATATCGGGTGAATATTTAGGTTTATCGTTTCGTTATTTCGCTTAAAGGTCAGCTGCATTTCACTATCTATAGATGGTTCTGAAAAATAAGATTCACGATTTAGTTTTTTATCTATTGTTTTGCCATTAACAGCAAACAGTTCATCACCAATGCGTATGTTTTTTCCTGTAACGTCGGCAGGACTTTTTGAGACGATTTTAGAAACAGTAAACGGATTGTCTTTAGAAAATAAAATGCCAGTTTCTAAAGTACGACTACCATAATATTCTGAATCTTCTTCCCCAAAAGTATTAAAACCAAAGTGCGACGTATTTAATTCACCCAACATATCATTAAATAATAAACTTAACTGCGAACGTTTGGTAATGTATGGTAAAAACGCAGCGTATTTATCTCTTAGTTTTTGCCAGTTTTGTCCGTGGAAATTATCATCGTAGAAATTAGATTCAAAACCAGCCCATGCCTCAAAAAACATTTGACTAAATTCATTGATTAAGTTTTTACGAAACTTTACATCAATATTAATTTTATCCATTTTATTAGAACCTAAATTAATAGAATGGATAGCGCCATTAAACAATATAAAATGTTTGTCTTTTACACTTTTAAACTGCCCGCCTCCTAAACGTTGCGTGCCTACTTTTTCAGTTTTATTACGTTCAAATGGTTTAATAACGGTACGCCACAGATTAAAATTTCCTTCATCATGATTTGATCCATAATACACGTAAGTAGTTTCGTCTTTAGTAATAATATAAGCACCAGTTTGTGTGCCAAAAGCAGGACTTATACGTTGTAAACGTTCCATTAATCCATTTTCGTTAATAGTAACTTTTACAGGCTTTGAAGTTTCTTTTTTAGTCTCTTCTTTTTTGTCATCCTTTTTTTCTTCTTCCATAAAAAGAGCATCAAACTTATCTGATGTATAAGGTGCTTCGTATTTATCTAATGCCATTTGATATATCTGTACTGTTGAAGTTCCTCTCGGGAAACTTGGCTCAGTAAGGTTAGAAGCGAAATACACATATTTTCCATCTGCAGACCAAAGAGGATCAGCTTCATTAACACCTGTATTGGTAAGGTTTGTTATTTTTTTTGAAGGGATATGGTATACAAAAACATCACGTTCAAAATTTCGGAAAGCATTGTATAAAAGATAATCACCATCTGGTGAAAATTGTGCTGTTGTTGGTCGTAGTGCCCAAAACTCATCTGTAACAACTGTTGTGCTTTTTAAGTTTTCAAGATCTAATAAACGCAGTTGATCACGACCGCTTACATAAACGGCACGCTCTAATTTGTGATCTAATTCTAAATTGATATTATTTTTTTGTTCGTTGGTATGCTGTTTTTCTATACCTGTACCATCTGCAGCAATAGTATACAAATTAGTATAACCACCAACCGTTTGGTTGAATAGTAACGTACGATTATCTTTTAACCACTTTACCTCTATAACACGTTGGTCTTTTGTGGTTTTGATTTGTTTTACAAATTTCCCTTTAAGATCCGAAACAAATAATTCGCCACGAGAAACGAATGCGATCTTTTTAGTGTCTGGAGAGACATCAAAATAAGTAATGTTGTCTTTAGCCTGAAAATCTTGCGATTTTGATAAGGTGTTATTCCTTAAAATAGTAATCGCTACTTTTTTAGTGCGTTTACTAGCCACATCGTATAAAAAGATTTGGTAATCTTTAGTAAATACTACTTTTTGCCCATTAGCGCTTGCTTGCGGTCTGCCAATGGAAGTTTTAAAAGACGTTAACGCTGTTTTACTACCGTTAGTAAGTGTATAGAGATTATATTCGTCATTTGCTTCATCCGATGCGAAAAATAGTGTTCCTCTATCATCAAAGGTTGCCCACATGTCTTTTCCTCTATAGCTCGTATATTCTTTATAGGCTTTTGTTTTTGGATTGTACGATCTTATATCTGGATTATAATCACCTTTATAACGCTTGCGATGGGTAAAGTTTTTACTTTCCCAACTTTCGTTAAAGAAAATTTCGCCTGAAGACGGATGCTCTGCTATATTATGTGTATTATTAAAATAGTGCTCAAACAGACGTTTTGGCGTGCCGCCAGAAGCAGAGATTTCATAACCGCTATAACGATTGTAACGTGTTGAGGTAAAATAAACAGATTTAGAATCCCAAGACCAACTATCAACATCATCAGCGGCATCATGGTAGGTGAGTTGTTTAATTTCTCCACCTTCCATAGGCATAATATACACGTCTTTGTTGCCGTATTGCGTGGCGCTAAACGCAATCCATTTACCATCTGGTGAAATACGAGGTAATGTTTCTTCACCTTTCATAGCTGTAATACGAGAAGCTTCTCCACCAGCAGATGGGATTTTCCATAAATCACCATCATAGCTGAATACAATGGTTTGTCCATCTGGCGATAATGTAGGGTCAATCTGAAAATAAGCTTCTTGAGCGGATAATAAAGGACTTGCAAATAGAAAAAGGATTAAGAATGTAAAGTAACGTTTCATGGGTATTATTATGATTTTTGATGCTGAATCTAGTTCAGTACAAGATGATTTTTTGAGTGGATTAAAAGTAAGGTTTTTAATTGTAATATTTGTGTCGTAGCTATGTCGTTTAATTAAACCCCACTTGACCTTTTACAGACTCAAACAATGCTTTAGAGTCAAAACCAACACCATCTTTAAATACGGTTTCTAGCTTCCTAATGTTTTTAATATCTGTTGTTAAATCTCCATTAATCAATAATAAATCGGCAGATTTACCTGCTTCAATAGTACCTGCTTCATTAGCTACATCTAAAAACTGTGCTCCGTTAAGCGTACATATTTTTATAGTTTCTTCAAGTGTAAAACCAGCTTCAACTAAAATTTCAACGGTACGTTGATTGGCATAACCAGCAACTGTTCTACCAGCTCCAGTAGGATCTGTGCCAGCGACTAAAAACCCACCTTTATCATGAAAACGTTTCACCCATTTTAAATTTTTATTAAAAAGTGATAAACTAGAAGCGTCTCTCCCTTGAGCACGTTTATAACTCGCTTTGAGACGTTCTTGTATCTGAGGAGCTAAGGCATCCAAACCACCTCCAGGAACAATCTCACGATCCGTATAAGGTTCAAAAACATTAGGAGTTGTAGTAATTACAGTTTTGTTTTTAATTAAAAGATCGATAAGTGCGTTGATCTTTTCTCCGTTTTCTGGCTCTGCCATTAGGCTAGATCTTGCGGAAAAGGGATCGCATAACTCATCTTCTTTATCTGTAGCAAAATCACTAGATGCCATAAAACCATGTTCTAAATTGTCGATACCAATATTAGAAGCTTCTTCATAGGTTAAAGAACATAAATGCCCTGTGACTTTAAGTCCTCGTTTATGTGCTTCAGTAACGGCTATTTTTAAATCTTCTTTAGTAATATTATTATAGACTTTAAACGATGTCGCTCCTTTATCAGCCCAGTAATTCACAATTTTTGAGACTTCATCAGTATTACTAATAAAACCGAGCTCAGGAACTTTAGGGCCTTCACGCTCAATAAATGGACTGGTCACATGCATCTTTGGCCCCGTCATTTTTCCTTCGTTAATCCATTTCATTACATTGAGGTCGGTTTGCGGTTGTATGCTTCCTGCAGTACGCATGCTTGTGACTCCACCTGCTAAATACAAGCGTGGAAAGGTAAAGGTCATTTGTCCTACACTAAACCAGTTTTCAAAAGGCTTGGTATAAAACATATGCTCATGCAGCATTACCAAACCAGGAATTACGGTTTTGCCAGAACCATCGATGGTTTTTATACCTAGCGGAATTACAGTTTCACCAGTAGCTCCAGTGCGTAATATTTTACCATTAGAGATCACAATGGTTTGATTTTGTTTAATTGCATTACCTGTGCCATCAATAACAGTGACATTTGTAATGGCATAATCACCTTCGTTAGTAGTAATAAAGCGTTGTACTTGCGGTGCAAAATCTTGCGCAGATAATTGAAGGGCAATAAATAATACGATGATTGTTAGTTTTAATTTCATGATCTAATGCGTTTATAATCTGTTAAATTACACAATAACATTAACCTAGCTTACCATCTCCATCTATATCTTTACTAATGTGCATTTCTAGAGCCTCGAGTGTTTTTCTTAAAAGCACTTTAGTTTTGTCTAATTCAGCCTCTAATTGTTCAACGCGTTCTTCAACACTATCGGCTTTTTTTTGTTGTTTGTCTAATTCATCTTGTTGCATTAATTCCCAGAAGATTCCCATAATAAATGTGTTTTAGTTGTTAATATTAATTTAAACCAAACACGAGATTACTGTATAAATAGATGATCATCTAAATGTACAATAGGGTAAAGAAAATGTGTAGTTTGGTTAGCTATATAATTATATGTAGTTGAAGATATTAAATTGTTACGGATTTTTCTGAATATTTTGCTATAATTTAAAATGAAATAAGTGTAAAACCTGTCATTTTGAAACGAGTTCAGAATGACAAAATATGGTTTTGAAACAGCTTCTTTGTCTATTCTTTAAATTACCTGAAAAGTCATGCTTTAGTGCATTTTGTTTTAGTTTTTATAGGTTTTTAGCACGAATTGCACGAATTAATACGGATTGGATGAGATCTAAAGAGATTTATATTTTATAGTATTTTAATAGGTTTCGCATCTCGACTACGCTCGATATGACAGCTCAACCAGACAATAAAGTTATATGCTAACCCATTCTAAAAAAACGCTTCAAAAGTATTTGTCTAATGAAGCGTTTTTATATGAAAATAAATTAATCTTTAATTTCTATTACCTGTAGCAGGTTTAGGATATTTAGGTGGTTTAACATTTTGCTTGGTTCCTAATTGTTTCATCAATTCAGAAACAGCACGTTCTAACTGAGGATCTTTACCATTAGATAATGATTTAGCATCTTGACGTACTTGAATATCTGGTGCTACACCTTCATTTTCGGCAATCCATTTATTGTTAATTGGATCGAATACCGCATTGTCTGGTGCAGTTAATGATCCGCCGTCGATTAATGCATAGTGAGTTGATGATTTTACTAATCCACCCCAAGTACGCATACCAATTAGTTTTCCTGCTTTTTGCTGTCTAAATACCCATGGAAAGAAATCTCCACCAGAACCTGCAAGCTCGTTCACTAATAAAACTTTAGGACCTAAAATACCTGCAGGTAATCTAAAAGGTGTTCCGTTAGGTACCTCATTGGTCAGCCCAGCTCTAAGGCTACGTGTCATTAAATCTACCATATAGTCATCTAATAAACCACCACCATTAAAACGTTCATCAATAACAGCTCCTTCTTTATCTTGTTGCGCAAAGTAGTATCGGTTAAAGGATACAAAACCAGGACCTCCAGTATTTGGCACCCAAACATAACCTAAACGGCCACCCGAGAGTTTGTCAACCAAGCGTCTATTGTCTTCAACCCATGTACGTTGTCTTAAGGCATTTTCGTTTCGTATAGGCTTTACAGTTTCTGTCCAGTGTCCAGCGAATTGAGGCTTATCATTAATATGAAGTAAGGTTTGCTTTCCACCTGTACCATCTAAATATTCATTAAAATTATCTGATGCTGTAATTTCTTTTCCATTAATACCTACAATATAATAGCCTTCTTTAATATTTAAACCAGGAGCATCTAAAGGCCCAGATAACCCAGGATTCCAGTTTTCTGTGGTGTATATTCTGTCTATTTTCCAAAGGTTAGTATCCACATTTAAATCTGCGCCTAATAAACCAGCTTGAGAACGTTCAACAGAAGGAAAGTCTCCACCTCTTACAAAACTATGGCCTACAGAAAGTTCACCATTAACTTGATCTAAAATATAATTTAAATCACTGCGGTGTTTAATAAATGGTACTAACGGAGCATAGCGTTTATAGACTGTATTCCAATTTCTACCATGTAAGTTTGGATCATAGAAATAATCGCGTTCGTATCTCCAAGCTTCTTCAAACATTTGTTCCCATTCCGCAGAACGATCTAACTTCATTTGAAGTGTAAAACGCACATTTTTTCCACTTTTAGCATTTGGTTCGCCTGTACCAATAAGTTTCCAACTAGGACCAATCCTTGCTAACATATGCTTTCCGTTCGGTGTTACTGACACCGAACTTGCACTGGCAGCAAATTCTTTTAATTCTTGTTTTCCTAAATTAAATTTATGAAGCTTTGTTCCAAAACTATTTGGTACACGTTCTCCAATAAAGGCATTGCCTTTTGGCCCAGCAATGATGTATGCGTAATTTCTGTTTGGGATTGGAAGTGCTAGCGTTCTACGACTTAAACCATCAAAATCGATAATGACTTTCTTTGTAGCATCTTTTTTCTCTTTTGGTTTTTCATCTTTTTTTTCTGCATCTATTTTTATGTCTTCTTCATCACTTTTAGGTTTAAAAGGAGAATCGTCATTGGCATCTAAATTCACTACATAAGCTGCATATCTAGGATCTGCAGTTATAGCACTTGTATTTGCCCAACCAGAACCTAAAGCCACATCTGTACTTGCTAAGAAATACAATTGCTTGTGATTAAGATCCCATGCTGGAGAAAACGAATCTGCAAACGCATCGGTAATAGGTTGAGATGTTTTGGAAGCTAATGAATAAATAAAGATTTGTTTAAAGTTATTACTTCCTGTTTTTGTGTAGGCAATCCATTGGCTATCTGGAGACCACTTTAGCTGAATAGATCCGCGTCCTAAATTATTACCACCAATATCGAAGGTTTCAATTTTTTTAGTATTAAGGTTAACAATACGCATACGGACATCATCATCTACAAAGGCAATGTATTTTCCATCTGGAGACCAAGATGGGTTCCAACCGAGTTTAGACTCACCAATGGAAATAGATTGAGGTTCTAATCCATCTTGAGAAGATAGCATTAAAGCATAACCCTTTCGATCTTTATCTGAAAACCATGCAATTTTATCTCCTTTTGGAGACCAAATAGGTCTTCGATCTGCAGTGCCAGAACTCGCTGTAATGTTACGTGCATCACCAAATTTTACAGGAACCGTAAAAATATCACCACGAGATTGTATAATAATACGTTTTCCGTTAGGTGATAACGACACCGATCTGGCTGAATTTGTAACAGTTTCCCATTTGGTTTCTGCCCAAGGGAAATCTCCAACAACATTAATGTTTAATTGCGTGGATTTTTTTGAAGCTATATCCATAGTATGCAAAAAGCCATCACGCTCATAAGCTAATGTGTTACCATGGCCTGCTAACCATTTAACATCTGATCCTTTAAAACTGGTGACTTGATTTGCAGCTTTCGTTTCAGGGTTGTAAGACCAAATGTTAGCCACTAAATCTCTGTCCGACAAAAAGTAAATGAGATCTCCTAACCATAAGGGTTGAATATCTGTAGTACTGTTATTAGGTAATAATTCTTCACTTTGAGATGCTAAATCTAAAATACGTAACGGTGTATTTTGTCCGCCTCTATAGGCACGCCATTCTACATCCCAACGGTCCATTTTATCTATAATAAGCTGATTTCCGTTAGGAGAAAATGCGCCATCATAACTCCATTGCTTAGTTAATAATTTTGGAGCACCACCATCTTTTGAAATTGTATATAAACGATCGTAAGGTCTCGGTGCTGTTTCTCTATTGCTTGCAAATAAAATGTGTTTACCATCATTAGACCAACCTCTTACGGTTGATCCGCTTGGATGCCAAGTTAAACGTTTTGGTTCTCCACCATCTTTAGAAACGATATACACATTATCTGAACCTGCTCTATTAGAAGAGAATGCAATCCATTGTCCATCTGGTGAAAAATAAGGGTTAGACTCTACAGCAGCAGTGCTTGTAATCCGCTTGGCTTCGCTAGAATTTAGAGACGATATCCACACGTCACTACCATAAGTATAGACAATATGTGTATTACTAATGTCTGGCTGACGGAGTAGGCGAGTCCCTTGCCCATAGGAAAAGAATGTTGTTAATAGAACAATAGTAAGTGTTTTTAAAAAATAATGTGATTTCATTTATTAAGTTTTATGATTGATTAATAGTTTGAGAATAGTGTATAAAGATAAGAAAAGAGATTTATGATTTTTTAAACCCATCCATCTTTAATTCGTTTTAACGAATTAAATCCACCTTTACCTAGAAACTTAAACTATCTCGATAACTATCGGAGCAGTATAAAGAGAAGGTGTTTTTTGTGATACATTTTATATGATTAATCAGGTCTCGCATCTCGACCAAGCAATATTTTTTATTAAAGAATTTTATCATAATTCGAAGTTAATTGTCATCCTATGTTTGCAAAAGGATATAACTGAATAATTTAATCATTGCTTCTATTTATGTTTCTTTAAAGATAAAATTATTAAAACACCCCTAAAGTCCCCTCAAGGGGACAGGTTCTTAACACGTTTATTTATAATGTCCCC
>NZ_JAIQXX010000009.1 GCF_021887715.1 Winogradskyella immobilis
GTGCCAGTATTTACATTAACAGAGGCATGTAGCCCAGGCGATATAGTAATAACTGATACAGGTGTTGTTGCAGATGCAGAAGGTTGTGGTGTAAGTCAAACTTGGACAGCAAACTTCACAGATGATTGTGGAAATGTAGCAGAGGAAGTAAGTATCACTTACACATGGACAGTAGATGAAGAACTACCAACAGTATCAATATCAGGACATGGACTAGGTGGAGATCTAGGATGTAATCCAACAGCAATACCAGATGGTCAGAGCTTAATAATGTATGAAAGAATCATAGCAGATGATAATTGTGGAGTAGCTTCAATAGAGTTTGAAGCAGGAGATATTGAAATTGATGATTGTGGTAGAAGTATAACGTATACATATTTTGCAATAGACAACTGTGGTAATGAGACAGCTGAAGAAGATAGAATAGATGTTACATACACATGGACAGTAGATACAGAAAGACCAAGTATTTGGGTTTCTGCAGACGAAGAAACTGACTTAGGGTGTAATCCAGAAACAATACCAAGTGGAGAGAGCCTAATAGCGAAAGGGAAAGTTGCAGGAATGGATAATTGCGGTATTATGGCAGTAGATTTTACAACAGAAGGTGATTATGAAGGATGTGATAGAAGTGTTACGTATACGTATTTCGCTAAAGATAACTGTGGCAATAGAACAGCAAGACAAGACAGAATAAGTGTAACTTATAGATGGACTGTTGATGAAGATGGACCAGAGTTAATACCATACTGTTCAGAACCAACATTAGATTTATATACTAGTGATGGTGCTGTTTGTCCTGATGAAGCGACTACAGATGTTAAAGCAGGTGATGTTATAGACTTAGATGATTTATTCTCTGTTGCAGGTATAGATTTAGGAGCTATAGACGGATTGGAATTACAATTATGTTTTGAAGATGGTTGTTCTGAAGATTTAACTTATAGAGTAAGATCTGTGAATAATAGTGATTCTGACGGATGTGAGCGTATAATCTCTATACGTATAGAAGCAGTTGATGCATGTGGTAACGTATCAGAAGATACTATGCTATGTAAGTTTAGAATTAATGATGATATAGCACCAGTAATAGCATGTCCATCAACAGATGAAGGTTCAGATTCTATATTCTTGGGTTGTGATCCAGTAAGTACAAATGGAATTCCTAATGCTATTATTACAAGTGTAGATTATACCGATAATTGTAGTGAAAGCGGAACTACATACGATTTCTATGATGGAGAAGGAGTTACTTTTAATGAAGAAACACACGAGTATAGTTTAACAAGAACATTTAGCGCGGAGGATCGCTGCGGAAACGAAGGTAATTGTAGTATTACCTATACATGGAAAATACCAGAAACAGAAACTGCTTATGGTGTGTTTGTTGATAATGATAGGGTTTCTTCAGAGTTTAGTCAATGCTTTATTCCAGACTTTAGTCGTTGGGGATGGACTAATAGTATTTATTTTGATGCAGAACAAGGACTTACTAGTTATGCTATGGATATCTATGCAGGAGCATCTGGTTGTAACATAGCTAACGGCGACGATGCTGGTACAGTTAATATAGAATATAATGAATATGATAGTTCAATTACATTCAACTATAATTTAGAAGGATTTGCATTAAGCCAAGCACATATATATGTTGGCCCATGTGAACAACCATATCCTACTAATGGTGGTTCAGAAACGGTGGCACCAGGACAATATACATTTGTAGATGAGAATATTGGTTTTGTTGAAAATTACTCTGTAACTATACCAGTAACAGGTAAAGCATTTAGTGTTATTGTTCATGCAGTGACATCAGAATCGAAAGCTTCTTGTTTAACAGAAACAAGTGCAGATAATCCATTAGTAGGTAACTACGATGGACCTACAATTGAAGGATGTGAATATCAAGATGCTGAAGCTACTAGTAGTGTTGACTTTAGTGCGTCTCCAGTGCCTTTTGAAGATACTTTAAATGTTAATTATAGATTCGATTATAATACCGATGTAAAAATAGATGTTTATGATATGAGAGGATCGTTAGTATCTACAACTACTAATTATAAATATCTAGCAGGTAGAAATGGCAGAACAACTTTAGATATGAGTCGTTTGCAAAACGCAGTATATTTAGTTCGTGTGACTACAAATAAAGGTACTCTTGCTAAAAAAGTAATCTCTGCAAAGAAGTAAATAGATTAATAGATGATTAGCTGATAGATAGCTAACAATTAAAAGAAGAAGACTCGTAAAATTATTTTACGAGTCTTTTTTAATAATTATAAATGAAATGAATATACAATCTGTTATTACTAATATAGATATCAACAAAAAGTGCAACTACCACTTTGAACACAGTCGAAAGCGTTTAATAATAAAATTTAGATTTTGCTTGTGAACATGTGAGTTCGCCTTGTTCAATTTCTCGAACTAAATCTAACTTAAAAGACATAGGATAGTCCTTCTGAGTACGCTTTACATAATTGTTTTTCATTATACTTAAGTTTTAGTGTAACACTATTTCAGGATGAGACAATATAAAAAGAGCCTCTTATATAAGAGACTCTTTTTTATAAAGGATAATAAGAGGTTTATGATTCTGTCTTTTTATTAGAAGATTTCACGGTTACCTTTAGGCTGTCAGACTTAGCGTCAAAATCCATAGAAATAGTATCACCTTCTTGAATTTTAGAACTAATAATCTCTTCTGCCAGGGCATCCTCAATGTACTTTTGTATCGCTCTATTTAAAGGACGCGCACCATATTGTTGATCGAAACCTTTATCTGCAATATAATCTTTAGCTTTTGCAGATAGTTTAAGGGTATAACCTAGGTTTTTAATACGCTCAATAAGCTTTACCAATTCTATGTCTATAATCTTATTAATATCTTCTTTTTCAAGTGTATTAAAGACAACAACATCATCTATACGATTTAAAAATTCAGGTGCAAATGCTTTTTTAAGTGCATTTTCAATAACTCCTTTTGCATGGTCAGAGGCTTGTGCTTCTTTAGCAGAAGTACCAAAACCAACTCCTTGACCGAAATCTTTTAATTTACGAGCGCCAATATTAGAGGTCATAATAATAATTGTATTTCTAAAATCAATTTTACGACCAAGACTATCTGTTAAATAGCCATCGTCTAATACTTGAAGTAACATATTAAACACATCTGGATGCGCTTTTTCAATTTCATCGAGTAAAACTACAGCATAAGGTTTACGTCTTATTTTTTCTGTAAGTTGACCACCTTCTTCATACCCAACGTACCCTGGAGGTGCGCCAATTAAACGAGATATAGCAAATTTTTCCATGTATTCACTCATGTCTATTCTTACAAGAGCGTCATCATTATCAAATAACTCATTAGCTAAGACTTTAGCTAATTGTGTTTTACCAACACCTGTTTGCCCTAAAAATATAAACGACCCAATTGGCTTATTAGGGTCTTTAAGTCCAGCTCTGTTTCTCTGAATGGCTTTTACGACCTTAGCAACAGCTTGATCTTGACCAATAACACGTCCTTTAATAAGATTTGGTAGTTCTGCCAGTTTATTAATTTCTGTTTGCGCAATTTTATTAACAGGAATACCTGTCATCATAGAAACGACATCAGCTACATTATCTTCAGTAACCACTTCACGATGCTGTTTGGTTTCTTCTTCCCATTTTTCTTGCGCAGTAGCCAATTCTTTTTCTAAACGTTTTTCATCGTCTCTAAGCTTTGCAGCTTCTTCATACTTCTGTTTTTTAACAGCAGAATCTTTAACACTTTTTATGTCTTCAACTTTCTTTTCTAATTCAAGAATCTGTTTAGGAACATCAATATTTGTAATATGAACACGAGAACCGGCTTCATCTAAAGCATCAATAGCTTTGTCTGGCAGAAAGCGCTCAGTCATATATCTGTTGGTTAACTTTACACAAGCTTCAATAGCTTCATCTGTATATTCAACATTATGATGTTCTTCGTATTTGCTTTTAATATTATTTAGAATTTCAATAGTTTCTTCTACAGAAGTTGGTTCAACGATAACTTTTTGAAAACGACGTTCTAATGCTCCATCTTTTTCAATATATTGTCTGTATTCATCTAATGTAGTAGCTCCTATACATTGTATTTCGCCTCTTGCTAAGGCAGGTTTAAACATATTTGAAGCATCTAAACTTCCTGTAGCTCCACCAGCTCCAACAATTGTATGAATTTCATCAATAAAAAGAATGATATCGTCATTCTTTTCAAGCTCATTCATTACTGCTTTCATGCGTTCTTCAAATTGTCCTCGATACTTTGTGCCAGCAACTAAACTTGCTAAGTCTAAAGTGACTACACGTTTGTTAAAAAGTGTACGCGACACTTTACGTTTAACAATTCTTAAAGCTAAACCTTCAGCAATGGCAGATTTACCTACACCAGGTTCACCTATTAATAAAGGGTTATTCTTTTTTCTTCGACTTAGTATTTGCGAAACACGCTGTATTTCAGCTTCTCGACCCACTACAGGGTCTAATTTACCGTCTTCGGCTAAGACTGTTAAATCTCTTCCAAAGTTGTCTAAAACAGGTGTTTTAGACTTTTTATTGGTTTTAGAAGTTTGACTACCAAAAGGATTTTGCTTGTCATCTTCTTCATTTTCGTTTGTATCATCATCAGAAAAAGATTCTGCTTTTGGTGTTTCTAAATAATCATCTTCGCTTGTAATCATAGATTTAAATTCTTCTTTTACATTATCATAATCTACTTTAAGTTTATTTAAAAGCTTAGTTGTAGGATCATTCTCGTTTCTTAAAATACACAATAATAAATGTGCAGTATTAATCGAGGTACTCTGAAAGAGTTTAGCTTCTAAAAATGTTGTTTTTAAAGCACGCTCAGCTTGGCGTGTTAAATGCAAGTTTTTTTTATCATTAGAAACTATTGAGACATTTGGATTTGCTGGGCTTAAAATTTCAACTTTTCGCCTTAAATGATTTAAGTCTATATCTAAAGAACTTAAGATGTCAATAGCTTTGCCATTTCCATCTCTAAGTAAGCCTAGCATTAAATGCTCGGTTCCTATAAAATCATGACCTAGACGTAGCGCTTCTTCTTTGCTATAAGCAATTACATCTTTAACTCTTGGGGAAAAATTATCATCCATAATAAACTCCTTTCTGCATTAAAAATAATAAATTCAAAGTATACTTATTCAAAAACTATACCTAATTAATATGTATTTAACGAATAGAATAAAAATGCATTGTAAATCAAAATGAAATAGCACATACTTATTAACGAAAATAGCCTTAAAATTTGTTAATAAATACTGCGAAATAGGCTGTTTTAAAATAGAGTAAAACTTGGTAAAATACTTATATTAGCACGTTATGAAAAACCTACAAAAATCTAATTAAATATAATATGGCAGAAGGCGAAAAATTGATCCCTATTAACATTGAAGACGAAATGAAATCCGCTTACATCGATTATTCGATGTCAGTCATTGTGTCACGTGCCTTACCAGATGTTAGGGATGGTTTAAAACCTGTGCATAGACGTGTTTTATACGGTATGCACGAACTTGGTGTTAGAGCAAATACTGCTCATAAAAAATCAGCAAGAATAGTTGGTGAAGTATTAGGTAAATATCATCCACATGGGGATACATCTGTTTATGATACTATGGTACGTATGGCTCAAGAATGGAGTTTACGTTATATGTTAGTAGATGGCCAAGGAAATTTTGGATCTATCGATGGTGATAGTCCTGCAGCTATGCGTTATACTGAAGCTAGAATGCGTAAGATATCTGAAGATATGTTGGCAGATATTGAGAAAGATACAGTAGACCATAAACTAAACTTTGATGACACCTTAAAAGAACCAACAGTTCTTCCGACTAGAATTCCTGGTTTGTTGGTAAATGGTGCGTCTGGTATAGCAGTAGGTATGGCAACAAATATGCCTCCACATAATTTGAGTGAAGTTGTAGATGGTACTGTTGCGTATATAGAGAATAGAGACATTGATATTGATGAATTGATGACCTACATTAAAGCGCCAGATTTTCCTACTGGAGGAACAATTTACGGCTATGATGGTGTTAAAGAAGCTTTTCATACAGGGAGAGGACGAGTTGTGCTAAGAGGAAAAGCAAATATTGAAGAAGTAAATGGGAGAGAATGCATCATAGTTGAAGAGATACCTTATCAAGTTAATAAAGCAGATATGATTAAAAAAACTGCTGATTTAGTAAATGATAAAAAAATCGATGGTATTTCTACAATTAGAGATGAATCAGATAGAAATGGTATGCGTATCGTTTATGTTTTAAAGCGCGATGCAATACCTAATATAGTATTAAATAAACTGTATAAATACACAGCATTACAGTCATCTTTTAGTGTTAATAATATTGCACTGGTAAATGGTAGACCAGAAATGTTGAATTTAAAGGATTTAATTCATCATTTTGTAGAGCATAGACATGATGTAGTTGTAAGACGTACAAAATATGAATTAAAGAAAGCAGAAGAGCGTGCTCATATATTAGAAGGTTTAATTATAGCTTCAGACAATATAGATGAAGTTATAGCTTTAATTAGAGCATCTTCTAATGCAGATGAAGCAAGAGCCAAATTGATAGAACGTTTTGAGTTAACTGAGATTCAAGCCAAGGCTATTGTAGAAATGCGATTACGTCAGTTAACTGGTTTAGAACAAGATAAGCTTAGAGCTGAATATGATGAGTTAATGAAAACGATTGAAGATCTAAAAGATATTTTAGATAAAGAAGATCGAAGAATGGATATTATTAAAGAAGAATTACTTGTTGTAAAAGATAAGTATGGAGATGATAGACGTTCTCTTATAGAATATGCTGGAGGTGATTTAAGTATTGAAGATATGATTCCGGATGAAAAAGTAGTCATTACTATTTCGCATGCTGGTTATATTAAAAGAACATCGCTTACAGAATATAAAACACAAAATAGAGGAGGAGTTGGACAAAAAGCATCAACAACACGTAATGAAGATTTCTTAGAACATTTATTTGTAGGAACCAACCACCAATACATGTTATTTTTCACACAAAAAGGAAAATGTTTCTGGATGCGTGTTTATGAAATTCCAGAAGGTGCTAAAACATCAAAGGGAAGAGCAATACAAAACCTTATTAATATAGAACAAGACGATAAGGTAATGGCATTTATTTGTACCCAAGATTTAAAAGATGAAGATTATATTAATAATCATTATGTAATCATGGCAACTAAAAATGGTCAAGTAAAGAAAACATCTTTAGAACAATATTCTCGACCTAGAACAAATGGTATTAATGCAATTACCATTAGAGAAGAAGATGAATTACTTGAAGCTAAATTAACGACAGGAGAAAGCCAAGTGATGTTAGCACTTAAATCTGGTAAAGCTATTCGTTTTGAAGAAGCTAAAACTAGACCAATGGGGCGTAATGCATCTGGTGTAAGAGGAATTACACTTCAAAGTAAAAATGACGAAGTTATAGGTATGATTGCTGTTGATGATATGGAAAGTAATATACTTGTAGTTTCTGAAAACGGTTACGGAAAACGTTCTAGCCTCGAAGATTATAGAGTTACAAATAGAGGTGGTAAAGGTGTAAAAACCATTTCTATTACAGAAAAAACTGGTAACTTAGTGGCCATAAAAAATGTAACTGATGAAGATGATTTAATGATCATTAATAAGTCAGGTATTGCAATTAGAATGGCTGTTGCTGATTTAAGAGTTATGGGAAGAGCAACTCAAGGAGTAAAATTAATTAACCTTAAAGGAAACGATTCTATAGCTGCGGTAGCAAAAGTAATGAAGGATGATGAAGATCCAGAATTAGAAGACGAAAACATTGATAATGAGAGTGCTACTGAAAACGGCACAACTCTTGATAATACTACTAAAAACGAAGATTAACTAAAATTGATTATAAAAATGAGAAAATTAATAACTTTAATGTGTGCTATTTTAATTAGCTCAATGTCTTATGCTCAAAAAAACGAGATTAAGGCACTAGAAAAGGCGCTGAAAAGTAACAACTTTGCTGCGGCTAAAACATCTGTTGCATCTGCAGATGCTTTAATAGGTAATATGGATGATAAAACTAAGGCCAAGTTTTATTTTCTAAAAGCTCAAGCTTTGTATGCTAGTGGTGCAGGAACAAATGATGATATAAGTAAGGCAATAAAAAGCTTAGACGATCTTAAAGATTTAGAATCTAAGGTAGGTAAGTTAAAGTATACTGAAGAAGCAAATACAATTAAAGCTTCAATGCTTCAAAATTTCTTACAACGAGCAGACAAAGCACTTACAAATAAAAATTATTTAATTGCTTCTAAAAATTTTGAAACAGCATATAAGCTTTCTCCAAAAGATACAACATATTTATATTATGCGGCATCTACTGCAGTAAATGCGCAAGATTATGAGACTTCTTTAGCACAATACCTTCAGTTAAAAAATATGGGTTATACAGGGATAAAAACCAATTATTTAGCTACAAATAAAGAAACTGGTGTGGAAGAAAATTTTTCTGACAAGAAAACGAGAGATATAGCAATAGTCTCTAAGACATATATTAATCCAAGAGTAGAATTATCTAAATCTAAATCTGCAGAGATTATAAAGAATATTGCATTAATTTATGTTGCTCAAAATGAAAATGAAAAAGCTATAGCAGCTATGGCGGATGCTCGTAAAGAAAACCCTAACGACTTAGGTTTAATATTATCTGAAGCTAATGTGCAATTAAAAATGGGAAATAGGGATAAGTTTAAGGATTTGATGGAAATTGCAACAACAATGGATCCTGAAAATGCAGAGTTGCAATTTAATTTGGGAGCTTTAGCAGCTGAAGGAGGAAATGTTGATTCTGCTAAAAAATATTATAAGAAAGCAATAGAATTAGACCCAAACTATGCTGATGCATACACTAATATGGCTGTAGCAATATTAAATGGTGAATTAGCAATTGTTGAAGAAATGAACGGATTAGGAAGCAGTTCGGCAGATAATGAGCGATATGACACTTTATTAGAAAAGCGTAAAGGTCTGTATAGTGAAGCTATCCCTTTTTTAGAAAAAGCATTGGAGTTAAATAAGACTAATGTTGAGGCAGCTAGAACTTTGATGAATATTTACAGTACATTAGGTGAAACTGATAAATTTAAAGCTATGAAAGCAAAAGTTGCTGAATTAGATGCAAAAGCTTCAGGTAATTAAACATAGAAAAGTAATAAGTAGTATAAAAAAGCGAATCGTATTGATTCGCTTTTTTATTTTAAAATATTTTTTTAATAACTCTTAACTTATGAGTATGTAAGCCAGATTCTATATTGTAAATACCACTATGATCTATACGGTCTATCCGTACTTTACCATGCGCATGAATAATATAATTATTCTCTAAAATAATACCTACATGTATTATGTGCCCTTCATTATTGTCAAAAAAAGCTAAATCTCCAGGCTCACTTTCTTCAATAAAACTTAAGGCTTCTCCTTGAGTAGCTTGTTGCGAGGCGTCTCTTAATAATTGATGTCCGTTAAGTTTATAAACCATTTGGGTAAATCCAGAACAATCAATACCAAAAGGGGTTTTTCCTCCCCATAAATAAGGAGTGTTTAAATACAAATAAGCGGTTTTGATTAACCCTGCTTTTTCATTTTTAGAATTTACAGAATTACCATCAAAAACATGATTTAAAAGATGCAAACCATTAATGCAAGATCCTAGGGGTATTGTATAAATGGCGTGGTTAGAGTCATCAGAAACAAACTCAACTAAATCAGTTGACAATACGGGTTCAGAATTAGATAGAAACGTATAGTGTTTTTCATCTATTTCTTTATACTGCTTATTATCTAACCAACCTTCATAATTATCAAAAGCAATACGAATACGACTCCATTTTTTTCGTTGTTCTAAAACCTTAAAATGTTCGCCATATAAGACTTGAGATACCATCTCAGAGTCATCGTTAGGTTCTAATCGTAATGGTACAATTCCAAGATTGCAAATTCCGTATTGCATAAAAAGATTTTATGAACGCTCTAACACCATTGCAGAAGCTCCGCCACCTCCATTACAAATAGCTGCAGCACCTAGCTTAGCATCATTTTGTTCTAATACATTTATTAATGTAACTAATATCCTAGCTCCAGAGCAGCCTAAGGGATGACCTAACGAAACAGCGCCACCATTGACATTAACATTACTATCATTAAGTCCTAAAATTTTCATATTAGCTAAACCAACTACAGAGAACGCTTCATTAAACTCAAAGAAATCAATGTCGTCAATAGAAATTCCAGCTTTAGATATTGCTTTTGGTAATGCTTTTGCAGGTGCAGTTGTAAACCATTTAGGTTCTTGAGCAGCATCAGCATAGCTTTTAATTGTAGCAATAGGTGTTAAGCCTAATTCTTCGGCTTTATCTCTACTCATTAATACCATAGCTGCAGCGCCATCATTTATAGTAGATGCATTAGCTGCAGTAACAGTACCTTCTTTTGTAAAAGCCGGCCTCAATGCAGGGATTTTTTCCATTTTAACACTAGTATATTCTTGATCTTTATCAACAATTATAGCGTCACCACGTCTCTGTGGTACTTCTACAGGTATAACTTCGTTATTAAATTTTCCGGAATCCCAAGCTGCGGTAGATCTATTATATGATTGAATGGCATATGCATCTTGGTCTTCTCTAGAAAACTTATGTTCTATTGCACAAGCGTCTGCACAAACTCCCATGGCATTTTTATCGTAAGCATCTACTAATCCGTCTTTTTGCATACCATCTTCAAATGTGGCAGATCCAAATTTTGTGGATGTTCTAGCATGATAGTAATGAGGGATTAAACTCATGTTTTCCATACCACCAGCAACTATAATATTTGCATCACCCAATTGAATCGACTGTGCAGCTTGCATTACAGCTTTCATGCCAGAAGCACAAACTTTATTTATAGTTGTACAAGGCACCGAATCAGGAATGCCAGCAAAAATGGCAGCTTGTCTTGCAGGTGCTTGACCAGTACCAGCTTGCACCACATTACCCATTAATACCTCTTCAACTAATCTTGGTTCTAAATTTATTTTATTTAAAGCTGCTTTAATCGCCATAGCACCTAATTTTGGAGCTGGGATTGTAGATAATGCTCCCATAAAACTTCCTATAGGAGTTCTTACAGCAGAAACAATTACGACATCTTTATTCATTATAATTTATTTTAAATTTCTAGTAGCGAAATTAATCAATTTTTGAGAGAATTTAGAGTGAAATAAAAATTATACAAGTCTTAAAATTTATATATTTAGTACTTTTGGTTATATATGAAAGAACTTATTAATAAATGGTACCGCAATCATGCGTTAATTTATAAACTGCTTTTATTTTTAGCGACGACTTTATTCATTGTCTATCTATTCCCTAAAACAGGGAAATTTAAATATTCTTTTGAAAAAGGGAAACCATGGCAATCAGAAAATTTATATGCTCCTTTTGATTTTGCCATTAAAAAAACAGATCAAGAGCTAAATCTCGAAAAGGCACAGATTACTCAATCTAGCGAGATATACTTTAATATAGATTCAGAAATAAAAAATGAAGTCCTAGATAATTATTTAGAAACATTTAATATCGTTTTTAAAGACTCTGTTTCAGTACTAAATGAAAGATTCTCACTCTTTGAAAAAGGACAAAACGCTATAAATGAATATTATAAATATGGAATTTTAAATTCAGTATATGCATATGATAGTGAACGTACCGTAATTTTAATTGAAAATAACATTCAAAAAGAAAAAATTCAATTTAAAGATTTATATAAGCAAAGTGAAATAAGGTCTAGTATAGAAAACATACTGAATGATGGATCTCTTTATATATATAAAGATGATTTTGTGTCTTTATTTTTTGATATAATAAAACCTAACATAACTATAAATAAATCGTTAACAGACAATTTACTTGAAGAAGAACTTTCAAAAATATCACCTACAAGAGGCAGTATAATTAATGGAACACTTATAATCTCTAAAGGGCAAGTTGTAGAAGATGAGCAATTTAATATTTTATCATCCTTAAAAACAGAATATGAATCTCAAGTATGGAATACTGCAAATTATAATTGGGTTTTATTTGCTTACACGCTTTTGGTTGCGTTAACACTATTGATGTTATTACTGTTTTTAAAAAAATATAGATTAGATGTGTTTTCGAACAATACTAAAGTAACATTTATATTTTTCAATATAGTTGTTATGATAGTATTGACAACGTTAGTTATTAATTATAATTCTCAATACCTATATGTTGTTCCTTTATGTATACTTCCACTAGTTTTAAAAGCTTTTTTTGATGCTAGATTAGGTCTTTTTGCTCATGTACTTACGGTGTTGCTTTTAGGGTTTATTGTGCCTAACAGTTATGAGTATATGTTTTTACAAATTATAGCAGGTATCGTAACGATTCTTACTGTATCTGAATTATATAAAAGAGCTAATTTATTTATCTCTGTAGGCCAAATAACATTAATTTATATTATAGCCTATTTTGCTTTTTTTGTAATACATGAAGGGCAAATTACAACGCTTAAATTAGATACATTTGGGTTATTTGTTTTATGTGGTTTAGCTACACTATTTGTTCAGCCATTAATTTATATATATGAAAAGATTTTTGGTTTAGTATCTGATGTCTCTTTATTAGAATTATCGGACACCAATACAAAGCTTTTAAAAGAATTATCAAATAAAGCACCAGGGACTTTCCATCATTCATTAAATGTAGCAAACTTGGCAGAAGCATCTGCTAATGAAATTGGTGCTAATGCAATGTTAGTTAGAGTAGGAGCATTATACCATGATATTGGCAAAATGAAAAACCCAACATATTTTACAGAGAATCAATCTACAGGTATTAATCCTCATGAAGAGTTATCTTCAAAAGAAAGTTCAGATATTATAATAAACCATGTATTAGACGGAATAGAAATTGCTAAAAAGAATAATCTCCCAGATCGAGTTATAGATTTTATTCGTACGCATCATGGAACAAGCGTTGTATATTATTTTTATATGAAAGAAAAGACTTTAGATGATAAAACTATGGTATCTGATTTTTCATATCCAGGACCAAAACCGTTTAGTAAAGAAACAGCCATTTTAATGATGTGTGATAGTGTAGAGGCTGCTTCTAAAAGTTTAAAAGCTCCTACCAGTTCTAAGATTAATGATTTTGTAGAAAATATTATTAATAAACAAATGGATATGGGGCAATTTTTAAATGCTGATATTACGTTTAAAGAGATTCAAGCTATAAAGAAAGTCCTTAAATTAAAACTTGCAAATATTTATCATTTGCGTATTGAATATCCAGAATAAAAAAAACCTATTAAATAATTTTAGTAGGCTTTTCTATATACTATGTATGTTAGTGTGTTAATTTAAGAGTTCAGCAACTTTGAGTTCTAGAGCTTTACCTCTTAGATTTTTTGCAATTATAGCACCTTTATCATCTAAAATAAACATAGCAGGAATAGCGTTAACATTGTACGATTGCGCTATTTTATCAAAGTAAGTTAAATTTGAAACATGATTCCAAGTTAATTTATCATCTTCAATAGCCTTTATCCATGCTTCTTTAGGGTTTTGTTGACCGCGACGACCATCTAGCGAAACACCAATAATTTCTAGCCCTTTATCGTGATATTGGTCATATATTTTTACTAGGTTAGGGTTTTCTCTTCGGCATGGCCCACACCAAGCCGCCCAAAAATCTATGATAGTAATTTTACCTTTACTATACACCTCAGATATAGCCAGTTCTTTCCCTTCAGGATCTGGTGCAGAAAACGGAGGTGCTATTGCACCAATAGCTGTGTTTTTTTGTGCTTCTATTTTGGCTATAGTTTGCTCGATAATACTCTTTATTGTGATCCCTTTTTGTGTGATTTTTACAGATTGATCTAAGTTATCAAAGAGAGTTTTAATTTTAGGATAATCAGCATTTGCAACACGTAATTGTGATTGAAAAATTTCTAAAACAGTATTACTATTACTATGTTCTTCAATAAAATCAAATGGATAATTTGCTAATTTTTCTTGCAATTTTTCAAGCACAACTTTATCAGACTTCATATTAACCGAATCTCTTAAAAATTGTGCATCACTATAGTTTTTACTTACGGTATTTAAATCTTCTTTAATTTTATTTAAAGTAGTATTAAATTCATGTAATAAATCATGTGAATCGGATCCTGATAATATAGAATTACTTAATATTTTTTTATCAACATCTAAGGTCATTTTTGTATTCTCAATCATTAAAGGGATGCGTCCTGGTGATCCATTCATGGTAAGGAAATAAAGTTTAGGATAAGGTACTTTTCCATTAAAAGTAAAAGATCCATTTAATACTATAGCAGTATCAACAGGCACAGGTCTGCCTCTTTGATCCAATTCATTTAAATACACTCGTATACCATTGTAGACATCTTTAGCAGTACCTTCAATAATGTAATCTGTTCTAACTTCTTTTTGACATGAAGACATCATTATGCCAATAAGAATAATAGGAAGCAACTTTTTCATTTTTCATAGTTTTGAGATGTACAAATATAAAAAGTAAGTTGAAAGTTTTACACTTGCAAGTGTAAATTATATCATAAAAAGAATTCAATATCAATGTAGACTTATAATATTTGCAATATTTTTGTAAAAAGATTTGTTATGCTTCAAAATGATACAATTGTAGCTTTAGCTACTGCCTCTGGTACAGGAGCTATAGCAGTTATTAGACTTTCTGGAGTTGATGCTATAAGTATAACAGATTCTTGTTTTCGTTCTATAAAAAAAACGAAACAATTAAAAGATCAAAAAACGCATACTATTCATTTAGGACATATAATTGATAGAGATAGAGTTGTAGATGAAGTTTTAGTAACTGTTTTTAAAGGTCCAAATTCATATACTGGCGAGGACGTTATAGAAATTTCTTGTCACGGATCATCATATATTCAACAAGAAATCATTCAATTGTTTTTACGAAGTGGCTGCAGAATGGCAACCGCAGGTGAGTTTACCTTACGTGCGTTTTTAAATGGTAAGTTAGATTTAAGTCAAGCTGAAGCAGTTGCAGATTTAATATCTAGTGATAATGAAGCATCTCACCAAATTGCTATGCAGCAAATGCGTGGAGGTTTTTCTTCAGAAATCGCTAAGTTACGTGAAGAGTTATTAAACTTTGCGTCTTTAATAGAGCTAGAACTCGATTTTGCTGAAGAAGATGTTGAATTTGCAGATAGAACACAATTTAAAGAATTGATAGAACGTATCGGTTTTGTTTTAAAACGTCTCATTGATTCGTTTGCAGTAGGAAATGTCATTAAAAATGGGATTCCTATAGCTATTGTTGGTGAGCCAAATGTTGGGAAATCAACATTATTAAATGCTTTATTAAATGAAGATAGAGCGATTGTTTCTGAAATAGCTGGTACAACGAGAGATACTATTGAAGATGAAATCTCAATTGGAGGCATAGGTTTTCGATTTATTGATACTGCAGGAATCCGAGAAACCAAAGATGTTGTGGAATCTATTGGAATTAAAAAAACTTTTGAAAAAATAGAACAGTCACAGGTAACTATCTATCTTTTTGATGCTCAAAAAAATATTGATAATCTCGAAGCTGTAAGAATTGAGATTGAAAAAATAAGAAATAGATACCCTCAAAAACCTTTATTAGTTATCGCAAACAAAATAGATACACTAACTGACACGCAACTTTCTGAAATAAATAAAACTATAGTAGATGTACTTATGCTATCTGCTAAAACAGGTTTTGGAGTTGAAGAATTAACCAATTCACTTCTTAATCTTATTAACACAGGTGCACTTCGTAATAATGAGACTATTGTTGCAAATTCTCGTCATTACGATGCTTTATTAAAAGCTTTTGAAGAAACTCAGAAAGTGAGCTACGGTTTAGACTCAGGACTTTCTGGCGACTTATTGGCTATAGATATTAGACAAGCATTATATCATTTTGGTGAGATTACAGGTGAAATAACTACAGATGATTTATTAGGTAATATTTTTGCTAATTTTTGTATCGGTAAATAGAAAACGTCTAAGCATTCATAAATAGAAATGCACTGATGTTAATTCAATTAATTTACTACTTTAAAAAGCAATTCTCTCATTGAATATCCTTGCTTTTTATATACATTAAAATCAAATTAATCGTCAAAACGCTTGTTTTTGACGATTAATTACATAAATTTGTAATATAACCCCATACAACCTACTTATGAAAATTAAAATTATTCTATTCAGTTTACTCTTAGCTGTTAATATTGGCTTTGCACAAAAAAAGAAAGACCCTAAGAGTATTATCGATCGAGATGTAAGTATATCGAAATACCATAGTTTAGATGATCTTCAAAGCATGAAAAAAGGTGAACTTTTAGTTTTATACAGAGAACGTATACAGAGTATCGTAAAAATTTTACCATATATAGCATTTGCTACTAAACCAGGAGTTACGATGTCTACTTTGGGAATACCTGATAATAATGATAATAAAAAAACTTTAGTAAAACAGCACAAAGCTAGTGATGAATTTCTTGAAAATACGTTAGATTTTCAGAGTGTAATATTGCCTTATTCAGATACAGATAAATTAATTGCAGCAATTTTATTCTATGAAGAAACATTAAAATCATTACATGAGTACAATGATTTTAATTAAAGTTTATTAGATAATTCTTAATATAAAATTTAAGTCAATGTTAATTAACATTGACTTTTTTTATGTGATAGTTTTTATACTAATTGATTAATTTTTAATGCTATAAGTTATTAATAAGTCCTATTAATCGTTATTTTTACAAATCATTTAAACGAAGATATTTGCGTTTAATCTATTTTATTTTATTTAAAATTAAAATTTTAAGCATTTCATCGAAAAAATTGGTATTTTGTAGTGTTCGCTTATATATTTGGTAAAGACAATAAGATTAATACTTATTTAATGTCTAACAAATTATATAAGCTTATGAAAAAAAATACTCTTATAACATTACTTACTGTATTTACTTTTTTTTGTGCTAATGCTCAACAAGAAAAAGGGATATTCGGTATTAATAATTGGTTGCATAATTGGACAGATTTTCAATCTAATACAGCTACTTATAATGAGCCTACTGAAATTTTAACAGGGCATATATCTAAAGATATTAAATTATCTAAAAAATATGTTTATTTATTGCTGGGTAATGTATTTGTGACGGATAGTGTAACAATTTCTATAGAACCAGGTACGGTTATTATAGGAGACTATGCTACAAAAGGATCGTTAACAATTTCTAAAGGGGCTACAATAATAGCTAATGGTACAGAAACAGATCCTATTGTTTTTACTTCAAATAGAAGTAGAAAACGCCAAGGAGATTGGGGCGGATTAATAATTCTTGGTGATGCCCCAACCAATAAATTTGGGAATGGATCATTATCTAACCTATATTCTAATCTCTCAACAAAGTCATATCAATACACAAATTATGGAGGTGAAAACCTAGAAAGTAGTTCAGGTGTATTACGTTTTGTAAGAATTGAGTATGCTGGTAAAAGAACTTCAAAAGATAACTATTTTAATGCATTAACACTAGCAGGTGTTGGTAGTAAAACGGTAATAGAAAACATTATGGTAAGTTATTCTGAGAGTAATTCGTTTGAAATACTTGGAGGTAAAACAAACTTATACAAACTTGTGTCATACAAAGCAGGTAGTGCCGATTTTAAATTCAACTTTGGCGCCCAAAGCCATATCCAGAATTCACTGGCAATACGCACACCATATACATCTAATAGTAACGGACCTAGATGCATGCAGTTATTTTCTTACGATAAATCAAGTGAAGTAGATTTTACAAAAAAAGGTACTTCAGTAATTGCAGAAAATATAACACTGTTTAACTGGTCAGAAGATTTAGAAGCAGATTTAGATAAAGATCTTATTGCAGAAGCATTATATGTTGGTAATAATACAACAATAGATATGAGCAAAAGTGTTATTTCTGGTTTTAATCCTGCAATTATATTAGATGATCAGATTAAAATAAATCAAGAAAGTTTAGAACAAATTAAATTTTCTGAAATGTATTTTAATAATTGTAGAGGAAATATCTTTTTAGAAAACAATTCTAATAATGCAGATCTAGAGAATTGGTATGGAAATCTATCTTTTTTCAATGTATACTCTAAAGGTAAAGATTCTGAAACTTTTATAAATATACTGAACACTAAACTACCAGATTTTAGATTAAGGATTAATAAAATAATAGCAACAAATGATTATGAAGATGATGATAATGATGATTAATATAAGAGCTTATAAAGTAAATAAACGTTAACCATACATTTAAAGAAAACAGATCAACGTTTAATCTCTCATAAGCGTATTTCTTAAATGTAATAATAACTCGTATAGGTTTAATAGATGTCGTAGCACACTATGTGTTAGGGTTAGATATTTATGTCCTTTTCTAAACTAAAATTATTGATTATGTTAAGTTTTACAAAACCATATTTTACGTTTATTCTTGTAATAGTATTCGCTTCAATTTCTCATGCTCAAATAGTTATTAGCACACCTAATTTACAATTCAGTAAAGCTTGTGCTAGCCCTACATTTAATACCTTTAATTTAACGTTTACGTTTTCGCCAGAAAGTAACCTAAGTGAGACAAACCAGTTTAACATAGAATTGTCTGATGCCTCAGGTAGTTTTACTAATAGTGAAATAATTTATACAACAGCTCAAGGTGCTATAACTAGTTCTCCAGCAACATTAAGTTTTTCAATGCCTACAACTGTAGCAGGAGAAAACTATAAAATTAGAATTAAAAGTTCTTCATCTGCAGCAAATAGTACAGGTTCTGTAGATTTTGCAGCATATTATAAACTGCATGATATTCCGTTTTCTATTAATAACTTAATAGAGACGGCAGCATATTGTTCTAACGGAGGTTATCTTTTAACTATAGATAGTCCAGAAAGTAATAATAGTTCTCCACTACAATATCCATCATTAACATACAATTGGTATAGAGAAACAAGTGCTACAACTTCTGTTTTTGTAGCATCTAGTGAAACTTTATTAGTAAACACGCCTGGAATCTATTTTGCAGAAACTAATTATGGCACCTGTACTTCAGAATCATTTTCTAATAGAGTTACAGTAACTGAGCTTACTTCAGATACCGAAGTTTCTATAAACTCTAGTATGGATAATCCATTTTGCGCAAGTGAAGGAGCAACAATTTTAACGACTATAAATGCAGAAAACTATCAATGGTTTAAAGACGGAGAAGAGGTTACTGACGCTACAGAACAAACTTATACTACTGATGAGCCAGGTTTTTATTCGGTAAATATTGATTTAGGAGAGTGTACTACAAATGCTGAAATAGATTTACTAACTAATGATTTTGAAAGCAGTATAAATGTTTTAGAAACGAATTCTATATCTGAAGGAGAAAGTTTATTTGTAACCGTAACTACAGATGCGATTGATCCTATATTTAGATGGTATTTTAATGGCGAGCTTATTGATAGTGCTATAACAGAAAGTTATGAAGCTACCGAAATAGGTAATTATAAAGTTAGTGTTACGCAGACTGATGGTTGTATAAGTTCTAAAGAATTTTTATTTACCATAATAGAACCATTTCCAGATGTTGCCGAAATTCCAAATATAATAAGCCCTGATGGAGATGGTATTAATGATACATGGATTATTCCTCAAGCATTTGTTGATGGAACAGACACAGAAGTTACTCTTTATTCAGCACAAGGTAAAGTTGTTTTTACAACTAAGAATTATCAAAATAATTGGCCTTTAAATCAATTACGATTCCAAGATATTAATCCTGTTTATTATTATGTAATTACGACGTCAAATAATAGAACGAGAAAAGGATCTATAACAGTTATAAAATAGTGTGAAAAAACTTATACTACATATAGTCTTTTATTCCTCGATTATTATAAGCGTTAAAGCTCAAGATAATGGTGTAGCATCTTTTTCGTTACCGATTAGAAATTCTATTACATTTAATAAATACGCCATTAATCCTACATTTAGTTTTGTTAGAGAACAATATAAATATGCAAGTGTTTCTAATAAACGACAATGGGTTGAGTTTACAGATGCTCCGCAGACTTATAAATTTAGTTATGCAGGAAGATTAAACGAAAACATGGGGTTTGGTGTTGGTTTTTTTCAACAAAATTTTGGTCTATTAAATACTTTTGGAGGTGTTTTAAACTATGCATATAATGTTGTTTTAGGTAGAGATAGTAATTTAACTTTTGGATCTAATCTTGGTTTTTACAATAGTGGAATTAATGAAGGAAGAATAATAACAAATACCCAAGATCCTTTATTAAATAGCTTAGATTCTAATCTTTTGATAACCTTTAATCCTGGTATTAACTACGGAACTACCTTTTTTGATTTTGGATTGGTATTAAACAATTTTGCTCTGTATAATTTTACAACTTCGAGTTTAGTTGAAAATGATCTAGAAAAAGGTATCCAAGCACATGTAATGTATACAGGCTTTATTGATAGTTATGGTTTTTTTGATGAAGCCAAATTTACAGGATTATTACGATCAGAATTTCTTAGAGATAACACCATTTTATCTACAATACTAATGTTAACTGTACCTAAAGGTATTTGGGCACAAGTAGGCTATAATTCTTTATATGGTGCATCAGGAGGATTAGGATTAAATATTACTACTGAAATTGCCATCGAATATAATTTTGAAAAAACGATAGGCGAGTTAATTGATTTTGGACCATCTCATGAAATTACATTAGCATATCGTTTCAAAAATAAAAAACGCTATTTGTATAGTGACGATCAAGAATTATCATCTGTAATTTCTAAAAACAAATTCAAAAAGAAATCTAGAATAGCTTCTAAAATTAATGCAGCGAATAGAAAGAATCAGCCACAGTCAAAAAAAGAGAATACTAAAAATGCATTAGTAATTAAAAAAGAAGAAACTACTATTGTAAACAAAGAAGAAAATTTAAAACAACAACAAGATTCTATTGCCAATACTGTAAAAGCAGATATTGAGAGAAAAACTAGTGCTAAAGTTTTAACTGATGAAAAATCTAAAAAAATTAAAACGAAGAGTGAAACACAACCTATAGTTAATAAGGAGACTAAAACTGAAATAGAAGTAATAGGGAATACTAAAAATGTAACTAAAACAAGTAAAGACGAACAAGTAGAAGTTTCAGAAAAAGAAAATCAAATAAAAGAAAATTTATTTGATTCTATAACTAAACCTATAGATACTATAAGGTTGTCAGCTACGGTAATAAAAACAAGAAAAGTATTAAGCCGTATTAAAGAAACTATTGCAGAACGCACAAAAGATCTTAGAGATTTAAAAGAAGAGAATGACCTTGGTGATCAAGGTATCTATAAAGCTCCAAAACCATTTAAGAGTTTGTCTTCGCAAGAAGCCAAATTAGTAGAATTAAGAATAGATATTAATAATTTAATAAAATCTCAAGATCAAAGAATAAGAGAATTAAAGGCGTCGTATGATCAACGACTGAAAAATAATTCTAATCAAGAAGATTCTATAGCTACAATCTATTTAGACGAAATTATAATCATACAATCTGTTCAAAAAGAAACTAAACGCTCTTTATTAGATATGGAAAGAGAACTAGAAAAAATAAAACTTGCTACAGATTTTGAAAGAAGCCGAAGAATAAAAAGAGCAGCATATGATAATCAAGAAGATCGCTACCAAAAAGATTTAGCAACTTTAAATAGAATTAAACAAACCACAGATATAGGTTCTGAAACATTTAATCCTGAAGAATTTGATTTTGGCGAAGATCAAGGATCAAATATTAAAATTTTAAAAGATGTAAAACACACCGAAAGTGGTTACTATGTTGTTTTAGCAGTACACAGTGATGTGACTAGGAGAGATGAATTTATAAGAATGGCTATAACATCAGGGCAATCTAACATTCAATTCTTTTTTGATTTAAGCACAAGTAATTATTATATCTATTACGAAAAGTTTAGTGATTTGGATGCTGCAACTAATGCATTAGAATTTAACAATTCAGCGCCATATAATAGAAAAAGATCTATAATAAAAATTGAAAACTAATATGTAGAAAACAGACAATACTTTTTTATTAACCCCAAATAATAAAGAAAGTAAAGCCATAATACCATGAAAAAGCCTACTAACATAAAGACCATAGTTGTTCCTGTATTACTTCTAGTAAGTTCGTATTTATTTGCTCAAAATTATGAGCCATTCACTCCTCGATTTAATGAAGATTTAAAAGGAGATATTGTATTAATTGGTAATAATATTCTTGGCCCAGATAATAATGCATTTAATGATAATACAGTTTTTAATCATAATGTTAATATGCGTTATATAGACATTGATGGAGACCCTACAACTTATAGTTCTTCAAGTGCAGATTTAGATATACCAAATTCTGGTTGTTATCAAATTATATATGCGGGTTTATATTGGAGTGCTGTAACTAACGGACCAGAGTCTATTACCGATGTAAAATTTAGAGGACCAACTGGTGGATATAATGATGTTTCTGGTACAATTATATATGAGGCAAACGGTGTTTCAGTTGATGGTGGTAATAGTTTTTCTTACGCTTGTTTTGCAGATGTAACAGATATTGTAAGAAATTTAGGAACAGATCTAGGAACTTATACTGTGGCAAATGTTTCTAGTGCAGAAGGTGAGACGGCTACTTTTACACCTTTCAATGGTACAGGTTACTCAGCTGGTTGGTCACTTTTTGTGGTCTATGAAGATCCTGTTTTGCCAGGTAAATCGATTACTAGCTTTGATGGATTTAGCGCTATAAGCGTTGCTGGTGGCAATCCACAATTAGATATTCCTGTTTCAGGATTTAGAACAATTCCGGCACCAGCGCCAGTAAGAGCTAATTTTGCTTTTGCTACAATTGAAGGTGATAATCCTATTCCTGGTGATGGTCTATCATTAAATGGTGTTAGTCTATCTACAGTAGATAGACCTGTTGATAATTTTTTCAATAGTTCTGTAACTCAATTAAATGCAACACCAGTTAATAATAGAATGCCCAATAGTACCAATACATTAGGCTTTGATACTGGAGTTATGGCAGTACCTAACCCTAATAATAGTGTTATAGCTAATGATGCAACTTCAGCAACCATAAGTTTAGAGACTAGTGGTGATACCTATTTTCAATACTTTTTTGCTCTTGCAGTAGATATTATTGAACCTAATATAGTTTTAACTAAGGTTGTAGAAGACCCTATGGGTAATGACATAGGAGGCCAATTGGTTAATCTTGGAGACGAATTAAACTATGTTATTGGTTTTCAAAATACAGGAAATGACGATGCTACCAATTTAATAATTAGAGACATATTACCTATCAATATAGAATTTAATTACCCAGAAGATATTGTGTCTTTACCAGCAGGAGTTACGGTTCAGAGTTACGACGTTGTCACTAGAGAATTGATTTTTAGCGTTGATAATTCGGTAGTTGAAGAAAATGATCCTGTTTTAGAAATTATATTTAAAGTACAAGTAGTTTCCAGTTGTAGTTTATTAACCGACGCATGTTCTAATATAATAAGTAATCAGGCATTTTCAATATATAATGGAACGTTAAATCCAGCTTTTACAATTTCAGATGATCCTAGTTTTTCTAGTAATACAGGATGTTTATTTACACCTGGAGCAACAAACTTTTTAGCAGATTTAAATTGTACATTTAATGAAGATGTAATTTTATGTGGAGCAAGTACAACATTAACTGCAGGTGATGGTTATGATTCTTATTCATGGTCTACAAACCCATCAGGAACACCAGTTATAGGAACAAGCCAAACTATTACTGTAACCGAAACAGGCATTTATTACGTTCAAAATACTGCAATAGCTCCATGTCAATCTACTAGTCAACAATTTAATGTTATTACTTTTGGAGCCAATGTAACTAATCCTGTTCTTGCATATGCAGACCAAATAGTAACATGCCCAGATGACGGTAAATTATTGCCTAATATTTTCTTATGTGGTGCCAATGATTTAAGATTTATCCAAACCGGAATAACAGATACCACATCTATAATATGGGAACGATTAGATGAAACAAGTTGTGCAGCCGTAGTAAACCCCGATTGTGCTAATGAAGATTCTTCTTGTGTTTGGAACGAAGTTGCAAATGGACCTGATTATTTGGTAGACACTGCAGGTCAATATCGATTGACTTTAAACTATTCAGGTGGTTGTTTTAATCAGTTCTTTTTTAATGTATATGAAAACCTATTAGTACCAAATGTTAATGCACAAGATATTATTTGTACAACTCCAGGTCAAATAACAGTTGGTGGAGTTCCAAGTGGTTATGAATTTAGTATTGATGGGACTAATTACCAACCAAGCAATGTGTTTTCGGTAGCAGTAGCTGGTATATATACCGTTTATATAAGACAAATAGGAGTAACTCCAAACCCATGTATTTTTACAGTGCCAGATGTTCAAATTAGAGATCGTGATTTTACAGTTTCTACTATTATAGAACAACCACTATGTTATGGTGAGTTAGGAAATGTTACCATTGCAGCCAATGATGTAGATCCGCAATATTCGTTTTCTATATCTAATGGAGGAACTTTAGTTAATAGCGTTGGGCCAATTCAAGAAAGTGACTATACATTTAATAACCTTAATCCAGGAATATATACTGTTAACGTTTCTACAGAAAACGGATGTGTATATAGTGGAGATATTGAAATTATTGAGCCACCATTATTAACAGTAACAGCTGCTTTAACAACACCTTTAACATGTACGGATGGTGAAATAACAATATACCCTGAAGGAGGAACACCTCCTTATTTTTATTTTATAAATAGTACAACAGATTTTCAAACCACTCCGATTGTTCCAGTAACTTCTCCTGGAGTTTATGACATTACTGTAATAGATTCTAACAATTGTTCTGCCATGACTTCTATTACGGTAGAAGTTATTCCAGAGCCAGATTTTACCATTTCGCAAACTAACATTTTATGTTCAGGTTCTGATAATGGAAGTATTAATATAGATGTTATTAATGCAAATGGAAATAGTATAATGTATAGTATTGATAACGGAGTCACATATGTAAATTCATCAGTCTTTACAGAATTACCAGCAGGAAACTATGAAGTAATTATTCAATATTCTGTAAATACACAGGTTTGTATTACAGAGCCACAAACAATAATAATCACCGAAACATCTCCAATTGTAGGCGGAGTATCTCTTTCAGCTCCATATACATGTAATAGTACTGGTACACTTACGGTAACCGGAGTTTCAGGCGGTATTGCACCTTATACTTACAGCTTAGATGGTGTAAATTACCAAACGTCAAACAATTTTACAGGACTTACTTCAGGCACATATACAGTTACTATTCAAGATAGTAACAACTGTTTTTCTGCACTGTCACCAATAACTATTGATAATTTAGATCCACCAACCGATTTAGAATTTAATCATACACCTTTATCATGTCCTACAAATACATCTTCTATAACAATAGATTCAGTAACAGGAGGAGTTACTCCTCTTGAATATCAAATTATAGCGCCAGCAGCTTCAGTAACAGCTTACCAATCTTCAAATGTATTTACAGGATTGTCACCTAATACATATACAATTCAGGTGAGAGATTCTAATAATTGTGTGTATAGCGAATCATACACAATTCCACCATTACCAGAATTAGGAATTAGTACTAATATAGCCAAAGGTTTAGATTGCTCAATAAATCCTGAAGGAATAATAACTGGTATCATATTAAATGGAACAGCTCCATTTACTTATGCAGTTTCATTTAACGGAGGAGCTTATACAAATTTAGGAACGGTGACTAGTCCTTTTGCGTACAATGCTACAAGTGCAGGGGCATATCAATTTGAAATTACGGATGCAAATGGTTGTATTGTAGAATCTAGCATAAACACTATTAATGCTATAAATCCTGTAACAGCATCGATAAATACTATAAACCCTACATGTAATGGTGACTCTAATGGATCAATAGATATTTCTGCATCAACTGGACAAGCTCCTTTTTTATATAGTATAGATGGTGGTGCGACATTTGTAACGACTTCTGTTTTTGGAGGATTATCTGCTGGGAGCTATAGCTATGTTGTAAGAGATGATTTAGGTTGTGAAGCTTTAGGTACAATAAATTTAGTAGATCCATTACCAATAGATGTATCTATTGTTAGAAACCCTATTCAGTGTAATTCAAACATTCCAGGAAGTATAGATGTAACTATTAATTCTGGTGGTGTAGCCCCATTTACATATAGATTATTTGATAATACATCAACCCAAGTTGATTCCAATGTTAATACTACATCTTTAACTCATAGTTTTACAGGTTTATCATTTGGTGATTATACAGTTACTATAGTAGATAGTAACGGGTGTGAATTTAGAAGTAATACACTTAGAATAGAAACACCTCCAAATATTAATTTAACAGGAAATGCATCTACAGGTTCATGCGCAACAGGAGCTACTGTAGATATAGAAGTCATTACAGGTGTAGCACCATATACATATTCTATTTTTGGACAACCAGCAACAACTTTTGGTCCAACATCATCTACAACCCATTCATTTACAGGGTTAAATCATGGAGTTACTTATCAATTTCAAGTTGTAGATGCAGGAGGTTGTTTTTCAATTATAGAAGTTACTACGCCTGTATTATCTCCAATAAATGTTAGTGCTTTAACAGCTTCAAATGTTAGTTGTAATGGAGCAGATGATGGAACATTAGATTTTACAATTTCTAATTATGATTCATCTGTAACTTCAATCTATTATGAAATTCAAGACGCGTTAACAAATACTCCAATTATTCCTGCAATTAATGGGACTATTAATGGTTTAACAGGCGCTCCAACAAATGCTACCATTACAGGTTTGTCGGCAGGAAATTACACACTATTTGTTAGAGAAGCTGATGGTACACTATGTACAACAGCACAATCTTTTCAAATTACAGAACCGATTCAACCTTTAATAGCCAGTGTAACATCAATAACTAATGCGACATGTAACATTGATGCACAATTAACCATAACGGCATCTGGAGGAACAGCACCATATATGTATGCAGTAGGCGCGCCAGGATTTATTCCAATAACGGGCGATTTTAATTCTAATAATGTTGTAGAATTAGATTATAATATTCAAACAATTTGGGATATAGTAATACGGGATGCAAATGGTTGTGAATTTAGATTAAATGAAACAATAGATATTGATCTAGAACCTGTTATTCAAGCTATGGTCAATAACGAATGCTCAGCAGTTGAAGGTAATTTTGAAATAGATGTTACCTTAACCTCTCCAGGAATTCCACCTTATACATATAGCATTGATGGTGGAGCCTTTCAAACGCAATCGGCACCATTTACAATTACAAATGTGTTCTCTGGGAATCATACTATAGAAGTAAGTGACGCTAATGGTTGCGGAAACATAATAAACGTAAGTATTACAGCACCAATAGATTTAATTCCTAGTATTACAAATTTGCCTAGTTGTAATAATAATGATGGCGAGATTACTATAAATGGAGTAGGCGGTAGTGGTAATTATACATATTCCATTAGCCCTAACCTTAGCTCAATAAACCTAATAGGCAATATTTTTTCAGGTGTGCCTTCAGGAACTTATACTGTGACGATTACTGATGCAACAACAACATGTTTTAATACCGTTGAGGTTTTAATACCAGAAGCCATACCAGCAATATTTACCACTAATATTACTGATGTAGCATGCTTTGGAGATACTACTGGTGCTTTTGATATTAATGTAAGTGGTTATACAGGTGCTTATACTTATGAAGTATTTGATGATTTGGGTAATTCAGTATTAGGACCAATAGCAACTAACACGTCAACGAATCCAGAAACAGTTTCAGGATTACCAGCAGGAATGTTTACTATAATTATTAACGAGACTGAAAGTCCATTTTGTACTTCAACAGGTAATGTAATCATTTCTTCACCAGCTGAAGTAGTTTCAGTAATTGCAACTAAGACATCTAACGTTACGTGTAATAATGACAGTGGTACTATAGTTGCTTCTGCATCAGGTGGAACTGGTAATTACGAATATGAATTAACAGGCCCAATTTCAGTAGCATATTCTTCAAATTCAACATTTGAAAATCTATCTTCAGGTACATATACTGTTAGTGTTAGAGACGCTAATGGTTGTGTAAATTCAGATACTATTATATTATCTGTACCACCACCGATAGATGGAACAGTTACACCAAGTACAACATTATTATCTTGTTTTGGTGATACTAATGCGGAGATTACAATTACGAATGTTACAGGTGGTCAGGGTTTAAATTATTTATACACATTAAATACCTTATCTCCTACAGTAACCTCTTCGGGACCACAAACTTATCCAACATTTAATGGTTTAGGTGCTGGTACTTATACAATAGATATTACTGATGGCTTAGATTGTACATATACTTCAGTTGAAGTTACTATTACAGAGCCATTACCAGTTGTAGCGTCATTAGTAAAAGAAACAAGCCAAACATGTTTTACGGAATCTACATTAACATTAACAGCTTCCGGAGGAACAGGTTCTTATACATATAGTAGTGATGAAACATTTACAACAGTACTTGGGACATTTGCTAATTCTGTAACGTTTTCTGTTCCAGCAGGGACATATCAATATTATGTTAGAGATGCTAATGGTTGTGATGCATTGGTGTCTAATGAAATTATTATTGATCCATTACCAAGCCTAGAGGTTAATATAGATGCTACTAATGCTGAAATTAATTGTGTAGGTGATAATACAGGTGTTATTATAGCTAATGCTCAAGGCGGTTTAGGGAATTACACTTATACTTTACAGGATAGTTCTGGTAACGATATTGTCGGAGCAATACAAAATAGCCCAGGAGTCTTTACAGAACTTCCTGTAGGTAATTATCAGGTATACGTTACCAGTGGAGATTGTGATGCGATTTCTGTGCCTGAATCTATTACAGAGCCTAATGCACCACTTGTTGTAAACTTTACAATAACAGAAATTACATGCTCTGGAAATAATGATGGAATGTTAACTATAAATGCATCTGGTGGTACAGGTATTATCAAATATGCCATTTCACCACAATTAAATCAATTTTTTGACGAACCTATTTTTGAAAATTTAGCTTCAGGAGATTATCAATTTATTGCTCAAGACGAATTGGGTTGTTTTCAATTATTTGATTTTACTATTGAAGAACCAGTACCTGTTTCGCTTTCAATTGTACCTAATTCTATCTTTCCAGAAGTATGTTCTGGTGAAGTAAACGGAGAGTTCAGTATAGAGATTTCTGGCGGAAACTTGCCATATAGTGTTAGTTTAGATGATATAAATGGTAATTATATTACAGGGACAGCTACACAAACTCAATTTGATTTTATAAATCTTGAAGGTGGAGATCATGTGGTTTATGTAAGAGATAGTCAAGGATGCGAGTCTGAATGGAATATTACATTCCCAGAATCCGTATTGCTCAGTCCAGAATTGACTATAGAATATACCTGTGAAAACAATATAACGAGAAATACAGTAACAGTTACAATAGATGGCAGTAATGCCAATACTTCAGATATTGACTATTCTTTAAATAACGGACCATATCAACCTAGTAACGTTTTTGTTAATGTTACTCCTGGTATAGATCATTATATAGATGTCCGACATACAAACGGATGTATTCAGAGAACCGAAGTATTTGATATTACAGAATTTGAACCTGTAGAGCTTGTTTTGGGTGGCGAAAATTTAAATGAAATTGTAGCCATAGCTTCGGGTGGTTCGGGTATTTACGAGTTTACTTTAAACGGCGAATCACAAGGAAATACAAATACCTTCATAATTTTTGAATCAGGTAATTATACTGTAACCGTAACAGATAGCAATGGCTGTATGGCTAGTGCAACACGATTTTATGAATTTGTAGATATATGCATCCCAGATTATTTTACACCAAATGGAGATGGAGTATTAGATGGTTTTGGACCTGGATGTGCTGAGCAGTATAGAAATTTAACCTTCGATATTTTTGACCGCTATGGACGAAAAATAGCGACACTAAATGTGGATGAAAAATGGGATGGTAAATATAATGGGGTAGAATTACCTACTGGCGATTATTGGTACGTGATTAATTTGAATGATAATAGAGATGCTAGAAATTTTGTAGGACACTTTACACTTTATAGATAATAAATAATAAAATCACTAGACATGAAAAATTTATATATATATATAGTAGTATTGATAGCTGTTAAAGGCTATAGTCAAGAGTTAAATCTACCTGTATTTACACAATACTTAGCAGACAATAACTTTGTTATTTCTCCAACTTTTGCAGGTATTGGTGATAATCTTAAAATTAGAGCAAATGGATTAACACAATGGGTTGGTATCAAAGGAGCACCAGATAATCAATCTATATATACAGATATTAGAGTTGGTGATCGTTCTGGTTTGGGAGTCTCTGCATACAATGATAGAAACGGTAACACCATACAAACAGGAGCCAAATTTTCATTTGCTCATCATTTAATTTTAAATGAAAAAACAGAACAGTATTTATCATTAGGCTTATCGTTTAATGTCAACAATTTTAGAATTGATATTAACAATTTTAATACAACTATTGAGAACCCAACTATAGATCCATTTGTTACAGACGATAGACGAACAACGAACTCTAATTTTGATATAGGAGCTTTATACCGTTATCGTAATGTCTATGTTAGTCTTAACGCTAATAATATTATTGAGAAAAAAATTGATGAAGATGTTAGAGTATTTGAACCGAATCAACTTTTAAATTTTCAGTTGTATTCTGGATTTGTCTTTGGAAGTAATAAAAAATATGGTATTGAATACGAACCCTCTATATTTTATCAACTATTTGTAAGTGATAAACGTTCTAGTACGGATCTTAATTTTAAAGTAAGGAAGTATGGTAGAAATGACAACTATTTTTGGGGAGGAGTTTCTTACCGTTTTTTAAATGATCAATTGTTAAAGCCACTTAATGTAGGACCTATGGCAGGATTTAGTCAATCTATTTTTTATTTTGGATATGCTTATCAAGTCACTACAAACGACTTATCTGCGTTTAATTCTGGTACACACGTTATTACTGTTGGAGTAAACTTATTGCGTTCTATTAGTAATTGTGCTTGTACAAGAGGACAACGAAAGTATTGGCAGATGGGAAATTAATTTTTATTTTATATTTTAAATTAATCACTAGCAGTTCTAATAATCCTAATTTTTAAATTGAGGCTTCAGTTTTAGTATTTGCATCTATAAAAAAGAGCAATAACTTAATTTTATTGCTCTTCATTTATTAATATTCAATTTTTCAACTCGGATCAGGAGTCATACGTAAATAAGGTTTTACCTCAGTATGTCCTTTAGGAAATAATTCTGGTATTTCTTCATTTGTAACTGAAGGAACAATAACACAATCATCACCATTGTTCCAATTTGCAGGTGTTGCTAATTTATGATATGCTGTTAATTGTAAAGAATCGATAACACGGATAATTTCATCAAAATTACGTCCTGTAGATGCAGGATATGTAATAATAAGTTTCACCGTTTTATCTGGTGCAATTACAAAAACAGAACGTACAGTCAATTTACTATCTGCGTTTGGGTGAATCATGTCGTAAAGTTCAGATACGTTTCGATCTTCGTCTGCTATAATAGGAAAGTTAACCGTAGTTCCTTGTGTTTCGTTGATATCACTAATCCAACCGTGGTGCGAAGTGATACCGTCAACACTTAATGCTACAACTTTAGTATTACGTTTTTCAAATTCTGGTTTATATTTTGCTACAGTTCCTAATTCTGTTGTACATACAGGTGTGTAATCTGCTGGGTGAGAAAATAACACACACCAGCTATCACCTAGCCATTCGTGAAAATTAATAGTACCTTCTGTAGATTTTGCACTAAAATCTGGTGCAATATCTCCTAATCTAATTACTGCCATAATGATTATTTGTTTTATTTATTAATAACTTAATTCGGAGGTCTAATTTATTGATTATTAATAAATCATATAATACAAATATTGTTAATTAATTTATAAAGCTGATTTATTTTTTCAATATTATGTAACATTTTAAATCCATCGGCGTCACATAAGCATGGAATCAAATTATTATACCGCTAAGCGCGAAGACCGTCAGTTATTATTTATTACACATCTATGCCAATTGCTCACTTTTGCAACTGGATTTGGTGGACTTGTAGTACCCTTAATTTTATGGTTAATACAACGTGATAAAATTGTTGATATGAATGAACATGGCAAAGCAATTGTTAACTTTCAATTGAGTTTAATTGTGTTTTATATTGTTTGCATTCCATTAATTTTATTTTTTGGACTAGGAATTATTGGCTGGGTACTATTATGTATAGCCGGATTTATATACCCAATTATTAATGCTATTAGAGCTAGTAATGGGGAATACCCAAGATACCCTTTATCTCTTAATTTTGTTAGTTAGTTATTTTGTAAAGAGGTAAATAAAAACGCTCACCTTGGTCGGATGAGCGTTTTTTCTTTTATAGTATATTGTAATTATAAAGCTTCTCCTTTATCTACATCTTTTATAAATTTTATTAAACCTGGAAAGAAATGTTCTTGGTCATCGTATTGCGATAAATGACTACCATTTGGGCAATGCAAATAACGCCCGTTTTGTACTTCGGTAGAAATCCATTCCATATGCTTAGGATTCATAGTATCGTATTGTGCACCAATACTTAATGTTGGTACTTTAATTTCTTTTAAGCGATCCATAATATCCCAATTTTTTAAAGTAGCATCTCCTTTTATACCAAATTCACTAGGGCCTTGCATGGTGACGTATACATCTGGATTTACATGCTGAAACGTACGATTTACAGAATTTGGCCATTCACTAGGCTTCATTCTGAGGACATGTTTTGGATAATAATGCTCTGTGATTAAAGACAAATAACGTTCGTTTCCATAATCTTCTTTTGCTTCATACTCTAATATTTCTTTTAATACATCTGGTGGCAATTGAGGTGCTAAAACTTCATCAGAGTATTTTTGATATTCTGGTATAGACATTACCATATTAGAAATAATTAAACCTTTTAAATGATCTTGATATTTTAAAGCATATTGTGCTCCTAAAATACCTCCCCAAGATTGTCCAAATAAGTAAAAATTATCTTTATTCAACCCTAAAGCAACACGTACCTGTTCTACTTCTTCAACAAAACGATCTAAATCCCATAGTGATAAATCTTTTGGTTGATCGCTATAATAAGAGCCTAACTGATCGTAATAATAAAACTCAATACCTTCTTGCGGAAGATAGCCTTCAAAACTTTCATAGATCTCATGGGTAACTCCTGGTCCGCCATGTAGTAATAAAACTTTCATTTTAGGGTTATGACCAATACGTTTCGTCCACACTTTAAATTCACCTTTTGGTGTAGTTATAGGAATCATTTTAATACCTCCAGTAAACTGGTCATTATGAGACTCAGGATTATGGTATTCTTTCACAGATAAATCTGTAGTTGCCTTAACAACTTCTTCATTTTCTGTTTTACAAGAAATAAAAACTATAACTATGGCTAATAGGCTTAAATATTTTTTCATTTTGCGATTATTTACTTACTAAAGTACTAAAATTGAATTATAATTTGGACAATAAAAAAGCCCGATTAATCGGGCTTTAGGATATGTATATGTAATTATTATTAATTATTAAGCATTACAGGCATAACAAGCATTGTAACTTGTTCGCCTTCATCTAAACCATCAATAGGTGTTAAAATCCCAGCACGATTAGGTAAACTCATTTCTAACTGAACATCACTAGAATTTAAATTGTTTATCATTTCTGTTAAAAAACGAGAATTAAAACCAATCTGCATATCGTCTCCTTGGTAATCGCAACTTAAACGCTCTTCTGCTTTATTGCTGTAATCGATATCTTCTGCTGATATATTTAATTCAGCACCAGCAATCTTTAAACGTATTTGATGCGTGGTTTTGTTAGAGAAAATACTAACACGACGTACAGAATTTAAAAACTGTGTACGATCTATAACTAATTTATTAGGGTTTTCTTTAGGTATTACAGCTTCGTAATTAGGATATTTACCATCAATTAAACGACAAACCAGTTCAGAGTTTTCAAACGTAAATTTAGCATTAGAGTCATTATACTCTATAGTTACGTTATCATCACTTCCTGTTAAAATCCCTTTTAAAAGATTTAATGGCTTTTTGGGCATTATAAATTCTGCAACTTCACTAGCAGAAACATCAGCTCTAGTATACTTTACTAATTTATGAGCATCAGTAGCAACAAAGGTTAAATTCTCTTGAGAGAATTGAAAAAACACACCACTCATTACAGGTCTTAAATCATCATTACCAGCAGCAAAAATAGTTTTACTAATAGCTGTAGCTAAAATATCTCCCATTATGGTTGTTGTGCTTGGATCTTCTAAAGATACTGCCTTAGGGAACTCAGCACCATCTGCATATGCTAATGCATATTTACCGTGATTAGAACTAATTTCTACAGTATTGTTTTCTTCAACAACAAAGGTTAAGGGTTGCTCAGGAAACGTTTTTAAAGTATCTAATAATAAACGAGCAGGTAATGCAATACTTCCTTTAGAGTCACTTTCTACATTGATTTCTGAAGACATAGTTGTTTCTAAATCACTAGCAGAAACTGTAAGATTAGAATGATCTAATTCAAATAAAAAGTTATCTAAAATTGGCAATGTATTATTGCTATTTATAACTCCTCCTAAGACTTGCAATTGCTTAAGTAAGTATGTGCTTGATACTATAAACTTCATTTGTTGTTTTTTTATGAATTTTTAATGGTCAATACCAAAAACCATTAAATAGTTTTGTTGATTTTACGTTATGCTATTAATGATTTATTCTGAGTAACCATTAGTGTTACAAATATATCTTAATACATGGGTTTTATGAAACAAACTTATTAACAAAAAACAGATCTATTTTCTGAATAAGCACCAAGTTATTTTGAGTATTTTCTCTTTCTAAAATAATTAAAACCAAAACCAAAAACACCCAAGAGCACTAGTGGTAAAGCGATATTTAATAATTGCCAATTTAACTTGTTAGATTCAATTTTATCAGAATTTAAAAACGCAATTTCTATATTTTTGGATCGTATGTTTATAAGTCCGGTGTCATCTAAAAGGTAATTAACTGTATTGAGTAAAAACTCTTTATTACCATAAGTTCTACCTGTAAATTGATCAAATCCTAATTGAATCGGTCGGTTTCTGGACACTTCATTTTTTATAACATCCCCATCAGAAATGACAACCATTTTTGTAGCACTGCCAGCTTCCTTAAAATTATTAACTTTAAAAGGCAAGATTCTATTTTTATATACAGAATTGAAACGACCTTCTAATAGCACGGCTAAGTTTTGTGGTGCTTTATTATAGCTATCTTCATCGGGCTGTTGTGTTACACTAGCTAAAGATACGGTTTGCAATGCTCCTTCTAATTTAGAACGTCCAGAAGTTTGTAATAATACAGTTTTAGAAATATTATTTTTTAAGGTATCGATCTGACTGGCAAAATCAAATTTCACCAAATCAATATTGTTACTAATAGGGTTTTCTATATTGGCCGTAGCTAATGGCGAATATTGCCATTGTATAGGTTGAAATTGTGTGTTGTTACCTTCTCCAACAGCTAGAGTAATAGGAGCGGAGTATAGATCTTTTACTAAATTTTGATTGATACGAACTCCATATTGAAAAAAGAAATCATTTAGGTTTAAATCTCTAGCAATGGTAACAGAACTGCCTGAAGCATTATAGAGGCTATCTTTATCCATAACCATAGCTTCTGTGAGCCAAATACTCTTTCCACCATTCATGGTATATTGGTCGAGGACTAATTTTTCTTCTTCAGAGAAAGGTTTTGTCGGTTTTGCAGAAATTATAAGATCATATTTATTAAGGTCATTTAATGTCTTTTGAGGATTAGAAGCTACAGAATCTAACGTAAATGGTCCTATATTATAATAGGGTTGAATAGTAGTTAAGAAATCAGCTATATTAATGTCAGCTAATTGTCCATTTCCTTTTAATATGGCAATTTTTTTGCTTTTTTGTTTTGTTATTTTATTAAAGCCATCTGCAAAATGATATTCTAATTGTTGTATAGAATTTGCAATCTGTGTTTGTAAATCTGTTGTTAAACTCTTTTTAAATAAAGGAATCTTTTGCGTGTTTCCTTTATAACTGGCAAATGCCCAACCAAAAATAAGTTCTTGTGTTACTTTACCACTAGTTTTATTACTATTGATATACGGTTCTAAACCACTTTTTCTTAATTCTTGTATGTTACGTTCGCGAGTAGTTTCGTCTTCTAGTGGATTTATATAGTTAACTTTTACAAGCGAATTTAATACTTGGAATTCTTCAATAAGCTGTTTGGTTTCGGTTTGGAGTAACCTAAACTCAGAAGGTAATTCACCTTCTAGAAACACATCAATAATTAGTGGTGCTTCCACAGAATTTATAATGTCTTTTGTGGTTATAGAAAGCGTATAACGCTGATCTTTAGTTAAATCAAAACGTTTGTATATGGTATTGCTTATAAGATTTAAAATCACTAACCCTATAAGTGCAAATACAATGTGTTTTATATTAGTTTTGTTTTTCAGCATCAAATACAATAGCTTCTTTATATGTTCTTAATTCGGTAGTTTTATTGTTTTTAAATGTAATTTCTATAACATCTTTTTCGTCAGTAAATGCGCCAGGTTCTATGCCAAGACTATAATTCCAACGGTTAGTATCACCAATTTTATTCGTATCATCCCAAGTCAGCCATTCTGCCTTTCCAAGTAGTATTTCAACCTCGGCTTTAGTCATTCCAATTAAAGTGTCACTTTCTATAGCATTATCAATCATTTCATAGCGTAAAGCAGGTTTTTCTACCCAAGTTTTAGCATTAAAATATTTTTGATGATGATAATTACTAACAATGTTTATAAACGGATATGCTAGATAAAAATAAACTAAAGGTGTTAAGGCTAAACTAATGATAAAGGTTAACCATTTTCGTTTATCTACTGTTTTTAAAAATAAAAAGAGTAGTACAAAAACAACTAACATAAAAATAACAAGTAATGGAGTAATAATCATGCTACGTCTTTTTTATATTTAATTTAGTAAGTAGAAGAAAGAAAAATGCAATACTAATAAAATAGATAAGGTCTCTGGTATCTATAACACCACGACTCATGCTTTTAAAATGCGAAGCCATACCTAAAGATTCCAAATAAATAGTATCTCCAAAAAAGTTATAATTAGCCAAGCCATCAAATCCAAAATAGAAAAAGAAACATATAAAAACGGCAATTATAAATGCTACAATTTGGTTGTCTGATAATGTAGAAGTGAATATTCCAATAGCTGTATAAGCGCATATCAAAAATAACAAACCAAAATACGACCCAATAATGCTACCAATATCTAAGTTGCCTTCTGGGTTTCCTAATTTAGAAATAGTAAACACATATAGTAATGTAGGTATAACGGCAATAATTATAAGAATAAGAGCACCAAAATATTTACCCAATACAATTTGAAAATGCGAAATAGGTTTAGTAAGTAGCAGCTCTAAAGTGCCTTGTTTTTTTTCATCACTAAAGCTGCGCATTGTTACTGCAGGCACAAGAAAAATAAGAATCCAAGGAGTTAATAAAAAGAAAGAGGATAAATCGGCATAACCGTTATCTAAAATATTAAACTCTCCTTTAAACAACCATAGAAATAAGCCATTAAGAACTAAGAAAACAGCAATAACCAAATAGCCAATTGGTGATGCAAAAAACGTATTTATTTCTTTTTTTAGTATAGCTAGCATTTATCTAGTTCAGTATTTTAAATTTCTTATCACTTATCACTTATCACTTATCACTTGAGCGAAGCGACCTTGTCAACACTCCAAGCTTCAGGTTTTGCGTTAAATAAGGGCTTTGTCTTTGCCCAAACATTTTTAAAAACATCAGAATGTCTGTAATTATTTAAATCTGTTTCAGAGCGCCAATAACTATACGTAAAAAAAATATTTGTATTGTTTTGATCTCTGTATAATTCTAAAAATTGACAGCCTTCAAAATGTCTTATTTTTGTTTTATTGGCTTCAAAATTAGCTAAGAATTCTTCAGTTTTATCATCTCGAAAACTCATTTTTACAATTCTTACTAACATTTTTCAGTGTTTAAATTATAATTATCGTTGTCTTTTAGCATCGTTTAAACTTTATTGAAAGTTACGGTAACTGTATCCATAGCTCTTAACCCCATTAGAGTAGATGCACTACCAACAGTAGCGCAATTACTTTTATAAACGGCAATCTCTAAATAACCAGAAGCATTAAATACAACTAAACCTCGACCTTGGTCATTGCGTTTCTCTTCTGGTATTTCAAAATTTACAATTTCACTATACTTGGTATATATTTTTCTAAACTTATAATTGCGTGCAGAAATTTCGTAAGACCTTGTTTTCTGTATAGATTCAAAAAACTTCTGTTTAATATTAGTAATTACATTTCCGTAATTATCAATATAAATAACACTACCAATAATTTGGTTTTGCTCGTCATTAACAAACGGTATTAAATTCTTTATAGGTTTTATGGTGTTAATAACTTTTCCGATGACTTCTAATGTTCCACCTCGAGCAATGTGGCATGCTACTTTTACAAACACATCAAGTACAGGAAAACTACTTTCAATTTTATCGTGGATATTAATCTCTACAATTTTTTCAGGAGCAATCTCTTGGCAAATCATACTCATAATACCATTGTTAGCGCAGATAAAGTAATGCTCATCTAACTTAATGGCAATATGCTTATTTTCAAGGTTTAACTCAGAATCTATTCCTATTATATGTATAGTACCTTTAGGGAAACTACTGTATGCATTTAATATAATATATGCCGCTTCAGAAATATTAAAAGGAGATATTGAGTGCGAAATATCTACAATTCTAACATCAGAAAGCTCACTATATATAGATCCTTTTACGGCGCCAGCAAAGTGATCTTTCTCTCCAAAATCTGTGGTTAAAGTAATTATTGGCATTAGCGAATTGTTAATATTTTTTTAAAATTCGATATTATAAAATTGTTAGATTTGTTAAACACAAAACTAATAAAACTTAATAGATATATTCACTAAATCCTATGTAGCTTTTGAACGAACTTATCCTAGAACTTGAAGAAATTTCCCCGAAAGAATTTTTTGGTGCACAGAATGCCAATATAGTATTACTTAAAAAGTATTATCCTAAATTAAAAATCGTCGCTAGAGGCAATAAAATTAAAGCCTATGGTGATGAAGATTTGTTAGAAGAGTTTGATCTTCGGATGACAATGCTTATGAAACATTTTGGGAAGTATAATAAACTTGATGAAAATGTTATAGAACGTGTGCTAACAAGTCAAAGTAGCGACGATTATGCAACGTCTAAACAAAGTGGTGAAGTTATAGTACATGGAGTTGGAGGTAAACTGATAAAAGCGCAAACAGCTAACCAAAGAAAATTGGTGGAAAGCATGCGTAAAAACGATATGGTTTTTGCTATAGGACCTGCAGGAACAGGAAAAACCTATACTGGCGTAGCATTAGCTGTACAGGCATTAAAAAACAAAGAAGTTAAACGAATTATACTAACGCGTCCTGCAGTTGAAGCTGGTGAAAATTTAGGGTTTTTACCTGGAGATTTAAAAGAAAAATTAGATCCGTATATGCAACCTTTATATGATGCATTACGCGATATGATTCCTGCTGAAAAATTGGAGAGCTATATCGAAAAAGGCGTGATTCAAATAGCACCTTTGGCTTTTATGCGTGGTAGAACATTGGATAATGCTTTTGTTATTTTAGATGAAGGACAGAATACAACGCACAATCAAATGAAGATGTTTTTGACTCGTATGGGTAAACATGCTAAATTTCTATTAACAGGAGATCCAGGTCAGATTGATTTACCAAGACGAACGATTTCTGGGTTAAAAGAAGCTTTGTTAGTATTGAAAAATGTAGAAGGTGTTGGCATGATCTTTTTGGACGATAAAGATGTGATTCGTCATAAATTGGTTAAGAAAATTATTGCAGCATATAAAGAAATAGAAAATAGAGATTAAGAGCGTATAGAGTTATGAGTAATACTATAATAGATAGTAATTTTAATTTTCCTAATCAAAAAAGTGTATATAAAGGTAAGGTACGTGCGGTTTATAATTTAGCTGATGATATGTTGGTTATGGTCGCTACAGATCGTTTAAGTGCTTTTGATGTAGTGATGCCTAAAGGTATTCCGTATAAAGGGCAAATCTTAAACCAGATAGCAACTCAGATGATGAAAGCTACCGAAGATATAGTTCCTAATTGGTTATTAGCGACACCAGATCCTAATGTTGCTGTAGGTCATTTATGCGAGCCTTTTAAAGTAGAAATGGTGATTAGAGGTTATATGTCTGGCCATGCAGCACGTGAATATAAATTAGGAAAACGCATGTTGTGTGGCGTATCTATGCCCGAAGGCATGAAAGAAAATGACAAATTTCCATCTCCAATAATTACACCAGCGACAAAGGCTGAAATGGGTGACCATGATGAGGATATATCTAGAGAGGATATTTTAAGAAAAGGTATTGTATCTGAAGAAGATTATCTCATCTTAGAAGATTATACACGTAAATTATTTCAACGCGGCACTGAAATTGCGGCCAGTAGAGGTTTAATACTTGTAGATACTAAATATGAGTTTGGTAAAACTAAAAATGGGAAAATTGTATTAATTGATGAAATACACACGCCAGACTCTTCACGTTATTTCTATGCTGATGGATACCAAGAGCGTCAAGATAACGGAGAGGCACAAAAGCAACTCTCTAAAGAGTTTGTAAGACAATGGTTAATTTCTAATGGTTTTCAAGGTTTAGAAGGACAAACTGTACCTTTTATGTCTGATGATTACATAGAATCTGTAAGTGAGCGTTATATTGAACTTTATGAAAATATTACAGGAGAAACTTTTGTAAAAGCGGATGTAACAGATATTCAAAATAGAATTCAAAAAAACGTAGAAGCGTATTTGTCCAATTAAAAACCTATAGTACGTTCTGTTTGTCGTTTAGCATCTTTTATAACATCATAATATAAAAAATCAACGACTTCACTGACAGAACGATGCATTGGTATCCCAGACCAACTATGTGTACCTCCATGAATTGAAAACATGTAATAAGATTTGCCAAGACCTTTCAAACGATCTGCAATAGCTCTAGACCCGTATAGAATCATATATCCATCTGATTCAGGAGAACAATAGTGATGTGCTGCTATATGATAAGGTACTAGATTATCATTGGTTCCATGAAATAATTGGGTAGGTATAGCTTTGTCTTTATCTATATATTTTAAAGTAGTTATAGCACCAGCCATACTAATAATACCAGCAAACTTAAAATCTTTAGGCAATATATTGTCGTTATATACATAAGCCAAATTTAATACTGCTTCACCACCAGCACTTGTGCCAGAAATTATTATTTTTTCAGGATTGATATTAAACAGAGAATCGTTATCTATTAGATATTTTACAGCTAAGCTTAAATCTTCAGATGCAGTATTAAAAGCTTCAATCTTATTTTCTGTTTTTGTATTGCAGTCAAAACCGAGTTTCTTCATAATTAAGCGATAAGAAATGGATGCTACTGCATAACCACGCTCAGCAATTCGGTTAGCAAATTGTACAGAGTTAGCATCATCGCGTTGTCCACCAGAAAATCCGCCACCATGAACATAAACTAAAAGTGGAGTAGGTTCATTAATTAATGTTGGTTTATAAAAATCGAGTTGAAGACTGTCTTTTTTACTAAACGTATGATAAGTATGTGTTGTTTTTAAAACAGGAGAAACACTATCTAAATATCGAGTTTGTGCTAAACTAAACTGTAGTATAAAAAAAGCTATAAATAAGAGTTTTAACCTCATGTTTTTGTAATATGTCGAAACGATTAGCGATTACCTTTCACGTTTTTAAATAAACGTCTTAAATGCGAATAAACATAGGCATTTGTTTTAATATAATAAAATGAAATAAAACAAACCAGTATTAAGAAAAGGATAGCGCCAATGATAGCTTGCCATGGAGATAATGTTTTACCGATAAGATAGCTTAAGCCAAAACCAGTAAAACTGCCATATATAATTATAAAATGTATAACGTATATAGATAATGTTTTTTGCCCAATTTTTAAAAGTAACGGAAACTTTATATAGCGTTCAAAACCATAGAAAAATGCAAAATATAAAAAAACGTTACCTAGACGTGTAAAGAGATAATTGTAATTAGCAGATTGATAGAGTAATTCTATATTAGTGAGTTTATAAATTTCATTAAGTATAAATGAGGAATACTCTATAAGCACAAAACCAATAGTTGTTAAACTTAAGACTGTAAGTAATTTAAATCGTTTTTTATTAAGGTGCCAATAAAAACTAGTAGCTAAGTATGCACCAAAAGCCATATATCCAAACCAAGGTATAATTGTAAATATTGAACCATTATTTTTTGAAATATAATTCGCGAAAACTAAAGGTATATTTTCTACGTTTAAATTTCTGTATAGGGGTTCAGAAAGAAATATGCCAATACCTAGTATTAATATGCTTATAGAGAAGATTAAGCAATTTTTACGACACAAATAATATATTAAAACAATTATAATTAAGGATAACCCAATGCATTGTAAAACATCAATAACAAGAAAATAAGTATTAAACTCACCAATTAACCATGTAAAAAAAGGAATTCGTAAAAGATAACCTAAAGCAATAAGAACGATGCCTCTATTAATCCCTTTACGCATGCGCATTTTTTCTTGCCCTTTTTCTTTAGCCTTTAATAATAGATATGTAAAGATTAATCCAGATATAGTGAAGAATGTTGGGGCGGTAATACCTCTAAAATAAGACCAAGTTTTAAATGCTATGTTAGACATGTCTCTATGCGTTTCCGCTAAAAGACTATCTATAAAATGACCTTGCAGCATCATTAATATGGCAAATGCACGTACGGCATCAATAAAATAAAGGCGATTGGTGTTCAAAAACTATTAATTGAGCCTGCAATTTAAGAAAATTTTAACAATACTGTTTTTGCATATTATATCTTATATTTAGGCTTTTAAATTTTTAAGATATTGGAAACATTAGATAAAATTATTGCAGAGTTCTCATCATTAGCTTGGGGTTTACCATTATTAATATTGTTAATTGGTGGCGGTTTATACCTCTTAATTCGATCTCGGTTTCTACCATTTAGATATATTGGTCATGCCATAAGTATATTACGAGGCAAGTATGATGATCCTAATGACCCTGGTCAAATTTCTCATTTTCAAGCTTTAACAACAGCATTGTCGGCTACAGTTGGTATGGGAAATATAGCAGGAGTTGCAGTGGCTATTTCTATTGGTGGTCCTGGAGCTGTATTTTGGATGTGGGTTAGCGCAGTAATAGGTATGTCTACAAAGTTTTTTACATCAACTCTAGCCATTTTATATAGAGGAAAAGATAGTGCAGGCGAATTGCAAGGAGGCCCAATGTATTTTATAATGGAAGGCCTTGGTAAATCATGGAAACCATTAGCCGTATTTTTTAGTTTTGCAGGCCTAATCGGTGCATTGCCAGTATTTAACGTTAATCAATTAACACAAGCGTTAAATGATATTTTATTAATTCCTAATGGAGTAGAAGTAGGTTTAGGTTCTAATATTGTAATAGGTTTAATTCTAGTAGGTATAACGGCATTAGTTATTCTTGGAGGTATAAAACGTATTAGTTTAGTAGCTTGTCGGTTAGTGCCTAGTATGGTTTTGCTTTACTTTATTTTAGTGTTAATTATTCTTATTTCTAATAGTGATGTTCTATTAAAATATTTAAGCCTAATTTTTACAGATGCTTTTGCTGCTAATAATTTTAAAGGGGATCCTTTCTTAGGTGGTGTAATAGGAGCTTTAATTTTACACGGTATTAAACGTGGAGCGTTTTCAAATGAAGCAGGTATTGGTACAGCACCAATGGCACACGGAGCGGCAAAGACAGATGAACCTGTAAGAGAAGGTTTAGTTGCAATGTTAGGTCCTGCAATAGATACATTAGTAGTTTGTACATTAACAGCTTTAGCGATTTTAGTTACTGGAGTATGGGAAACAACAGGAGATAATGGTGTAAGCTTAACTGCATCTGCTTTTGGAAGCGTTATGCCAACATATGGTAAATATGCTTTACTTATTTGTATCACAGTGTTTAGTATGAGCTCATTATTCTCATATTCATATTACGGAACTAAATGTATGTCTTTCTTATTTGGAGCTGATAAAAAAAAATACTACAATTACTTCTATATCCTTAGTATTTTAATTGGAGCAACAACATCACTAAGTATGATGATTAACCTTATTGATGGAGTTTTTGCATTAATGGCTATACCTACTATGATAGCTACTATAGTTTTAGCTCCTAAAGTTATTACTGAGACGAAAGCATATGTTTCTAGATTAAAATCTAATCCATAATGTTAGAAAAAATAGAGCTAAGTCATATTGTATATAGATTTAACATTTTAGATACTTAAAGCTAAACAATACTTTATCATTTTATAATTATAAAACAGTGTTAAAATTAAAAAACACTATTGTATAACTTCTACTTTTGCCTTTCTCAAAAAAAAAGAATAGATGACAACAGCCGCATTAATTATTATAATCATCGGTATTTTTTGTGGTTTTTTTGTACAAACCGTTGTTGGTTTTGCAGGCGCATTAGTAGCTATGCCTATATTGCTGTTTGTATTAGATTTGCCAGAAGCAATTTCATATATCACAATATTTTATGCCATAGCAAGTATTTATCTGGTATATATAGAACGTAAAAATATCAACCGCAAAGTTGTTTTAAGACTAATAATATCCTCGTTTATAGGTACTGGTATTGGTACATCGCTATTAACGTTGGGTAGCCCTGATGTTCTTAAAAGAGCTTTAGGGGTATTTATAATAGCTTATGTTATATATGCATTTTTTAATAACAATAAAAAAAGAAATTGGTCTAAGCTAGAATTTTTGTTTGGTTTATTAGGAGGCTTTTTTTCTGGTTTATTTTCAATTGGCGGCCCATTATATGTAATAATTGTTAAAAATGTTACTCCAGATATTAATACTTTTAGAGCGACAATGTTCGGTGTTTTAGGCGCAGTAACATTTATACGAATTCCGTTTTTAACATATTCTGGCGTAATGACATTAGAACATTTGTATTATTCCTTATACATTTTACCATTCTTTATTTTAGCTATTATTCTAGGAAAAAAAATGTATTCAGTTTTAAATGAAAATCTATTAAAAAAAGGACTTTTAGCTCTGCTTCTTGTATCTGGAATTGTTCTAACATTTTAAAGTATAAAGTTTTCGTATTTTTAGGTGCTTTTAACTTTAAAGCAAAAACTATTGTGTTTTAATAAGTTTTATTAATTAGTAGTAATGAGTAATTATCATATAAAACATTTAGAAGAATATTTTCAAGTATATAGAAAGTCAGTTAATAATCCTGAAGAATTTTGGGAAGAGATAGCTGAAGAACATTTTATTTGGAGAAAAAAATGGGATTCAATTTTAGAATGGGATTTTTCTAAACCAGAAGTAAAGTGGTTTGAAGGAGCGCAACTCAATATTACTGAGAATTGTTTAGATAGGCATTTAACAACCCGAGCAGATAAAACAGCAATTTTATTTGAACCCAATAATCCAGAGGAACCTTCAGAGCATATTACATATAGACAGTTACACGAGCGTGTATGTCGATTTGCAAATGTGCTTCATGATAAAGGGATAAAAAAAGGGGATCGTGTATGTGTTTATTTGCCAATGATTCCTGAATTAGCAATCTCTATTCTAGCTTGCGCACGTATTGGCGCCATACATTCTGTTGTATTTGCAGGATTTTCCTCTACAGCATTATCAACACGTATTAATGATTGTGATGCTAAAATGGTGATAACATCAGATGGTGGCTATCGTGGAGCAAAAACTATAGATTTAAAAACAATTGTCGATGAGGCTTTGGAAGATTGTCCCGGAGTAAAAGATGTATTAGTAGCTAAACGTATTCACTCTGAAGTTGATATGAAATCAGGAAGAGATCATTGGTTACAACCTTTATTAGAAGAGGCTTATAGTGATTATACTGCAGAGATTATGAATGCAGAAGATCCTTTATTTATTTTATATACGTCAGGATCAACAGGAAAACCAAAAGGAATGCTTCATACCACAGCTGGTTATATGGTATATTCAGCATATACATTTAAAAACGTATTCCAATATAAAGAAAATGATGTGTATTGGTGCACTGCTGATATTGGATGGATTACAGGACATAGCTATATTGTATACGGACCATTAGCAAACGGAGCAACTACAGTTATGTTCGAAGGTGTTCCTAGCTATCCAGATTACGGACGCTTTTGGAATATTGTTCAAAAACATAAAGTCACTCAATTTTATACAGCACCAACAGCAATTAGAGCATTAGCCAAACAAGGCACAGAGTTGGTAGATAAATACGATTTATCATCACTTAAAGTATTAGGTACAGTTGGTGAACCTATTAATGAAGAAGCATGGCATTGGTATAACGATAATGTAGGTAAAAAGAAAAGCCCAATTGTAGATACATGGTGGCAAACAGAAACAGGTGGAATTATGATTACCCCAATTCCGTTTTCTACACCAACCAAACCTACCTATGCCACTCTGCCTTTTATAGGTATACAACCAACATTAATGGATGAGAAAGGGAATGAGATAAAAGGAAACAAAGTAGATGGACGTTTATGTATTAAATTTCCATGGCCGTCTATGGCAAGAACGATATGGGGAAATCATCAGCGTTATAAAGACACTTATTTTTCTGCATTTGAAAACATGTATTTTACTGGAGACGGAGCATTGCGAGACGAAGTAGGTTATTATAGAATTACGGGTCGTGTAGATGATGTTATTATTGTTTCAGGTCATAATATAGGGACAGCACCTATAGAAGATGCAATTAACGAGCATCCTGCTGTAGCTGAGTCTGCTATTGTTGGTTTCCCTCATGATGTTAAAGGCAGTGCGCTCTATGGCTACGTAACACTTAAAGATATGAGTGAAGACAGAAATCATGATAATCTCAGAAAAGAAATTAACCAAGTGATTACTGAACATATTGGACCTATTGCTAAACTCGATAAAATTCAATTTACCGATGGTTTACCAAAAACGCGCTCTGGTAAGATTATGCGTCGAATCTTGAGAAAGATAGCCTGTAAAGAAGCAGATCAATTGGGAGATATTAGCACATTGCTTAATCCTGAGGTAGTACAAAATATTATGGATGAAGCCTTATAAAATAGATAGATGTTAAAAGCGGTATTATTTGATATGGATGGAGTGGTTGTAAATACAGAACCATTACATCATAAAGCATATTACAAAATGTTTTCAGATGTAAACATAGAAGTATCTCAAGCATTATACGAATCGTTTACAGGTCAATCTACTATTACTATTTGTAGGTACTTAGTAGATCACTTTAATTTAAAACACGAACCAGAAATTTTAGTGCAATTAAAACGTAAACATTTTAAGTATTTGTTTGAAAATGATACATCACTTACATTAATTGATGGCGTATTAGAACGTATTAAAGATTACTATAATAATGGATTAACTTTAGTTTTGGCATCATCCGCATCAATGCCTAATATTAATAGAATATTTGAGCGTTTTGATTTAAATCAATATTTTATAGCTAAACTTAGTGGTGCAGATTTAAAAGCATCAAAACCGCATCCTGAAATTTTTATAAATGCAGCAAAAGTTTCGGGTTACAAAACGGAAGAGTGTGTTGTTATTGAAGATTCAACTAATGGGATGTTAGCATCTAAAGCAGCTGGTATTTTTTGTATCGGATATCACGGTGATATTAAATCAACTCAAGACTTTAGTTTAGCAGATTATGTGATTAAAGATTTTTCTGAAATTGAATATTTAAAATTAAAGTCAATTTTCGCATAAAACTTGTAACAATTTCGGTTATAAATCGTCTTACAAGAAATTCTTATCGTTATGAAAAAAGCTACCATTCTATTATTGCTAATGTTGATCACTTCAGTAATAAGCGCTCAAAATAAAATTCCTCAAGATGTAAAAGATCATATTAAAACTAGAGTGGATCAAGGATTTAATATGGGTATAGCTGTAGCGCATATTGATGGTGACGAAGTAGAATATTTTAATTATGGAAAAACAGCTAAAAATGGATCCGACGTAACAAATACAACAGTATTTGAAATAGGCTCTATTTCTAAAACATTTACAACAATACTGTTAGCTGAGCAACTATTAAATGGTAGTATGAGTTTAGATGATCCGGTGTCTAAATATTTACCTAAAGATAAAAAAGTTCCATCAAGAAATGAGAGACAAATTACTTTAAAAGATATAGCAACACATTCATCTGCTTTACCTAGAATGCCAAACAATTTTAATCCAGCTGATGGAAATGATCCATTTGCAGATTATGGTGCTGAGGAGCTTTTTACATTTTTATCATCTTATGAGTTGACAAGAGATATTGGAGCTCAATACGAATATTCAAACTTGGCTATGGGTTTACTTGGTTACATTTTAGAACTTCATACAGGAAAAACATATCAAGAACTGATAACAGAGAGAATAGGAAACCCGTTAAAGATGAACGATATAAACGTAAGAGTCTCTCAAGATATGCAAAAACGATTGGCTATTGGTCATAATGAAGAAGGTAATGCAGTAGCAAATTGGAATTTTGATGTATTAGCTGGTGCTGGAGCATTAAAATCTACAACTGAAGATATGGTAAAATTTATTAAAGCTAATATTAATGGAGATGATTCAGATTTAGCTAACGCGATGAAATTAACACACCAAGCTACTTATAGTGCGCCATCTCAAAATCTTGAAATAGGATTAGCATGGCATTATGCGGTTAATAATACTATTGTATGGCATAATGGTGGTACAGGTGGTTATAGAGCTTTTGCAGGATTTGTAAAAGGAACAAACAAAGGAGTAGTAGTCTTAACTAACAGCTCTGAGTCTGTTGATCAAATAGGTTTAAAATTATTAAATCCATCATTACAACTTACGTTACCTAAAAAACAAGTTCATAAGGAAGAAATTGAAATGTCTAATGAAATTTTAGACACATATGTTGGTGAATATGAATTAGCTCCAAATTTTATAATAACTGTAACACGTAAGGATAACAACTTATTTCTTCAAGCTACAGGACAACCAGAATTTCAGGTTTTTGCATCAGCAAAAAACGAGTTTTTCTTAAAAGTAGTAGAGGCTAGTATAACGTTTAATGTAAATGACCAAGGGAAAGTAGAAAGTCTAACTTTACATCAAAATGGACAAAATGCTCCTGGAAAAAAGATTAAATAGAAAAAACAAAGATTAATTATCCTTTTTCTTTTTCTTCTTTTTCTTCTTCTTTTTGATGTTTTTCTTTGCGTCACTCTCACTAAATTTACCAGTGATAAAATCATTAACCTTAACCATGTCGGCTTCAGATATTATAGTTTTTAACTCGGCAAAATGAGCTTCATTAAATAATTTCTCAGCATCTTCACGCTCTCTAGTAGAAGCAAAAGGAAATTTGTAAAACTCATTCTTTTTTTCAAAATAATCATTAAGCGTTTGCTTTATAATTTCTTTTTGAAATTCATCAGCTTTCAAAGTGCTTAAAAAATTAGTAATTAATTCTTCCTTACGTTCTTCAAGTTTCTTTGCAAATCTTTCTTTTTGTGCTTCTGAAGGTGGTTGATTTTGAGTAGCTGCCGATTGTGTGCGTCTTAAAGGATCAATACCTCTTCTACTACGGTTATTGTATTGACCAAATACCGTGATGCTAATCATTGCAAAACATACAAATAATAAAATTTTCTTATTCATAATATATAGCATTTATATAATATCTAATATTTTTTCAGGTGGACGACCTATAATAGCTTTATTTTCATTAATAACTATTGGGCGCTCTATAAGTTTTGGATATTTTACCATAGCAGTTACAATATCACTGTCACTTAATGTTTTCCCTTTATATTGTTCTTTCCAAATAGCTTCATTAGTTCTTACTAAATCTATTGGATTGATGCCCAATTTACTAATAATTTCATTAAGTTCTTTTTCTGTAGGTATATTTTCTAAATAAGTAACAACTTCAAAATCGACATTGGCGTCTTTTAGCAACTCTAATCCTTGCCTAGATTTTGAACATCTTGAGTTGTGGTAAATAGTAATCATTTTATGCTGAATTTATTTCGTAGCTTTTATTAAACAATTATTATGCCGTATCTTTTTGCCCCATCATCATTAGGTAAGCTTTTAGAAACGGTTCTAAATCTCCATCCATAACAGCATCTACATTGCCAGTTTCATGAGTAGAACGCACATCTTTAACTAACTTATAAGGATGCATAACATAGTTGCGAATTTGACTGCCCCATTCAATTTTCATTTTGCTAGCTTCTATATCTTCACGTTGCGCCATTTGTTTTTGTAATTCTATTTCGTATAACTGTGACTTAAGCATTTGCATAGCCCGAGTTCTATTATCGTGCTGAGAACGGGTTTCAGAACATTGAATTTGTATACCTGAAGGTTTATGTAATAGCTGAACTTTAGTTTCTACTTTATTTACATTTTGTCCTCCAGCACCACTAGATCTAGCAGTAGTAATTTCAATATCAGCAGGATTAATTTCTATTTCTATAGTATCATCAACTAACGGATAGACATACACAGAGGCGAAACTGGTATGGCGTTTAGCATTGCTGTCAAACGGTGATATGCGTACCAAACGGTGTACACCATTTTCACCTTTTAACCAACCAAAAGCATATGCGCCTTCTATCTCTAATGTTACAGTTTTTATCCCAGCAACATCTCCTTCTTGCAAGTTGAGTTCTTTAACTTTAAATCCACTTTTTTCTGCGTACATTAAATACATACGCATTAGCATGCTCGCCCAATCACAACTTTCAGTGCCACCAGCACCAGCAGTTATTTGTAATACAGCACTAAGACTGTCTCCTTCATCAGAAAGCATGTTTTTAAATTCTAACTTTTCAATAGCATGTGTCGCTTTTTTATAGCGAGATTCAACATCTTCTAAAGTGGCTTCATCCTCTTTATAGAATTCGTAAATAATCTCTAAATCTTCATGTAAAGTTTGTGCGCTACCAAAATCGTTAACCCAACTTTTCTTTTCTCGTAATGATTTCATAACAGCTTCAGCTTTTTTAGAATCATTCCAAAAATTTGGATCAAACGTTTGCTCTTCTTCGTTACTAATTTCTATGCGTTTAGCATCTAAGTCAAAGATACTGTCTAAGTGCGTCTAGACGGGAATTAAGATCTTTTATTTGATCTGATGTAATCATGTATTGTTATAATTTTCACAAATATAATGACGTGTTTTAAAAGCACACTATTTTTGAATCACTTTTTATAAGATTTTCCGTAGTTTTAAGCTTCAAAATTTTAAAATGAAAAACAAACTTCTAACCGCCGTTATTTTGCTTGCTTGTTTTAGTCTGCATGCTCAAATTCTTAAAAAAACCAATTTAAAATCCTATTCAGGTTATTTCGATTTTTATTACGAAGATTCTACGGATAAAATTTACTTAAAAGTTAAAAAACTAAACGAAGATTTTCTCTATGTAAACTCTTTAGCTTCTGGTGTTGGTAGTAATGACATAGGTTTAGATAGAGGACAATTAGGGAGTACACGTGTAGTACATTTTAAAAAAGCAGGTAATAAGTTATTATTAGTTCAGCCTAACCAAAATTATAGAGCTATAACTGACAATATATTAGAGAAAAAAAGTATAGAGCAAGCATTTGCGAAATCTGTATTGTTTGGCTTCAAAATTTTATCTCAAGACAAATCAGAATACGTTATAGATATTACACCATTTTTAATGCAAGACGCACATGGCGTTGCTGGTCGATTAAGAGGTCGAGGAGAAGGATCGTATAAAGTAGATGCTTCAAAAAGCGCATTGGCTTTAGAACGTACTAAAGCATTTCCTGAAAATGTTGAATTTGAATCTTTATTAACTTTATCTGGTCAACCAACAGGAAGAAATTTAAGAAGTGTTACTCCTACGGGTTCATTGGTAACCGTAATTCAACACCACTCATTTGTAAAATTACCAGACAGTAATTACAAACCAAGAGCGTTTGATCCTCGTAGTGGATCCATTTCCATATCGTATTTAGATTATGCAACACCGATACAAGAGCCGATTAGAAAACGCTATATCACACGTCACCGTTTAGAAAAGAAAAACCCAAACGAAGCTATTAGTGAGGCTAAAGAGCCTATTATTTATTATTTAGATCCAGGTACTCCAGAGCCTGTACGTTCTGCTTTGTTAGAAGGAGCACGTTGGTGGAATGAAGCTTATGAAGCTATTGGTTTTAAAAATGCATTTCAAGTTAAGATGCTTCCAGCTGATGCGGACCCTATGGATTGCCGCTACAACGTCATTCAGTGGGTACACCGTTCCACTCGCGGTTGGAGTTATGGTGCTTCTGTAACTGACCCAAGAACCGGTGAGATTATAAAAGGTCATGTGAGTTTAGGGAGTTTACGCATTCGGCAAGACTTTATGATTGCTCAAGCTTTAATGAATAAACCTTTTGCAGAACGTGATGATAATTATCAACCGATGTTAAATATGGCATTAGCCCGTATTAGACAATTAAGTGCTCATGAAGTTGGCCATACTATTGGGTTTGCTCACAATTTTGCTGCAAGTACAAACAATAGAGCATCAGTTATGGATTATCCACATCCTAAATTGTCTATGGTTAATGGAAATCTAGATATAAGTAATGCTTACGATACAGGTATTGGTAATTGGGATAAAGTGACTGTTGCTTATAGCTATTCAGATTTTGGAAATATTACAAATGAAAAAGGTGTTTTAAATACTATTTTAAAGAAAGCTCAAGACGACGGTTTACGCTTTATTTCAGATTCAGATGCTAGAGCTGCTGGAGGAGCTCATGCTTTAGCACATTTATGGGATAATGGCAGTAGTGCAGCTGAAGAATTAAATAATGCCTTAGAGTTAAGACAAAATGCAATTTCAAATTTCTCTAAAGATAATATTAGAAGTTACGAACCTTATTCAGTTCTAGAAGATGTATTTGTGCCTTTATATTTTTATCACCGTTATCAAGTTGAAGCAGCTACTAAAGTTATTGGAGGTTTAGATTATAACTATGCTGTAAAAGGAGACGGACAATTAATTACAGCACCAGTACCACCAAAATTACAAAAAGAAACACTCGATGCTATTTTAAAAACCTTATCTGCAAAAACCATAGCTATTCCAAAAGATAAACTAAGATTATTTCCACCAAGAGCTTTTGGTTATGGACGTTCTAGAGAATCTTTTTCGAGTAAAACAGGAGTTGCTTTTGATCCGTTGAGTGCGGCTAATACTGCTAGTGACATGACTTTACGCTTTTTATTACATCCACAACGAGCAAATCGTATGGTTCAGCAAAAAAGTTTGGATGACAGTCAAGTTGGATTACTAGATGTATTGAATACTTTAATTAAAAATTCATTTCAAAAAAGACAGTCTGAAGCTTATCTAAACGAAGTTCAACAGCAAGTCAATGGTAATGTGTTAAAATACATAATGAATTTGGCGGTAAATAATCAAGGGTATTTTCAGGTTAATGCTATTGCTAACAAAGCAATTAATGATTTAGAAGCTAGTTTATCAAATTCAGTTTACGATATGCAATTCAAAGCAATTATAAAAGAATTTAGAACACATCCAGAAAAGTTTAAATTAGAAATTTCTCCAAGAATACCTGATGGTTCCCCAATAGGGAGTGATATCTGTACTTATAATAATTAAAATAAAATCCATTTCTCAGAGAATAATATGGTTATAGATTTAAGAAGTGATACGGTAACAAAACCAACTAAAGGCATGTTAGATGCTATGCTTAATGCAAATGTTGGTGATGATGTATATAAAGAAGACCCAACTGTTAATGCCTTAGAAGAGCGTCTTGCCAATATGTTTGGTATGGATCAAGCTTTGTTTTTTCCTACGGGTAGCATGGCAAATCAAGCGGCTTTGAACTTGCACACTAATCCTGGTGAACAAGTGATATGCGATAAATATGCACATATTTTTAATTATGAAGGTGGCGGAGCTTCTTTTAATAGTGGTTTGTCTTGTAAATTAATAGATGGTGATCGTGGTATGTATACAGCGGAACAAGCTAAAGCGGCTATAAACCCACCAGATTTTTATCACAGCCCATTAACATCATTGATAGAGATTGAGAATACAACAAATAAAGGAGGAGGAGCATGTTGGGACTTTGAAGAATTAAAACGTATTCAAAATGTAGCTAAAGACAATGGCTTAGGTTATCATTTAGATGGAGCTAGACTTTGGAACGCTTTGGTTACTAAAAATGAAACAGCTTTGCAATATGGCAAATTGTTCGATACTGTCTCGGTGTGTTTAAGTAAAGGCTTGGGTTGTCCAATAGGCTCTGTATTAATAGGCAGTAAAGAATTGATGCAAGGAGCATTACGCGTACGAAAGATATTAGGTGGAGGCATGAGACAAGTTGGTTATTTAGCAGCAGCAGGTTTATACGCTTTAGATCATCATTTAAATCGTTTAACAGAGGATCATAAAAAGGCAACAGAAATAGGTGAGGTGCTTTCTAAACTACCAGCGATTAAAAAAGTAGAACCTATTGAAACTAATATTGTCATTTTTGAAGTACAATCGCATATAGACGATACAGAGTTTGTCAATACTTTAAAAGAAAAGGATATTCAGATTATAGGTATGGGAAGCGGTAAATTGCGAATGGTAACACACTTAGATTATACCGATGCTATGCATGAAAAATTATTAGACACTTTAAGCAAAATGTAACGATTAAGCCACTAACTGGTATAAAAGTATTATAATCCTGGAATATTTGGCATGCCTTCTTTAGCGACAGCTGCAATTTCCGCTTCATTAATATTAGTAGCTTTTTCTATAGCTTTATTAAGTGTAAGAATTAAATAATCTTCTAACATTTCTTTATCTGCTAGTAGATCTTCGTTTATATCTATGGTTTTAAGTGTTCTATTAGCGGTTATGGTTACTTTTAATTTGCCATCATTACTAGCCTCATCTATTAAAACGGTATGTAATCGTTCTTTTGTTTCTTCTACTTTCTTTTGGGCTTCTTTTAATTTATTCATCATGCCCATCATATCACCAAACATAATCGTGTCTTTTAAAATTAATATGATGTAAAATTAGTAAATTGCTCAGCTTTTTAGATTAAAAAATATCATAAAATAATGACTAAGATTTCAGAAGTTAAACCACCTATAGCAAAGAAGATTCCAAAAACATTACAAGCGCATAATGACGCTAGAGTAGATAATTACTTTTGGATGAATGATAGAGAAGATGAAAATGTTATTTCTTATCTAAATTCAGAGAATGCCTATTGCGAAGCTAAAATGGCACATACCAAAGACTTTCAAGCTGATTTATTTAAAGAAATGAAAGCAAGAATTAAAGAAGATGATGAGTCGGTGCCCTATAAATATAATGGCTATTGGTATATTACTAGATTTGAGAAAGGTAAAGATTACCCTATTTACGCTAGAAAGAAAGAAAGTTTAGATAATCCTGAAGAGTTACTTTTTGACTGTAACAAAATGGCAGAAGGTCAAAGTTATTTTAAACTTGCGGGTATTAGTATAAGTCCAGATAATAAAAAAGTAGCATACGGCATCGATCTTACAGGAAGGCGTAACTACACCATACAAGTTAAAGAAATATGGACAGATAGACTTTTAGAAGATACAATATTAAACACAACAGGATCTTCTAGTTGGGCTAATGATAATGAAACTTTATTTTACACAAAAAAGGATGAAAAAACTTTAAGAGCTTTCCAGATTTTAAAACACAAACTCGGGCAAAAAGAAGATAGATTAATGTATGAAGAAAATGATGACACCTTTGGTGTAACAGTATACAAATCTAAATCTCGAAAATATATTATTATAGCTTGTTACAGTACGCTAACTAATGAATATCATATATTAAATGCGGATACACCAAACGAAAATTTCAAGATTTTTCAACCAAGGAAAAGAGGATTAGAGTATAGTATATCGCATTATAATGGTCATTTTTATATTCTTACCAATAAAGATGAATCTACCAATTTTAAATTGATGAAAACATCAGAATCTCAGCATAATATTGAGAATTGGGTAGATGTCATTCCGCATAGAGAAGAGACTTTATTAGAAGACCTCAATATTTTTAAAAACTATTTAGTTCTTAGCGAGCGTACTAATGGTCTTAATAAAATTAGAGTGATACGATGGGATGGCACTGATGACTATTATTTGCCATTTGCATCCGAAACATATACTTGCTTTACAAGTACAAATGTAGATTTTGATACAGAGGTGCTTAGATATAGCTATAATTCTATGACAACACCAGCTTCTGTAATAGATTTTAATATGGCCGATAAAACAGAAGTGGTTTTAAAAGAACAAGAAGTTTTAGGAGGAGCTTTTAATAAAGAGAATTATACAGAAGAGCGTATTTGGGCAACAGCCGAGGATGGAACAAAAATCCCTATGTCTGTTGTTTATAAAAAAGGGATTATAAAAGATGGCAGCAATCCTGTTTTGCAATATGCCTATGGATCATATGGGTCAACTGTAGATCCTTATTTTTCAACCGTAAGGTTAAGTTTGCTTGATCGAGGTTTTATATATGTTATTTCGCACATTAGAGGTAGTGAATATCTAGGTAGGCATTGGTATGAAAACGGAAAATTATTAAATAAAAAGAATACATTTTCAGATTTTATAGCGTGTTCTAAACATTTAATAAAAGAAGGTTATACATCAGCAAAACATTTGTATGCTATGGGAGGCAGCGCAGGAGGTTTATTAATGGGAGTTGTAATTAACAATGCACCAGAATTGTATAATGGTGTTGTAGCAGCTGTACCATTTGTAGATGTTATGACAACAATGTTAGATGATTCTATCCCTTTAACTACAGGCGAATATGACGAATGGGGAAACCCTAACGAATTAGAATATTATGAGTATATGAAATCGTATTCTCCATATGATAATATTGAGCAAAAAGGATATCCAAACCTTTTAGTTACAGCTGGTTTACATGATTCTCAAGTGCAATATTGGGAACCCGCAAAATGGGTAGCTAAACTTAGAGAGTTAAAAACGGACAATAATCAGTTGTTTTTAAAAACTAATATGGATGCTGGCCATGGAGGTGCTTCAGGACGTTTTGAGTCGCTTAAAGAAGACGCACTAGAGTTTGCCTTTTTGTTAGATTTAGAAAATGTTAAAGCCTAGTTAAAAAAAATGTTATTTTTGCCCGATTTTAGATTACAATGATTTAATTTGTAACTGATTAATAGCTTTTATGAAAGAAAATAATAATGTTTATAACAGTGTGCTTCAATTAATTGGTAGTACGCCGCTTATTAAATTGAATAAGATAACAGAAGGATTTAAAGGTGATTTCTATGCTAAAGTAGAAGCTTTTAACCCTGGTCATTCATCTAAAGACCGTATTGCACTTCATATTATAGAGGAGGCAGAACGCCAAGGTATTCTAAAACCAAATGATACAATAATAGAAACTACATCTGGTAATACAGGCTTTAGTTTAGCAATGGTAAGTATTATAAAAGGGTATAAATGTATTTTAGCAGTAAGTTCTAAATCGTCTCCAGATAAGATAGATATGCTTAAATCTATGGGAGCAAAAGTATACGTTTGTCCTGCTCATGTTAAAGCAGATGATCCAAGATCGTATTATGAGGTAGCAAAACGTTTACATAGTGAAACCAAAGGTTCAATATACATTAATCAATACTTTAATAAATTAAATATTGATGCACACTACAAAACTACTGGTCCTGAAATATGGAAACAAACAGAAGGTCAACTAACACATCTTGTAGCTTGCGGAGGAACAGGTGGAACTATTTCAGGAATTTCTAAATATTTAAAAGAACAGAATCCAGATATTAAAGTTATTGGTGTAGATGCTTATGGTTCTGTGATAAAAAAGTTTCATGAAACTGGTGAGTTTGATGAAAAAGAGATATACCCTTATCGTATAGAAGGTTTAGGGAAAAACTTAATACCATCTTCTATGGATTTTGACGTCATAGATAAATTTGTAAAAGTTACAGATTCTGATAGTGCTCACACAGCGAGAGAAATTTCGCAAACAGAAGGCTTATTTATTGGGTATACTAGTGGTGCTGCAATGCAAGCTTTAAAACAATTAAATGAAGAGGAAGAATTTAATGAAGGAGATAAAGTTGTTGTTGTATTTCCAGACCATGGATCAAGGTATATGAGTAAGATTTATAATGACAAATGGATGGAAGACCAAGGGTTTTTAGATAAGGATCCTGTTATTTCTTCTAATATTGAATATATTAAATAGAAAAAACAAAATTATTAAAAGACCTATTAGAATTGATTTTTAATAGGCTTTTTTGTGATAATATTAGAGAGACAGAAAGCATAAATAAATTATGCAGTCATAATATTATTACCTAATTTTGCCTAACTAATTGACTATTTTAACTAAAATTATTTATTTAAAACTTAAAATAACTATAAATTTAAGTTTTGAACCAGAAACGATGTATGAAGGATTTATTTGAAAAGATTTACAGAGATAAAGGCCCTTTAGGTAAATGGGCTGCACAAGCTGAAGGTTATTTTGTTTTTCCAAAATTGGAAGGACAAATTTCTAACCGAATGAAGTTTCAAGGAAAAGATGTTATTACATGGAGTATTAATGATTATTTAGGCTTAGCTAATCATCCTGAAGTTCGTAAAGTAGACGCTGAAGCTGCTGCTCAGTATGGCTCTGCTTACCCTATGGGAGCACGAATGATGTCTGGACATACAGATCTTCATGAAAAATTGCAAAATGAATTAGCTGCATTTGTTAATAAAGAAGCTGCTTACTTATTAAATTTCGGTTATCAAGGTATGGTATCAACTGTTGATGCTTTAGTATCTAAAGATGATATTATTGTTTATGACGTTGATGCCCATGCATGTATTATTGACGGTGTGCGTTTGCATATGGGTAAACGTTTTACATATAAGCATAATGATGTTGAAAGCCTTGAAAAAAACCTTGAACGTGCTACTAAAATGGCAGAGCAAACTGGAGGAGGTATATTGGTTATTTCTGAAGGTGTTTTTGGTATGCGAGGTGAACAAGGTCGACTAAAAGAAATTGTTGCCCTTAAAAAGAAATTTAATTTTAGATTATTTGTCGATGATGCTCATGGTTTTGGAACTTTGGGTGCTACGGGAGCTGGTGCTGGTGAAGAACAAGGTGTTCAAGATGATATAGATGTGTACTTTGCTACGTTTGCTAAATCTTTAGCAAGTACAGGGGCATTTATTGCAGCAGATAAGGAAATTATTGATTATTTAAAATATAATTTACGATCTCAAATGTTTGCAAAGTCTCTACAAATGCAATTGGTAGTAGGTGCTTTAAAGCGTTTAGATATGTTAAGGACAATGCCAGAGTTAAAACAAAATCTTTGGAAAATTGTTGATGCATTACAATCGGGATTAAAATCTCGTGGATTTAATATTGGTACAACTCAAAGTTGCGTTACTCCTGTATACCTAAAAGGTAGTATCCCTGAAGCTATGGCTTTAGTTAGAGATTTAAGAGAAAATCACGGAATATTCTGTTCTATAGTGGTTTATCCTGTTATACCTAAAGGAATGATTTTACTAAGAATGATTCCTACCGCAACACATACATTGCAAGATGTAGAAGAAACTTTAGATGCTTTTGACGCTATTAGAGATCGATTAGATAATGGAACTTATAAACGTATGTCAGCTGCTTTAATTGCTGCTATGGGTGAGTAGTTATTATAATATAAAACTTATGAAAAAGAGCTATTAATTAATAGCTCTTTTTTTATACAATATTCTTTTTGAATGTACATCTACGTTTATTGACAACCGGTTTAAAGTTTTTCCAGAGTTGTTGTATCGCAATATTGTCATCTAATTCAGGACCTCTAACACAAAGTTCAATATTTTTTGCTTTGAAAGTCTTGTGGAATTCTTCAAAGATAATAGCTGTAACTCCTTTATTCTGGTATTCGGGCAAAACACCTATAAGATAAAATGTTACTGTTTTTGCATGTTTTTTTGCATTTAACAAATGCATAAACCCTAAAGGAAACAACCTACCATTAATTTTTTGAAGTGCTTTAGCATAAGAAGGTGTTACAATGCCAAAGCCTACAACCTTATCATCTTTGTCTAAAACAAATTTCACATATTCAGGATTTAAGAAGCTAATGAATTTATTTTTAAAATACTCACGTTGTTCTTTATTAATCTCAACAAAAGATGATAATACTGAATGCGATTTTGAAAACACATCAAACATCTCATCCGCATAATTCATAATGTCTTTACTATTATCAAAATTAAGCGGACGTAGCTGGTAACGCCTTTTTACCATATTTTGAACTCTGGAAAAAAATTCTGGCAAGATATTTTTAAATTCCATAACATTTTCAGAATAGGTTTTACCAACACTATAATCAAGAGATTTAAAGTGTTCTGCATAATAAGGATGATTATGCCAAGTAATCATACTTCCCATTTGATCAAATCCTTCAGTAAGTACGCCAACCTTATCTAAATTAGAAAAACCTACTGGACCTTCAACATATTTCAATTGTTTTTGTTTTCCTATTTCATGTACTTTATCGAGTAGTACTTTAGTAACTTCAATATCATCAATAACATCAAACCAACCAAAACGCATTTTTGGTTCGTTTTGCCCTTTAACTTCTAACCAATTGATAATAGCAGCAATTCTACCTACTACAGTATTGTTTTTATAGGCGAGAAAGAAATACGCTTCAGCATCCTTAAAAACAGGATTAATATCCTTATTAAATGTTCTTAGTTCTTCTGCTATTATTGGTGGTACCCAATATTTAGAATTTTTGTAAAGTGTAAAAGGAAACTTAACAAAAGCTTTTAATTCTTTTTTGGATGTGGCTTCTTTAATTGTAATCATAAGATGATTTATAAATTAATAGAACCAAAAAATCTAAATGTTTTTTAATATTTATTTGAATCATATGTATTATAGATCTCATTGTTCAGTTTTATATTTATGAAAATCTAAACGATAAGAAGCTCCAAAACCAATATTAAATACAGAAGGTGTGTCTTTAGTATTAAAAGCGACATTAGCATCCAATTGAAAATTTTTAGTCCATAGATATGCACCGCCAAATCTAAAAAGATTATCAGAATAAAAATCACCTTTTATACCTTGGGCTTCCCCAAATACGACCCATTGGGGTGAAAAGGAATGTGTTAATGTTAAAACATATTGAAACTCAGAAAAATCATTGCCAATACGATCAAAAATTAAATTAGTTACAAATACCCAACCTCCATTAAAATTATTCTGAGTTGCCACCATTACTTTAGGGCTAAAGCCATCAGCATCTGGCGGAGTTATAGGATTATCTTCAGTATCAAAATTTGCCCCTGCAAATACCGCTACAGCTGGTATTAAAGATTTCCATTTAAATTTATTATTTGCATGGTAACTATATAGGTTTGGTTTTTCTTCTTCTGCATTTTTATAAGGATCATATACTAAGTATTTTGCGCCAATTGTAAAATTTCTTAAGTTAGCTCGGTCTCTTTCAAAAGGAATAGAAGAAGTGTTACTTGTAAACGTGTCATTTTGGTAAACACCATCTAAACTTAATTCTAATTGTTCTAATAAAAAACCATATCGGACAGCAAAGTCCACACCGAAACCATTAATTTCAAAATTTAGTGGGGTATGTTCTTCATCAATACTAAAGCCTCCTAGTTCAAATTGTACAACATTAGTACCAACAGAAAAGGCTGATTTTGAAACACCTGGACGATTAGAATTTATAACCTCTGTGTATTGCGCGTTTGCTGAGCAGGATAAAAACAGCAATGCAACTATAAAAAATGATTTTTGTAATGTCATTTGCTTTGGGTTTGTTTTCAAATATAGATATTTTATACTTTTTTTATAGAATTATAACGGATTATAAATTTTGTTAATTGTATTTTTGAAATATAATTTGAGATTATGATTTACACAGCATCTATAGTAGGTTTGGCAAGAACATTACTTTGGATCTTTTTATTTTATTTTGCATTTAAAATATTAGCACGCTTACTCGCGCCGTTTTTAGTAAAATTTGCTGCTAAAAAAATGGAGCAACGTTTTGGACAACAATTTGGTGGATTTCAAAACCAATCTCAACATCAGCAAAAGCATAAAGAAGGTGAAACAGTTATAGATAAAGTTCCTAATAGAGAAAAAACATCTAATAATAATGTTGGGGAATATATAGATTATGAAGAGGTAGATTAACCTTTCCTAAAACTTATAAAGTTTCTGTCTTTTAAAAATTATGCCTATTTTTCATAATAATTTAGTTCTAAAATAATTTCATGTCGTTTTCTATAAAAAAAGTTCTACCGCATTTACTTGTATTACTAGGTTTTATTGTATTGTCTTTAGCCTATTTTAGTCCAGTTTTAAAAGGAAAGAAAATATACCAAAGTGATATTATGCATTACATTGGTATGGCACAACAGCAGAAAGAGTTTAGTGCTAAAGAAAATAAAGAAACATATTGGACTAATAGTGCTTTTGGAGGAATGCCTACATATCAATTAGGTGCAAAATATCCTCACAATTATATTAAAAAACTGGATTTAACGTTACGGTTTTTACCGAGACCAGCAGATTATTTATTCTTATACTTTATTGGGTTTTATATTTTACTCCTATGCTTAAAAGTCGATTTTAAATTGGCCGCACTAGGGGCTTTAGCTTTTGGTTTTTCCACCTATCTAATTATTATTTTAGGAGTTGGCCATAATAGTAAAGCACATGCTATAGCTTACATGCCATTAGTATTAAGTGGTATTGTATTAGTGTTTAGGAAGAAATACATCTTTGGATTTCTCTTAACCGTTGTTGCTATGGGATTAGAGATAGTTACTAATCACTTTCAAATGACTTATTATTTACTGCTTTTGGTTTTGGTTATGGGAGTAGCATATCTTGTAGATGCTTATCAAAAAAAGCAGTTGCCTCATTTTTTTAAATCTGTCGGTATTTTAACAGTAGCAGTGACAATAGGAGTAGCTTTGAATGCTACTAATATTTTAGCAACTCAAGAGTACGCAAAAGAGAGTACAAGAGGAAAGGGTGAGTTAACTATAAACACTGATGGCTCACCAAGAGAAGTAACTTCGGGCTTAAGTAGAGAATACATCACAGAATACAGTTATGGCTTAGCAGAATCTTTTAATTTATTTATTCCACGTTTTATGGGAGGTGGAAATACAGAAGATATAGGCAAAGATTCTGAAACTTATAAAACATATGTATCTATGGGAGCATCTCCAATAGATGCTATAGAACTTTCTAAAAACGCTCCCATGTATTGGGGTGACCAAACTATAGTAGAAGCGCCAGCTTATGTAGGAGCAGTTATCATTTTTCTGTTTGTTTTAGGATTGTTTTTAGTGAAAGGAAGACTAAAATGGTGGTTAGTTGGTGGCACATTACTTTCTCTATTTTTATCTTATGGTAAGAATTTTGGAATACTTACAGATTTCTTTATCGATTACGTGCCATTATATAACAAATTTAGAGCAGTCAGTTCTATACAGGTTATCTTAGAACTGTGCATTCCAATTCTAGGGATTTTTGCATTAGTACGTTTGTTTAATGATTTTCAAAACGATGATGAAAAATTAAAGGCATTAAAATATGCTTCTGCTATTACGGCTGGTTTATGTTTAATCTTTTTAATTTTTAAATCTTCCTTCTTTGATTTTAGAAGTTTTAGAGATGATGGTATCCCTGAGCCATTAATTGATGCTATAATAAGTGATAGGAAAGCCATATTTAATATAGATACGATTAGAGCTTTGATTCTTATTTTACTGTCAGTAGGTGCTATCTATATGTTTTTAAAGAAGAAAATATCAGAACAGCGTGTTGTCATAGTATTTGCTGTATTAATTTTATTTGATCTCGTTACTGTCAACCGAAATTATGTAAATAATGATAATTTTATCTCAGCACGACAAGTAGATAAACCCTATGTAAAAACACCTGCAGATGAAGTTATACATAAAGATAAAACGCATTTTAGAATTTTAGATGCATCACAAGAAGGACAACAGAGACCAGCTAGAGCAGCATATTTTCATAATTCTTTATCTGGTTATCATGCTGCAAAATTGAAACGTTTTGACGCTTTATTTGATTTTCATATTGCAAAGAGTAATCCAGAAGTGTTGAACATGCTAAATACAAAATATATTATTGTAAGTGATGAAAATGGTAGAGTAGAAGCCACAACACGTTATACAGATCCTAACGGCAATGCCTGGTTTATAAATGATTTTAAAGTTGTAAAAGATGCAAATGCAGAAATTTTAGCTTTAGACAGCCTAAATACTAAAACTAGTGCAGTAATTAAAAAGTCAATTTTTGATAATGCCAACTTAATTACTACTTATGCAAAAGACTCTTTGGCTAACATACAATTAGATAGTTTTAAACCTAACGCTTTAAAATACACATCTAATAATACCTATGATGGTTTTGCTGTTTTTTCTGAAATCTATTATGAAAATGGATGGAATGCATACATCGACGGTGACTTAGTACCTCACCAGCGTGTTAATTATGCATTACGTGGTTTGTCGATTCCAAAAGGGAATCATACTATAGAGTTTAAGTTTGAACCTAAAGTTATTGAGACAGGTAGCAAGATTGCTTTAGCAAGTTCCGCATTGTATGGAATTTTGTTAGTGTTGGGAATATTTTTTATGTTTAAGAAAAAAGAAGACTAATTGTCATTCCTGCTAATGCAGGAATCTACATTCTAGATCAATTAAATAGATTCCTGTCTTAGCAGGAATGACAGAAATGAGTAAACAAAAGGTTTTAATAATTTGCTATTATTGGCCACCAGCAGGAGGTCCAGGAGTACAACGTTGGTTGAAATTTGTGAAATATCTCCCCGATTTTGATATCGAACCCATAGTTTATTGCCCTAAAAACCCTAATTACCCAATTACAGATCAAAGTTTAGTAAACGAAATACCTGATGATATCACGGTTTTAAAACATCCAATTTCGGAGCCATATAGATATGCCAAATTGTTTTCAAAAAAGAATACAAAAACGATTAGTTCTGGTGTAATCCCTGAAAAAAAGAAACAATCTTTAGTTGAGAAATTAATGCTTTATATACGGGGTAATTTCTTTATTCCAGATGCACGTAAAAATTGGCTAAAACCATCGGTAAATTTTCTTTCAAACTATATAAAAGAGAATAATATAAACACCATTATAACCACTGGTCCACCGCATAGTTTACATCTTATAGGTTTACAATTAAAAAAACAATTAGGAGTTAATTGGTTAACAGATTTTAGAGATCCTTGGACAACCATTGGTTATCATAAAGATTTAAAATTAACGACAGTATCGCAAAAAAAGCATATAGAATTAGAACGTAGTGTTTTAAATACGTCAGATCAAATTATTGTAACCAGTCATCATACTAAAAATGAATTTGAAACAAAAACGAAGCAACCAATAGCAGTGATAACTAATGGTTACGATTCACATTCAGTAGTATTAAAAAACAAAGATGCAAAATTCTCATTATCGCATATTGGATCCTTATTATCTGAACGAAACCCTAAAGTGCTTTGGGAAGTGCTTTCAGAATTAATTAAAGAAAACAAAGATTTTGCTAATGATTTTGAGTTGAAATTAATAGGAATAGTTAGTGAAAAAGTTATTGCTTCAATTGAAGCATACAATTTAGATGATTATATAAATGTTCTTGGATATGTTTCTCATAATGAAGCTATACACGCACAAATGGCTTCTCAAATTTTACTGCTTATTGAAATAGATTCTGAAACGACTAAAGCAATTATACCCGGTAAATTGTTTGAGTATATGCAATCTAAAACTCCAATTTTAGCTCTAGGTCCAAATGATTCAGATGTAGAACAAATCATAAAAACAACAAATACAGGAACGTATTTTAATTATAATTCTAAGGCTGCACTTAAAAATCAAATTTTATCATATTATAAAATGTATAAAAAAGAAAGTTTAAAAGCATGCCCTATTGGTATAGAAAAGTACAGTAGAAAACAGATTACCAAACAACTTTCAGAACTCATACTTGCCAATAATTAAAAATTGTACATTAGTTGTGTATGGGCATCGTAATTAATCAATCTTTTAAAAATACCATAAGTACCTATTTGGGGTTTGGTATTGGTGCTATAAATACATTATTTCTTTACACTAGTTTTTTAACAGATACACATTATGGTTTGGTTGCTTTTATTTTATCTACAGCCAATATTCTAATGCCATTTATGGCATTTGGAGTTCATAATGCGATTATTAAATTTTATTCAACATTTAAAACTAAAAACAGCCTTAATAGCTTTTTAACTTTAATGCTATTTCTACCATTTGTATTAGTTATTCCTGCAGGTTTTATAGGATATATTGGTTATGAAAACATAGGCAATCTATTATCTGCTGAAAACCCTATAATTAAAAATTACTTGTGGCAAATGTATAGTATAGCTATTACTATGGCTTATTTTGAAATCTTTTTTGCCTGGTCTAAAACACAATTAAAAACAGTTTTTGGTAATCTAATGCGAGAAGTATTTCATCGTATTGGTATTATGATTTTATTGTTTTGTGTTTATTTTAATTGGGTTACTGTAGATCAGTTTATTATTGGGATTGTTAGTGTTTACCTATTACGTATGTTAATAATGATGTGTTATGCGTTTACAGTCCGTATTCCTGTTTTAAAATTTAGTAAACCCAACGGTCTATCTTCCATACTAAAATATTGTATGCTAATTATTATAGCGGGTTCAGTGGCTATGTTTATTTTAGATATAGATAAGTTTATGATTGGTCAATATTTAGAAATTGAAACTGTAGCTTATTATAGTGTTGCCATTTTTATAGCTACGGTAATTGCAGTACCACAACGAGCTATGCATCAAATAATGATGCCATTAACAGCAAAGTTTTTAAATAACAAAGACGATGAGTCTTTAAAAGATTTATATACACGGAGTTCCTTAAACTTATTAATTATTAGTGGTTTTATTTTTCTGCTAATTGTATTAAACATTAATACGTTATATCTATTACTTCCCGAGAAATTTACAGGCGGTTTATTTGTTGTCATTATAATAAGTTTAGCCAAACTCTATGACAATTGCTTAGGTAATAATAATGCTATTTTGTTTAACAGCAATTATTACAGAATGGTATTATTTTTTGGGGTATTATTAGCTATAATGGCTGTTGTGTTAAACGTTATATTTATTCCATTATATGGTATTGAAGGTTCTGCACTTGCTACTTTCTTGGCTATTTTTATTTATAATTCAATAAAATTAATTTTTGTAAAACAAAAATTTAATATGCAGCCTTTTAATATCAAAACTATTAAAGTTTTGTTACTATTAACACTACTAAGTTTTGGGTTATATTTTATTGAATTTCCGTTTCCTACAATTATTAGCATAATTACAAAGTCTATAGTAATAACACTACTTTATTTTATGTTGGTTTACAAACTAAACCTTTCTGAAGATATTTCCATTCAAATCAAAAAGTATTTAAAACTAAGCTAACTACATAGTGCCTTAAAATGAGAACATCCCGCAATGTGCTTTGAGGCATACATTTGCAGGATATTCTACTAACCAACCAAGGTTTTTTTATCCACGACGTCTAGTATTAGAACTTGTAGATTTGCTTGAGCTTCTATTTGAATTCGACCTTGTCTTTACAGACGACGATTTTCTTTTACTCTGTGATACGGTACTTCTAGATTTCGTTTGCGTTTTAGGCTTTGAAACCTGACGTGGTTTAGATATACTTTGTTTTCTTGACGAAGTATTCGAACTACGTGTTACTCTATTAGACACAGAAGGTTTTGTTTTGGTCACATTTTTTCTAGTAACCGTTCTATTTACAGTACGTTGTGTATTAGAGTTACGTCTTACATTAGTGTTAGATGCTATTCTATTAGAACGTGTATTGTTAGAAGAACGTTCTACGCTTCTGCTAGATCTTCCGTTATTAGCGTTTACAACTCTATTTTGACGACTATTGGTATTACTAACACTAGTTCTGTTTTGTCTTCCTGAGTTATTACTAGCCAAACGAGATGACCTATTACGAGATATCGTTTTATTTCTCTGTTCTACACGACGTTGAATACTTCTTTCTCTAGCATTTCTTGGAGACTGTACATAACGGTTAGTGTATCTATTATTTGTTCTTCGCCCAAAATTTGCATTGCTCCTTCTGCTGTTAACATTTACATAGCGTACATTGTTTCTGTACGGTCTATAATATGTATATCTAGTTGGTGTATAAAACTGTCTATAAGGTCTTGTGTTAACGATACAGTAGTTTACTGCAGGAACAGAATAATATCTGTGCCAAGGTCTATATGTATAACTTCTGTTGTATATATTTATAAAACCTGTATGATATGCATATGCATTATTTCTATAAAAAATATTTAATCCACCAATTCTTTGTACACGTCCAAAACCATTATAGTTAATAAAGATATTCCCGATTTGAGAGATTCTACCATAATAATCATAGTATAGTGGTGTGTTTTCAATTTGAATTACAGCACCATAATCATCATATTGTACGTATGGATTATAATCGTATCCAGAATTAAAACTGAATCTAAAACCTCTTGTGTTAATGCCCAAACTTACATTTGGCCCATAATTTGAAGCATAGAAATCAAATTGTCCATCCGGAAAAACCGAAAATTCTACACCACCTTCAACAAAAATGAAAGAATTACCATAACCTCTTACATAATTTGTTGCAGAAGCATTAGCTTCTATAGTTGTGTTGGTTACTGCGAAAGCTGTATTTCCTACCAGGAACATACTTGCTAAAAAAAATAGAATCCTTTTCATAATTATTTGATTTTAAATTAAACGTATTATGTTAATTACAAACAGCGTGCCAAAAAAATAACATGCTTATTATCAGCGGTTTATTATAATTTTAGATAAATTAGAGTAGAATAGAAGCTATAATGATTTGTAACATTTTATAATTTTAGTCTTCTTAATAGTATAAGATGCTCTAAAATGATTTTTAATTTTAGATTTTTCGTAATTTTAAATCCAGACTAACCATCATTAATGGAAACAAAAACACCAACTTGTCAAAACTGTGAAAAACCTTATGAAGAAGGTTTTGAATTTTGCCCGCATTGTGGACAAAAGACGAACGAAGATTTAACTATTGGCGTACTTTTCTACAACACCATTAGTAATTACTTTTCTTTTGACGCGCGTTTTTTAAAGAGTTTTATTCCTTTAATGTTTCGTCCAGGTTATCTAGCTAGGAAGTTTTTAGAAGGGAAACGGCTTTTGTTTTTGCATCCGGCACAGATGTATTTATTTGTATCTGTAATTTTCTTTTTTATTTTATCGTTTAGTACAAGGGAATTTGTGGCAAGAGCAGACAAAGTCAATAAAGATGTTGTTAATTCAGACAAGGTCAATAAAACATTAGATTCTATGCAATTAGAAAAAGTTGCTTTAGACTCTATTAAAACTAGTAAAGTTATAAAATCTATAAAGGATAATAAAGAATTACTGGGTCTTACAGATGAAGATTTTAAAGCGTCAGATTCAATTATAAATGCAGCTATTGCAAATAATAATAGTGGCCCAAGTTTTGCGTGGGACTTTAATGAAAAAAAGGTAGACTCTTTAATTTCAATAAATGCAGAAGAAAAATTGATTTTTAAAGAGATGGGTATGAAAGACGATGTCGAAGAAGATGGTTTTCAATATAAATTTTTCAAGTATATGTTGGATAGAAAAAAAGATAGAGGCAAAGGGTTTGGGTCTGTGATACAAGGCTTTTTTGACGCGATACCTATATCTATGTTTTTCTTGTTACCTATGTTTGCTCTATTTTTAAAACTATTCTATTTTAGAAGCGGGACTTATGCGCATCATTTAGTATTTAGTTTTTATTATTTCTCTTATTTATTTACAACTTTAAGTTTAATTTTTGGAATTAATCGATTTATATATGACATTCCTAATTGGATAGATTGGCTAGTAGCGCTATCAGCATTTCTATACTTTTATATAGCATTGCTAAATTTTTATAAACGTAATTGGTTTTTCACCTTAATTAAAAGTAGCATTATTACATTTTTATTTTTTATGGCGGTTATACCAGTAGCATTATTAATAATAGCCTTTACATTATACTGGGAAATAAACTAAAAGTTTTTATAATATTCAAAAGCTTCTATAATCAATTCATTAGTAGCTTCGCAATCTATTTTTGCTTTACCAATAGCTTCAAGTAATACAAATTTTATAATACCATGACTATTTTTTTTGTCATGTAACATAAGTTTCATAATAGGTGCATAATCTTCTAAACTGATATCAACTTTAGAAAATGTTTTTGAAATTTCAGACGTTATAGATTTTAGATCATTTGTAGATAAGCCACATATTTTGGTAGATAAATATGCTTCTAATATCATACCAACAGCAATGGCCTCACCATGTAATAAGGTTGGTTTTTCCGTATAATCTAAAAAATAGCTTTCTATAGCATGGCCAAGTGTATGTCCAAAATTCAATATTTTTCGTAAACCTTGTTCTGTTGGATCTTCAGAAACTATTTTATTTTTTATAACTACAGAATCATATATTAATTGATCTAGATCAGAAACATCTAATTGTTCAAGATTGGTTAGTGTATTCCAATACGTCTTGTCATAGATTAAACCATGTTTAAGCATTTCAGCAAAACCAGAAATCATTTGGTTTTTTGGTAATGTAGAAAGAAATGAGACATCTATACCTACCATATCACCTTCGCTAATAACGCCGACTTGATTTTTAAGATTACCTAAATCTACACCCGTTTTTCCGCCAACAGAAGCGTCAACCATAGCCAACAAAGACGTCGGAATGTTTATATATTTTACACCTCGCATATAGGTACTTGCCACAAAGCCACCTAAGTCGGTAACTACGCCACCACCTAAATTGATAAGTAAACTTTTACGGTCAGCTCCATATTCAGATAAAGCTTCCCAAACTCCCATACAGATATCTATAGTTTTACTTTCTTCACCATCTGGCATTTCCATAACTTCAACTTGGATATCACCAGATTCTAATTGCGATAAAAATTGAGGTAGACAATCATCATGAGTATTTATATCTACAAGAATAAATATAATTGAAGGGTTGTTCTCTTTTATATAGACTTTTAATTCTTCGTAAATATTTGAATTAAAATGAACTATAGCGTTTTTGGTAGTTATCGATTCCATTTTAGAAAGGCTCTCATTTTGAGTTGTGAAAATACTTCCTTTTTTCAAAAAAAATCAGAGATCTAATACATATTTTTGTATAAAATATTATAAGATGTCTATCAACTCACTTTTTGAAAACACAGAAATAGCGTTTAAACTAAAAACAGATTCAGAACTAGAGCGTGCTTATTTTTTGTTTAAAATGATATCAAAACAACCACTAGTGCGTATCGGAACAGCTGCGACAAACTTTGCGTTAAAAGCTAAATTACCAGTTGAAGGCTTAATACGTTCAACGGTATTTGATCATTTTTGTGGTGGTATCAATGAAGAAGATTGTATGCCCGTTATAGATAAAATGTATACAAGGCAAGTCAGTTCGGTACTGGACTATTCTGTAGAGGGAAAAGAAACTGAAGAACAGTTTGATAGTGCTTTAGAAAAAATATTAAAAATTATAGATTTCTCTGAACATAAAAACGCTATGCCGATAGCTGTATTTAAGCCAACAGCATTTGGACGTATAGATTTATACGAAAAAAAATCTGATGGTAAAGCTTTTACAGAAGAAGAACAGCAAGAATGGGATAGAGTAGTAGCTCGTTACCATAAAGTATGTAAACGTTCCAAGGCAAAAGACATTGAAGTCTTAATAGATGGAGAAGAAAGTTGGATGCAAACAGCAGCCGATGATTTGGTAGAAGAAATGATGCGAACATATAACACCGATAAAGCTATTGTTTATAATACATTACAACTCTATCGTTGGGATCGATTAAATTATTTAAAAGGTTTACATAAACGTGCCAAAACTGATGGATTTATTATAGGAATGAAAATTGTCCGTGGCGCTTATATGGAGAAAGAGCGTAAACGTGCTTCTGAAAATGCTTATAAATCGCCTATATGTGAAACAAAAGAAGCTACAGACACTAATTTTAATGGAGGTCTTCGTTATATTTTAAATAATAACAAAGAGATTGCTTTATTTATAGGAACGCATAATGAAGATAGTTGTCACTTAGCCATGCAACTCATGAATGAAGTCGGTATTTCTAAATCTGATAATAATGTGTGGTTTGGACAATTGTATGGTATGAGTGATCATATCAGTTTTAATTTGGCTGAAGCTGGTTATAATGTCGCTAAGTATTTACCATTTGGACCAGTAAAAGATGTAATGCCTTATTTAATTCGTCGTGCAGAAGAAAACACTTCTGTTGCTGGCCAAACCAATAGAGAATTAGAATTACTGAAAACTGAACGTAAGCGTAGGAAAATATAATGAATTCCTGCGAAGGCAGGAATCTGTTAAGTTTAATTCCTAATTATTAATGCCACGCATACTTGCATCGGGAAGTTGTTAATTGAATTTAAAACTAATGACTTTTGCAATAGAATCACAGTTTTCAACTTTTAGAATCACATCACGTTCCTTGTAGCTATTTTCTATATGATAGATTTTACAAGGTTCGGATTTAATGTCACTTTCTGAAAAATCAACACTTCCATACCTTATAAGTTGACGAACTATAGTCGAATCCATCTCATTATTTTTGAAAGTTTGTTCAATAGTCTCATTATAGACTATTCGTTTTGATGCGATGTTTTTTACAGTTCTTGCATTTGGTCCATAATCACAAGAAGCATCTTTACCATTTAAAAAGAATAATAAAAGGATTAGTCCTATAGCAAACCCACCAAGATAATAGCCTAAACGTTGTACAAATTTCATGTTACTTCCTGCGAAAGCAGGAATCTATTTTTAATTAAACAAAGCACAAAGATACTATTTAGCTAAGGAATTTGGTTCTAAAAAATCAATAAATTAGCGTCGCTAAAATCTAAGCCAAACCAATCGGCAACAGATTTGTTGGTTAAGATGCCATGATAAAAATACAAGCCATTTCTTAGACCTTTATCAAAACGTAATGTGTTTTCAATACCGCCATTTTCGCCAATTTCTAAAAGATAAGGAGTGAAAATGTTACTTATAGATACCGAAGCCGATCTTGAGTAACGCGCAGGAATATTAGGCACACAATAATGAGTTACTCCATTATATTCAAAAGTTGGGTGATCATGTGTGGTAACTTCACTACTCTCAAAACAACCTCCCATATCAATACTAACATCGATAACTACTGAACCCGGTTTCATTTGTTCTACCATGGGTTTTGTAACCACAACAGGTGCTCTATTATTTCCTCTTATGGCACCAATAGCCACATCGCAACGTTTTAAAGCTTTCAATAAGTTTTTAGGCTGCATGGTTGATGTATATATCGTCTGGTTTAAGTTAGACTGTACACAACGTAGTTTCGTAATAGAATTGTCAAATACTTTTACGTTAGCTCCAAGACCAATGGCCGAGCGTGCAGCAAACTCTCCAACAGTACCAGCTCCAAGAATAACCACTTCGGTTGGCGGTACACCACTAATATTACCAAGCATTAACCCATTGCCACCATTGACATTAGATAGTAACTCAGAAGCAATAAGAATAGAAGCTGTACCAGCAATTTCACTAAGACAACGTACCGCAGGATACGCGCCATCATCGTCTTTAATAAATTCAAAAGCTAAAGCAGTGATACGCTTTTTAGCTAAAGCTTCAAAATAGGCCTTGCTTTGCGTTTTTAATTGTAATGCAGAAATTAATATGGTTTGCGGATTAATAAGAGAAATTTCGTCTATTGAAGGTGGTTCTACTTTAAGAATAATGGGGCATGAATATACTTTTGCAGAATCTTTAGTGACTTCAGCACCAGCGTCACTATATTCTTTATCGTTAAAATTAGAACCTATACCAGCGCCAGACTCTATCATTACACGATGTCCATTAGCTGTTAATGCAGAAACCGCATCTGGCGTTAAACACACGCGTTTTTCTTGAAAATGCGTTTCTTTAGGGATGCCTATAAAAAGTTCTCCTTTTTGTTTAAGGATTTCTAATGTTTCTTCTTGAGGTAATAATTGCGCTTTGGTAAAAGGTGAATTAGGCATTGAGTTGATTTTATAAGTAATAAAGTTACTTAAAACATATTGGTTTAATAACTCAAATTACAAATAAAATTTGAATAGCTCTAATAAAAGTTTAGTTTAAAAATATTGCTTTACATTGTTCCAAATGCCTTTTGGTTTTATCATAAACTCAGCCTCAAGTTCTTCCATTGTTTTATCAGCATAGTTTATTTTATTAAACATCTTTGCTCTTATAAGATAAACAGAAGGAATTACTAAAGCCATAAATGGCAATAACCAAATAATGTGGAGTTCATCAATAAATATTATTGTATCACTAAATGCCCCAATGGTTTGTATAGAAAACATGGCAATAGGAATTATTAACACATGGTACCACCAATGTTTGCATGTAAAAAACCAAATTAAAGAAAGTAATAAAGGAACTAACTTCATCATTAAAACCCAAACACCAACATTAGCACTTTCATAATAATTGCTATCATATACGCCAAACCATGTAACCCATGTTTTTGTGTCTGGCACATATTCATATATGTAAAATAAAAAAGGAATACCCGCTACTATTGTAGCAATGATACTCCCATTTAAAATCTTTCGATTATATGAGGTTTTATCCCCATTTAGCGATTTTGATTTTTCTTTTGTCAACTTTGTTAATAGCTTGTCCATCTAAGTCAATAATGTTAGTTGCTGAAACAGTAAATAACATTCCTCCGAAAATAGCCATTGCTAGGATTAATTTTTTGCTTTTCATAATTCAAGGGATTTAATTAATTATACTACAAATGTATAGTGCAACTTAGAAGGTGCAAAATGCATTTGTGTTAAAATCCGATGAATTTTGAGTTTGCAATTACGGTTTTTCCGTACTAGCACTACTTTGTTTCGGTGAATGTTGTTAGATTTTTCTAGAATCTATAGACTGTTTTCGGCATATTGTTCGGTTAAATTGTTTTTATTTATAGTTAATTTGAGGGATCTTGTATTATCGTTATTTGTTTCAATAGTAATAGTTTGCGCATTATCTGGTAATAAAGGTTCTATGCGCTCTGGCCATTCCATAAATAACCAATGTTTACTATCTAAATAATCTTCTATACCAAAGTTATAAGCTTCGTCTATGGATTCTATTCTGTAGAAATCAAAATGAAAAACTTTGTCGTTTGGTATATTATATTCATTTACAATTGAAAACGTTGGGCTCGTGGCAACATCCTCACTTTTCATCGCTTTTAATAAAGCGTTGATAAAAGTAGTTTTTCCAGCTCCCATAGTACCATAGAACAATACTGTTTTAGAATTTAATTGCTCTAAAACTTCAACTGCGATTGCGTCTATTTGTTCTAATTGATATGTATATTCTACAGTCTTCAACTAATTTATGAATTAATTATAATACAATAGTACACATAATAATCTATAAAACCAAGAAAAAAGTGTATTTCATCGGATTTTTATGCTTTACACGGATGTTATTTAGGGTCTAAAACCACAAAAGGAATAATCATTTCTTCTAATGAAACACCTCCATGTTGGTAGGTATTTCTATAATAACTGACATAATGATTAAAATTATTTGGATAGGCTAAAAACAAGTCGCCTTTAGCAAAAATAAAAGAGCTACTCATGCTTAATGATGGTAGATGTACCGATTTAGGCTCTTTAATAGCCAATACATCTTTGTCTTGATAGGTTAGACTTCTACCTGTTTTATAGCGTAAGTTTAAACTGGTGTCTCTATCTCCTATAACTTTAGAAGGAGCTTTTACATTAATGGTACCATGATCTGTAGTTAATATTAACTTAAAACCTAGTTGTTGACCTAATTGTATCATTTCTAATAGTGGAGAGTTTTTAAACCAACTTTGTGTTAATGAACGATAAGCTTTATCATTAGAAGCTAATTCTTTAACCACTTCCATTTCAGTTTTAGAATGTGATAACATGTCTACAAAATTGTAGACAATAACATTAAGGTCATTATCTTTTAGGCTTCTAAAATTATCAACTAACTTTTTACCAGCTCTTAAATTAGTGATTTTATGATACTCATGCTTAATATGAGTTAAGCCTAAACGTTTTAATTGTGCTTTTAAAAAATCATCTTCATGCATATTTTTACCACCTTCGTCAGTGTCATTTTTCCAGAATTGAGGATATAACTTTTCCATATCCGAAGGCATTAAGCCTGAGAAAATAGCATTTCTCGCATACTGTGTGGCAGTTGGTAAGATGCTATAGAATGAAGACTCTGATGCTTTTTTATAATAATTATTGACAATAGGTTCAAAAGCACGCCATTGATCATATCTTAAATTGTCAATAACTATTAATAGTGTTGGCTGTTTATCACTTAATTCTGGAACGACTTTTTCTTTAAATAAATTATGAGACATTAAAGGAGCATCAACATTAGGCCCAAACCAATCGGAATAATTTTTTTCTATAAACTTTCCAAATTGCATATTAGCTTCTGTCTTTTGAGACTCTAAAATATCAGTCATACCTACATCTTCAATATCTTCAAGTTCTAGCTCCCAATAAATTAGTTTTTGGTACAATTCTGCCCATTCTTCATAGGTATTTACCATAGATAAATCCATTGCAATTTTTCTGAACTCTTGTTGGTAATTAGAAGTGGTTTTTTCAGACACTAAACGCGAATGATCTAAATTCTTTTTTAAGCTCAATAAAATCTGATTAGGATTTACAGGCTTAATTAAATAATCTGCAATTTTACTTCCAATGGCTTCTTCCATAATATATTCTTCTTCACTTTTAGTTATCATTACCACAGGAAGGTTTGGTCGACGTTCTTTAATTTCGTGCAATGTTTCAAGACCAGTTAATCCTGGCATGTTTTCATCTAAGAACACGATGTCAAAATTGGTGTCATCTAATATTTCTAAAGCTTCAGTTCCGCTTTGACATTTAGTAACGGCATATTGTTTTTGTTCTAAAAATAAGATATGCGGTTTTAGTAAATCGATTTCATCGTCAACCCAAAGAATATTTATTTGGTTCATGTATATTTGTTTTCTGATTAATAAAAATGATGCGGTTTGCCATTAAATAACAAACTTAAAATATTTAACGACCCAATTTACGGTTTTATTACCATTCCAAATGCTTTAATTTTTGACCTTATAGCGCATAAATATTTTCAAAGACTACGTCGAATAAGTCAAATGGGCTTATCTTACTTAGTTTATCCTGGTGCACATCATACAAGATTTCATCATGCTTTAGGATGTATGCATTTAATGCAGAAGACAGTAAATGTGCTTCGTTTTAAGGGAGTTAATATTTCTGAAGACGAAGAAGTTGCGCTTTATATAGCTATACTTTTGCATGATATAGGTCATGGTCCATTTTCTCATGCTATGGAGCATAGTATTGTAAATGGAATATCTCACGAAACGATTTCGCTTCATTTTATGGAGAAGCTTAATGAAGAGTTTAACGGAAGTTTAACTTTAGCTATAAAGATATTTAAAGGAGAATATCACAGAAAATTCATGTACCAATTAATTTCTAGTCAGCTAGACATGGATAGAGCAGATTATTTAAAACGTGATAGTTTTTATACTGGAGTAGCTGAAGGCAATATAAATAGTGAACGTTTAATAACAATGCTCAATGTTGTTAATGACGAGATTGTAGTAGAAGAAAAAGGGATTTATAGTATTGAAAAGTTTTTGGTAGCTAGACGTTTAATGTATTGGCAGGTTTATCTACATAAAACAGGTTTAGTGGCAGAGCAATTATTAACTAGAGTGCTAAAACGTGCAAAAGAATTGAGTAATATGGGTGTTTTACTCACTGCTAGCGAACCATTACAATACTTTTTGAATACAGATATAAATTCCGAAAACTTTACAATGGATAGCTTAGAGGTGTTTTCAAAGTTAGACGATTATGATATTATCTCAGCAATGAAATCATGGCAATACCATGAAGATTTCGTACTAAGAAATTTGTGCGAAATGATTATTAACAGAGATTTGTTGAAAATTAAATTAAAGAATAAACCTATAAAAACTTCAGATTTAGAAGGTCATTCTCAAGCTTTAATTGTAAAATATGGCATTACTAAGTATGAAGCAGATTATTTTGTATTTAAAGGAAGTATTTCAAACCAAGCATATCAAATTAAAAAACAACACATAAACATTCTATTAAAAACGGGGAAAATTAAAGATATTGTTAAGGTTTCAGATCAATTAAATTTTAAAGCATTGAGTAAACCGGTTACAAAATATTATATATGTTATCCTAAAAACAAAATGTGATACATTTTTTCTATTTTTGTCTCAACCAAAATTTAGACATAAAACTAATCATTTGAAATTCACGGCGCAGCAAATTGCAGGTATACTAGAAGGAGAAGTTATAGGTAACCCCAATATTGAGGTATCAAAACTAGCTAAGATAGAAGAAGGAACTCAAGGTTCACTAACCTTTTTAGCAAATCCTAAGTATAAATCCTACATATATAAAACTCAGGCATCTATAACAATAGTAAATTCTGATTTCGAACCTGAAGAACGTTTAACGACTACTTTAATAAAAGTTGAAGATGCTTATAAAGCATTTTCTAAATTACTAGAATATTATAATCAAGTAAAAAACAATAAATCAGGTATAGAAGAGCCAAGTTTTAGAGCAGACACAGCAATTTATGGTGAAAATGTATATTTAGGAGCTTTCTCATACTTAGGAGAGAATGTCGTATTAGGGGATAATGTAAAAATTTATCCTAATTCCTATATAGGAGATAATGTAAAAGTTGGAGACAATACAACTGTTTTTTCAGGGGTTAAATTGTATTCAGAAACGATAGTTGGAAATAATTGTATTATTAATTCAGGTGCTATTATTGGAGCTGATGGTTTTGGGTTTACACCAGATGAAAATGGAGAATTTCAAAAAATACCTCAAACAGGCAATGTTATTATAGAAGATAATGTAGATATAGGTTCTGCGACAACTATAGATCGTGCTACTTTAGGATCTACTATCATTAGAAAAGGAGTGAAATTAGATAATCAAATTCAAATTGCACACAATGTAGAAATTGGTGAAAACACTGTTATTGCAGCACAAACAGGTATTGCAGGTTCTACTAAAATTGGCAAATATTGCATGATTGGTGGGCAAGTAGGAATTGCTGGACACTTAACAATTGGTGATAAAGTTAAAGTACAAGCTCAAACAGGTATTGGACACCGTGTAAAAGATGGAGAAAAATTATATGGTTCTCCAGCTATTGATTATGGAAATTATGTTAAATCATATGTACACTTTAAAAATTTACCTAAAATTGTTAAAACTGTTAATGATTTAGAAAAGAAAATAAATGGGAATAGTTAAAACAGAATTTAAACAGAAAACCATTGAAAATGAAGCAACACTAAAAGGTGTTGGCCTTCATACAGGAGCCCAAGTTACATTAACATTTAAACCTGCGCCTGAAAACTCAGGGTTTTCATTTAAACGTGTCGATTTAGAAGGTAGCCCTATAATTGCTGCTGATGCTAATTATGTAACAAATACACAAAGAGGAACTTGCCTAGAAAGAAATGGTGTAACCATACAAACATGCGAACATGTTTTAGCTGCTTTAGTAGGCTTAGATATCGATAATGCTATTGTAGAATTAGATGCATCTGAACCTCCAATAATGGATGGTTCTTCTAAGTTTTTTATTGAAGCTATAGAGTCAGCTAATGTTATTGAGCAATCTGCATTTAGAGAAGTATTTGTTATTAATGATATAGTTTCATATACAGATGAAGAAACGGGTAGCGAAATTATAGTAATGCCATCAAAAGAATACCAAATTACTACTATGGTAGATTTTGGTACTAAAGTTCTAGGCACTCAAAACGCAACATTAAATCATTTATCTGATTTTAAAGACGATATAGCAGACTCCAGAACGTTTAGCTTTTTACATGAATTAGAAATGCTTCTAGAGCATGGATTAATAAAAGGTGGTGATCTTAATAATGCTATTGTATATGTTGATAAAGAAATTTCACCAGAAACAGTTGACAAACTTAAAATAGCTTTCAACAAAGATAGTATTGCAGTTAAACCAAATGGTATTTTAGACAATTTAACATTGCATTACCCTAATGAAGCTGCAAGACACAAATTACTCGATGTTATTGGAGATTTAGCATTAATAGGCACAAGAATTCAAGGAAAAGTTATTGCAAATAAACCAGGTCATTTTGTGAATACACAATTCGCAAAAAAAATGAGTAAAATCATTAAGAACGAAAGGCGCAATAATGTACCAATTGTAGATTTAAATGCTAAACCATTAATGGATATCAATAAAATAATGTCAATGTTACCGCATCGACCTCCATTTTTATTGGTTGACAAAATTTTCGAATTATCCGATACTCATGTTATAGGTATTAAAAATGTAACAATGAATGAACCATTTTTTGTTGGACATTTTCCTGGAGCTCCAGTAATGCCTGGTGTTCTACAAATAGAAGCAATGGCACAAACAGGAGGTATTTTAGTATTAAGCACAGTGCCAGATCCAGAGAATTACCTTACTTATTTACTAAAAATAGATAATGTAAAATACAAACATCAAGTAGTACCTGGTGATACTTTGATCTTTAAATTAGATTTAATGCAACCTATAAGAAGAGGTATCTGTCAAATGCACGCAAAAACTTATGCTAATGGCAAATTAGTAAGTGAAGCAGAAATAATGGCGCAAATTGCAAAAGTTAAAAACAACTAAAAATGAATCAACCCTTAGCATACGTGCATCCTGGAGCTAAAATAGCTAAGAATGTAGTTATTGAACCTTTTACAACAATAAATAACAATGTTACTATAGGAGAAGGAACATGGATTGGTAGTAATGTTACCATAATGGAAGGAGCTCGCATTGGAAAAAATTGTAATATCTTTCCTGGAGCAGTAATTTCTGCTGTTCCTCAAGATTTAAAATATAATGACGAAGATACTACTGTAGAGATAGGCAATAATGTTACCATTAGAGAATGTGTTACAATAAATAGAGGAACAACAGATAAAATGAAAACCGTTATTGGTAATAACTGTTTAATTATGGCATATTGCCATATAGCACATGATTGTATTGTGGGTAACAATTGCATCTTTTCTAATAATAGTACACTCGCAGGTCACATAAATGTAGGTGATTATGTTGTATTAGCAGGTATGACCGCAGTACATCAATTCTGTTCTATTGGTAATCATGCATTTGTAACAGGTGGTTCTTTGGTAAGAAAAGATGTACCACCTTATGTTAAGGCAGCAAGAGAGCCATTATCGTATGTAGGAATTAATTCTGTAGGATTAAGACGTAGAGGATATACTACAGAAAAAATAAGAGAGATTCAAAGTTTGTACAGAATATTGTATCAAAAAAATTATAACAATACACAAGCTTCAGAGATTATTGAAGCAGAAATGGAAGCGACACCAGAACGCGATGAGGTGCTTCAATTTATTAAAAATTCTCATCGAGGTATTATGAAAGGATATTTCAAATCAAATTAATAGAACAAGATATAAGTATATGGCAAGCACATCAGATATTAGAAACGGACTTTGTATTCGATATAATCATGATATATTCAAAATTATAGAGTTTTTACATGTAAAACCAGGTAAAGGTCCAGCATTTGTAAGAACAAAATTAAAGAGTGTTACTACAGGTAAAGTAGTTGATAACACCTTTTCTGCGGGACATAAAATTGAAGAAGTAAGAGTAGAAACACATAAGTTTCAGTATTTATATAATGATGGAGATACATATCATTTTATGAATACTTCAGATTATTCTCAAATTCAACTTCAAAAAGCAGTTTTGGATTCACCAGATTTAATGAAAGAAGGTGAAGTTGTAACTGTACTAATTAATACAGAAGATGACTCTCCGTTATCAGTAGATTTGCCTGCAAGTGTTATTTTAGAGGTTACGCATACAGAACCTGGCGTAAAAGGAAATACAGCAACTAATGCAACTAAGCCTGCGACTGTTGAAACCGGAGCTTCAGTAAATGTACCATTATTTATAAATGAAGGAGATAAAATTAAAATAGAGACTGACAAAGGAACGTATAAAGAACGCGTAAAAGACTAAGCATTGAAATTTCCTAGACAATACACATTAAAAGAAATAGCAGAAATCATTAACTCTAATTATGTTGGACTTGATGATTTTACTGTTTTAGGCATGAACGAAATTCATGTTGTTACACCAGGTGACATTGTTTTTGTAGATCATCCTAAATATTACAATAAAGCTTTAAATTCTGCTGCTACAATTATTTTAATTAATAAAGAAGTAGAATGTCCAGAAGGTAAAGCTTTACTAGTATCCGATGACCCATTTAGAGATTTTAATACATTGACCAATCATTTTAAACCGTTTCAGGTTTCTAATTCTATAATTTCTGACACAGCAGTTATAGGCGAAAACTCGGTTATTCAACCTAATACATTTATAGGACATAATGTGCAAATTGGTAAAAATTGCACCATACATTCTAATGTTAGTATATACGATGATTGCATTATTGGAGACAATGTAACACTACACGCAGGTGTGGTATTAGGAGCTAATGCATTTTATTATAAAAAACGTGAGGATGGTTATGACCGCTTAAAATCTAGTGGTCGTGTTGTTGTTAAAGACAATGTCGATATAGGAGCGTCATGTACTATAGACAGAGGCGTTACAGCAGATACTATAATTGGAGAAGGCTCTAAACTTGATAATCAAATTCAAATAGGGCATGATACGGTAATAGGTAAAAAATGCCTAATAGCTTCACAAACAGGAATTGCAGGATGTGTTATTATAGAGGATGAAGTAACTATTTGGGGCCAAGTAGGCATAACAAGTGGTATTACTATTGGTAAAAAAGCAATAGTTTCTGCAAAAGCTGGAGTAAGTAAATCCCTAGAAGGAGGAAAACATTACTTTGGTATTCCTGCTGAAGATTTTAGGACTAAATACAAAGAATTAGCTTCAATTAAAAAAATTCCTGAAGTTCTAGAAAAGTTAAAAAACTTATAGAGAATTGTATTATAGTGTTAATAGACGTTAAAGCGATTCACTATAGTATATATCCGTTAATAAAATTTTAAAAAGCAGTCGTAAATAAGTCTTAAAACTCTTACTTTTGCACCTTTAAATGAAAATTAAAAAACATGAGCGTTTTAGTAAATAAAGATTCAAATATTATAGTTCAAGGTTTTACTGGTAGTGAAGGTACTTTTCATGCTGGTCAAATGATAGAATATGGAACAAATGTTGTAGGTGGAGTTACGCCAGGAAAAGGTGGGCAAACCCATTTAGATCGTCCAGTTTTTAATACAGTTGCTGAAGCTGTAGAAAAAGTTGCTGCTGATACAACAATCATTTTTGTGCCGCCAGCATTTGCTGCAGATGCTATTATGGAAGCTGCAGAAGCAGGAATTAAAGTTATTATTACAATAACAGAAGGTATTCCTGTTGCAGATATGATAAAAGCATCAGATTACATAAAAAATAGAGATTGTAGATTAATTGGTCCTAATTGCCCAGGTGTAATTACGCCAGGTGAAGCCAAAGTAGGAATTATGCCAGGTTTTGTATTTAAAAAAGGTAAAATAGGTATTGTGTCTAAATCAGGAACATTAACTTATGAAGCTGCTGACCAAGTCGTAAAACAAGGTTTAGGGATTACCACAGCAATAGGTATTGGTGGAGATCCAATTATTGGCACAACAACTAAAGAAGCTGTAGAATTATTAATCAACGACCCAGAAACTGAAGCTGTTGTTATGATAGGTGAAATAGGTGGTCAATTAGAAGCCGATGCTGCAAATTGGTATAAAGCCAGTGGAAGCAAAAAACCTATTGTAGGATTTATTGCTGGAGAAACAGCACCTGCTGGACGTACAATGGGACATGCTGGAGCTATTGTTGGTGGAAGTGATGATACTGCTCAGGCTAAAAAACGAATTATGAGAGAATGTGGAATTTACGTTGTAGATTCTCCTGCAGAAATAGGAAAAAAAGTAGCTGAAGTTATAGGCTAGTATTTTTATAAAAATTGTTAAAAACCTTACAAAATCTTGTGAGGTTTTTTTATTTGATGCAATTTGTAATTCATATATTTGAAAGTAATCAACTATAGTAAATCTATAGTTTTTATAGTACAATAAATATAACGACATGAAACTATTAGAAGGAAAAACGGCAATTATAACTGGTGCTAGTAGAGGCATTGGTAAAGGTATAGCAGAGGTATTTGCGCAACACGGTGCAAACATTGCTTTTACATATAGTTCTTCTGCGGAAGCAGCAAATGCTTTAGAGAACGATTTAAATGCTCAAGGAATTAAAGCCAAAGCTTATCAGAGTAATGCTGCAAGTTTTGATGAAGCGCAACAATTAGCTGAGAATGTTTTAACTGAATTTGGAGGCATAGATATTTTAATAAATAATGCAGGCATAACAAAAGATAATCTCCTTATGCGTATGGGAGAAGAAGATTTTGATAAAGTAATAGAAGTTAATTTAAAATCTGTTTTTAATATGACCAAAGCTGTACAACGCACCATGTTAAAGCAGCGTAAAGGTTCTATTATAAATATGAGTTCTGTGGTTGGCGTAAAAGGTAATGCTGGTCAAACTAACTATGCGGCATCTAAAGCCGGAATTATTGGGTTTTCTAAATCTGTAGCTTTAGAGTTAGGCTCTCGTAATATTAGAAGTAATGTTATTGCACCAGGATTTATAGAAACAGAAATGACAGCAAAACTAGATGAAGATACCGTAAAAGGGTGGAGAAATGCCATTCCATTAAAACGTGGTGGCTCACCTGAAGATATTGCTAACGCCTGTGTGTTCTTGGCGAGTGATTTAAGTGCATACGTAACAGGTCAGACACTAAATGTAGATGGAGGAATGCTTACCTAATTATAAATTAGGGTAATTTAAAGAATGCAAACAGATACAATTATCTATATAATTATTGCTGGAATTACGGCGCTTTTATTAGCGCTGTTTCAGTATATGTATAAATCTAAAAGACAATCAAAACTTAATTATATACTAACGCTTTTGCGGTTTATTTCAATTTTCGGAATTTTAATTTTATTAATTAATCCAAAATTTGAAACTACAAGTTTTTACGATGTAAAACCTAATTTAGTTATTGCACTAGACAATTCTGAATCTGTAAAATATTTAAAACAAGATCAGAAAGCAAAAGATTTATATGATCAGTTAATTTCTAATACAGATATACAGAACCATTTTAATGTAATCTCATACACGTTCGGAAAAAATTTTAAAACCATAGATTCTATAACATTTAATGAAAATCAATCCAACTTGTCCGAGGTGTTTAAAAGCCATTCCGAAGTTTATAAAAATACCATTTCACCAATTGTTTTTATAACAGATGGGAACCAAACATTTGGATCAGATTACCAATACAGCGCTGCAAAATTAAAACAGCCTATATATCCAGTTATATTAGGAGACACTATAATATTTTCAGATTTACGTATCCAACAATTAAATGTCAATCGTTTTGCTTATTTAAAGAATAAGTTTCCTGTTGAGATTATTGCAAATTATAATGGAGTAGAATCTATAAATAGTATAATTCGTATTTATTCAGGTAATGCTGTTTTGTTTTCTAAACCAGTAGCATTTAGTGCTTCAAAAACTTCAGAAATTATAACAACAACTTTACCTGCAAATAATGTTGGAGTAAAAGCATATCGTGTAGAAGTTGAACCATTGACAAATGAACGAAATACAATTAACAATTCTAAAAATTTTGCTGTAGAAGTTATAGACCAAAAAACCAATGTAGCTATAGTGTCTGAAGGTTCTCACCCAGATTTAGGAGCGCTTAAAAAATCTATAGAAACTAATGAACAACGTAGCGCAACCATTTTAAGTCCTTCAGAATATTTAAGTAAAATAAATGATTTTCAATTAGTAATTTTATTTCAGCCTAATAATTCATTTACAGAAATTTTGACGGAAATTAAACGCCTAAAGCTAAATACATTTACTATTACAGGAAAAACAACAAATTGGAACTTATTAAACACATCTCAAGATTATTATAAACAAGAAATTACGAGTCAAACAGAAGATTATCAACCCAATTTAAATATTAATTATAGCACTTTTATAATAAACAACTTAGACTTTGAAAGCTATCCGCCATTGCATTCAGAATTTGGTCAAGTGTCATTTATTGTTCCTCAAGAAACCATTCTGTATAAAACTATAAATGGAAATATAACAAATGAATCTTTACTTAGTACATTTGAAATTAATGAACAAAAACATGCGCTTTTAAATGGTGAAGGTATTTGGAGATGGAGAGCACAAGCTTTTTTAAACTCTGAGAGTTTTAATGATTTCGATAATTTTATAGGAAAGCTTGTTCAGTATTTAAGTTCTAATAAAAAACGCAACCGTATTAATGCAGATTATAAGTCCTTTTATAATGGTAATGAAAGCATTAATATTAGTGCACAATTCTTCAATAAAAATTACGAATTCGATCCTAATGCCAATCTATTGATTACTTTAAAAAATGAAGATGACCAATCGATACAAAGTTTACCATTGTTATTAAAAAACACAAGCTATTCTATCGATTTAAGTGGTATTAATCCCGGTAATTATAATTTTACTATTAAAAACACGGACGAGCCTATTTCTATTTCGGGTCAATTTAAAATTTTAGAGTACAATGTGGAACAACAATTTTTAAATGCAGATGTGACAAAACTTAAAACATTAGCTACTAATAGTCAAGGCGAAAGTTTCTTTATAGATAGAACAGAGGCTTTAACGTCTAAATTGCTCAATGATAATCGATTTGCAACAATACAAAAAAGTACAAAAAGTAATATGCCATTAATTGATTGGCAATACCTTCTTGGTTTAATTGCATTAACCTTATCTTTGGAGTGGTTTATAAGAAAATATAACGGACTAATTTAAAACTAAAAAAAATGGAAAAGTTACCAAAGATTGGATTACCAATTTTAATTGTAGTAATTATAGGTGTTATTGTCATAGCAAAATCAGCAACAACTATAGACTCTGGTGAAGCAGGAGTATTATTCGAAACATTTGGAGATGGCGTAGTTACTGATGAGCCTCCAATGAGTGAAGGTTTTCATATTGTAGCGCCTTGGAATAAAGTATTTGTTTATGAAGTACGTCAGCAAGAACTTTTCGAAAAAATGAAAGTATTATCATCAAACGGGTTAGAGATTCAGATTGATGCATCAGCTTGGTATGAGCCTGTTTATGACGAATTAGGGAATCTTCATCAATCTCTAGGTCAAAATTATTTACAGCGTGTTATTCAGCCTGCTATACGTTCAGCAGCACGTAGTGTAATTGGACGTTATACACCAGACGATTTGTATTCTACTAAACGTGACGCTATTCAAGTTGAGATTTATGAAGAAACTAAAAAGATACTTGACAAACAGTATGTTCAATTAAATGAAGTATTAGTAAGAGATGTAACACTACCTCCTACAATTAAAGATGCTATTGAGCGTAAATTAAAGCAAGAACAAGAATCTTTAGAATATGAGTTTAGGTTGGTTACAGCAGCTAAAGAAGCAGAAAAAGTAATTATTGAAGCACAAGGTAAAGCTGACGCCAACCGTATTTTAAGTGCGTCTTTAACAGATAAAATTTTACAAGATAAAGGTATTGAAGCAACTGTAAAATTAGCGGAATCTCCAAACAGTAAAGTTATTGTTATAGGTTCTGGTGAGAGCGGATTGCCAATTATTCTTGGTAATCAATAACGTTAACAGAAATTTAATAAGTTGGAATTAGGATTTATACACTAATTTTTACGATCTTTGCACAGCAAAAAAAGAAACATGACTTTTATTCATTTACATCATCATTTTCATACTAGCTTTCAAGCGAGTTGATCATGTATTGAATAAAATCAAGACATATATAAAAACCCGTTTGAGTTATCAGATGGGTTTTTTATTTTTTAAAATTCATGATGTCTTAAACATTAAACCAACCGTTAATTCGGTAAAATTATGAGTAAATTAAAAATCGCAGTACAAAAATCAGGACGCCTTAATGAAGACTCCATGCGTATTTTAAAGGAAGTTGGTATATCTATAGATAATGGTAAAGATCAACTTAAAGCATCCGCAAGAAATTTCCCACTAGAAGTCTTCTATCTTAGAAACGGTGATATTCCTCAATATTTAAGAGATGGAGTAGTAGATGCGGCTATTATAGGTGAGAATGTATTAATAGAAAAAGGGAATGACCTCAATATTATAGAACGTCTTGGGTTCTCTAAATGTAAAGTTTCAATTGCGGTGCCTAAATCGTCTACTGCAAAAACTTTAAAAGATTTAGAAGGTAAACGTATAGCAACATCCTATCCAAATACAGTCAATCAATTTTTAGATAAGGCAAGTATAGATGCGCAATTACATATTATTAACGGCTCAGTTGAAATTGCACCAAATATTGGTTTAGCAGATGGCATTTGTGATATCGTATCTAGTGGAAGTACGCTGTTTAAAAATGGATTAAAAGAAATAGAAGTTTTATTAAAATCTGAAGCTGTTTTAGCTACTTCTCCTCGTATTTCTCAAGAAAACCAGACCATTATAGATCGCTTACAGTTTAGATTGCAATCGGTATTAAAAGGACGAGCAAATAAATATGTTTTACTTAATGCGCCTAACGATAAACTAGAAGAAATTATAAAAATATTACCAGGAATGAATAGCCCAACAGTATTGCCTTTAGCAAAAGAAGGTTGGAGCTCATTACATTCGGTGATTAATAAAAATGATTTTTGGGAAGTTATAGATGAATTAAAAGCAAAAGGTGCCGAAGGCATTTTAGTTTGTCCAATTGAAAATATGGTGCTTTAGTATGTTCAATTTGTTTCAATATCTCATAACATGATAATATGAAAACGATTAAATTCCCAAAAAGAGAAGATTGGTCAGAGATCTTAAAAAGACCTACACAAACTGTAGATGATATTGAGTCGACTGTAATTAAAATCTTTGATGATGTAAAAAATGATGGAGATAAAGCCATTGCAAAATATACTTCAAAATTTGATGGTGTTATTTTAGATGATAATAGTGTTACTGAAATTGAAATAGAGAATGCGATTAATGCCATTCCAGAAAATTTAAAATCAGCCATTCAACTTGCTAAATCAAATATTGAAGCATTTCATAGAGCACAAAAAACAGGAAGAGTTTTTGTAGAAACGCTCAATGGTGTAGAATGCTGGCAAGAAAAACGTCCTATAGAAAAAGTAGGGTTATATATCCCTGGCGGAACAGCGCCATTGTTTTCTACGGTATTAATGTTAGCAGTACCAGCAGTTATTGCGGGTTGCAAAGAATTAATTTTATGCACACCACCAAATAAAGAAGGAAAAGTAGCAGATGCCATTTTGTATACAGCACAGCTTTGTGGAGTGACTAAGATTATTAAAGTAGGAGGAATACAAGCTATAGCAGGTCTTACATTCGGAACCGATAGTATTCCTCAAGTGTATAAGATTTTTGGACCAGGAAATCAATTTGTAACGGTAGCAAAACAATTGGCTACAAAATATGGAGTTGCTATTGATATGCCTGCTGGCCCAAGCGAATTATTAATAGTCGCTGATGATTCTGCAAATGCGTCTTATGTAGCTTCAGATTTGTTAAGTCAGGCAGAACACGGAACAGATAGTCAAGTCATTCTAGTATCTACTTCAAAAAACTTAATAGAAGCTGTAGCGAGTGAAATACAAACTCAACTCATAGAATTACCAAGAAAAGCAATCGCAGAGAAAGCCATTTCTAATTCAAAATTTATATATGTTGAAGATGATAAAACGGCATTAGATTTAATAAACATGTATGGACCAGAACATTTTATTATCTGTTGTACAAATGAAGATGTATATATAAATGGAATTGTAAATGCAGGTTCTGTTTTTATAGGTAATTATACACCAGAAAGTGCAGGTGATTATGCTTCTGGGACAAACCATACATTACCAACTAATGGATATAGCAAAGCGTATTCAGGAGTAAACCTAGATAGTTTTACAAAAAGTATGACTTTTCAGAAAATATCTAAAAACGGTCTCCAAAACATTGGTAATGCTATAGAATTAATGGCAGAAGCAGAAGGATTATATGCGCATAAAAATGCAGTAACATTACGATTAAAAGACCTGAAATCATGAATATAGAAGGTCTAATAAGAGAAAATATTAAGGATTTACAGCCGTATTCATCGGCTAGAGATGAGTTTAAAGACATGTCTTCAGAAATGGTTTTTATTGATGCTAATGAGAATCCGTTTAATACAGGATTGAATCGTTATCCAGATCCGCAGCAGAGTTTGGTGAAAGAAGAACTATCAAAAATTAAGAGTGTTTCTAAAGAACAAATTTTGTTAGGGAATGGAAGTGATGAAGTATTAGATTTAATTTTTAGAGTGTTTTGCGAACCAAAACAAGATGCTGCCATTGCTTTACCACCAACATACGGAATGTATAAAGTGTTAGCAAACACTAATGCTGTTGAATTAGTTAATATCCCGCTATTAGAAAGTTTTCAACCCAATGTAGATACAATTTTAAATGCTCAAAACAAAGAAACTAAATTGTTGTTTTTGTGTTCGCCAAACAATCCTACAGCTAATAGTTTCGAAGCTAAAAAAGTGGAAAAATTGATTAGAGAATTTCAAGGGATCGTAGTTATTGACGAAGCCTATATCGATTTTTCTACTCAAGAAAGTTGGTTAAGCCGCTTAAATGAATTCTCAAACCTAATTGTTACGCAAACCTTATCAAAAGCCTATGGTTTAGCAGGTATTCGTTTAGGAATATGTTACGCTTCAGAGGAAATCATTTCAATATTGAACAAAATCAAGCCTCCATATAATGTCAACCAACTAACACAAGAAGTAGCATTAAAGGCATTACAAAATACTGTAAAAACAAAAGAAGAAATAGCAATAATTATTTCGGAAAGAAATCAATTAATCATCGATTTAGAAAATATTGAATTGGTAGAAAAAGTATATGCATCAGACGCAAACTTCTTGTTAGTAAAAGTAGATGATGCTAACCAACGTTACAATCAATTAGTAAAACAAGGCATTGTAGTCCGTAATAGGAGTAATCAAATTTTATGTAAAAACTGTTTACGTTTTACAGTAGGTACAAAAATGGAGAATGAGAAATTGATAGAAGTATTAAAAGAATTAAAATAAATGTCATTCCGACAGAGCTGTCAGACTGAGCTTGTCGGAGTCAAAGTGACGAGGAACCTCTTAAATAGATTCCTCTTATACATTCGAAATGACAATAAAATAATGAAACATTAAAAATATCCTGAAATAAATTCAGGATTCATAACAAGTTATGAAGAAAGTATTATTTATAGATAGAGACGGAACCTTGGCCATAGAACCACCTGTAAATTATCAACTAGATAGTTTTGAGAAATTAGAATTCTACCCAAAAGTGTTTCAATATTTAGGGAAGATAGCCAAAGAATTAGACTATGAATTGGTTATGGTAACCAATCAAGATGGTTTGGGGACAGATAGTTTTCCTGAAGACACCTTTTGGCCAGTACATAACTTCTTAATCAAAACTTTTGAGCAAGAAGGTATTGTTTTTACTGAACAAATCATCGATAAAACATTTGCTAAAGACAATGCTCCAACTCGCAAGCCAAATACAGGATTACTAACACAGTATTTTTCTGATGTGTACGATCTAACAAACTCATTTGTAATTGGAGATCGTATGACAGATATTGAATTGGCTAAAAATATAGGATCAAAAGGCATTTTTATTAATAATAACAATAAAGAAGGAGATGATGAATTAACGATGAGTAAAAATGATTTAGAACAATGTATAGCTTTAGAAAGCAACGATTGGTCTAAAATCTATGAGTTTTTAAAAGTACAAGACAGAACAGGAAGTATTACGCGTAATACTAATGAAACAAAGATTCAAATTGATTTAAATTTAGATGGAACTGGTAAAAGTGATATTTCTACAGGAATTGCATTTTTTGACCATATGTTAGATCAAATAGCCAGGCATGGACAATTAGATTTAATTTTAAAAGTTGATGGAGATTTAGAAGTAGATGAACACCATACTATTGAAGATACAGCAATTGCTTTGGGTGAAGTATTTGCAGAAACTTTAGGTAATAAATTAGGAATAGAACGCTATGGTTTCTGTTTACCAATGGATGATTGTTTAGCGCAAGCTGCAATCGATTTTGGAGGACGCAATTGGTTGGTTTGGGAAGCAGATTTTAAAAGAGAAATGGTAGGAAAAATGCCAACAGAAATGTTTTTTCACTTTTTTAAATCATTTACAGATGGTGCCAAATGTAATTTAAACATCAAAGCAGAAGGAACTAATGAACATCATAAGATAGAAGCTATTTTTAAAGCTTTTTCAAAAGCAATTAAGATGGCTGTAAAAAGAGATGTAGAGAAAATGATTTTACCATCAACAAAAGGAATGTTGTAAAGAGTTTTGTCATTCTTGCATAGACAAGAATCTCATGATAATATAAACAATAAAAAGATCTTTTCCGGATAACTATCGGGATTGACAAAAAAAGTTAATGAAATAAATTCAGCATAAAATGAAATTAGTCATTATAGATTATGGAGCCGGAAATATAAAAAGCATACAATTTGCTTTTAAACGATTAGGAATCGATGCTGTTTTATCAAGTGATGCAGAGGAAATAAAAACTGCTGATAAGGTAATTTTTCCTGGTGTTGGTGAAGCAAGTTCTGCAATGCATAAACTCAGAGAATCTGGGTTGGATGAGATTATTCCTCAATTAAAACAACCTGTTTTAGGCATTTGTTTGGGAATGCAATTGATGTGTAATAAAACAGAAGAAGGAAATACAAAGGGTTTAGGGGTTTTTGATGCTGATGTAAAACGATTTTCTAATGCTGTAAAGGTCCCACAAATGGGATGGAATACGATAGCAAATTTAAAATCAGATTTATTTAAAGGTATAAAAGAGAATGCTTATATGTATCTTGTACATAGTTATTATGCAGAGAACACAAAGACTTCAATTGCTACGACTGCTTACGAATTAGAATATACATCAGCAATACAGAATAATAATTTTTATGGAGTGCAATTTCACCCTGAAAAGAGCGGAGAAATAGGAGCACAAGTACTAAATAATTTTTTGAGCCTTTAAATAATAATGTCAGCACGTACTGTAATTTTAATTAATAAGAACCCCGTTTTAAGGGAAATAAGATGAGAATAATACCAGCCATAGATATTATAGACGGAAAATGTGTACGCTTAACAAAAGGCGATTATAGCACAAAGAAAGTTTATAATGAAAATCCTCTTGAAATTGCTAAGCAATTTGAAGCTTCGGGTATAGAATACTTGCATCTAGTAGATTTAGATGGTGCTAAAGCAAAGCATATTGTAAATTATAAAGTATTAGAACAAATTGCTTCAAAAACAAGTTTAAAAATTGATTTTGGAGGTGGTTTAAAATCTAATGAAGATTTATATATAGCGTTTAATTCTGGAGCACGTCAAATTACAGGAGGCAGTATTGCTGTTAATGATAGAGAAACATTTGAAGGCTGGTTATCAAAATACGGTGGACAAAAAATTATTTTAGGAGCAGATAGTAATGATGGAAAAATAGCAATTAATGGTTGGCAAGATAATAGCACAGAAGATGTAATTCCTTTTATAAAAAACTATCAAAGAAAGAATGTGCAATATGTTATTTGTACGGACATAGCTAAAGATGGTATGCTAGAAGGTCCTTCTTTTGAGTTGTATACACAGATTTTAGAACAGGCTAGAGGTGTAAAACTAATTGCTTCAGGAGGCATTTCTACTATAGAAGAATTACCAAAGCTTAAAGCTATGGGTTGCGAAGGAGTTATTATCGGCAAAGCCATATACGAGAACAAAATTGACCTAAAAGAATTAGAACGATTTGTGTAATAAAAAAGATTCCTTCCCGATAACTATAGGGATTGGTTAAAAATAAATATGCTTACAAAAAGAATAATCCCTTGTTTAGATATTAAACACGGAAGAACCGTTAAAGGAGTTAATTTCGTAAACTTAAGAGATGCAGGAGATCCTGTAGAATTGGCAAAACAATATGCAGAGATTGGTGCTGACGAGTTGGTGTTTTTAGATATTTCTGCAACATTAGAAAATAGAAAAACCATGCACGATATGGTTTTACGCGTTGCAGAGCAAGTTAATATTCCATTTACAGTAGGTGGCGGAATTTCATCTGTAGAAGATGTTGATGCTTTATTACATTGTGGAGCAGATAAAATATCCATTAATTCTTCAGCAGTAAAAAGACCTGAATTAATTAATGAATTATCACAAAAATTCGGAAGCCAATGCGTAGTTGTTGCTATTGATGCAAAACAGATTGACGGAAAATGGTTTGTGCATTTGGCAGGAGGAACGATTCCTACAGAATTAAATTTGTTTGAATGGGCAAAAGAAGTTGAAGAACGTGGTGCAGGCGAAATTTTATTTACCTCAATGGATCACGATGGGACAAAAGCAGGATTTGCTAATAAGGCTTTAGCTAAATTATCAGGTTTGGTAAATATTCCTATTATAGCTTCTGGTGGTGCTGGTAATGTTCAGCATTTTGTAGATACATTTACGGAAGGAAAATCTGATGCAGCCTTGGCAGCAAGTGTATTTCATTTTGGCGAAATTCCTATTCCAGATTTAAAGCAAGAGTTAAAACAGAACAATATAGAAGTACGGCTTTAGTCGCTATGCTGAACTGTCACACTGAGCGCAGTCGAAGTGTAGTTTCAGTATCTCAAAAAATAAATAACAGATTCCGTATCAAGTACGGAATGACAAACAAGTTTGTAATGAAAATAGATTTCAATAAAAATAACGACGGATTAATCCCGGCAATTATACAAGATGCGCAAACTAAAACGGTATTAATGCTAGGCTATATGAATGCAGAAGCACTCGAAAAAACGAAGGCAACAAACCTCGTAACTTTTTATAGTAGAAGCAAACAACGCCTATGGACAAAAGGCGAAGAAAGTGGTAACGTACTTAATCTTGTAAGTATTAAAAACGATTGCGATAATGACACCTTGCTAATTACTGTAAATCCAAAAGGACCAACATGTCACAAAGGTACTGATACCTGTTGGGCAGAATCTAATACTGAGGATTATGGTTTTATTTCAAAATTAGAAAACACTATTACATCGCGTATAAATTCTGCTGATGCAGAAAAATCTTATGTCGCTTCACTTTTTAAAAAAGGAATTAATAAAATAGCTCAAAAAGTGGGTGAGGAAGCCGTAGAAGTGGTTATTGAAGCTAAAGACAATAATGATGAGCTTTTTTTAAACGAAAGTGCAGATTTACTGTTTCATTATTTAATGTTATTACAAGCTAAGGGTTATAAATTAAATGATGTTGTAGATGTTTTAAAATCTCGTCGTTAGTTGTAAAAATACCTTTATAGTAATACTAGTATAAATTATTAAATCACTATTTATTTAATAACTTAGTACAGTACTATTAATAACTTAATATTGATGAGTTTAGATGATTACCTTTTTATAGGATTACTTGTAATTACCATTATTCTCTATATTAGTTTCTTTACTAAAGCATTTCAATGGTTTTTTAAAGATAAAGATGAAGTTATATATAAAATGATTTGTAAGCCATTTGAAAAAAGAGGATTTCAGGTGCTAAAATTAGATATAGTAAGTGAGCTAGAATTAAAGAAAATCAACAGAAATTTTTCAAATCAATATAGCAGGAAAGAATTCTACAGCGTAGATCTTTTTAGAAAAATTAAATTAAGAAAAGAAGGAAAAATAGTTTGGTTGATCATAAAGGTTTATGAGTATCCTTGTTGCACAGATATAAAAATTCTAAAGTCAATTAAATCAAAATAATAAGTTTCCTTTTTAGTTCTATTAATATATTTCATAATGTTCCAAAAACGATTTTACTATCTTATAAAAATTCAATACTTAGGCTATCGTTTTCATGGTTGGCAAAAACAACCCGATGTAAAAACGATTCACTTAATGATAGATCGTACGCTAAAGTTTATTCTTAAAGATCAAAAATTTAAAACCTTAGGTGCCGGACGTACAGATGCTATGGTTTCTGCTAATGAAGCTGCATTAGAGTTGTTTTTACACGATACACCTATTGATGATTTTGAGGCTTTTTTAGAATTGTTTAATCATAATTTACCACAAGACATAAGAGCGTTATCTATTATAGAAGTAGATAAAGCATTTAATGTTATCCAAGACTCAAAACTTAAAGAATACCATTATGTATTTTCTCAAGGGCAAAAAAACCATCCGTTTTGTGCTCCTATATTAACTACAATTCTAGAACCTTTAGATGTAGAGTTAATGAAGCAAGGAGCTAAACTATTTGAAGGTTCTCATTATTTTAAAACGTATTGTTATCGTGCTACAGACAATGGTGAATATCATAGAACTATTCAATCTTCAGAGATTATAGCTAATGATTTGTATATCGCTAATTTCTTTCCAGAACATTCTTATATATTTAAGGTCGTTGGCAAAGGTTTTATGCGAAATCAAATTCGGTTAATGTTTGGTGCATTAATAAAGTTAGGTCGAGGAGAAATAACTTTAGATAATATTAGATCTACATTAAAAGACGACAGTACAGAAGTTATGGATTATATAGCGCCAGCTTCTGGGCTGATATTACATTCTGTAAATTTTCAATAAAAAAAGCATCAGTATTTACCGATGCTCTTTTATCACTTTGGTTGGTTGGCGTATTTTATTTAAGCCAGCCTTTTGCAATACCTTTATTAGATAGTAAAATCATTAAAATACAAATTACAGGAATTGCAATTTGCATAGACCATTCAAAAGCACCGGCATCTTTCAGATTACTATTCTGAATTAAATTATAATACATTTGAACTAGGACAGCTATAAATGAACATATAAACAATAATTTTGCAAATCTTTTTCTAAGCAGCAATGCTATACAGCCTAATGCTCCACAAAACACAGCTATAGCAAAAGCGGTAGTATACCAAGCAGGTTGTTGCGAAATTACATCTAACTGTTCGGCAGTATATAAAGCTCTATGGGCTTCTGTATCATAAGCTTGTTGTAGATAGGCATTAACTCCCATGCCATTCCAGATTAATGCTAACACAGAGACAATCCAAAACCAAACAGGAGGTTTACTTGTAGATAAATTTGTCATAATAAAAGTGATTAATTGGTTAATATTATGGTGTAAATTATCACCATGAATTAATCAACAATTTATAAAAAAATAAACAAATGCTTAATATATGCTAAAAATGCTATGCTATAAAATGAAAGAAAATTCGCTAATCAACAACGTGTAACACAGGTTGTTTATCTACAAATTTACCGTTAACAGACTCTCCAAGAATTAAAACTTCTTTAGAACGTTCGTACATTTTTATTGCACGATGCATCTGAAGTTTAGAATGACTGTATAGTTTAATACCTGATCTTGAACCTTTATTTCTGATTTCAATGTAGTATCCATCCTTTAGTTTGGTCGGTTTAGTTGCTGGTCTACCCATAAATATAATGTCTGTTTTAAAAGTTTTGCATTATAGTGAAAATATAGGACATAGACAAGTTTATAGCATCTTATTATTACCGTTATAAAAAGATGATTTTTTAATATAAAATGTGTCTTTTTCTTTTTGTAATTTTAAACCCTTATAAGGTAAGATTTTATGAACATTACAATACCAAAATCAACGTTTACTTTTTTAAAAAAATTAAGCGCAAATAATAATAGAGAATGGTTTACAGAGCATAAACCAGACTTTAAAAGCATAGAGGCAGAGATAAAAAAAGCGTATCATCATATAGATGAATTAATGAATACGCACGACCATATCGATAAAACTAAAATTTTTAGGATTTATAGAGATGTCCGATTTTCAAAAAACAAAACACCATATAAAACACATTTTGGCGGTTCTTTTTTGAGACGAAAACCCGATTTAAGAGGTGGATACTATTTACATATTCAGCCTAACAATGAATCGTTTATTGCAACAGGGTTTTGGGAGCCAAATAAAGAAGATCTATTGCGTATTCGTAAAGAGTTTGAAATGGATGATGATGAAATCCGTGATATTTTAAACGATAAAACCTTTAAATCGGTTTGGGGAGATATGGTAGGTGACGAATTAAAAACAGCGCCTAAAGGCTTTGATAAAGAACATTCTGCCATAGATCTTATCCGTAAAAAACAATTTATCTTCACAAAAAAGTACACAGATAAAGAGGTATTATCCGATAATTTTTTAAACGAAGTTAACGATGCTTTTATAGCAATACGCCCATATTTCGATTATATGAGTAGTGTTTTAACTACTAATCTTAATGGTGAGTCTTTAATTTAAATGGCTTTTAATATTTCGGGTTTAAGAAAAAGTTGAATGCTATTTACTAAGCGTTCTTTTACAATAGTCATCATACGTTTGTTTAATGCTGATGAGTTGGTGATGTACAATGTATATTCTTCTGTAGTAAACTGACCGATAATCATACCCTTAACAGAATTTCTAAATTTCATGTCTTTGTGTATGGCATTTTCAATATAATCTAGCTGTTTTTGTAACGAGAGTTCGTGAAACACATTTTTATGTTTAGTGATGTAATTTTTAAAAACAGCAATAAGCAAATCATGCTGTAGTTTAATGATTGGTCTTAAAGTTTTATTCTGAAAAGCTTCTTCAGGACTCATATTATCGTAGATCTTTGCAGAAGGAATTAAAGGACGAATGCTTAGTAGATGGTTTGATCGGGTATCCATAAATACTTAGAGTTTAGCATTAATATGGAATTAAATTTAGGGATTAACACCTCAGTAATATTGAAACGATAATTATGTTGTTAACGGTTTTATTAACAACGATTATTTTTAGTAGGATTGCTGAATAGTAATTATCTTTATTCAAAATTTAAATTATGAAGTTTGGACGTGTTGACAATCCAGAACTAATAGATTTTACTTTACCTAAAGATCATAAAGATACTAGTAGTGTTTTAAAAAAATCATCTTCAAAATCTACAAATATTTATGTAGGTTGTGCTAAATGGAATAGAGCAGATCTTAAAGGGTTTTATCCTAGAGGCACAAAAGATGAATTAGAATATTATTCGCGTCAATTTAATTCTATAGAGCTTAATGCAACTTTTTATAGAATTTTTCCTCCAGAACAATTTCAAAAATGGTATGATAAGACACCAGACAACTTTCGGTTTTTTCCAAAACTCAATCAAGAAATTAGTCATTGGAAACGTTTAACAGAAGTAAAAGAAGTTGTAGAACATTATTTGTATAGCGCTATACATCTAAAGGAAAAATTAGGATGTTTGTTTCTGCAAATGCACAGTAATTTTGCGCCGAAAGATTTTAATCGTGTTATCGATTTTATGGAATCATGGCCAAAAGAAATGCCTTTAGCAGTTGAGTTTAGGCATACTGATTGGTATAATGATGCTTCTATAGCAGAAGAATTATTTAAATTGTTAGAAGAAAATAACATTTCTAATATTATTGTAGATTCTGCAGGTCGACGCGATATTATGCATATGCGATTAACCAATTCTAGAGCGTTTATAAGATATGTTGGAGCTAACCATGCTTCAGATTATTCGCGGTTAGACGATTGGGTAGATCGCTTAAAACAATGGCAAGATGCCGGAATTGAAGAGATAGATTTTTTTGTACATCAAAATATAGAAAAAGAATCCCCTTTATTATCAACGTATTTAATACAACAATTAAATGAAAATCTAGGTATGTCACTAAAAATACCAAATGATGATGGGCAACAAACAACTTTACTTTAAGTATTTAAATAAAAAATAATAATTAACCTAACATATCACACTGAGCTTGCCGAAGTGCCTAACATGTCACACTGAGCTTGCCGAAGTGCCTAACACCTAAACATATGAGATTCCACACACGCAAATGGGTAAAACCCGAAGATTTAAATCCTAATGGCACTTTATTTGGAGGTCAATTATTGGCTTGGATTGATGAAGAAGCAGCATTATATACAATAATACAATTAGAAAATTCTAAAATTGTAACCAAGTACATTTCAGAAATTAATTTTATGGCATCTGCCAAACAAGGAGATATTGTTGAAATAGGCATGGAGGTCATTAAGTTTGGAAAGTCTTCATTGACAATGAAGTGTGAAGCCCGTAACAAAATGACCAGAGAAACCATTTTAACGGTAGATAATATTATTATGGTAAACTTAGGGCCAGATGGAAAACCAGCACCGCACGGAAAGACAGAAGTAGAGTTTGTGAAAGATCGTCTTGATAACAAATAATTTATAATTATAACGATACATTTCACCTGTTAAAATAGAGTTAATTGAATAAGGATAGCGTTTTAGAATTTGAATAAACAGTATTTTTATAACATCATATAACTAATTATCAATAAATTAAAAACAAATAAAATGAAAAAATTAATATTAAGTGTGTCTTTATGTGCACTAGCATTAATTACGCTTGTTGCTGTAAGTAAAAACAATACCGAAAATACATCGCCACTTACTGCGGATTTTATTGAAGGAGATACAGGTATCGCTTCAATCAATGCTTTAAGTTTTGGACCAGAAGGCATTCTTTTTGTAGGTGACTCTAAAAATGCAGCAATCTATGCTATTGATACAAAAGATAATACTTCAAAACAAAACTCTGAACGTGTAGTTTTAAGAGAAGTTGACAATAAGATTGCAGCTTCATTAGGTACAACTACAGACAAAATTAGAGTTACTGACATGGCTGTAAACCCAGTATCTAAAGCTGTTTATTTTTCAGTTAACACAGCTGATGGAACTCCTGTTATTTTAAAGTTGAACGGAGAGAACTTTGAGAATGTAAACCTAAAAGATGCTAGCTATTCTAAAATAGATTTAACAAATCCAATTTCTGCTGATAAGAAAGATAGAAGAGGACGTTCGCAACGTGCTTCAGCGATCTCTGATTTAAAATACCACAATGGTAAAGTGATGGTAACTGGTTTGTCTAATGAAGAATTTAGTTCTACATTTAGAAGTATGCCTTTTCCTTTTACTAATGCGCAAGATCATGCATCTTTAAAAATATATCATGCTGCACACGCACGTTTTGAAACTTATGCGCCAATTAGAACGTTTAGTGTTATAAATATAGAAAATAAAGATTATTTAATGGCGAGTTATACATGCACGCCTTTAGTATTATTTCCGATGGATGAACTAAAAGGTGGTACACATGTAACAGGTAGAACTGTAGCTGAATTAGGCGCAGGAAATGCTCCAATAGATATGATTACTTTTGAAAGAGATGGGAAACCTCATTTTTTAATGTCTAATTCTAATCGTCCAGTAATGAGCATTGATTATAATGACATCATCAATTTTAAATCTCAGTTAACAGAGCCAGTTAAAGGTTATAATACTGAAGGAGTACAATACACAAATTTACCAATGGTAAACGTATTACAACTAGATAATTTAGATGCTAACAATATTGTGTATTTACAACGTACTTCAGGAGGAGAACTTATTTTAGTTAGCCGACCTACAAATAGAGTATAATGGTACATCATACATTTACAAAAACGACTAAGGTTTTCTTGGTCGTTTTTTGTTTTTTATTAAGTTGTAAAACTGAGAATAAAGAAGATATAGAAGTCATTTATCAGTCTGGCAAGGCTGTTTCTATTACATATTCATCTCAACTAGCAACACAAAAAGCAAAAGTGTTCTTAAGTACTAATTTAAATACTCCTCTTCTCGGTTCATATAATTTTAAGGGAGATGATTATACATTTGAACCCGTCGTCCCGTTTTCAGCTGGTATTACATATATATTGAAAGAAAATGGAGAGCAAAAATCCAGTTTTACAATATATAAAAATGATGATGTAGAAGCTCCAACACTTATCGCTATTTATCCATCTACCAATACTCTGCCTGAAAATTTATTGAAGATGTATTTCCAATTTTCAAAACCTATGCAAGAAGTTGGTTCTGCTTTAGATTTTATAAAAGTTACCAATAATAATACGGGAAAAGAAGTAGATGTGTTTTTAGAACTTAATACAGAACTTTGGAATAAAGAACATACACGATTAACCTTATGGTTAGATCCAGGACGAATTAAAACAGACTTGATTCCTAATAAAGAAAAAGGGTTGCCTATTTTAAAAGGGAATGAATACACTTTGACTATTGATTCTAACTGGGGAGATGCTCAAGGTAATACTTTAGGAAAACCGTATCAAAAAACATTTAATGTCGTAGAGCGTGATGTTAAAATGCTACATATAGAAGATTGGGAGTTATTAGTAAATCTAGATGTATTAACTGTTCATTTTAAAGAACCTTTAGATGGTGTTCTAGCTAGCAAATCATTTCATATTGAAAATTCTAATAAAGATATTGTTAGTGGTGATTTTAGATTAATTAACCAAGAGCAAACGCTTAAATTTCAACCAGAGCATCCATTTGCCTTGGGAGAATATACACTAGTGGTGCAATCTAAATTAGAAGATTTAGCAGGTAATAATCTCAATCATCCATTTGATAAAGATTTAACACAAACAAATTCTGAGAAAGAAACAGAATTTAAAGCTATAAAATTTACTGTTGATTAAAATCTGAAATAGCAGAGAGTTCATAAACCTCTAAATCAAAATAGGAAACAGAGGCTAATACATGATCAAAGATATCACCGATAATAAACTCATAGTTTTCCCAACGTTGATCGTTGCTAAAGGCATAGATTTCCATAGGTATACCTTGTGGAGTAGGCGCTAATTGACGAACCATCATGGTCATGTCTTTTTTTATCTCCGAATGATTTTTAATATATGTTTCTAGATACTTTCTAAAGACTCCAAAATTGGTCAAATTTCGGCCATTAATTAATAAAGATTTATCAATACTATGCGATTGATTATGTGTATTAATTTCAACTTCTTTATCTAATATATAGTTAGAAATCAATTCAATCTTTTTAAATTTTCGAATATCTTCTGAAGATAAAAAATGAATAGTCGATGCTTTAATAATTACTGAGCGTTTAATACGTCGGCCTCCAGAAGCTTGCATACCACGCCAATTTTTAAAAGAGTCAGAAATTAAAGCGTATGTTGGTATTGTTGTTATGGTTTTATCCCAATTCTGTACTTTAACCGTTGAAAGGTTAATCTCTATGACATCACCATCGGCACCATATTTTTCAAAAGTTACCCAATCTCCAATACGCACCATATCATTTATTGACACTTGTATGCTGGCAACAAACCCTAAAATAGTATCTCTAAACACTAATATTATAATAGCCGAAACCGCGCCTAAAGTGGTAACAAACTTTATAAATCCAGTGCCGGTGATTATTGCAAATGCAGAAAAAATACCTATAACCCATGCAAAAATCATAAAAACTTGTATATAACTATCTATAGGTTTATCCTTAAAGTTAGGAAGCGTTTTTAGGTAATCTTTAATAGAATTTAATAAACTACGCACAATCCATAGAATTAGTACAATGCCAAAGACTTTCATCGCTGTTTCTACAGGGTTTTCTATAGCATCATAATCTTTAAAAATGATTGGGATTAATTCTATAAAGAGTACTACAGGGATAATATGTGCTATATTTCTCGGTAGCTTATTTTGTACAAGAATATCATCAAAACTAGATTTAGTACGTTTAGCAATACCAGAAAAAATACGTCTTAAAACCCGGCGTATTATATAATCGATAATAAATACAATGATAATAGAGCCAATAAGCCAAATCAGCATATTTAATAGCTGAGCGTTTTGTGTGCTTACTCCAGATGCTATAAGTTTATCGTAAACAAAAGACTTTATATTCTCCATTTTATTTTAAATATTTCCGATCCACGTAAAAGGTTCCAAAAGGGATTATTGAAGCTAACAATATAAACATAAACGTTTTGTTAGGCCAGTTTCTTTCTGGTTTTAAAAAGAACGCAAGTACAATATAGGCCATAAACAATATGCCATGTGGCATGCCTAGTAATTTCACGTATTGCGGATCGTCCATTAAATACTTAACAGGTGTAGCAATACCTAATAATAATATATACGATAAGCCTTCTAAAAAAGCTACAATTCTAAAGATGTTGAAAAGCGAAAACATAACTCATAATTTATTACAAAAATAAGTTAGAAAAGTGGATAGACCACATGATTTTAACAGCTTTTAAGAAATTTTGAAAAACTAAAAATCTATTATTTACCTTTAACGAAAATTAACCGAAATTATTAACTACTATCTCATTTAAAATGCGAAAAATTATTTCACTAATGATCTGTTTTGTTATTGCTATTAGCCTTAATGATATAGATGCACAATCTAAAAGAAAACGAAAAAAAGAAGCTGCTACTGCAGTTAAACCAACACCTCCACCAAAGAAAAAACAAGGTAAAATTAAAGATTACAACAAAGTAATTACTAAAGATGCAAAGACTGACAACGGATTGTTTGATGTCCATACGGTTGGTGATAAATTCTACTTTGAAATCCCTAACGAATATCTAAATACAGATATGCTTTTAGTAAGTCGTTTTGCAAAATTACCTGCTAATTTTGGCGGTGGCTTTGTTAATGCAGGTACAAAAACCAATACCCGTTTAGTGCGTTGGGAGCGTTTTAAAGACAAAATCTTAATCAAAGAAAAATCGTATAGTGCTATTGCTGATGAAGAACTACCTATCAATATTTCTGTAGAATCTAATAATTACGAGCCTACATTATATGCGTTCGATATTCAAGCAATCTCTAAAGATTCTACCAAAGTAGTGATTGATGTTACTAACTTTTATGGCTCTGACGTAAAAGCATTAAGTGGGTTGTCTTCTAGAGCAAGAACTCAATATAGAGTTCGTAATTTAGATAAATCAAGAAGTTTTATCAACTCAATGAAAAGCTTTCCTGAGAATATAGAAGTCATCCAAGACTTTACATATAATGCTTCTCAGCCACCAGGAAATAATGGAGATGAGACGATTAGTGTGCAAATGAATCAGTCTATGATTTTATTACCTAAAGACAAAATGCAACCGCGTTTGTTTGATGAGCGTGTCGGTTGGTTTACATTAAGTAAATTCGATTATGGAAGTGAAGAGTTAAAAGCAGACCGTAAAACATATCTTCGTCGTTGGAGACTTGTTCCTAAAGACATTGAAGCTTATAAAAGAGGTGAGTTGGTAGAGCCAATAAAGCCAATAGTCTATTATTTAGATCCTGCTACTCCAGAAAAATTTAGATCTTATATGAAAGAAGGAGTAGAGTTATGGCAAAAAGCATTTGAGGCTGCGGGCTTTAAAAATGCAATTATCGCTAAAGACCCGCCAAGTAAAGAAGAAGATCCAGATTTTAGTCCTGAAGATATTAGATATTCAGTAATACGCTATGTGGCGAGTACTACACGTAATGCAACAGGACCAAGTGTTTCTGATCCGCGTACTGGTGAAATTATAGAGAGTGATATTATCTGGTATCATAACCATTTGCGTTCATACCGTAACCGCTATCTTTTAGAAACAGGTGCAGCAAATCCTTCAGCGCGTACATTAAATACACCTGAAGCAGAAATTGGAGAAATGATGAAAATGGTAATTGCTCACGAAGTTGGTCATACTTTAGGTTTGCCTCATAATATGGCTGCGAGTTATGCTTACGATGTAGAGAGTTATAGAAATGGCCCATTCACACAAAAAAATGGCATTGCAGCTACAATAATGGATTATGCGCGTTATAATTATATAGCGCAACCAGGAGATATAGGTGTACGTTTTGTGAGACAATTAGGACCTTATGATGATTATGCTATTAATTTTGGATACCGTTATTTACCTAATGCAAATTCACCAGAAGCAGAACGTTCTACATTAAATAAATGGGTAACTGAAAAGGCAGGAGATCCTATTTATAAATTTGGAAGTCAAGGCAGTAATTTTGATCCAACAACACAAACTGAAGATATTGGTAACAATAGTGTAAAAGCAAGTACTTATGGGCTTAAAAACTTAAAAATAGTTGCTGCTAATTTACCTGCATGGACGAGTGATCAAACAAATAACTACGATGACTTAGGAGAGTTGTATGGAGAATTGTTAGGAGTATGGAACCGTTATATTACACATGTAACACGCCATGTAGGAGGTGTTTATGACGATACTAAAAACCCTTCGCAATCGGGCTCGGTATATAGTATGGTGTCTAAAGAAGATCAGAAAACAGCATTGCAATGGTTACAAAAAAATGCTTTTGCAACACCAACATGGTTACTAGATAAAAACATTTTAACGAATATAGATTATGCGGGTTACACAGAGCGTTTAAGAGGTTTGCAAGCACGTCAGTTAAATATCCTTTTAGATTTTGAGCGTATTGGACGTTTAATCGATTACAGTGCTTTAGATTCTAGTAATTACAAGGCTTTAGATATGCTAAGAGATTTAAGAAAAGGCATTTGGTCCGAAATGAATTCTGGATCTAATGTAGATGTGTATCGCAGAAACTTACAGCGTGCACATATAGATCGCTTAGGATTTTTAATGACAGGAGAGATGAATAGACAATTCTCAAGAAAGTTTTATAATGTAAATCAATCTGACGTAAGATCAATTGTACGTGGAGAATTAAATGTAATGAAACAAGCATTACGAAGTGCCGCTAATGGAGCAGTAAATACAGAAACAAAATACCATTATAGAGATTGTATTGAACGTATCAATGCCATTTTAGACCCTAAATAATTAAAAAAATCGTCGTGTTATTTTGACGCTGCTAAATCTAATTTGCAGATAAAAAATAGCACGATTTTTTTTGCAATAAAGCGAGACTATTAAAATTTAGGAGATTAAAAAATCATTAAGAGTTAAAGAAAAATCAATAAACATAGGACTTCTCTTAACTAAAAACCTATCTTTACAGCAATATAATTTTTATAATCATACATGGCAAAATCGCAACAAACCTTTAATAAAAGCGAAAAAGAAAAAAAACGTTTAAAGAAAAGAGAAGATAAGCGCAAAAAAATGGAAGCGCGTAAATTAGAAAAAGAAGCTAACGGAGGCACAGGTGGTATACCTATAGCATATGTAGATTTTAATGGTAATTTAACAGATACACCGCCAGATCCAACTCAAAAAATAGAAGTTGAAGCAGAGAATATAGAAGTCAGTATCCCAAAAACACTTCCAGGTGAAAAAGTAGAATTTGATCCTATTCGAAAAGGAAAAGTATCATTCTTTGATTCTTCTAAAGGTTTCGGATTTATCATTGATGCTGAGAATAATGAAAAATACTTTACACATGTTAGTGGTATTCTTGATGAGATTACAGAAAATGACAATGTACAGTTTGAGCTAGAAAAAGGACAACGAGGAATGAATGCTGTTAAAGTAAAACAAGCATAATATTATACGTTCTACAATTATATAACCATCTTAATGTACATTAAGATGGTTTTTTTATATTTTTAAGTTATGAGTTTAAATAAAGATGTACATCCACATTTTCTGAATGTGCTTAAGTACAAAGATCAAGAGCTTATAGATTTGTATATAGAGTTAAGAACATTTGTTTTAAGTCATTATCCTATGTCAACAGAATTGTTGTACCATACACATGCTTTGACATCAGTTTATTCTTTATCTGAAAAGTTAGGTGATAGTTTCTGCATGATTCCGATTTATACAAGCCATTTAAATTTAGGTTTTAATAAAGGAGCTCTATTATCTGATCCAAAACAATTACTAAAAGGCACAGGGAAATTAATTCGTCATATTCCCATAACTAGTGTTGAAGATTTTAAAAATAATTCAGTTAAAGCTTTGATTAAAGAAGCTATAGAATTAGCTCAAAGTGAATCAAAATCATCTCAAAATCAATCATTTAAGGTTGTTTCAAAAATTAAAAAGTAATAATGAACCCCAGAATTATACAACTTCCGGAGAAGAAACTAATTGGCATGAAAAGCAAGATGCATCATGGTCAATTCGGCAATATAGTTGCGTTGTGGAAACGTTTTATGCCAAATCGAATAACCATTAAAAATACTGTAAACAATGAATTTATTGCATTGCAAGAATATTCTGATTTTAAGAATTTTGATGCGTCTTTTAATATTTGGGCCAGTGTTGAAGTTTCTGATATAGAGCTGATACCCGAAGGAATGCATGCCTTTGCGATACCTGAAGGTACATATGCTGTTTTTCTCCAAAAAGGTATGGATGCTGGTGCAACTTACCAAGGTATAATGACCGAATGGCTACCATCATCAGGCTATGCAATTGACGATAGACCACACTTCCAAGTGATGGGAGACAAGTATAAAAATGGAAGTGAAGATTCTGAGGAGGATTTTTATGTACCGATAAAGTCTCTTAATTTCTAAACTTTATTTTAATAACCTATTAACATTAGCCTTATACAATTTCCCAATAGGCACAATATGATCTCCCATATAGATTCGATTCCCTTCAATACGATGTATATGTTTTTTTGCAACTGCAAATGATTTATGGACTTGAAGAAAATCAGTATCAGATAAAAGAGCTATCGTATCAGATATTTTTTCACGAATACTTATGGTATTGTCATTAGTAATAATCTTGGTGTAATTGCCAGAAGCTTCAATAAATAAGATAGAATCTATATCTACCTGAATATGACTATTATTTTGCTTTAAAAAAACATGTCTTCCTTCAGGATTTAGTTTGATCTTACTTTCATCTTTATTTGAAGTATTAGAAGAGTTTGTGACTTTATTTACAGCACTTAAAAAGCGTTCAAAACTAAACGGCTTTAATAAATAATCAACAATATTTAATTCGTAGCCTTCTATGGCGAATTCACTATACGCCGTCGTCACAATAACTTTAGGAGGAGATGACAAGGTTTTTAAAAATTCAAATCCTTTTAACTTGGGCATGTTTAAATCTAAAAAAATGAGATCTACTGTGTGTTTACTCAAATAGTCAATAGCTTCAATGGCATCATAGCAATCTGCTTTGAATTCTAAATTTGGAAGCATATCACAATAGCCTTTTATAATATCGTGAGCAATATGTTCGTCGTCTATAATAAGATATTTAATCATAAGCCATTAATATTCAATTTAGCGCTATAGATATTATCTGTTTTTGATTTCGTGAGCATATGATTTTTGGGATATACCAACTCTAATCTACGTTTTAAGTTTTTTAAACCAATTCCTGATTCTTCTTTATCTTCTGTAACATCAAAATTATTTTCTATCTCAAATATCACTTCATTATTATGTGCCACTAAATTTATATGAACATAAGCATTTTCTCTTAAATTTTCAACACCATGCTTAAATGCATTTTCTAATAGAATAATAAAAAGTAGTGGCATTATTTCATAATCGTTGTCGTTTGTCTCAATATTGAATTGTACATCAATAACTTTATGATACCGCATTTTATGAAGTTCTATATAATTCTCTAAATACGTAATTTCTTCAGACAATAAAACGGTATCTTTTTCCCCATCATATATGCTATAGCGCATCATGTCAGAAAGTTTCAAGATAAGCTCTTGAGCCTTTTTAGAATCTTTATCGACTAAACCGTATAAGTTGTTAAGCATATTAAAAAAGAAATGTGGATTAACTTGACTTTTTAAATGCATCAATTCTGTTTTTGATTTTTCATTCTTTAATCTAATAATGAATTTGATTTGCTTAAAAAGCCAACGTGCAATAGTGATAAATATGATTATAAAATATAATGCTATAAATTCTACAAACCCATCTAATTTACCAAAAGTGTCATTAAAAATGACAACAATTAGACCAATAAGAACAAGTGCAATTTTATAAAGTCGCTTAATCATTTTCTTTTTTCTATCTGGAATTTTGAAATTCATAAATCAATATTAGTTAAATAAAACACGGCTTACAAATTAGTTGATAAACAGTATGTAGTTGATGATAAACGATCACAAATGTGTTACATGAAGCCTTTGTAGTCCTAGATAATCTGTTTACCCCTAATTTATCTATTTGTATCACTATCAGTTTTTAAAGGCCAAAAACGGCTATATGTTTGTCCTCATCAATCAAAAAACGAACATTATGAAACTCATCATTGATAATCTTTCTAAAACATATGCTAACGGAATTGAAGCCTTGCAAAATGTTTCTTTAGAAATACCAAAAGGCATGTTTGGCTTATTAGGTCCAAATGGAGCTGGTAAATCCACTTTAATGAGAACTATTGCAACATTACAAGAAGCTGACAGCGGTACTGTTGCTTTAGGAGATATTAATGTTTTAAAACAGAAAAATGAGTTACGACAGGTATTGGGATACTTACCACAACAATTTGGTTTGTATCCTAAAATATCTGCCGAAGTATTACTCAATCATTTTGCAGTACTAAAAGGAATTACCAATAAAAGCGAACGTAAAAACTTAGTAAAAGCACTTTTGCATAAAACCAATTTGTATGATGTTCGAAAACAAAACCTTAAAGGATATTCAGGTGGAATGAAACAACGTTTTGGCATAGCACAAGCCTTACTGAATAACCCGAAGTTACTTATTGTAGATGAGCCTACTGCAGGATTAGATCCTGTTGAACGTAATCGATTCTACAATGTATTAAGTGAATTAGGAGAACATACCGTTGTTATTTTATCTACGCATATAGTTGATGATGTTAAAGAGCTTTGTACGAACATGGCGATTATTAATCAAGGGCAGGTTTGCTTAAAGGGAAATCCTCTACAAATCTTAGAGGAACTAAAAGGGAAGGTCTATAAGAAAACAATAGAAAAGTCTGAATTAAGTTTCTATAAACAAAATTACAAGGTCATTAGTGAAAAGTTATTTCTTGGAAAACCAACCATTCACATCTTAAGTGATGTGAATCCAAGAGATGGCTTTACGCTTATCAATGCCGAATTAGAGGATGTGTATTTTTCTGAAATATTTAATCATTCGAACTCTAAATCTATATAATTATGTGGTACCATATTTTTAAGTTCGAAATACAATATCGTATCAAACGACCAGACACTTATGTGTTTTTTTTGTTTCTATTTTTATTCTCAATTGTTGGAGTCGACTTTATTTTTCAAGGCACTGATTTAGGGCTTATGAAAAAAAACTCGCCCTTGGTAGTTGCAAAATCTATGGGAGCAATTACAGGTTTGTTCATGATTTTAGCTTCTATGATAATGGGAGTCTCGGTGTTAAGAGACTTTGAATACAACATAGAATCACTTATGTTTTCTACTCCAATTCACAAAAGAGATTACTTGTTAGGTCGATTTTTGGGATCGTTTACAGTTTTGTTATTTGTGTTTAGTGGCATTCCTTTGGGAATGATGCTAGGTGAATTGATGCCTTGGATTGCTGCGGATGAATTATTAACTTTTAATGGATTGGTCTATTTAAAGACCTTTTTATTAGTAACCTTACCTACTGTATTTTTTGGAGCTGCGTTATTTTTTGTAACAGGTGCATTAAGTAGAAATCTTGTAGTAGTGTATACACAAGGTATCTTCTTATTTGTTGTATTTATGTTAACCAAAGCTATAACTAACGAGTTTTGGCAAGCTATCTTAGATCCGTTCTCATTAACCACAACAACTTTTATCACAAAATCCTGGACTACTCTAGAGAAGAGCACTCAAGACCTTCCTTTTATAGGAGCGCTTTTGTATAACAAACTATTTTGGTTTTCTCTTGGGATAGCAGCATTAGTATATGGTTATCATAAATTCAATTTTAATGTTGTTAAAGAAAAACGCTCTAAAGGAAAACGAAAACAAATATCAAAGACTAATATCAATGATGGCAATGAAGTCATTATACCAGATGCTAAAAAGCAATACGATTTAAGATCAAAGTGGGCACAATTAAAACAGTTTTCTTGGTTTTATTTTATGGGTATTTGCAAGCAACCTTCCTTTTGGGCTATTGTTATATGTGGTATGATTATTATTCTTGTTAACTCTGTAAACTTGGGTACTGTTTATGGTGTTGATAGTTATCCTGCTACGTATTTTATAGTTGAGGAACTTCAAGAAACATCCATATTTTTTTTCATAATTATTTTAGTTTTTTATTCAGGAGAATTGGTATGGAAAGAAAGAGGTGCAAAACTAAATTTAATTTATGACGCTACAGCGATGTCGAGTTTTATAAAGTTAGCTGGCAAGTATGTTGGTTTAAACTTAATTTATATAGTGCTAATGCTCGCCTTAATTAGTTCAGGCATTATATTTCAAACATTGAGTGGCTATTATAAATATGAACTACACGTCTATTTTTATGGTTTCTTTTTAGAGATTTTACCATTTCTAGCATTATATACTTGTGTAGCCTTTTTTATTCAATCTGTTGTAAATCATAAATTTGTAGGAATCATGCTGGTCATAACCTTCTTTATTGCCAATACTGCTCTTGGTGCATTTGGCTTTGATCATGATTTATATCTGTTTGGTGGTAATACTATAGGTACGTATTCTGAAATGAATGGTTATGGTCATTTTTTAAAACCATACCTATTTATTAAATCATACTGGTTGCTCTTCGGAATACTATTACTGATTATAGCATCTTTGGTATCCGTTAGAGGCATTGAAACTAACTTGGTAAAGCGTTTTAAAACTGGCAAATACCGATTAAGCAAACCACTTTTTAAGTTAGCTTCAATCGTGTTTTTAATGGTTATAGCCATTGGGAGTTTTATATTTTACAACACTAATGTGTTGAATGACTATTGGACAGCTTCTGAGGCTACTGCCTTTAGAGTAGACTATGAAAAAGAACTTAAACAGTTTGAATATCTGCCGCAACCTAAAATTGTAGATGTTAATTTAAAATTGGAGTTGTATCCTTCAACTAGAGATTATACAGTAGAAGGCTATTATATTTTGAAGAATACTAACACGGAAGACATAGCATCTATTCATATTCAAAAACTTCTAGAAGGGAATATCACAATAGATAGCTTATCCTTTGAAGGTGGAGCCACGCGAGACAATCAATATAAAAAGTTTGATTATTCAATTTTCAATCTAAATAAAGTCTTAAAGCCAGGGGATTCTATAAAAATGTACTTTAAGCAAAACTTTATGACAAAAGGTTTTGAATCAGGGAGTTCTAATGTGAATATCAACAAAAATGGAACATTTTTTAGTAATTCAGATTTACCAACCATAGGATATACTAGAAAATATGAACTAAATGATCCTAGTGATCGTGAAGACTATAATTTACCTTTACGATCTAATAAAGCAGAAAGAGAAAATGTTAATGAGCTTGTAAATGCGAGGTCAGGTAGTGATTCTGACGGCTTAAATTTTGAAATGATTATTGGTACATCCAAATCGCAAACCGCTTTAGTTCCTGGAGAGTTGTTAGAGCAATGGACAGAAAATGAACGTAACTATTTTCATTATAAAATGAAAATTCCAATCATAAATTTTTATTCTATTGTTTCTGCGGAATATGAGATAAAAAAAGATCAATGGATGTCTCAAAAGGATTCAATAACAACACCTATTGACCTAGAGATATACTATCATAAAGGACATGATTATAATCTAGATAGAATGCTATCGTCTATGAAAGCATCTCTAAACTATTTCACTAAAAATTTTAGTCCTTACCAATATGAGCACTTACGAATCATGGAGTTTCCACGTTATGCGCAATTTGCACAATCATTTCCTGGAACCATACCTTTTTCAGAATCTATAGGTTTTGTATTAGATATAGATGATGAAAACGATGTAGATATGGCATTTTATGTTACTGCTCACGAAATTGCGCACCAATGGTTTGGAATGCAAGTAGAAGCCGCAAATGTAAAAGGAAGACACTTTATTTTAGAAACATTATCACAATATGCTGCGATGATGGTTTTAAAAGAACACTATTCTGAAGACAAACTACTTCAATTTTTAGAGTTGCAAAACGAGACTTATAAAAAAGGTCAAGATAGAGAAGCTTTAAAGGAACCTTCATTGGCTTTAGTAGAAAATCAAGACTATGTGTACTATGCCAAAGGTGCCATCCAAATGTATCAATTTCAAAAGGCAATAGGAGAGGAGAACGTTAATAAGGCATTAAGACGTTTTCTTAAGGATTGGAATACTAGAAATGGTGTTTTAAAGACTAAAACAGATAGATATGTCACTTCTAAAGATTTGTTAGACTATTTTAAGGAGGTCACACCAAGAGATCTTCAGTATATGATTCCAGAACTTTTTGAGTCTGTAGAAGCTTTAAAAATAATCACAGATGTGAAAAATTAAAAGCTAACTCGGTAGTCGCAACCAACCTTATAATTACTACAACCAAAAGCAGTATTTCCTTTTAAAACCTGGCCAGTTTTACATTTAGGGCAAATATCACCAGCGTTAACTGGTGTTGACTTTGCTTTTTTAGGTTCTAGTTTTAATTTAAAATGATCATCAAACCTGAGCAAACCTTCAATGGTGTTGCCTTCAATTTTAAAACCTTTTAAGTTTACTGTAGATCCTTTGCTTAATAAGCGTAGGAATTGATTTTCTGAAACCTTTTTACCACCAAAATTAAACGGTAAAGTAAAATCACAAGATTTGCCATAAAGCGTACATCCATAAGCAGATTTCCCTTTTATAAGCTGACCAGACTTACATTTTGGGCAAGAAGCACCAATGAGATTTACCGTATTAGCCTTTGACTTTGCTTTTGGCTTGCCAGATGGTTTATTATTTACGGCAGAAATTCTAGTCTGTACGTTTTCACTTCGTACTTCATAGACAAGAGCATCAACCATACGTTTCATACCCTTTATAAATGCAGAAGCAGAAAACTCACCTTTTTCAATATCTTTTAATTGTTTTTCCCAACTTCCGGTAAGTTCTGCGGATTTTAGCAATTCATTTTTAATAGTATCAATTAATTGAATTCCAGTTACGGTAGGTATTAATTGCTTTTTATTTCGCTTTATATACTTACGTCTAAATAGCGTTTCAATAATATTAGCACGTGTAGAAGGTCTACCGATACCATTTTCTTTCATAATATCTCTTAACTCATCATCATCTACTTGTTTACCAGCTGTTTCCATAGCGCGTAATAAAGAGGCTTCTGTAAATTGATTTGGTGGCTTGGTTTGTTTTTCTATAAAAGAAGGTTGATGTTTTCCTTTTTCTCCTTCAACAAATGTTGGTAAAATAGAATCTTCATTCTTAGTTGATTTTTCAGATTCAAATACAACACGCCAACCTTTACTTAGTATTTCTTTTCCTGTAGTTCTAAATTTTACCTCGGCAGCTTTACCAATAACAACAGTGTTAGACACTTCACAATCGTTATAAAACACAGCAATAAACCGTCTAACTATAGCGTCATAAACACGTTGCTCATTGTGTTGCATGTGTATTTCTATACCAGTTGGAATTATAGCGTGGTGATCGGTTACTTTTTTATCATTAAAAACCTTAGATGATTTTTTAATTTTTTGAGCGAGTAGAGGAGTAGTTAATGTTGCATAACTACTAAGTTTTGATAATATACTTTTGACTTTAGGGTAAACATCATTTGGTAAAAAAGTAGTATCTACTCTTGGATACGAAATGGCCTTTTGTTCGTATAATCGCTGAGCAATTTTTAAGGTTTCATCAGCTGATAGCCCAAACTTCGTATTACAATATACCTGTAAGCCTGTTAAATCAAAAAGTTTTGGTGCATACTCTTTGCCTTTCTTTTTTGTCACTGAGACGACTTCAAAATCGTGTTCTTTTACTTTATTTGCTAATACTTCTCCGTCTTCCATCTTTAAAAAACGACCGTCTTCGTAATTAAACACTGTATCTCTGTAAATGGTTTGCAATTCCCAATAGGGTTGAGGCTTAAAATTCTCAATGGTTTTCCAACGGTTAACAAGCATGGCAAGCGTAGGAGTTTGCACACGACCAACAGAAAGCACTTGTTTATAACCTCCGTGTTTTACGGTATATAATCGTGTGGCATTAATGCCTAATAACCAATCGCCAATTGAGCGTGAAAACCCAGCGTAGTATAGATTATCATAATCTGATGCAGGTTTTAAATTTTTAAAGCCTTCTTTTATGGCTTCTGTAGTTAAAGATGAAATCCAAAGTCGTTTTACATCTCCTTTATAATTAGCTTCGTTGAGCACCCAACGTTGTATTAACTCTCCTTCTTGCCCAGCATCACCACAGTTTATAACAACTTCTGCTTTGTCAAATAGGCTTTTTACAATACTGAATTGCTTTTTTATTCCTTGATTGTCCGAAACTTTAACTTCAAACTTCTCAGGAAGCATAGGTAAGTTATTTAAATCCCAACTTTTCCAATACGGTTTATAGTCGCTAGGTTCTTTTAACGTACATAAATGTCCAAATGTATAAGTAACGGCATAACCATTGCCTTCAAAGTAGCCGTCACGTTTTGTAGTTGCACCTAATACGGATGCAATTTCTCTAGCCACACTGGGTTTTTCGGCAATACAAACTTTCAATACATTTTAAATTTTAGAATCACAAAATACAGAAATTTAAAGATTTTAAATACGAAATTATTTATTAATTTATACAGTTCTTTTCTACACCAATTCTAATACAAATATTACTTATATAAAATATTTCAATGATAGTACTTAAATATATTGATAATTAGTTATTTACAGTATTCATATTTGATAAAAATAATTTAAAAATTACAATTTATATAACTTCAAGAAACCCTATGTAATTCATTATAAAATTTAGGATATTTTAATTCTACTAAACAACAGATATAGCATTTTAATTTATGTAATTTTGCGTTAATATATAATATGAAGTTCGTTTAAGCATGTCAGATAGAGTAGAAGCGCTACAGGATAAAAAATCAGGAAAAGAATTATATAACTACCAGCAAGGAGCTATTCAGCAAATCTTTGAGAAATTTGATACTGCTCCCAGCGATTATCACTTGTTATACCAATTACCAACCGGTGGTGGAAAAACGGTTATTTTCTCAGAAATGGTTCGTCAATACTTAAAGAACCATGACAGAAAAGTGTTGGTAATGACGCATCGTATTGAGTTATGTAACCAAACGTCTACAATGCTAACCAGTTTTGGAGTAGAAAACAAGGTGGTTAATAGTAAGGCCAATTTAGACGATCAAGCCAACTATAGTTGTTTTGTGGCTATGGTAGAAACTTTAAATAACCGTCTTAATGATGGTAAATTAGATATTTCTGATATAGGTTTAGTAATCATTGATGAAGCACATTACAATTCATTTACTAAACTGTTTAAATTCTTTGAAACGTCTTTTATTTTAGGTGTTACTGCAACGCCACTGAGTTCTAATAAAGAACTTCCGATGAAAGATAATTATAATGAACTTATTGCAGGTGAAACTATTGAAGCACTTATAGAAAATGAATTTTTAGCACGTGCAGAAGTTTTTCAATACGATATGGGATTAACATCTTTAGAAGTAGGTTCTAACGGTGATTATACTGTAAAATCGTCTGAAGACTTATATTCTAGTCCGGCAATGCTTCAAAAGCTTGTAGATGCCTACAAAAAGCATTCACTCGGTAAAAAGACTTTGATTTTTAATAACGGAATCAATACATCAATAAACGTGTATTATGCATTTAGACAAGCAGGTATTCCTATTATGCATTTAGATAATACAGCGACTAAAAAACAACGTGCCCAAATTTTACAATGGTTTAAAGAAACACCAAATGCCATATTAACATCAGTTAGTATTTTAACCACCGGTTTTGATGAACCCACTATAGATACGATTATCCTCAATAGAGCGACCAAGTCTTTAACCTTGTATTATCAGATGATTGGTCGTGGTTCTCGTATTTTGAATAATAAATCGAAATTTACAGTTGTTGATTTAGGAAATAATTATTACCGATTTGGACCTTGGGGAGCTGATTTAGATTGGCAAATGATTTTTAAATCTCCTAATTACTACATAGATCGTATTCAGTCTGATGAATCTATTGAAGCAAAATTTAGACACGAATTACATGAAGATATTCAGGAAGATTTTGCCAAATCAGAAGATACGTATTTTGATGTAAAACAGGTTTATATTGATGCTACAGCAAAAGGGGAATCTTCTAAAGTGGTTTTAGAGCGTTCTATAGAACACCATGCTAAAATGTGCATAGAAAATAGCGAAGATGTTTACGATGCTATTGCTTTAGCAAAATTATTAAAAGATGATATTAATAATAGAATAGCGGTTTACGCCAAGTGTATTAGTAAAAGCACACATAATTTTATCAGTTGGCTAAAAGACGATTACAAAAAGAAACTAAACTCATATTTACGTCAGAATTTTGATGACGTGTTTGAACAGATTCATGGCTATCCACCAGAAGACTAACCTTATTATAAGAAAAACGAAACTGTTATAATAACCCAATATAAATGCGAAAAAAAACCATCTTAATTATACTCTCGTTTTTTTCTATTTATGTGTTTTGGGGTTCTACATACATGTTAAATAAAATGGCGGTAATGCAACTTTCGCCATTTATGTTAGCAGGAGTACGTTTTTCTTTTGCAGGGATTTTGGTTCTTATTATAGCTAAGTTGTTAAAGAAAAGTTTACGTGTCTCTAAAAAACAACTTATCAATTGCACTATAGCCGGATTCTTGTTTTTAGCCTATGGTAATGGAGCTATAGTTTGGGCATTAAAGTATGTCGATAGCGGATTTGCAGCATTAGAAGCCTCTATAAACCCTTTACTCATTTTAATATTAATGCGTATTTATCAAAAGAAAGCGATTAAATTAAAATCTATAATTGGTATTGCATTAGGGATTGTTGGTATGTATTTACTTGTTAGTCAAAAAGAACTCACATTTCAAGACGGAAGTACTTTAGCCATCATCGTTATTTTTACTTGTGTATTATGTTGGGCTATTGGCAGCTTATTTATAGCACAAGCCGATTTGCCCAAAAACTTCTTTATAGGTACAGGTTATCAAATGTTAACAGCAGGCATTATCCTTTGTATTGCAAGTGGATTATTTGGTGAATCTTGGATCGCATTAACCGATTGGACACTTAAAACACAACTGTCTATGGTAGGTTTAGTACTGTTTGGTAGTATTGCTGCTTTTACATCGTTTAATTACTTGTTAAAAAATGTTTCGCCAGAGAAAGTTGCAACATCGGCTTATGTTAACCCTATTATAGCATTACTTTTAGGTTGGAAATTTTTAGAAGAACAAATTACTTTACAAACCATTTCTGCTGCAGTATTACTATTATTAGGCGTATATTTTATTAATACAAAGCGCGATAAAATATCTAAAAGCTATAATAGCCCTAAGCGTTAATACTTTTATAAATAAAAATATTCTTATATAAGGATTAGATATATTTGTTAGACAAAATCACATAAAATTATGATGGTAAAACGACACAATTGGGATGAAGTATCAACAGAACAGGTTGGTCCAAAAATGGAGCGCAAATTAGTTTATGGAGATAAAGTAATGATTGCTAAAATGAAATTTAAAAAAGGGTTTATGGTGCCATTGCACAGCCATATTAACGAACAAGTGACTCAGGTTGTTTCTGGTACAATGCGTTTTTGGTTTGGTGCAGACAAAGAAGAAACCTTTGATATGCATGCTGGTGATGTTGTGGTTATTCCTGCAAATGTACCTCATGAAGCGTTAATGGTAACTGATGTTGAAGAAATAGATACTTGGACACCAATTAGGTCAGATTGGTTAGATGGTACCGATAATTATTTAAGAAACGATTCGTAATCAAACAATATGGACTTAGGACTTAAAGATAAGATTGCTTTTGTTGCGGCATCTAGTCAAGGTTTAGGTAAAAGTGTGGCTTTAGAATTGGCTAGGGAAGGAGCTCATGTTATTCTTAATGGTAGAAATACAGAATTATTAGAAGCTACAAAGCAAGAAATTGATGGAGTAGGTTCTGGTAAGGTCTCAGCATTTATCGGGGATTTATCTATTGCTGAAGATCGTGATCGTATTGTAAACACTATTTTAAAGCAATATACGGCTATTGATATTTTAGTAACCAATACAGGTGGTCCTGTTTCTGGACGTTTTGAAACCTTATCGCAAGACGATTGGAATACCACTTACGAACTTTTACTAGGCAGTGCTGTGAGTTTAGTCCGTAGTTTTCTACCAGGCATGAAAACACAACCTTGGGGTCGAATTATCTCTATAACCTCACAAGCGGTAAAACAACCTGTAGAGAATTTAATTTTATCGAATTCTGTTAGAGCATCGGTTGTAGGACTTATGAAAACTTTGGCTAGTGAATTGGGAGAATATAACATTACGGTAAATAATGTAATGCCAGGTTATACAAAAACGAATCGTTTAAAAACATTAATTGAAAAGAACCCTACGTTTGCTGAAGCGGTGAACGAAATTCCTTTAAAACGCTTTGGAAACCCAGAAGAATTTGCAGCAGCAGTAACTTTTTTAGCAAGTGCTCGTGCCAGTTATATTACAGGAACATCTTTAGCTGTTGATGGCGGTTGGATAAAAAACATATTGTAATGACGCAGATTGACGTTTCTGATAAAGTTATTTTAGTCACTGGTGCCTCAAAAGGTATAGGTAAAGCTATTGCGGATTATTTAATGCAAAACGGCGCTAAAGTTGCAGTGCATTATAATAGCGATAAAACTTCTGCAGAAGCTTTAGTAAACAACCACAACAATGGTTCTAAAGCGTTTAAGGCTGATCTAGCTAAAGAAAAAGAAGTGATTGCTTTATTTAAAGCAGTACAAAGTCAGTATAAAACTATAGATGCCATTGTTTTAAATGCAGGAGTATTTTTAGAACATTCATCAAAATCAACAATAGAGGATTGGTTTTCTGTTTGGAGAAAGACCATGGCTATAAACCTAGATGCGGTAGGCTTATTGACTAAACTTGGTATAGATCAGTATCGCACGCAAAACGGTGGACGTTTTGTTTATATTGGAAGTAGAGCCGTATTTAGAGGCGAAACAGAAGAGTATTTAGCTTATGCAGCATCTAAAGGTGGAATAACGTCTTTAGCACGTAGCGTAGCGCGTTCATTCGGAAAAGAAAATATTAAGGCATTTGTAGTTTCTCCAGGATTTACTAAAACACAAATGGCAGAACAATTTATTGCTAATTATGGTGAAGAACGTATTCTTGAAGAAATTGCTTTAGAGGAATTAACAACACCTGAAGATTTATCGCCATTAGTAGCTTTAATGTGTAGCGGACTAATGGATCATGCTACAGGTGCAACGATTGATGTTAATGCCGGAAGTCATATTAGATAATTCAATTTAAGTTTTACATATAATCAAGTATAGAGTATGGTTGTTATTAATTATATTTTACATAATATAAATTATAGGACAAATGCTATTATTGATTATTTACTAAGAACATACCATTAGTCAACTATAATGATATTATGTAAAATATCCCAGAAGCTTTAGTACTATTGGTTTTAGTGTGCAGTACTTGGGCATTAAACTAGAAACGGTTTGCTTCGCAGCGTTAAAAAAGCATTTGTCCTATAATTTGCCGTTATGTCAAATGTCCGCTGTCAACCGCATATTGCGTTGATAAAATCAAATTACTATTGTAATTTATTTTATATGCAAT